>NZ_JAGIPY010000080.1:0-280 GCF_017813775.1 Labrys sp. LIt4
AGGGCGTAGACGACGTATTCGAAGCCGCCACACGCGCGGCGCTGTTAACGTTTGAGAAGGGCGAAGGAGGCGGCTGCTGCGTTGTTCTATGACGGACTTGAAAAGTCGTTTATGCCTTTCCGGCAGGCTGTTTCATCCACCCTCATAAATTGCACCATTGTCGTTTTCGTCTTCGGCTCACTCACCACCTATGCATTTCCACTCTCTCAACGCGTGATCCAAAACGCTCTCGAAATAAGCAGCTACGAAACTCACACCATACATTTCGCTACACCACAGT
>NZ_JAGIPY010000081.1:0-279 GCF_017813775.1 Labrys sp. LIt4
TCCGGCACGACATAGCCGGTGATCTCGCCGCCCTCGTCCGATTCGATGTTGAACAGCATGATCTCGTCCGCTTCCCAAGCTGGTTCTTCGGCCGCACGGGCGGCCTCACCACAGGAGCGATGCTTCTTCCAGCACGCGCAGGAGATATTTGCCGTAAGCGCTGTTTTCGACCTTGCTGGCGAGATGGCGCAGTTGATCGGCATCGATCCAGCCGCTGGAAAAGGCGATCTCCTCCGGGCAGGCCAGCCGCACGCCCTGGCGGTGCTCGAGCACGCGCAC
>NZ_JAGIPY010000082.1:0-279 GCF_017813775.1 Labrys sp. LIt4
GATTTTCTGGGAGTCTCTGGGCGCAGCTCTCCGTGGACAGGTTCACATCAACACCCACTGTTACACTGTTCCCGACCTTGAGGCCATGGTTGATCACACCAACGAGTTCAAGTTCCCTGTCCGAGCATTCCATCACGCTCACCAGACTTTCCTCGTTCCAGAGGTACGTGTAGTTGCCTCAATATATTGTAAACTCTGATGGCTGACTTCTATTACAGATCCTGAGACGTACCTGGGGCGGCCGTGCTCCTTCGTCAGCCATCTTTGCCGACAACATGT
>NZ_JAGIPY010000083.1:0-279 GCF_017813775.1 Labrys sp. LIt4
GTACGAATCGCTCCGCGCCCAGTTCAACGGCTTGATTAACAATGCCTATGGCATTACCGAGACCACTGTTTACAATTTGGTCACCTCTTTTGCACCTTCTGCGTCATTTTCAAAGCCTCTACGCGATGAGCTGCAAGGTTCTCGTGCCTTTGTCTTGAATGATCGCCTGCAGAGAGTACCGGTAAATGCAGTTGGCGAACTTTATTTGGCTGGTGACTGTGTTTCCCGCGGCTACCTTAACCGGGACACGTTGACCAAGGAGAGGTTTATTCCTAGCCC
>NZ_JAGIPY010000084.1:0-278 GCF_017813775.1 Labrys sp. LIt4
GCTTGTGAGGCGAACGAATCGGCGAATTCCGAACTTCCGGCGAGGCCAATGTGTCGTCGGCAGACTCGGTTTCATCCTGGATGTCAGACAGCGGTGCCTTCTCCCCATTTGGACGACGGAGCAGCCACCGATTCCTAGAGCGTACTCTCACCAACTCTCTCGACTTTATATCAAAGCCATCTTCCTCGTTGAGGATGCGCAGCATCTCTCGCTGCGCAAAGTTTTTTTCCCACAGTTCCTTGATCCGGCTGACCAGCCGGACATTCTTGTACGCGGGT
>NZ_JAGIPY010000085.1:0-277 GCF_017813775.1 Labrys sp. LIt4
TGCAAGTACTTCTTAGCCAACAGCACAGAGTACGAGCTCTAATTCTCCTGGGCCGTTTTCTTGACCTCGGACCCTGGTCTGTGCAGCTCGCGCTAAGTATAGGCATCTTCCCATATGTGCTCAAGCTGCTCCAGTCTGCTGCACAGGAGCTGAAGCCCGTCATGGTCTTCATCTGGGCAAGACTCATTGCCGTCGACATCTCTTGCCAGCAGGATCTGGCCAAGGATAGCGGATACACCTACTTTGCTCAAATCCTGAGGCCCTCCGAGGCGCTTCC
>NZ_JAGIPY010000008.1:0-291958 GCF_017813775.1 Labrys sp. LIt4
TCATCACTCTCAATGCAATCTTGCGCGATCAGGCCCCGTTCAAGGCCTGACACTCGCTCAACTACAGTTGCCGGAAACGCCGCCTCAATCGGTATCGAATGGCACCTCGTCGGAATCGACGATTGCCTTGGTTGCCTTCTTGGCGGCAGGCTTCTTGGCGGCGGTGGCTTTCTTGGCTGGCGCCTTCTTGGCCGCCGGTGCCTTGCCGGCCTTGGCGGCGATCAACTCGATCGCCTGCTCGAGGGTGACGGAATCGGCTTCCATACCCTTGGGCAGGGTGGCGTTGACCTTGCCATTGGTGACATAGGCGCCATAGCGGCCAGGCTTGACCTCGATCTTGCCGCCGCCGGGATAATCGCCGAGGGGCCGGCCGGCCGGGGCGCTGCCGCCGAAGCGGCGGCCTGCACCGCCGCTCTCCTTGGTGAGGATGAGGTCGACCGCCCGATTGGCGCCGATCGAGAGCACGTCGTCGTCCTTGTCGAGGCTGGCAAAGGTCTTCTCATGCTGAACATAAGGACCGTAGCGGCCTATATTGACTAGGATCGGCTTTCCCGTATCCGGATGGACGGCGACTTCCCTGGGCAGAGAGAGCAACGCCAATGCCCGCTCCAGGTCGACGCCGGAGGCACTCATGCCGCGCGGCAGGCTGGAACGCTTGGGCTTGTCGCCTTCGCCGAGTTGGACGTAAGGACCGAAACGCCCGTCGCGAAGCGTGACGTCGAGGCCGGTTTCCGGATCGGTCCCCAGCTTCTTCGTGCCTGCCTCCCCGCCACCTTCCGCCTCGCCATTCGCGCCGGCGCCGGCGGAGAAATTGCGGGTGTAACGGCATTCGGGATAGTTGGAGCAACCGATGAAGGGACCCTGCCTGCCGAGCTTGAGCGAGAGCGTGCCGGTACCGCACACCTTGCATTGGCGCGGATTGGAGCCGTCGCCCCGGTCGGGAAAGATGTGAGGACCGAGCAGGTCGTTGAGGGCATCGAGCACCTGGGTGGTGCGCAATTCCTTGGTGCCGTCGATGGCGGCTGAGAAATCACGCCAGAAATCGCGCAGGACTTCCTTCCAGTCGAGCTCGTGGTTGGAGATGCGGTCGAGCTTTTCCTCCAACGCGGCGGTGAAGTCATATTCGACGTAACGGGCGAAGAAGCTCTCGAGGAAGGCGGTGACGAGGCGGCCCTTGTCCTCGGCCTTCAGGCGCTTCTTGTCGACGGAGACATATTCGCGATCCCGCAGCGTGGCGAGCGTCGCGGCATAGGTCGAGGGCCGCCCGATACCGAGTTCCTCCATGCGCTTGATCAGCGTTGCCTCGCTGTAGCGCGGCGGCGGCTCGGTGAAATGCTGGGTAGCGGCGATCGATTTCTTGTCGAGCGTTTCGCCAGCCGACATGGCGGGCAGGCGCTTGCCGTCTTCCTCGTCGCCATCATCGTCGCGGTCTTCATTGTAGAGCGTGAGGAAGCCGTCGAACTTGACGACCTGACCGGTCGCGCGCAGGTCGAGCTTGCGGCCGCCGGCCTCGACCAGGATGTCGACGGTGGTGCGCTCGAGCTCGGCGGACGCCATCTGGCTGGCAATCGTACGCTTCCAGATCAACTCGTAGAGCCGGGCCTGCTCGTTGTCGAGGAAACGGGCGACATCCTTGGGGGTGCGGAAGGGATCGGTCGGGCGGATCGCCTCGTGGGCTTCCTGGGCGTTCTTGGCCTTGGTGGTGTAGCGGCGCGGCGTTTCGGGCAAATAGCCCGGGGCATAGCTCTTGCCGATCATGCTGCGCACGGCAGCGACGGCCTCCGGGGCCATGTCGACGCCATCGGTACGCATATAGGTGATCAGGCCGACCTGTTCGCCATTCAAGTTCACGCCTTCATAGAGACGCTGGGCGATCTGCATGGTGCGGTTGGGCGACAGGCCGAGCTTGCGGCTGGCCTCCTGCTGCAGCGTCGACGTGGTGAAGGGCGGGAAGGGATTGCGCCGGGCGGGCTTGGCCTCGACGCTGGCGACGACATAATGGCCCCGATCGAGGGCGTCCCGGAAGGCGAGCGCCTCCTTCTCCGTGCCCACGTCGAGGCGCTGGATCTTCTGGCCGTCGGCCCCGACGAGGCGAGCCTCGAACAGATCGCCGCGCGGCGTGGCGAGCGTAGCGACGAGGGACCAATATTCGCGGGCGACGAAGCGCTCGATCTCCAGTTCCCGGTCGCAGACCAGGCGCAGGGCTACCGATTGAACGCGTCCGGCCGAGCGGGCGCCCGGCAGTTTGCGCCAGAGCACCGGCGACAGGCGGAAGCCGACGAGATAGTCGAGGGCCCGGCGGGCGAGATAGGCGTCGACCAGGCCTTCGTCGATCTCGCGCGGTGCCTTCATGGCCTTCAGCACCGCATCCTTGGTGATGGCGTTGAAGGTCACACGTTCGACAGGAATGTCCTTGATGGCGCGCTTCTGGCGCAGGATCTCCAGGACGTGCCAGGAGATCGCCTCGCCCTCGCGGTCGGGGTCGGTTGCCAGAATGAGCTTGTCGCTCTCCTTCACCGCTTTGGCGATGTCGGACAGGCGCTTGCCGGCCTTGGCGTCGTTTTCCCACACCATGGCGAAATCGGCGTCGGGCTCCACCGAACCGTCCTTGGCCGGCAGGTCGCGCACGTGACCATAGGAGGCGATCACCTGGTAGTTGGAACCGAGATATTTGTTGATCGTCTGTGCTTTGGCAGGCGACTCAACGATGACGACAGGCATGGGGCGGGCCGTTCACTACGCGGAAAACGAAATCTTCCCTGCCAGGAGCTCACCTTGGTGGCCGGCCAAACAGGGCATGGAAACGAGCAGGCCGTCCGGCTTTCGGCGCGAATAGGCGTCCTGGAGCCGTCGACTAACTGCCAAATAAGGGTAAATCCGAAAATTGCAAACCGGCGCATTTGTCGGATCAGGCGGTGTTGCAACCACCAAGGCGGCGGCAAGATGGGCAAAAGGCGAAGGTAAGTCAATTCGACCGAGCGGCTTACAACAGCGACACCATGCCGTTGCCGTGCCGTTCGATCCGTCCCGACATATCGAGCTCCAGCAAAGCGAGCTGAACCCGCCGGGCATCGAGGCCGCTGGCGCGCACCAGCTCATCCATAGCCACGGGCGAGGGACCGAGCACGGCGATCAGCCGATCCTGGTCGGGGTCGCCCGTCGAGGCGAACGGTGGGGTGGGAGGGGCTTCGGAGGAGGGGGGCTCGAAATTGAAACGAGGTTGAACGGGTCGCCGCGGCGGCGCTACCGGGCGCTCGACCAGTGGCGCAAGGGCTTCCAGCACGTCGCCGGCATGCCGGACCAGGACGGCACCCTCGCGCAGCAATTTGTTGCTGCCTTCGTTGCGCGGGTCGAGCGGGGAGCCCGGGACTGCCATCAGTTCCCGCCCCTGTTCCAAAGCCAAGCGGGCGGTGATGAGAGAGCCGGAACGCGCGGCGGCCTCGATGATCACCACGCCAAGCGACAGGCCCGAAACGATACGGTTGCGTTTGGGAAAATCACGTGCGGTCGCCACCCAGTCGAACGGCATTTCGGACAGGACGCAGCCCGCCTGGCCGATGTCCCGTGCGAGCTGTAGGTGCTGGGGAGGATAGATATTGCCGAGCCCGCCGCCGACCACGGCGACGGTGCCGTTTCCGATCGTCGCGCTATGGGCCGCTTCATCGATCCCGCGTGCCAGGCCGGAAACCACGGTGAAGCCGGCATTGGCGAGTTCGCTCGCCATTGTAGCAGCGAATCGGCGTCCGAGTGCGGAGGCATTGCGGGCGCCCACGATAGCGACCATCGGCCGGGACAAGGGAGCGAGCGAACCCCAGGCGGCGAGGAGGGGCGGAGCCGAATCGATAGCGGCCAGGGAGACGGGGTAATCCGCTTCGCCTATGGCCACGAAGCGGGCGCCAAGGGCAGCCATGGCCTGCAATTCGCGCTGGAGGCTGGCCTCGGATGGCAGCTTGAGGGCTCGGCCGCTGCGCCTGGCGATCTCCGGCAAGGCTTCGATCACCGCGCGGGCGGAGCCGTGGCTTTCCAGGAGGCCCTTGAAGCTGATAGGGCCAATGCCGTCGCAGCGGATCAGGCGCAGCCAATCCAGCTTTTCTTCATCCGGAAGGACTGAGCCTGGCGACGTCACGCCTTCTTTCCGATGCGGCTCTCCGTGCCATTGAGGAGGCGGCCGATATTGGCGCGGTGCATCACCCAGAGGACCGCCGAGAGGACGGCAAAGAGCAGGGCTTCACGCTGGTAGCCCATCAGCAACAGCCCGATCGGGCTCAGCAGACTGGCGGTCAGGGCGGAGGCGGAAGAATAGCGGGTGGTGAAGGCCACCAGGACCCAGACCAGTGCGAAGAAGATGGCGATGGGCCAGGCGAAGGCGGCAAGCAGTCCGAGATAGGTCGCGACCCCCTTGCCACCCTTGAATTTCAGCCAGATCGGGAAGAGATGGCCGACAAAGGCGGCGAGCCCGGCGACGACGGCGGCCCCATCCCCCCAGAAATGGCGGGCAAGCAGCACGGCGGCCGTGCCTTTGAGAGCGTCGAGGATCAGGGTAGCCGCCGCCAGATCCTTGCGGCCGGTGCGCAGGACGTTGGTGGTGCCGATATTGCCCGAGCCGATGGCGCGGATATCACCCAGCCCTGCCACCCGGGTGAGAATCAGGCCAAAGGGGATCGACCCGAGCAGATAGCCGAGCAGCAGCGCCGCCAGCGTCGTCGTCAGGGTCAGGTCGGCAAACATCGGCAGCTCGCTTTGAAGGAAAAGTCCGTGCCGCACACTATCGCCACTGACCAAGGCCCGGCCACGAAAATTTTCATCGACACGCGGGGTGAGGTGCCGGTGAAGGAGTTTTCCTCAGCCTTTGATGGGCACCAGATTGCGATGACCCGGGAGCACGCTAAGGCTTTCCCCATGTGTCGAGCTGGTTCAATGCTGTATGACGCTAAAGCGTTTTGTGATTTCCCGGAATCACCGAGAATCGCAAAGACGGGTCGGAACAAAGAGTTAAGAGCTAGGGCAAACAAGCGTTCGCATGTGAACGCGCTTTGCTCCAGCGCAGGCCGCATGTGCGGGAGCCGGCCGACTGAAGGAGATTTGAATGCGTGCCATCGTGGCTTCGGCCCTGTTCCTCGCGTTTGCCGGCGCTGCCCTCGCGCAGCAGCCGACCTATAACGAACAGGTCGAAAAGGAGTTTCCCGCCCTGGACAGGCTGGTGAAGGCCCAGCCCTACAAGGGTGCCTATAGTGCCCTGCTGAAGGAATTGTCGCCCGTTCCCGACTATCTGTCCGACGTCCTCAGGCGCAAGGGCGACTACATGACCTTCGGTTCCAAGCAGGTGAATGTCGACGGTTCTCCCTATCGCGTCGCCATGGTCTGCCCGACCAACGTGACCTGTGCCGAATATGGCAGCGTCTTCCTGTTCACGGCCGATGGCCGCCGGGCCTGGGCGGAGGTCCGCGACGGCGACAGGCCGGTCTATCTGGGCGCTCCCAGCGCGGCGCAGAAACAGGCCTTGGACCAGGCTTTCGACGAATAATGCCTGGGCGCGGTCTGGTGTGCCGGTCTTCAGACCGGCATATCAACGACCGCCTTCGCAGCGCCAGGTCGGGCAACACGCGACCTGCATGGCTTTTCCCAAGCTCCAGCGAACGGGGGCGCTGGTATCAGCTCCGCTCGAACACCTGCTTGCCAGAGACGAAGGTCCGCGAAACCAGGCCGCTGAGGCGGGCTTCGTCGAAGGGTGAGTTCTTGCAGCGCGAGCGCAGCTTGGCCGCGTCGAGCACGAAGGGCACGTCGGGATCGAAGACGATGATGTCCGCGCCGGCCCCCTTGGCCAGCGTGCCGCCGGGCAGGCGCAGGATCTCGGCGGGGCGGGTCGATAGGGCGCGCAGCAGGCCGATCAGGTCGAGCGAACCGTCATGTACCAGGCGAAGTCCCGCCGAGAGCATGGTCTCCAGGCCGATGGCGCCGTCGGCCGCCTCGGCGAAGGGCTGGCGCTTGGTCTCGACGTCCTGGGGGTTGTGATCGGAGACGATCGCGTCGACCAGCCCGTCCTTGATGGCCTGCACCAGGGCCAAGCGGTCATCCTCATGGCGCAGCGGCGGCGAGACCTTGCAGAAGGTGCGGAAGCCGTCGACGTCGTTCTCGTTGAGAGTGACGTGGTTGATCGAGGTCGAGGCGGTGACGTTGAGCCCGTCCTGCTTGGCTCGGCGCAATACGTTCAGGGAGGCGCGGCAGGTGACGGTGGCGGCGTGATAACGCCCGCCGGTCAGGGCGACCAGGCGCATGTCCCGCTCCAGCAGCATTGCCTCGGCCTCGGCGGGGATGCCGGGCAGGCCGAGGCGGCTGGCAAATTCGCCCTCGTTCATCACCCCGTCGCCGGCCAGGTCCTTGTCCTGGGTGTGATGGATGATGAGGGCGTCGAAATCGCGCGCATATGTCAGCGCCCGGCGCATCACGCGCGCATTCATCACGCTGCGTGCGCCGTCGGTGAAGGCCAGGGCGCCGGCCTCGCCGAGCAGGCCGATTTCGGTCATCTCCTGGCCGGCCAGACCCTTGGTCAGCGCCGCCATGGCATGGACATGCACGATGGCGGTGTCGCGGGCGCGGCGCAGCACGAAATCGACCACGGCGGGATCGTCGATCGGCGGATGGGTTTCAGGCGTGCACACGATGGTGGTGACACCGCCGGCGGCAGCGGCCTGAGAGGCGGTAGCGAGCGTTTCGCGATGCTCGGCGCCTGGTTCGCCCGTCACGGCCCGCATGTCGATGAGGCCGGGTGCGAGGATCTGGCCTTCGCAGTCGATGACGGCAATATCCGGGCCAACGGCACCGGCGGTGAGGTGGGGTCCGATATCGGCGATGACGCCGTCGCAAATCAGCAGGCCGCCGCGCTGCTGGCTGCGGGCGGCGGGATCGGTCAGGAGGGCATTGGCCAGAAGCAGAGGGCGAGCACTATTCAACGGATTTTCCCCTCAGGCATTCGGCAGGTTGCGGGCGAGCGCTTCGAGCACGGCCATGCGGACCGCGACGCCCGCTTCCACCTGCTCACGGATAAGCGACTGCGCGCCATCCGCGACGGCGGTATCGATCTCCACTCCGCGATTCATCGGGCCCGGATGCATCACCAGCGCATCCGGCTTGGCATGACTGAGCTTTTCCTCGTCCAGCCCGAAATAGCGGAAATATTCCTTGGTGGATGGGATGAAGGCGCCGGCCATGCGCTCGCGCTGGAGGCGCAGCATCATCACGATGTCGGCGTTATCCAGGCCTTCCTTCATGTCCCTGTGGATCTCGACGCCGAAGCGGTCGATGCCGGCCGGCAACAGGGTGGAGGGGGCGATCAGGCGCACGCGGGCGCCAAGCGTGCCGAGCAGCAGGATGTTGGAGCGGGCGACGCGCGAATGCAGGATGTCGCCGCAGATCGCCACCGTCAGCCCGGCAATCCGCCCCTTGTTGCGGCGGATGGTGAGAGCATCGAGCAGGGCCTGGGTCGGATGTTCGTGGGCGCCATCCCCGGCGTTGACCACGGCGCAATCGACTTTTCTCGCCAGGAGATGCACGGCGCCAGCCTGGTTATGGCGCACCACGATCACATCGGGCCGCATCGCGTTGAGGGTCACCGCCGTGTCGATCAACGTCTCGCCCTTCTTCACCGAGGACGAGCCGACCGACATGTTCATCACGTCTGCCCCGAGACGCTTGCCTGCCAGTTCGAAGGAGGACTGAGTGCGCGTCGAGGGCTCGAAGAACAGGTTGATCTGGGTCCGCCCGCGCAAGGCGGATGATTTCTTCTCGACCTGCCTGTTGAAGGCGATGTGCTCGTCGGCTTCGTCGAGCAGGCTGATGATATCGCTCTCCGTCAGGCCTTCTATGCCGAGGAGGTGGCGGTGCGGATACGTCGCTGGAGCTGGCTTTGTCATCAAAGCCGACTTCATAGGCCGCACAGGTGACGGCAGCAAGGCAGGAGATGAGGCTGGCGCATTTTTCCACCGCGGGCATTGGATGGGCTATCTCCTCAGCTCCATCGAATGATGGCGCGATCGACCTCCTGGAAGTGCTGCCATCGCCACAAGAAAGTGATCGATCTGGAGATCGCCCCTCCGGACTGCCTTGCCTATCCCCCCGACCAATGCTATCCGCGATCGCGGTACTCGAACCTGGGAAAGGAGGGCTGCGCATGATTATTCGTTCCGACCATCATCGCCAGCGTGGCCCAGTCCAGGCCCTGCAAATGCGTTTGCAGGGCTGACCAGAGGCCGTTTCTTCCCCCGTACTGGTCTGCCCTGATGGCCGTGCAGAACGAGCTCCCGCTCGTGATTGCGCATCGTCAAACGCCGCGCCTTCGCCCTGCATCCCCCCGATGGCTTGATGCCCGGGACATTGCGATCGCCGGTTCGGACCAGAGAATTTCCATGAGCCTGATTACCCTGCGCAACCTCGGCGTGACGCTGAGCGCACCGCTCTTCTCGCAACTCACCCTCACCATCAATGCCGGCGACCGCATCGGCCTGGTGGCGGCCAACGGCCGGGGCAAGTCCACTTTGCTCCGCTGCATTGCCGGCACGATGGAAGCCGGGGAGGGGGACATCATAAGGTCACGCGGGCTGACCGTCGGCCATGTCGAACAAAATGTGCCGTCCCTCCTTCTGGACATCCCCTTTTACGAGGCCGTCCTCGCGGCGCTGCCCGAAGAGGCGCAGGCGAGCGAGGCTTGGCGCGTCGACGTCACCCTCGATTCGCTGCAGGTGCCGAACGATCTGCGGCAAAAACCTCTTGGGCAGTTGAGTGGGGGGTGGCTGAGGCTTGCCATGCTGGCCCGGGTCTGGGTAAGGGAGCCCGATCTCCTGCTGCTCGACGAGCCCACCAACCATCTCGATCTTACCAAGATCGCGCTGCTGGAGGACTGGCTCAACGCCCTGCCGCGGGACGTGCCCGTGATGGTGGCAAGCCATGATCGCGCCTTCCTCGATGCCACGACAAACCGCACCCTGTTCCTGCGCCCGGAGGGGTCGCATTTGTTTCCCTTGGCCTATTCGCGGGCGCGCGCTGCTCTCGCGGAAGCCGACGCTTCGGAGGAGCGGCGCTATCAGCGCGACATCAGGACGGCCCAGCAGTTGCGCAAGCAAGCCGCGAAGCTGAACAATATCGGCATCAACTCCGGCAGCGATCTGCTGGTGGTCAAGACCAAGCAGCTCAAGGAGCGGGCAGAGCGGCTGGAGGAGGCGGCAAGGCCGGCGCATCAGGAGCGCTCCGCCGGGGCGGTTCGTCTTGCCAGCCAGGGCACACATGCCAAGGTGCTGGTGACGCTGGAGGATGCGGCCGTGACGACACCGGATGGCACGCTGCTGTTCCGGACCGGCAAGCACTTCATCTGCCAGGGCGATCGCATCGTCCTCCTCGGCCGGAACGGGACGGGCAAGAGCCGCCTCGTCACCATGCTGCGCCGCGCCATAGCGCAGCCGGAAATAGGCGCGGAAGGCATCAAGGCAACGCCCGCACTGGTGCTGGGCTATGGCGACCAGGCCCTGGCCGATCTCGACGATGGGCAGACGCCGCATCACGCCCTGACCCATCGATTCGATATCGGCGACCAGCGCGGGCGCTCCCTCCTGGCCGGAGCCGGCATCGCCATCGAAAAGCAGACCCGGCCGATCGGCCGGCTTTCCGGCGGCCAGAAGGCCCGCCTGGGCCTTTTGATGCTGCGCCTGGCCGAGCCGAACTTCTATCTCCTCGACGAGCCGACCAATCATCTCGACATCGAAGGCCAGGAGGCATTGGAGGGGGAATTGCTGCGTCCCAACGTCAGTTGTCTGCTGGTCTCGCATGACAGGAGCTTCGTACGGGCCGTCGGCAGCCGTTTCTGGCTGATCGAGGGCCGCAAACTCATCGAGGTGGACGAGCCGGAGGCGTTCTTCGCTTCGGTCAGCCCGGCGGGGAGGTGAACCCTCTCCGCCGGGCCATCCGCGATTTGCCGAGCTTTCCGGCGGCGGCCTTTTCGCATGGATCGGGAGGGCCGCTCTCCTCCCGGCCCACGGAATATTTCCCTTGTCCGGGCGCGGGGGCTGGCTCTTAATGCTCGCGCCGGGGGGCGCAGAACACGAGCAGACAGGAAGGACGCTCATGGCAGGCGCGGCGGCAGCTCAGTCGAAAGTGGGGACCGTACTCAGGGTCACCAGCGGCAATTTCCTCGAAATGTTCGATTTCTTTCTGTTCGGGTTCTACGCCACCCAGATTTCCCAGGCTTTCTTTCCCTCTCAGAACGAAACGACGTCTCTTCTGCAAGCCTTCATGACGTTCGGTGCCGGCTTCCTGATGCGGCCGCTCGGCGCATTGTTCCTCGGCGCCTATATCGATCGCATCGGCCGGCGGCAGGGGCTGATCGTTACGCTCGGCATCATGGCGATGGGGACGGTGCTGATCGCCTTCGTGCCCGGTTACGCCACCATCGGCCTGATGGCGCCGATCCTGGTCCTGGTCGGGCGGTTGCTGCAGGGCTTTTCGGCGGGCGTGGAACTGGGCGGCGTGTCCGTCTATCTCGCGGAGATGGCAACCCCGGGCAACAAGGGCTTTTATGTCTCCTGGCAATCGGGCAGCCAGCAGGTCGCCATCATCGTCTCCGCCCTGATCGGCTATGCGCTCAATCGCGTGTTCGTGCCGGCGACCATCACCGATTGGGCCTGGCGCATTCCCTTCTTCATCGGCTGCATGATCGTGCCGCTGCTGTTCTTCCTGCGCCGGAGCCTGGAGGAGACGGCCGAGTTCGAGGCACGCCACATCCGCCCGACCTTGCAGCAGGCCGTGTCTTCCCTGCTGCAGAACTGGCAGGTCGTGCTGCTCGGCGTGATGCTCGTTCTGATGACCACCGTCTCCTTCTATCTGATCACGGTCTACACGCCGACCTTCGGCAAGAATGTGCTCAAGCTGTCGGAGTCCGATGCCCTGGTCGTCACCCTTTGCGTCGGCATCTCCAATTTCATCTGGCTGCCGGTGATGGGAGCTTTGTCGGACCGCATTGGGCGTTTTCCCATTCTGGCGATCTTCTCCTTCCTGATGCTGGTGACGGCCTATCCCGCGCTGTCCTGGCTGGTCAGTGCCCCGAGCTTTTCCCGCATGCTGGAGGTCGAGCTGTGGTTTTCCTTCCTCTATGGTAGCTATAACGGCGCCATGGTGGTGGCCCTGACCGAGATCGTGCCGGCCCATGTCCGCACGACGGGCTTCTCGCTGGCCTACAGCCTCGCCACGGCGCTTGGCGGTTTCTCGCTGGCGATCTCCACTTGGCTGATCTCGCTTTTGCAGAACAAGGCCGCTCCCGGGCTGTGGCTGTCGGTGGCGGCAGCCTGCGGATTGGTCGCGGCGCTGCTCATCTATCGCACGAAACTGGCAAGCAGCCGGCCGGATCCGGCTTCGGCGTTCTAGACAATCGGGCGATCGTGCCCGAATGCTCGGTTGCTCCAACTCTTTGCTGGACAATTTCCTGTGTATTCCGGCAGATCGCAGGACGCTTTGGGAGTGATGGTCGCCGATGTCGGATGTCGTGAGATTGGGGCGGGAGGCGGCCTGGACTCTCGCTTATGGCGCCTGCCGCGGAGCCGGTGCCGGCGAGGCGATCGCGTGGTCGCTCGCCGATGCCGTCGTGGCCGCCGAATGGGCAGGGCGCTCCTCGGTGGGGCTCTCCCATCTGCGCGATTACCTGGTCGGTTTTACCTCGGGCAGGATCGCCACCGACGTGGAGCCGGAGCTCGACGATCCGGCCTTGGCCATCATCCGCTCTGACGCGAAAGGCGGCATCGCCCAGCTTGGTTTCGACAGGGCCTTCGAGGAATTGTGCAACCGCGCAGGCCGCTATGGGCTGGCCGCCTTCGCCCAGCGCAACAGCTATACCACCGGGGAGCTCGGGTCCTATGTGCGCCGCCTGGCCGAGCGGGGACTGGTGGCTCTTGCCGCTTCGAATGGTCCGGCCCTGATGGCAGCCGCGTTGGGCAGCGAGGCGGTCTATTGCACCAATCCGCTGGCATTCGCGGCGCCTGTCGCCGGCGAGCCCCCCTTGGTGATCGACCAGGCTTCCAGCGCCACGGCCTTCGTCAATGTCCGGCAGGCCGCCGAGAAGGGCGAGGCCATTCCCGAGGGCTGGGCGATCGATGCACAGGGGCAGCCGACGACCGATGCCCGCGAAGCCGTCAAGGGAGCCCTCTTGGCTTTCGGCGGCGCGCGCGGCGGCAATATCGCGCTGATGGTCGAAGTGCTGGCGGCCGGCATCAGCGGGGCGAACTGGTCGCTCGATGCTCCCCGCTTCATGACCGGTGCGAAGAGCCCGGGTGCGGGCCTGTTCGTTCTCGCCCTGAAGCCCGATCTGCTGGAGCCGGATTTTGCCGACCGCTTGAAGCAGCAGTTGGAAAGGCTGTCCGGCAAGGGCGTGCATATTCCCGGTCGCAGGCACGCGGAGGACGCCATCGAGGTCCCCAAGGCGGTGATCGAAGCGCTGGAACGGCACGGACGCTGATCGCTTCCGCCGTTTCGGCTCCGGCCGGCATCAATGGATCCGCGCGCCCTGGCGGCGCAGTTCCTGTTGCACCTGCGCGATATCGACGTCGTGGAAGGAGCGCCCGCTCTTCAGGGAAACCGCTGCGGCGACGCCCGCCCCCTGGCCGGCAACGGCGCAGCACATCATGTTACGCACGGCCGCATGCGAGACCTTGTCGCCACCGATGCTCCGGCCGGCGACGATCAGGTTCTTGATCTTGTAAGGCAGCATGGCGCGGTAGGGCACATGGAAATATCGCCCGGTCGTCGGCAGGATCAGAATGCCGTAGCCGTCGATGAATTCGGGGAAGATGCCGATCGAATCATCGAAACGCGCCTGTTCGCGCACATCCGAACCCGCCATGTTGTAGTGGGCGTCGATCTTGCGGGTGTCGCGAATGCCGATCGTCATGCCGAAATTGCGCAGCTTGGCGGTTTCGCAGCCGGGCATGTAGCGGCGCAGGGCTTCCACCGCCATCACAGCCTGGCGCCGCCCCTCGATCTCGCCCTTGGTGAGGTCGCCGGGATCCGTCCCATCCACCTCGGGCAGATGCACCAGATTGAGATAGGTCAGGTCCCCCTGGTCGGAAACCGCTCCCCAGGTGCCGCAGATGGTGGACAGATTGGCGGGAATCTCGCCGGCCTCGATTGCCTTGCTGAAAGGCTTGCGCAGGAAGGGCGAGAACATAGCATCCTCCTTGCCGGTGGTCTCCACGGTCCATTCGCCGCCGCCCCAGTCCTTGTAGGTCTGCGGATCGGACTTCACCGCCTCGATGAACCGGCGCTTGTCGACGCCGCACATTGAGAACATCACCGAAGCGGCCTGCATCTCTTCGCGTGGTGTCTTGTAGGTGGGAGCGCCCGCCCGGAAAGCGATGTCGGCATCGCCGGTCGCATCCACCACGCGCCTGGCGAGGATCGCCTCCCGCCCGGCCTTGCTTTCGGTGATCACACCCCTGATCTCGCCGTCCTCGACAAGGGTGCCCACGACCAGCCTGTGGAGCAGGGGGCGGATCCCGGCTTCCTGGACCAGGACGTCGGCGACGTATTTGAACAGTTCGGCGTCGAGCGCCTGGCTGTCGGATTGCGGTTCGGGCTGGGCGGCGCCCATCGCCTTGGCGCGCTGTTCGAACTCGATGCCGATACCCTCGCTGTCGACCGTGTGCTCGTGTCGGTACCAGGCAAAGCCCTCGACCCCCACCTGGGTGATGTTGCCGCCGAAGCAGCCATGGCGCTCCAACAGAGTCGTCTCGGCGCCGGCACGCGCGGAGGCGAGGGCGGCTGCCAGCCCCGCCGGGCCGCTGCCGACCACCAGCACGTCGGTTTCCAGGATGACGTCGATTTGGCGCGCTGGTTCAGTGATGGTTCGCATGAGGTCATCGCCCGTAGCCCAGGCGATCCAACGCGCCTTGCAGGATGAAGGATGCCGCCATTTTGTCGACGACTTCTGCCCGCCTGCGACGCGAAGCGTCGGCTTCAAGCAAGGTTCGGGTCACTGCGGCCGTCGACAGGCGTTCGTCCCAGAGGGCAACCGGCAGGTCGCTCAGGCGCTGCAGGTTGCGGGCAAAGCTCTCGGAAGCCTGGGCGCGCGGGCCTTTGCTGCCATCCATGTTGAGGGGATAGCCGAGCACCAGGCCGCCGACCTCGTGCCGGGCGCAGAGAGCGAGCAACTGCTCGGCATCGGTGGTGAATTTGGTGCGGCGGATCGTCTCCAGGGGCGAGGCGATGGTGAGCATCACGTCGGAAAGCGCCAGGCCGATCGTCTTGGTGCCGAGATCGAGGCCGAGCAGGCGCTGATGGGCGGGCAGGTTTTCTGCAAGGTCGAAGAGATCAACAATCAAGGAAATATCCCTGGGAGCGCGGACGTCCTCGTCCGCTCTACCCATCCATTGAATGTCACGGTCCTGGAAGCGGACGAGGACCTCCGCGCTCCCGGTAAGGGCGCCTCATCGTGGACCCCTGCGAGAATCCCGATAGCATTTTGCGCCGCTCAGGCGTTATGGTTTTCTGATCCAAGCACCAACCTCATTGTTCAAAGGATTTCCCAAATGCGTATTACCTGGCTCGGCCATGCCGCTTTTCGGGTCGAATTCGACGGCAAGGCCGTGTTGTTCGACCCTTTCCTGAGCGGGAATCCCTCCTTCAAAGGCGATCGTGCCGCCGTCAGTGCGGGCATCAGCCACATATTGCTCACCCATGGTCATGCCGATCATGTCGGTGACACCATCGAGCTGGCGCGGGAAACCGGCGCGACGGTGGTCTCCAACGCCGATCTCGTGACCTTCCTGGCCGGCAAGGGCGTGGAAAAGATCGAGCCGATGAACACCGGCGGCACCGTCGATCTCGGCGGTTTCAGCGCCACCATGGTTCGAGCCGATCATTCGGCCAGTCTGATCGACAATGGCGTCAGCATTGCTGTCGGCAACGCCAATGGGCTCATCCTCAAGGCGCCGGGCCAGCCGACGCTCTATCATCTCGGCGATACCGACATCTTTTCCGACATGGCCCTGATCGCGGAATTGCATCAGCCCAAGATCGGCCTGGTGCCGATCGGAGACCGCTACACGATGGGCCCGCAAACCGCGGCGCTGGCGGTGAAGCGCTATCTCGATCTCGATGTCGCCATCCCCTGCCATTACGCCACCTTCCCCGGCCTGGTAAGCAATGCCGACACCTTCGCCGCGGGGCTCGCCGGCACCAAGACGAGGGTGCTCGCTCCCAAGTCCGGCGAGAGCGTGGAAGTCGGGTGAGGATGCATGGGAGGAGCGCAGGCAGCCTGCACCCTAGGCGATGAATTTGCAGGCTGAAACGTTCGAGACGTGGCGTGTCGATCTTGCATCATCTCCACCGAGTCCGCGCCGATAGGCAGCCTCCCTACGGCTGCCTATCCGAAACGAGGCCGATCGGTCACGCGGCCTTACCGATAGCGACAAAAGCGCTTGCTGAGGTTGGCCGAACTTTCGTCCCCCAGCGTCGAACCTTGCTGCCATAGATCGCAGGCCTTGTTGCGGTTGCGGCGCATGCCGATGCCGTCATACGTCATGATGCCGAGGCCGACATAGCCGAGCGTGTCTCCCGTGGCGATGGCCTGATTGTAGTAGTCGATGGCTTTGGCATAATTGCGCCTGCCGCCGACGCCGTCCTTGTAATAATTCCCAAGGGCGGAGAGCGAGTATTGCACCTTGGCGGAGGCCGCCTGCTCCAATAGCGCGAGCGCGGCGGCAGGATCTTTCTTCACGCCGCGACGGTTTTGCATCAGGCCCGTTGCCACGTTGTAGATGGCTCTTCTATGCCCCTTTTCCATGGCAGTTTTGTAGGCCGCCATGGCGTCCTTGTAGTTCTCGGCTTTTTCATAGCTGCGGCCGAGCTGAAAGAACTCACGTGCCGGGGCGCCGGGGATCTTGGTGGCTTTTAGGCAGGCGTTGATCGCGGCCTGGGTGTCGAGCCTGTCGAAGGTGATACCGGGCAGGTTGGCCGGTTTTTGCTCGTCCATTGCATGAGCCGCCGCCCGATCGCAAGCTTCGATATCGGGCGACGCCACGTCGCTTGTTGGCGCCGATGACGGTTCCGGGGGGGTGGAGGTTGGCCGCGGCTCTGCTGGCTGCGCGCTCGGCGTCGCGGCTGGAGCGGGCGCGACTTCACTGGCGACCGGCGCGGCAGCCTTGCCGAGGGCCTTCAGCTTGAGGTCGGCGAGGGGTTTGTAGATGCCCTTGAAGGTCCCGTTGGCCACCTGGTCGAGATAGGCTTGGAACATGGCGGGATCGGTGCTGTTCTGCACTGATTGCCAGAAGATGTCCTCGGCCGACTGGCTCGCCTGGGCAAGCAGCAGGGGACGGGCGTGATCCGCCAGGCCCGGTGCGCTCCACGACAGCGCCAGCGCCGTGGCGAACAGCGGACCTGCCAGCAGTTTCATCGACATCCCTCGTCTCCGCTCATGTCTAACCATCCGGGCTGCCTGCGCCTGTCGCTCAGCCCGGCGGGCATTTGGCATTGAGATTGCCGGCCGCGTCGGCGTCCCCGGCCGACGCGCCCTGCCTGAAGAGGTCGCAGGCCTTGCCGACATCCTTGGCCACGCCCTGGCCCTTGAGATAGAGCAGGCCGAGGCCGGAATAGGCCGTGGGTTCCTTGTTCTTGACCCCGAGTTCGTAGATCGCCACGGCCTTGCGATAATCGCGGCTGGCGCCGAGGCCGTTGGCATACATCCAGGCGATTCGACTGATGGCCGGCCCATAATTTCCATCGATAGCCTTGTAATAGAGGCTGAGTGCCTTGATGGCATCCTTGGGAACACCGCGCCCGGCCAGATAGCGCCCGGCCAACTCGTAGAGTGAAAGCCCGTGGCCGAGCGAAGCGGCCTTCTGAAGCTGCGCCAGCGCCAGAGCGTCCTGTCCATTCTGTCCGTAGGCAGCGGAAAGCTGATAATAGACGCGGCGCGGCGCACCGGGCACCGCAATGGCCTTGCTGCAGGCGGCGATAGCCGCAGAGGCGCTGTCGGCCGACAGCCTCACTCCGGTGACTGCGGCCGGCTTGTCGGGATCGCGCGTATCGGCGGCAGCCTGGTCGCAGGCGGTCACGGCGGCATCCAGGGGCGCGTTGCCGGGCATGGGCGGCGGTGACGCCGTGGCCTGCCCGGCTGCCGGAGGCGGGGAAGGAATCGGTTTCGTTGCCGGCTGTTGCGCGGCTTTGGGCTGCAACGCGGCGAGCTTGATCTGGGCAAGCACCTTGTAGGTGCCCGTGAACGTCCCGGCGCCCACCTGGTCGAGATAGGCCTGGAACATGGCGGGATCGGAGCTGTTCTGGATCGATTGCCAGAACAGGTTTTCCGACTGGCCGTTGCCAGCGGAAGGTGGGTCAGGCGTGATTGCAGGCGATGAGGTGCTTGAGCGCGCCGAGGGCAGCTCGCCCGTCAGCGTGACCCTGCCGACGATCCCGTCATAATAGGCTGGCACCTGCTCTCGTCCGGCGCTGCGGGCAAGGGTACGCACCTTCTCCTGCGTTTCCTTGGCCATGTCGATCAGCGTCAGATCCTGCCGCCCCAGCAGCGGCAGGAAGGAGCGCACGAAGACGGAGGTCTTTTCCGGATCGGCCGCCGAGAGGCGATCCAGCGCTTCCTGCTTGGTGCCGGCCGAGAACATGATGAAGACGCCGCCATCCGCTTCCATGCGTGCAAGCCCCCTGGTCGCGGGCAGCGCGCGTGTGCCGCCCTGGGCGAAGGGGTTGTTGCGGCAGGCATCGAGTATCGCCACCACCTGCCGCGCGCCCCTGGCGCGGAAGCGATCGATGATGTCGGCGGCGTTGAAGGATTCGTCCTTGATGAGGCCGGCCTCGCCTTCCTTTGCGGTAGGGATGTCGACGGGCAACAGCCAGTTCTGACCGTCGATCTCGACGCCGTGGCCGGAGTAGTGGAAGAGCACGGTGTCGCCAGGGCTGATGGCGCCCTCCACCGTCGCCATGGCCCGGCTGATCTGGCGCTTGGTGCCGTTCTCCACGAGCGTGACCGCGAAGCCCGCCCGCTGCAATGCCTCGCGCATCGCCTGGGCATCGTTCACCGCCGTCTGCAGCGGCGGCACTTCCTGATAGGTGTTGTTGCCTACGATCAGGGCGAGCAGCTTGGCGGAGGCCGGCGTCATGCCGCTCCCGAAAGCCAGGAGCACGAACAGGAGCAGGACACAGCGTGCTCTCATGGAAGTCCCCCAATCGCAGAGGCAGGATAGCTTGCGCAACGGCCTCGTGCGAGAGCCATCGCGCAAATGGCGTCAAACAAGCGTGACTCGTTCCCCCGACTTGCGGCATCATGGGGGACAAGACTGGTTGCGCCTGCAAAGCTACGCGTGATAGACCGCGCCGTTCCGTGATTTTGCGCACAATCGAGGGTTTCATGTCTGTCGATGCCGCCACGGTGAAGCGTATCGCGCGTCTCGCGCGCATTGCCGTCACCGAAGAAGACGTTCCGCATTTGCAGGGCGAACTGAATGCCATCCTCGATTTCGTGGCCCAACTCGACGAAGTCGACGTCGACGGCATCGAGCCGATGACGTCGGTGACACCGATGGTGATGAAGAAGCGCCAGGACGTGGTGACGGACGGCAATATCGCCGAGAAGATCGTCGCCAACGCGCCGGCTTCCGAGGACAATTATTTCCTTGTTCCCAAGGTCGTCGACTGAGTTACGCCGTTTCCAGGCCCCGCGCGTTCGAGCCGCTGCCTTCCCGGCCGCTCCGAACCCGGGCCGTATCCGTTCAGGACATTCTTCCGTGAGCCATATTACCGACCTCACCCTTGCCGAAATCCGCGACGGCCTGAAGGCCAAGGCGTTTACCGCGACCGAGGCGGCCAAGGCCTATCTCGATGCGATGGAGAAGGCACGCGGCCTCAACGCCTATGTGCTGGAGACGCCGGAACAGGCGCTTGCGATGGCTGCGCGGGCCGATGACAAGCTCGCCCGGGGCGAGGGCGGCCCGCTCGAAGGCGTGCCGCTCGGCGTCAAGGACCTGTTTGCCACCGAGGGCGTACGCACCACCGCCTGCTCGCGCATTCTCGACAATTTCGTGCCCCCCTACGAGTCGACTGTGACGAGCCAGCTCTGGCGCGATGGCGCCGTGATGCTCGGCAAGACCAACAATGACGAATTCGCGATGGGCTCGTCGAACGAAACCTCCGCCTTCGGAGCGGCCGTCTCGCCTTGGCTGCCGCCGGGCTGGAGCGCCGAGGAAGGCAAGCGCAAGCTCGATGACGCACGCTCTGCCGGCAAGACGCCGGACGGCTTCCTGGTTCCCGGCGGCTCTTCGGGCGGGTCCGCCGCCGCTGTGGCCGCGCGCCTGTGCCCCGGTGCGGCCGGCACCGACACGGGCGGCTCCATCCGCCAGCCCGCCGCCATCACCGGTATCACCGGCATCAAACCGACCTATGGCCGGTGCTCACGCTGGGGGATCATCGCCTACGCCTCGTCGCTCGACCAGGCGGGCGCCTTCGGCCATACGGTGCGCGATTGCGCCGTCATGCTCAATTCGATGGCCGGGCACGACCCCAAGGACACGACGTCCATGGATATCGCCGTACCCGACTACGAGGCGGCGATCGGCGGCAGCATCAAGGGCAAGGTCATCGGCATTCCCAAGGAATATCGGGTCGAGGGCATGTCGGCGGAGATCGACGCGCTCTGGCAGAAGGGCATCGACTGGCTGCGTGATGCCGGCGCCGAGATCCGCGAGATCAGCCTGCCGCACACCAAATATGCCCTGCCGGCCTATTACATCGTGGCGCCGGCCGAGTGCTCCTCCAACCTGGCCCGCTATGACGGTGTGCGCTATGGTGAGCGGGTTGCCGGCCGCGAGATCACCGAGCTTTACGAGAACACCCGCGCTGCCGGTTTCGGCGCCGAGGTGAAGCGCCGCATCCTGATCGGCACCTATGTGCTCTCGGCCGGCTATTACGACGCCTATTACGTCCGGGCCCAGAAGATCCGCACGCTGATCAAGCGCGATTTCGAACAGGCCTATGCCGCGGGCGTCGACGCCATCCTCACGCCGGCCACACCGTCACCCGCCTTCGGCATCGGCGAAAAGGGTGGGGCCGATCCGGTGGAGATGTATCTCTACGACGTCTTCACGGTGACGGTGAACCTGGCCGGCCTGCCGGGCCTGTCCGTCCCGGCGGGGCTGTCCTCGGGCGGCCTGCCGCTCGGCCTGCAGCTCATCGGGCGCCCCTTCGACGAGGAGACGCTGTTCACCCTCGGCCATGCCGTCGAACAGGCGGCCGGCTCGCCCGGCCGACCAGAACGCTGGTGGGCCTGAGCATGAGCGACGGCCAGAACACCGGCGAAACATCGGGCACGACCGAGACATTGGCGGATCTGCGCCGGGAGATCGATGCCATCGACGAAAAGCTGGTGCATCTGCTGGCCAGCCGCCTCAGGGTCGTGCAACGGGTGGTCAAGGTGAAGAACCGCGACGGCCTGCCCGCCAATATCCCCGAACGCGTCGAGGAAGTGGTGGCCTCTGCCTGCAGGCGGGCTGAAATCGAAGGATTGCCGCCCGAACTCGCCGAACTCATCTGGCGAGACATGGTGGCCTGGATCATCGACTACGAGAACCGGCACCTGAATGCCGACAGACGAGGCTGACGTCAGCCCGCTGCAACATTGAATTCTATTCTGAACCGGAGCCTAGACATGAACGCCACGGTTGACCCCAAGAAGCTGATCAAGGGCGCCACGGGCGACTGGGAAGTGGTTGTCGGCATGGAAATCCATGCCCAGGTCACCTCCGAATCCAAGCTGTTTTCCGGCGCCTCCACCAAGTTCGGCGGGGAGCCCAACAGCCATGTGTCGCTGGTCGATGCTGCCATGCCCGGCATGCTGCCAGTGATCAACGAGGAATGCGTGCGCCAGGCCATCCGCACCGGTCTCGGCCTGAGGGCGCAGGTCAATCTGAAATCGGTATTCGATCGCAAGAACTATTTCTATCCCGACCTGCCGCAGGGCTACCAGATCTCTCAGTACAAGCAGCCGATCATCGGCGAGGGCACCATCATCGTCGAGGTGCCGGAGACCGGTGAGACGCTGAGCGTGGGCATCGAGCGGCTTCATCTCGAGCAGGATGCCGGCAAGTCCATGCATGTGGGCGACGTCTCGCTGGTCGATCTCAACCGCTCGGGCGTGGCCCTGATGGAGATCGTCTCCAAGCCCGACCTGCGTTCGGCCGACGAGGCGCGCGCCTATGTCACCAAGCTGCGCACGATCCTGCGTTATCTCGGCACCTGTGACGGCGACATGGATAAGGGCAATCTGCGTGCCGACGTCAACGTCTCCGTGCGCCGCCCGGGCGAGCCCTTCGGCACGCGCTGCGAGATCAAGAACGTCAACTCGATCCGTTTCATCGGCCAGGCCGTCGAGGTGGAGGCCCGTCGCCAGATCGGCATTCTGGAGGATGGCGGCACCATTGACCAGGAGACCCGCCTCTACGATCCCAACAAGGGCGAGACGCGGTCCATGCGTTCGAAGGAAGAAGCGCATGACTATCGCTATTTTCCCGATCCGGATCTCCTGCCGCTCGAATTCGATCAGGCCTATGTCGATGATCTCGCCAGCCATTTGCCGGAACTGCCCGACCCCAAGAAGGCGCGCTTCATCAGCCAGTACGGCCTGTCGGCTTACGATGCCGGCGTGCTGACGGCCGAGCGCGAATCCGCGGACTTCTTCGAGGAGGTCGCCAAGGGCCGTGACGGCAAGATCGCGGCAAACTGGGTGATCAACGAATTGTTCGGCCGGCTGAACAAGGAGGGGCTCGACATCACCTCTTCGCCCGTCTCGGCCCAGCAACTCGGCGGCATCGTCGATCTCATCGGCGAGAGCGTCATTTCGGGCAAGATCGCCAAGGATCTGTTCGAGATCGTCTGGACCGAGGGCGGCGACCCGCGCGCCATCGTCGAGGCCCGCGGCATGAAGCAGGTCACCGATACCGGTGCGATCGAGGCGGCCATCGATGCGGTGATATCGGCCAATCCCGACAAGGTCGAGCAGGTCAAGGCCAAGCCCACCATGCTCGGCTGGTTCGTCGGCCAGGTGATGAAGCAGAGTGGCGGCAAGGCCAACCCGCAGGCCGTGAACGACATCCTCAAGGCCAAGCTCGGGCTGTAATCAGCGGCGCGGTTTCTCTCCGGGATCGCGGGAATTGGCGCCTATCGCGTCTTCTCGCCGTCCCAATACCCCTTTGTCGCCGACATGTCGAAAACCCCCGGCTCCACGCGGAGGGCGTCGACCGCCATCTTGTTGGAGTCGGGATAGACGCAGACCTCGTTCGGATTGCGCTCGCCGATCATCAGGTAGCGGCAGGGACCCGCGCCGCTATTGACGAAGGAGTGGCCGATCTTCCGCCCGGCAGGAAAGCAGACATAGTCTCCCGGTTTCATGGCAAGGCGCTCTTCTCCCAGGATGAGCGTCAGCTCTCCTTCGAGGATCAGCGCATGCTCTTCCTCCAGCATATGGTAGTGGGTCGGACAGAGGCGCATGCCGGGAGCCGGGGATTCGATCAGCACGCCGACCCGATAGGCCCTGCCCGCGGCGGCGTAGGTCAGGTGCTTGGAAGAGCCGCCGAATTGCGGCCCGGCACCGTTCTCGTCCCAGGGCACGTCGTCCTGTGAGATGGGCGCAAGCGGCTTGATCGGCTTTGCCGCAAGATTGCCGATGATGTCGGGGCGTGGAAAGGCTGGATCGTCGAGGCCGGTGTCCTCGCCGTCCCAGTAATTGCGCGCTGCCTCGAGGTCGAGGAGGGCGTCCCTTCCGAGCGCCCGTACCAGCACCTTGTTCGAGTCGGTGTAGACCACCACCTCATTCTCGTTGCGTTCGCCGACGATCACATAGCGGGCCGGCGCACTGGCGTGATTGAGCAGGCAATGGCCGGCCCGCTGGCCGGCAGGAAAGCAGATATAGTCGCCGGCCTTCAGCCTGTATGTTTCGGTGCCGACCCGTACCGTGAGCTCGCCCTCGAGGACGTAGACATGCTCTTCCTCGAAGATGTGAAAATGCGCCGGCGAGCTCTGCTTCCCCGGCTCCAGCTCCTCGATGGCCACGCCGACATGGTAGGATCCGCCGATGGCCGCCTGGGTGAGGTGCCGGTAGCGCACGCCGAAACGCGGCACCTCGGCCCATTCCGTCCAGGACACGTCATGCGACGAAATCGGCCGCGCCGCCGGCTCTCTTTCTGCCGCCATCGCTCCACATCCTTTCGTCCAACAAGTCCCGGCCTCGTTTCAGCCGAAAGGGCGCGCCGCGCGTCTGGGCAGCGCGCCTGCAGGGCCTATTGACGGCTCCAGCTGACAGACCGGCAGATCAAGCCGCCGAGAACGCAGCCTGCCGTGGTGAGCCGGTTGCCCGAAAGGGTCATGGTGCCGGTATAGGTCTTGCCGTCTTCGGGATTGAAGGCCTTGCCTTTCCATTTGTCATCGCCCGACGGCGCCATGTCGTAGAACACGCGTTTGCCGACATTGCCCTGATGCTTGGGATCCTTGACCCAGACGACGGAGCCGCACAGAGCTTCCCCGCACGGGGCTATCTTCACCTTCGATTCGCCATTCTCCCTCAGCCAGGTTCCGGAAGCATCGCCCGCCTGGGCGGCCCCCGCCAACACAATGGTTGAGATAGCGGCTATAACGATTTGTGACAGCTTCAACTTCATCGATTTCACTCCCGGACGCGGCTGTAAGGGATCTTAGAAGGTGCCCTTGCGCAACCACATCATTTGCCAAACGCGGACAATGTGCAAATCGGCGCATCAGAGCGGGGGAACCGGTGGGGTTGCCCTGCGTTGCCCGTTTTGCAGGCATGCTTGTTTAGGAGGCGAATTCCGCTTGCTGCCGCCCATGCGACTGGCTAGATTGTGAGCACAAAGGAGCCCTGCATTCATGGTAGGCAAGGAAATCACGGCCACGATCGAATCCGTGCCGCCAAGGCGGCTGCGGATCGGCACGGTCGAGTTGGCGAACCCGGTGGTCCTGGCACCGATGTCTGGTGTGACCGATGCCGTGCTGCGCGGTATCGCGCAGCGCCAGGGTGCGGGCCTCGTGATTTCCGAGATGGTGGCGAGCGATCGTCTCGCTACGGGTGACGAGGAGGCGCGTTTGCGGGCCGAAGCGCCCGGCGGCGGCCCCCATGTCGTGCAGCTCGCGGGGTGCGAGGCGCGCTGGATGGGGGAGGCGGCCCGGGTGGCGGTCGACGCCGGCGCTGATGTCGTCGACATCAATATGGGCTGTCCGGCCAAGCGAGTCACCGGCGGCTGGTCGGGCTCTGCCCTGATGCGCGATCTCGATCATGCGCTTACCCTGATCGACGCGACGGTATCGGCCGTGAAGGTTCCGGTGACGGTGAAGATGCGCCTGGGCTGGGATCATGCCAGCCTGAACGCGCCGGAGCTCGCCCGCCGCGCAGAGCAGGCGGGGGCCGCCATGATCACCGTGCATGGGCGCACACGCATGCAATTTTACAAGGGCACGGCCGATTGGCAGGCCATCCGGGCGGTCAAGCAGGCCGTCAGCATTCCCGTCGTCGCCAATGGCGATTGCCGGGGGCTCAGTGACGCCCTGGCCATGCTGCAGCAATCGGGCTGCGATGCCATCATGGTCGGCCGGGCCGCCCAGGGACGGCCATGGCTGCCGGGACATATCGCCCGCGAGCTCGCAGCCGGCGAAGCTCTGCCGGTGCCCGATGCACAGGTGCAGCGCGATCTCGCGCTCGAGCATTATCACGGCCTGCTCGATCTCTACGGGCCGGCGCACGGTATTCGCCACGCCCGCAAGCATCTGGCGTCCGCAATGGAGGCGGCTCAGGCCTATTTCGGCGGCGGCAATGCCGAGCTGCGCCAGTCGGTGCTGACGGGCGACCAGCCCGGCGAGGTGGCGACCGCCTTCACCGCCTATTTCGCCAGTCTCGATCGGGTGGCCGCATGACAGCCCTGCCGCGCCACATGCCCAATCATGAAGCCGTCCTGAATGCCTTGCCCCACGCGATTCTGTCCGTAGATGCGCAGGGCAGGGTGCTCGATGCGAATATGGCGGCCGAGGCCTTCTTCGACGTCAGCGCCCCGATGATGCGGCGCAATCTGATCAAGGATCTCCTGCCCTTCGGCTCGCCGCTGCTGGCCTTGATCGAGCAGGTTCGCGAACGCAACGCCCCAGTGAACGAATATCGGGTCGATCTCGGCTCGCCCCGCCTCGGGGGCGAGCGGCATGTCGACATCCAGGTCGCTCCGATGCAGGATCAATCCGGCGGCGTGGTGATCATGCTGCAGGAACGCACCATTGCCGACAAGATGGACCGTCAGCTTACCCATCGCGGCGCCGCACGGTCGGTGACGGCGCTGGCGGCCATGCTGGCTCATGAGATCAAGAACCCGCTCTCCGGCATTCGCGGTGCGGCCCAGCTCCTGGAGCAGTCGGTCGAGGACGCCGACCGCGAGCTGACGCAGCTGATCTGCGAGGAGGCCGACCGCATCGTCAAGCTGGTCGACCGCATGGAAGTGTTCTCGGATGAGCGCCCGGTGGCGCGCAGCCCGGTGAACATCCATGTCGTGCTGGAGCATGTGAAGAAGCTGGCCCAGTCCGGCTTTGCCCGCAAGATCAAGTTCATCGAGGACTACGATCCCTCATTGCCGCCGGTTCACGCCAACAAGGACCAGCTCGTTCAGGTCGTGCTCAACCTGGTCAAGAACGCTGCCGAGGCCGTTGACGGCGAGGCGGATGGCGAGATCACCATGACCACCGGCTTCAAGCCGGGCGTGCGCCTTTCGGTGCCGGGTTCTTCCTCGCGGGTCAGCCTGCCCATCGAAGTGTGCATCAAGGATAACGGGCCCGGCGTGGCGCCCGATCTCCTGCCCTATCTGTTCGATCCCTTCGTCACCACCAAGACCAGCGGTACTGGGCTGGGACTGGCCCTCGTCGCCAAGATCGTCGGCGATCACGGAGGCATCGTGGAATGCGAGAGCCAGAACAAGCGCACGGTCTTTCGCATCCTTCTTCCCATGTATCGTTCCGACTCCGAAGCAAAGCGGGTTCAGCCGTGACCGCTTGTTTGTTCTTTCGACGCGTCTTTGTGATTTGAACTGAAACGTTCAAATCACAAAACGCTTTAGCGCATAGGAAAATCGAGTATGCAGGCAGGCAGTATTCTCGTCGCGGATGACGACGCCGCCATCCGGACCGTGCTCAACCAGGCGCTGTCCCGTGCCGGTTATGAAGTGCGCTCGACCGGGAACGCCACCACCCTGTGGCGCTGGGTCAGTCAAGGCGAGGGGGATCTCGTCATCACCGATGTGGTGATGCCGGACGAGAACGCCTTCGACATGCTGCCGCGCATCAAGAAGGTGCGGCCCGAACTGCCCGTCGTGGTGATGAGCGCCCAGAACACGCTGATGACGGCGATCCGGGCCTCCGAGAAGGGTGCTTATGACTATCTGCCCAAACCTTTCGACCTGAAGGAACTGATCGCCATCGTCGGCCGCGCCTTGAGCGAGCCGCGCGGCAAGCCGGCGGCGCGCTCGGGTGAAGAAGCCGAGAGCATGCCGCTGGTCGGGCGTTCGGCGGCGATGCAGGAGATCTACCGCGTCCTTGCCCGCCTGATGCAGACGGACCTGACCGTGATGATCTCCGGTGAGTCAGGCACGGGCAAGGAACTGGTGGCCCGGGCTCTGCACGACTATGGCAAGCGGCGCAGTGGCGCCTTCGTCGCCATCAATATGGCGGCGATCCCGCGGGACCTGATCGAATCCGAATTGTTCGGCCATGAGAAGGGGGCCTTCACCGGCGCCAATGCCCGTTCCGTGGGACGGTTCGAGCAGGCCGAGGGCGGTACGCTCTTCCTCGACGAGATTGGCGATATGCCGATGGAGGCGCAGACGCGCCTGCTGCGCGTTCTGCAGCAGGGCGAATACACCACCGTGGGCGGGCGCACGCCGATCAAGACCGACGTGCGCATCGTGGCCGCCACCAACAAGGATCTGCGCATCCTGATCCAGCAGGGCCTGTTCCGCGAGGACCTGTTCTTCCGTCTCAACGTCGTGCCGCTGCGCCTGCCGCCGCTGCGTGAGCGCGCCGAGGACGTGCCGGACCTCGCCCGCCACTTCTTCAAGCTGGTGGAGCGGGAGGGCTTGCCGGCCAAGCATCTGGACGCCTCCGCCGTCGAACGCCTCAAGCGCCATCGCTGGCCGGGCAATGTGCGCGAGCTCGAAAACCTGGTGCGCCGGCTTTGCGCGCTCTATCCCCAGGAGACGCTGACGGCTGCCATCATCGAGCAGGAATTGGCGACCTCGGAGACCATGCCGCTGGAGGCGGAGAACTCGGTCGACGAAACCCTGTCGGCCTCGGTCGAGCGCCACATGACCCGCTATTTCTCGAAGTTCGGCGACGATCTGCCGCCGCCCGGCCTCTATCACCGAGTGCTGCGCGACATCGAGGAGCCGTTGATCGGAGCGGCGCTTGCGGCGACGCGCGGAAACCAGATCAAGGCGGCCGAACTTCTCGGCGTCAACCGCAACACGTTGCGCAAGAAGATCCGCGACCTCGATATCCAGGTCATCCGCGCCATCCGGTGAGGCGCGGGCGCGGGCTCAATTCGGCGATTGCGGGAAGAAGAGCCTGCGCCGCTTGGACTTCATGCGGGCGGGCTCGAAATTCTCGCCGACCCATCCGTCGGTCGGGTCGAGGAAGATCGCCTGCGTTCCCTCGCTGCCCTTGAGCGCGAGTTGGTTCGCGACATTGCGGAAATAGAAGTGCCGGAAGATGCGGTCGAACTCCGTCATGTAGATGTCGGCCACGCGCGTGTCCCCGCGGATGAGCAGCATGTTCTCGTCATTACCACATGGCTGCCGGCGATGGCCCGAAGCGAAAGATCGCCATTCGTTGCTTGCGCTCGCATGCCTGGTTCTCCCGCTTCATGCGCCGATCGTTGCAACTGCGCGAATAGAATAGAGCATGGGCGTCCGACCGTTGCGTGACATGGGCAAGGCGACAAATCCGCTATCACCTGGCCTCGCGGCACTCCTACACTCAGCCGGACAGGGGATGCAGGCATGAACTCAATCAGGACCTCGGTGCGCGCCTACGAAAACTGGCTGAAGGCAGAAATTGGAACCGATTTCGTCGAGGGAGACCTCGACGAAAAACACCGCAGGATGCGCAGCAGCGCTTTCGCCTTCCTGCGTGCGACCTATTGGCGGTGGGCCGAGACGATCCTGGAGATCTGTCCGGAGCTTGCCGAGGCGCCTGAAGTGCTGGCGATAGGCGACACTCATCTGGAGAATTTTGGCACCTGGCGCGATAGCGAAGGGCGGTTGATCTGGGGCGCCAATGATTTCGACGATGCCGCCTCCATGCCCTATGTGCTCGATCTCGTGCGGCTTGCCACCAGTGCTTTGCTGGCGCGTGGCCGTGGCGATCCGCCGGCGCGGGAGGTCTGCAGGGCAATCGCGGACGGCTATGCCGCGGGGCTCGCCAATCCGGCGCCCGTCGTGCTCGAGCGCGATCACAAATGGCTGCGCAAGGCGGTGCTGCTGCCCGAACTCGAACGCAAGGCGTTCTGGAGCAAGTTCGATATCAGGACACGAAACCCCATCAGGCCCGATTACGAACAGAGGCTGCGGGCCTCGATGCCCGATCCGCGGAGCGAATGCCGTTTCGCTCCCAGGCGGGCGGGAACCGGCAGTCTCGGCCGGGCGCGCTTCGTCGCCTGCGGCGAGTGGCGGGGAGGGCCGGTGCTGCGCGAGGCCAAGAGGCTGACCATCTCGGCCTGGTCCTGCCGTTTCGATCCCAAGGCCAGGGCGATCCTGGCGGAAACGATCGCGACCGGCCGCTGCCGGGCGCCCGACCCGCATTACGGAGTGAAGGACGACATACTGGTGCGGCGCTTGTCGCCCAACAGCCGCAAGCTGGAGGTGAAAACTGCGGCCGACGAGTTTCTGTCGCCCCGCATGCTGGCATTGATGGGCCATGAAATCGCCAATTGCCAGGCCGATGATCCCCACAGAGTGCCGCTTCTGCAGGCGGATTTGCGCAGGCGCGGGAAAGACTGGCTCTGCAATGCCGCCGAGGCGGCAGCCGAGGCGATGATCGGCGAGCAAAGCGAGTTCGCCTGAACTCTGATGAGTCCGCTCGTCAGTTTCGCCTTGATTCTGTTACAATTCGGCAACACTGTTGCAAGAATCACTCAGCGCGGAATCGCCGAGCTGATCGATCGACACAGAGGTGAGGACGGCGTTCGAATGGCAGTTGCAGACAGCGCCCAGCAAACGGTGCCAGACGTTGCCAGCATGCCGGCGCGGCGCCTCGGCTTGCTCGGTTTCGGCCTCGTCATTCTTTCGGTCGCCTCGGCCATTGGCACCTTCTTCGTGTTGGTCGACGTCGAGCCGGTGTCGTTGCTGCTCAAGAGCACGGTCTCCCATCTGCGCTTCTATCTCGGCATCGACGCGGCCGTGCAGGCGCCCAATACCGATATCGCCTATAGCAACGCCATCGATGCGCTTTTCATTGTCAATGCTTCCTTCATCGTGGCGCTGCTGGTGCTGCTGGCGGTCGAAGCCGGCAATCTGATCGTCGCAAGGCGCCGCGGGCAGGCCGGCGCGGCGCTGCATATGCGGGTGATCGGACTGTTTTCCGTCGTATCCGCCGTGCCAGTCCTGCTGCTGGCGACGGTGGCGATCATCTCGCTCGACCGCGGCCTCGACAATCTGTTCTCGACGCGCGTCAGCAACATCGTCAACACCTCGGTCGCGGTCGCCAATTCCTACCAGGACGAGCAGGCCCAGCAGTTGCGGTTTGCCGGCCTGTCCATGGCGGCCGACCTCAACAAATATTCGCCGCTCTATTCGGCCGACAGGTCGCAATTTCAGCGCCTGTTCGACATGCTCGCCGTGAATTACGGCCTGTCCAGCGCCATGATCCTGACGCGGGACGGCCAGGTGACCGACCAGTCCTATGTGCCCGGCAGCCTGCCCTTCTTTCTGCCGGCCAAGCTGTTTCCAGCTCTTGCCGCCGCCGATCAGCAGCCGGCCGTGCGTATCGACCCCGGCACGCAGAACGTCACGGGCCAGATCATCAAGCTGGCCGCCTACACCGACCGCTATCTCTTCATCGTCCGGCCCTTCGATCCCAAGATCGCCGAATATATCCGCCAGACCGGCGAGGACTCGGCTCGCTTCGAGAATCTGAAGGCATCCCGTTTCCCGACCCAGGTCAACTTCGCGCTGCTCTATGCCATCATCGCCCTCAATATGCTGCTGGCGGCGATCTGGATCGGCCTTTCCTTCGCCAATCGCCTGGTGGAACCGATCCGGCGCCTGATCAGTGCCGCCGACCAGGTCGGCAGCGGCAATCTCAACGTGCATGTGCCGGTGGAACGACGCTCGGGCGATCTCGGCAAGCTCGGCGATACCTTCAACAACATGACGGATACGCTGCGCACCCAGCGCAATGACCTGCTTGGTGCCAATGATCTGCTCGACAGCCGCCGGCGCTTCATCGAGGCGGTGCTGTCCGGCGTTTCCACGGGCGTGATCGGCATTGACGACGAAGGCAAGATCACCGTGGTCAATCCCCTCGCCAGTACCTGGATCAAATCGCGCCAGTCCCCCGTCGGGCGCCCCCTGGCCGAGCTGATGCCAGAACTCTCCACCTACCTCGCCGACGCCCTCGGCACGAGGTCGCGGCTGGTCCAGGGCCAGATCACCATCAATCGAGACGGGCGTGAGCGCAATCTCACCGTGCGCGTCACCTCCGAGCAGTCCACCATGCGCGAGCACGGATATGTGGTCACGCTGGACGACATCACCGAGCTCGTGGTGGCGCAGCGCAGCTCGGCCTGGGCGGACGTGGCGCGCCGCATCGCCCACGAGATCAAGAATCCGTTGACCCCGATCCAGCTCTCGGCCGAACGCATCCGGCGCAAATATGGCAAGGTCATCGTGGAAGATCGCGAGGTCTTCGACCAATGCACCGATACCATCGTGCGCCAGGTCGATGACATCAAGCGCATGGTCGACGAATTTTCCTCCTTCGCCCGCATGCCCAAGCCCTCGATCGAGAGCGAGGATTTCGGAGAAATGGTGAAGCAGGTCGTGTTCATGATGCGCATCGGCTATCCCGACATCAGCTTCAACTATCAGCCGCCGCCTGAGCCGATCATCGCCCGCTTCGACCGGCGCCTGCTCTCGCAGGCCGTCACCAACATCGTGAAGAACGCCACCGAGGCCATTGCCGGCCGGCCCGATGATCGCAAGGGTCCGGGCACCGTGGACGTGCGGGTGGTGCGCAGAGGGGCGGATATCGCCGTGGAGGTGATCGACAACGGCATCGGCCTGCCCAAGGAAAACCGCCAGAAGCTGCTGGAGCCCTATGTCACCACGCGCGAGAAGGGCACCGGCCTTGGCCTGGCCATTGTCGGCAAGATCATGGAGGAGCACGGCGGCGGCATCGAGCTGCTCGACGCGCCGGCGGTGGCCGAAGGCGGCCATGGCGCCATGATGCGCCTGTGGTTTCCGGCCGAAGCGACGGCGAAGCCCGACGCAGCCGAGCCCGGCACAGCCAAGAACCAGGCGGCGCAATGATGCTTCGACCCAGTCTTCCCTCTGGCGATGGCAGCTTATGCGATACGCGCTTGAAAAGCGTTTGCGAGCGACGTGCCTGGTCTCATCCGGGGGACGCGTTGGATTCACCTCATGCAAGCAGGAACTAGACGATGGCGACCGACATTCTGATCGTTGACGATGAGGCCGATATCCGAGAGCTCGTTGCCGGCATCCTCGAGGATGAAGGACACGGCGCGCGAACGGCGAAAGATGCCGACGATGCCCTTGCGAGTGTCGCCCAGCGCCGGCCTCATCTCATCTTCCTCGATATCTGGATGCAGGGGTCTCGCCTCGACGGGCTCCAGCTCCTGGAGGTCCTGAAGGCCGAGCACCCCGAAGTTCCGGTGGTGATGATCTCGGGCCATGGCAATATCGAAACCGCCGTAGCCGCGATCAAGATCGGTGCCTACGACTTCATCGAGAAGCCGTTCAAGGCTGACAGGCTGGTGCTGGTTGCCGAGCGTGCCCTGGAGACTTCGCGTCTGCGCCGGGAGGTCAACCAGCTGCGCCAGATCTCGGGCAGCACGTCCAAGATGATCGGGCGCTCCTCGGCCATGAACCAGCTTCGGCAGGTGATCGAGAAGACCGCACCGACCAATAGCCGTATCCTGATCGCCGGTCCGCCCGGATCGGGCAAGGAACTGGCTGCCCGCACCATTCATCAGGCCTCGCAGCGTGCCGAGGGACCTTTCGTCGTGCTCAATTCGGCCTCGATCCTGCCGGAAACCATGGAAACCGAGTTGTTCGGCGTGGAAGGCGGCGATGGCCGGGCCCGCAAAGTCGGTGCTTTCGAGGAGGCCCATGGCGGCACGCTGTTCTTCGACGAGGTCGCCGATCTGCCCCGCGAAACCCAGGGCAAGATCCTGCGGGTGCTGATCGACCAGAACTTCTCTCGCGTCGGTGGCGCCACCAAGGTGCATGTCGACGTGCGCATCATCACCTCGACCTCGCGTGACCTCACGGAGGAAGTGGCGGATGGACGCTTCCGCGAAGATCTCCTGCACCGTCTCTCGGTGGTGCCGATCCGCGTGCCCGGCCTGTCCGAGCGTCGCGAGGATATTCCGGAACTGGTGGACTATTTCCAGGGACAGATCGCCCAGGCGACCGGCCTGCCGCGGCGCGTGGTCGGCCCCGACGCCATGGCGGTGCTGCAGTCGCATGAATGGCCCGGCAATGTGCGCCAACTCCGTAACAATATCGAGCGGCTGATGATTCTGGTGGGCGGCGATGCCGATGCCACCATCACCGCCGAAATGTTGCCGCCGGAAATCGGTGCGCTGATGCCGACCCGCCCGAACGGGCAGGGGGGCGAACAGCTGATGGGGCTGCAATTGCGCGATGCACGCGAATTGTTCGAGCGCGAATATCTGATCGCCCAGATCAACCGCTTCGGCGGTAATATCTCGCGCACGGCCGAGTTCGTCGGCATGGAACGCTCGGCTCTGCATCGCAAGCTGAAATCGCTCGGCGTGGGGGCGTAAGCGGGAACGATCATCGGTTCCGGCCATTCAGCTGCCGATAGGCCGGCGGCCGAATGGCCAACGCGGCCTTGGCTATGTCAGGGCTTTCCAAAGGTTCCAGGCGCTGAGCGAGGTGATCAGTACGCCGACTATGACAAGCAGGGCGCGGGTTGGCAGCTGCCTGACCAGCAGGGCCGCCAGGGGAGCGGCGAACAGCCCGCCGAAGACCAGGCCGGCAATGGTGGTCCAATGCGTGAAACCGCCGAGCAGGGCAAAGGAAAAGCCGCTGGCGATGGCAAGGAAGAACTCGGCGGCGTTGACCGAGCCGATCGTGGTACGCGGGTCCTGGCCGGTGCCGAGCAGCGAGGTCGTCACCACCGGCCCCCAACCACCACCGCCGATCGCATCGACGAAGCCGCCAGCAACGGCAAGTGGTGCGACGAAGGTTGGCGGATCGGTGCGGACGTGAATGGTCCGGAACGCCTTGCTGACGATATAGAGGCCCAGCAGCAGCAGATAGGCCGATATCCAGGGCGCGAGGAGCTCGCCATCGATGGTGGTGACCAGATAGGCTCCCAACACGGCGCCGACGACGCCTGGAATGAGCAGGCGTGCGAACAGCCTGCCGTCCACATTGCCCAGCCTCCAATGTGCCAGGCCGGAAAAACCGGTGGTGAAGATCTCGGCGATGTGAACCGAGGCCGAAGCCGCGGCCGGCGGCACGCCGGCCGAAAGCAGGAAGGTCGTTGAGGTCACTCCATAGGCCATGCCGAGGGCGCCATCGACGATCTGGGCCAGCAGCCCGACGGCAGCGGCCGTCCAGAAACCGCGCGAGAGCAGGCCCGAGCCAATTTCGGCGGGAGCGATATTCCAGTCGATGGGGGCGTACCAGAGCCCTGCTGCGATAGCCAGGGCAGCCAGGGCGGGGATGAGGATGAAAGCAATGCGCGTCAAACGATGTCGTTTGCTGAGTGCAATGGGCGAAATATCCGAGTGGTCATGGTGGGCTCAAACGGTCAGCCGGGTCAAGGCTGGAGGCTGGGACGCTCGTCCTTGTGCCGGCGGTGTTCGCGCGCTCGGTTTGCGGCGCCGAACTCCGAGCGATGGTTCGCTGGAGATGTCGCGGGCAGGATCAGGAACGGCCGGCGTCTGTTGGGAGGGAGGTCATTGCAGCGGATATGCTGAGATTTGGCGTCCTACTACTTACCCGTCCGCCAATGCGTGAGGGTGTTGACGGCGCCGGTGCATCGGTGTTCGTGTAAAATACCCGACGGTACATCGCATAGCTTGCCATCAAGCGAAATTCATCTTGCCATTAGAAAAGAAAGCTCTACAAAAAAGTAATAATATAGCTTGAGGCACATGGCATGCGGGGGCAGGCGGTTGCAGAGCTAGGCAGACCGGGCGGCCTGCCGGGGAGCCGGGTGCATCGTGTCGATATCTGGCTGATCAAGGCTACGCGATATGACGATGACGGCTATCCGATCCGCTGGATACGGTCCGCCATTCCATCCAACTCGCTCGCCTGCGTCTGGGCCCTGGTGGAAGATGCCATATCCCGGCAGGTCTTCGGTCCCGGTGTCGAAACCCGGGTCCACGCCATCGACGAGACCAATACGCGCGTCGACATCTCGGCCATTCTGAGGAGCCATCAGGCCGAGGGCGCGCGGGCTATCGTGATGCTGGTCGGTGTGCAGACCAACCAATATCCCCGGGCGATGGATATTGCGCGTCCGCTGCGAGCCGCCGGCGTGCCGGTCTGTATCGGCGGCTTCCATGTCTCGGGCTGTGTCGCCATGCTGGGCGAGGATGCCGAGGAGCTTTCTTTGGCACGGGAACTCGGTGTCAGCCAGTTCGCCGGCGAGGCCGAGCCCGATCGCCTCGATGCCGTGCTGCGCGATGCCGTGGCCGGCACCTTGAAGCCGCTCTACAATCATCTGAAGGACCAGCCCGGCCTGCAGAACGTGCCTGTGCCGCTCCTGCCTGGGCCGATCGTGCGGCGCTCCTTCACCCACTGGTCGAGTTTCGATCTCGGCCGCGGCTGCCCGTTCGAATGCTCCTTCTGCACCATCATCAACGTCCAGGGGCGCAAAAGCCGCTTCCGCACGGCGGATGAACTGGAGGCCATCATCCGGCTGAATGCCGCGGAGGGCGTCAGCAAATTCTTCGTGACGGACGACAATTTCGCCCGCAACCGCAATTGGGAAGCCTATTGCGACCGGCTGATCGAATTGCGCGAGCGCGAGGGTCTGGAGGCCCGGCTGCTGATTCAGGTCGACACCATGGCTCATCGCATTCCCGGCTTTATCGACAAGGTGGTGCGGGCCGGCGTGCGGCTGATCTTCATCGGGCTCGAAAACATCAATCCCGACAATCTCGAAGCGGCCAAGAAGCGTCAGAACCGCATCGAGGAATATCGCGAGATGGTGCTGGCGTGGAAGCGCCACCCAGTGGTGATCAGCTGCGGCTACATCATCGGCTTTCCCGCCGATACGAGAGAATCGATCCTGCGCGACGTGGATCTGATCAAGCGTGAATTGGCCATCGACGTGCTCTACTTCAACATCCTTACGCCTCTGCCCGGCAGCGAGGATCACAAGCGCATGAAGGACGCCGGCGTATGGATGGACCCGGACTTCAACAAATATGACCTGAACCATCGCGTCACCCATCATCCCAAAATGAGCGACGCCGAGCTTGACGCCGTCTTCCACGAGGCCAGCCGGCGCTATTATGATTTCGGGCATATGGAGCGGGTGTTCAAGCGCCGGGTGCAGCTCAGGAACGGCATGCGGCTGACCACTCTCTACAATCTGATCGCCTATCGCGAAGGGCCGCGGCGGGAAGGCGTTGCCTTCGCAGAATTCGGTCTCGGCCGCATCATCGACCGCCGGGAGCGGCGCTATGGGCTGCCGCTCGAAAACCCGCTGCATTTCTATGCCCGCTATGCCTGGCGCTTTGCGCGGACCATGGGCGCCTATGCCTATACCTATGGCCGGCTGCGCCTGAGCGTGGCCAAGGCTTGGCGGGCCTGGGGGCGCCAGGATGAATTCCCCTATGCCGACGAAGCCATCGCCGCCATCGACGAAAGGTTGGATCCACTGGTCCAGGAAACGGCAGATCGCAGCACGCCCTATGCGAAGCGGCGCCAGGAAAACCGTCTGAAATCTCGGCTTGCGGCCGGTTTCGGCACGGAGCCGGGTCTGGAAGGCGAGGCCGTCGGTCAATAGCCGCTTCATTGCCTCTGCGACAGGGGGCAGGTCTTCAGGCCCTGACTCGATAATCGCAAACAGAGCCGAGAAAAGCTGAGTTTTGTCATCCCCGGGCCTGTCCCGGGCATCCAGATAGCGTCGCTCGTCGAGGTTGGCCGTCGATTGCCGAACCAAGCCCGGCAATGACGAAAGTCGTGTTTTGCCGGCTTTTCGGTCAGGCGCTCAAGGCCCGCCCGGATGCCGCGTTTGCCGGTGGGCCCTTAGGCCGGTTCGGCCTTGGCCGGTTCGTGCAGGCGGGACAGGCTGGCGATCAGGCTGCGGTCATGCAGCGCCACGAAGCGCTCCTTCGCATTCAGCCATTTGGCGGCCTCCTCGATCGAGGCGGCCTCTGCGATCTTGGCCTGCGCCATGACGCGATCCTGCTCGAAACGACCGCGCTCCCGCGATGCCATAGCCGGCAGCATGGTCTCGTGCAGCGCCCGGAAGCCCGCATCGCGGTAGACGACCTCGATGGCATCGCTGTCGTCTTCGCCAATGGCTGCGAGTTCGGTGCTCAGCGCGTTGGCTCGGGTCGCCACCTCCGGCGGATGCGTCTCCTCCGGTGTCGCCAGGATGCCGTGGCGGCGGAGCCACAGGCCAAGGGCGAGCTGCCCGGACGCCCAGGAAAGCGGGATGGCGAGCAGGAGGCCGATGATGGTCGGCGACATCCAGGTGAACAGATAGGGCGAGATCACATAGGCAGCCACACCGGCAAAGGCACCGAGGATGGTGTGCGAGCGATGGCGCTTGACGATGTCGCGGAAAGGGATCGACCCGTCGTCGCGCCGCTGCGGCTTCCATCCGGAGTCGCGTCCGACCAGGATTTCGAATACCGCGCCCGACTGGATCAGCATCATCACCGGGGCGAGCAAGGCCGAGAGAATGATCTCGAGCAGAACCGACAGAGTCAGCCGGAGGCCGCCGCCGCTCGCCCGGCGGTTGGGACCGTCGAGCAGCATGATGATCAGGCCGAAGATCTTCGGCGCCAGCAGGATACCCATGGTGCCGCCGAACAGCGCCAGAGCGAGTTCGGCATTGAACACCGGCCAGGTCGGGAAGAGCGAGAACTCGTCGGTGAAATATTCGCGCCGGATGAAATGGGCCTGCAGCGCGATGGTCAGACCGACCAGGAGCTGGAGCAGCCAGAGCGGGCTTGCCAGATAGGAGAAGATGCCGTTGGCGAAATGCTGGCGCGTGCAGGGATGGAACCCCTTGGAGCCGATCACGCGGGCGTGCTGCAGATTGCCCTGGCACCAGCGCCGGTCTCGCGCCGACAGGTCGATCAGCGAAGGCGGGCTCTCCTCGTAGGAACCCGTGATGTCGTTGAGCATATAGACGGCATAGCCGGCACGGCGGATCAGCGCCGCCTCGACGAAATCATGGCTGAGGATATGGCCGCCGAAAGGGGGGCGGCCGGACAGGTCCGGCATGCCGCAATGCGCCGCAAAGGCCTTGGTGCGGATGATGGCGTTATGGCCCCAGTAATTGCCGTCATGGCCCATCCAGAGCGACAGGCCTTCGGCGATCACCGGGCCATAGACGCGGGCGGCGAATTGCTGGATGCGCGCAAACAGGGTGTTGCGGTTGATGATCAGCGGCAGCGTCTGGATGATGCCGGCATCCGGGTCGCGCTCCATGGCGGCGGCCAGCTGCACGACGGAGGAACCCGTCATCAGGCTGTCTGCGTCGAGCACCAGCATATGGTCGTAGGAGCCGCCCCAGCGCGTGACCCAATTGGCGATGTTGCCCGCCTTGCGGTTCGTATTGCGCTGACGATGGTGGTACCAGAGCTGGATGTCCGGCCCCAGTCGCTTGCGCATGGCGAGGAAGGCGCGCTCCTCGGCGATCCACACATTCGGATCGGTGGTGTCGGAGACGAAGAAATAGTCGAAGGCGCGGCCGAGCCCAGTCTGTTCCACCGATTCGATGATGGCCTGCATCGCGCCGAAAACGCGGCTCGGCGCCTCGTTGTAGATCGGCATGAGCACGGCGGTGCGTGTGCTCAATTGCTGCGGCAGCGGCTGGGTGCGGCGCCGGTGGAAGAGCAGATAGACGAAGCCCGCGACGCCCGCTGTGAAGGCAAGGGCGATCCAGGAGAAGTTCAGCACGAACAGGCAGACCAGGGCCCATTCCAGGAAGGTGACCCCGCCGACTTCGACGACCTTGTACATTTCCCAGGCGCCGAAAGCGGTGAGCGCCAGCATGCCGCCGAAAACGAACAGCCGGATGAGCCAGGAACCGTGATGCAGGGCCGGATGGATCCAGGAGCGGCGTTCCGAGCGCGACCACTTGGTCAGCGACTGCACCGGCATCTCCAGCCGGCTCTCCTCCGGCATGGCGGGGCGCTGATAGACCCATTCCTGCGACGGAGCGGGGGTGGTGCCGCCGGTGTGTTCCTCTACGGTGTCCATCGATACAGCCATGTCTCACTTACAGGCTTGCCGTCCTTGACCAGCACGGCACGCATTTCCGAATAGGTTTCGCTGCTCGGGTCGAGGCCGAAACTCAGGCGACCGATGCGCCGCTCCGTTTCCAGAGTCAAACTGACGTCGCTCAACTTGCCGGGATTGACGGTGATCTCCGGGGTGACTCCATTGAGGTTGTCGGCATTGGCGAACAGATCACCCTGGAAGTCGATCACGAACAGACGCCGCTTTGAGCCCAGGGCGCCGACACGCGTTTCGTGCACGAGCACCATCGGCGGGCGTTCCGCCGGCGTCCAGCACCAATTGGTGCGATAGGCGAAGGAATAGTCCTTGCCCGCCTCAAGGGCATCCTTGGGGCGCCAATAGGTGATGATGTTGTCGTGGATTTCCTGATCCGTCGGGATCTCCACGAGCTGGATCGAGCCCTCGCCCCAGTCGCCCTTGGGCGTAATCCATACGCTGGGTTGCATTTCGTAGCGATGCCGGCTGTCCTCATAGTCGGCCGGATCGCGATTGCGCTGCAGCAGGCCGAAGCCGCGGGGCGTCTTGTCGACAAAGGCAGAGATCTGCAGCGTCTCCGGATTCTGCAGCGGACGCCAGATCCATTCACCGCCGCCGGACAGCATCTGCAGCCCGGAGGAGCCGTGCACGGCCACGCGCACGTCGTCGACACCCTTGCGGTCGTTGGATCCGAACAAATACATGGAATTCAGCGGCGCGATGCCGACATGCTCGATCTTGGCGCGCGGGAAAATCGTGGTCTCGACATCGATGGTCGTGATCTCGCCCGGATGCAGCGTGAGATGGAACGCGCCCGTCGCCGCTTCCGAGTCGAGCAGGGCGTGCACCACCAGATTCTCGGCGTTCTGCGGTGGACGCTCGATCCAGAAGGCGCGGAAGGCGGGAAACTCCTCGCCGCTGGCTTCGCCCGTATTGATCGCCAGACCGCGCGCCGCTGCTCCATAGACCTGGTTCTTGGCGATGGCGCGGAAATAGCTGGCGCCCTGGAAGATGGCGAAATCGTCGAGCCGATCGGGCATGTCGATCGGCGCCTTCAGACGAAAGCCGGAAAAGCCGAGTTTTGAATCGGGCGGCGGCGCGGCGATCTTGCCGAAATCGAACATCGCCGGCTCATAAGGCACGATGAGGACACGGCCGTCCTCGACGGTGAACAGATCGACGGGCGTGGCATAGATGAAGCCGCGATGCAGGGGCTCGATCACGAAACCGCGGTGATCCTGGCTCCAAATGCCCCGGTCGGGCCGGAACCGGATCGAGACATATTGCTCGTAGTCCAGATTCTGCAGGGAGGACGGCAATGTGGCGTCCGGAGCCTGATAGGGGGCCTTGGCCAGGTTCCTTGCATATTCCAGGAGTTTGTCGCGGGAGAAGACCTCGCCTTCCTTCAGGCCGGGGGCGTCGATCGCTGCCCGGGCTCCCTGCGGGGAGGCCAGCACACCGGCGGCTATGGAGGCAAATTTCAAGAAGTCGCGTCTGTTCATGGTCTTCTTAACGCGCTTTCGGCAGGCGCAATAGGTGTGGCTGGGCAAGGAACGGCACCACGTCCCTCGGGAGGAAGCGTCGGGTCTTCATCGGGGCACCATAGGTGATACGGTCGCCGGCAACAACTGGCGGGTGTATTCGCGGCATCGTGCCCCGATCATCCCCATGCCCGAGCTGTCGGCTTCAACCGAAGAATCGTGACGACTTCATGATGTAGAAGGAGAGACTTTCCATTTTCTTGCTCGGGCCGGTCCTTTCCCGCACGTGAAGCTCGATGCCGGGCCGGGAAGAGGGGAGGGTGTGATCGAGATCGCCTTGGGGGTCGGGTAAATCCCGCAAAGCGGCCAAGTTCAGCAGCGATGGCGCTTGTTTCGTTGACTTTGAGGGCCCGTTTCTGCCACTACCGGCCGTGAATTGCGTGGGCTGTTCACGCGTGGGCATGCCGGCAGGCCGAATCACGGAGCCGCCGGCGCCTGTGCCTGCCGCCCACGCCATCTGACTTGCCTTGAAAGAAGATCATGATCGAGACCACCTTTGACCCCGCCAGCGTCGAGCCGCGCGTGTCCGCGGCCTGGGAAGAGGCGCAGGCCTTCCGCGCGGGCCGCCCCGATCGGGCCGGCGCCGCACCTTACTCGATCGTGATTCCGCCGCCGAACGTCACCGGCTCGCTCCATATGGGCCACGCACTTAACAACACGCTGCAGGATATCCTCTGCCGCTTCGAGCGCATGCGCGGCAAGGATGTGCTCTGGCAGCCCGGCACGGACCATGCCGGCATCGCAACCCAGATGGTGGTCGAACGCCAGCTCCAGGAACGCCAGATTCACCGGCGCGAGATCGGACGCGAGAAGTTCCTCGAACATGTCTGGGCCTGGAAGGCGGAATCGGGCGGCACCATCGTCAACCAGCTCAAACGCCTTGGCGCTTCCTGCGACTGGTCGCGCGAACGCTTCACCATGGACGAGGGCCTCTCCAAGGCGGTGATCGAGATCTTCGTGCGCCTGAACGAGGCGGGCCTGATCTACAAGGACAAGCGCCTGGTCAGCTGGGACCCCAAGCTCCTGACCGCGATCTCCGACATTGAAGTCGAGCAGATCGAGGTGAATGGCAGTCTGTGGCACTTCGCCTATCCAGTGGTCGACGAGGCGGGCAAGGAAACCGGAGAGACGATCACCGTCGCCACGACCCGCCCCGAAACCATGCTCGGCGATACCGCCGTGGCGGTGCATCCTTCGGATGAACGCTATACCCATCTGGTCGGCAAGAAAGTGCGACTGCCGCTGGTCGGCCGGCTGATTCCGATCGTCGCCGACGAATATTCCGATCCCGAGAAGGGCACCGGCGCGGTGAAGATCACGCCGGCGCATGACTTCAACGATTTCGAAGTCGGCAGGCGGCACAGCCTCGAGGTGATCAATATCCTCACGGCCGAGGCCCGGATCAACGACAACGCACCCGAGGCCTATCGCGGTTTGGAACGCTTCGAGGCGCGCAAGCGCATCGTCGCGGACATGGAGGCGGAAGGCCGCCTGGTCGAGATCGAAAAGCACAAGCACCAGGTGCCGCATGGCGATCGTTCGGGGGTGCCGATCGAGCCCTGGCTCACCGACCAGTGGTATCTGAACGTCCGTCCGCTCGCCGAGGAGGCCCTGGCGGCCGTGCGTCGCGGCCAGACGCGCTTCGTGCCGCAGAACTGGGAGAAGACCTTTTTCGACTGGCTGGAGAACATCCAGCCCTGGTGCGTGTCGCGCCAGCTGTGGTGGGGACACCAGATCCCGGCCTGGTACGGCCCGGATGGCGGCTACGTCATCGCCCGCGACGAGAAGGAAGCGCGCGCCAAGGCCGATGAAAAATGGGGCGCAGGCGTTGCGATCACCCGCGACGAGGATGTTCTCGACACCTGGTTCTCCTCGGCCCTATGGCCCTATTCGACCTTCGGTTGGCCGGACAAGACGGCGGAACTGGCCAGATATTACCCGACCTCCGTGGTGGTGACGGGCTTCGACATCATCTTCTTCTGGGTCGCCCGCATGATGATGACGGGCCTGTTCACTCAGAACGACGTGCCCTTCAAGGATGTCTATCTGCACGCTCTCGTCCGTGACGAGAAGGGCGCCAAAATGTCGAAATCCAAGGGGAACGTGATGGACCCCCTGGATATCATCGACGGCATCGAGCTCGAAGCCCTCATCGCCAAGCGCACCTCGGCCCTGGCCAACAAGGCCGATGTCGCCCGTGTCACCTCGGAGACGCGGAAAGCCTATCCGAACGGCATCGAGCGCTATGGCGCCGACGCCCTGCGCTTCTTCCTGGCGGCGATGGCGGCTCCCGGGCGCGACATCAAGCTGTCGATCGACCGGGTCAAGGGCTATCGCAATTTCGGCACCAAGCTGTGGAACGCCACGCGTTTTGCCGAGATGAAGGGCTGCGTGCGCGATCCCAACTTCGACCCGAAATCGGCGAAGATCGCCCTCAACCGCTGGATCGCCGGCGAGGCCGAGAAGGCCACCGGCGAAATCCAGCGCGCCATCGAGGCCTATCGTTTCAACGATGCCGCCAATGCGGTCTATCGCTTCATCTGGAACGTGGTGTGCGACTGGTATGTCGAGCTCGCCAAGCCGATCATCGAGGGCGAGGACGAGGCGGCGCGGGCCGAAACGCGCGCCATGGTGGCCTTTATCCTCGATCAGTCCACGCTCCTGCTGCATCCCTTCATGCCCTTCATGACCGAGGAGCTCTGGTCGGTAACGGCGGGATCGACCCCGCGGGCTCAGATGGCGGCGCTGACCGCCTGGCCGGATCTTGGCGGTCTGCTCGATGCGGCGGCGGACGAGGAGATCGGCTGGCTGGTCGACCTCGTCACCGAGATCCGCTCGATCCGTACCGAAGTCGGTGTGCCCGGCGGCGCGCAGGTGCCGCTGGTCATGGTGAACGCATCCCCTGCCATCGAGGCACGGGTCGCTGCCCATGGCGAGACGCTCAAGCGCCTGGCCCGTATCAGCGAGATCAGCTTCGCGCCGTCAGCCCCGAAGGGCTCGGTGCAGATCATCGCCCGTGGAGCGGTGGCGGCCCTGGCGCTGGAGGGCGTGGTCGACATCGAGGCCGAGAAGGCACGCCTGAAGAAGGAAACCGACAAGATCGACGGCGAGATCGCCAAGATCAATGCCAAGCTCAGCAATCCCGATTTCATCGCCCGTGCCAAGGAGGAGGTGATCGAGGAAAACCGCGAGCGCCTCGAAGAAGCCACAGCCCGCCGCGCCAAGCTGCAGGATGCCCTGGCCGGCCTGTAATGAAATGTGTGCCGGTCTTCAGACCGGCACATCAATGAGGCCGATCACGACACGCGCGCTAGGAACGCCTTCGAGCGCTCGGAGCGCGGTGCCGTAAAGAAAATCTCGGGCGCCGCCTCCTCGACGACGAGGCCATCATCCATCATCACCACACGGTCGGCGACCTCGCGGGCAAAGCCCATTTCATGGGTGACGACGATCATGGTCATGCCGTCGCGGGCGAGTTCCTTCATCACCTCCAGCACTTCGCCGACCATTTCGGGATCGAGCGCGCTGGTCGGTTCGTCGAACAGCATCAATGTCGGCTTCATCGCCAGCGCCCGCGCGATGGCCACGCGCTGCTGCTGGCCGCCCGAGAGCTGGGCCGGATAGGAGTCCGCCTTCTGCTCGAGGCCGACGCGCGCCAGCAGTGCCATGGCTTCGCGACGAGCCGTCGCCGGGTCGATGCCCAGCACCTGCGTCGGGGCTTCGATGATGTTGCCGAGCGCGCTCAGATGCGGGAACAGGTTGAAGCGCTGGAAGACCATGCCGATGTCACGGCGCTGGCGGGCGATGTTGCGTTCGCTGTCCTCCACGAGGCGGCCCTTCTTCTCACGATAGCCGATGAGATGACCGTTCACGCGGATGCGGCCGTTCTGGATCTTCTCCAGATGGTTGATGCAGCGCACGAAGGTGGTCTTGCCCGACCCGGAAGCGCCGACGATGACGACGACCTCGCCACGCCGGACGTTGAGCGAAACGCCCTTGAGCACCTGCATCGAGCCGAACCATTTCTCGACGCCTGTGGCTTCGACGGTCCATTGGGTCTGCGCGGTGCTCATGAACTGGCTCCGAACAGGCTGGTGAGAAACCGCCGGCGCGGCGCCTTGCTGCGCATCTCGGCAAAAGGCGTGCTGAAGCGGGCCTCGATAATGCGCTGGAGAAAACCCCAGAGGGTGGTGAGCGAGAGGTAGTAGAGCGCGACCACGGAATAGAGTTCGAAGACGCGGAAGGTCGCCGACGTCACCATCTGGGTTGCCAGCAGGAGTTCGGGCACGCCGATCACGCTGAGCAGCGTGGTGCTCTTCAGCATGCCGTTGAAGTTGTTGCCGAGCGGAGGAATGATGATCCGCGCCGCCTGGGGCAGGATGATGCGCCGCAGGAGCTTGGCGGGCGTCATGCCGAGCGACTTGGCCGCTTCGGTCTGCCCTCGATCGATCGAAGTGATGCCGGCGCGGATGATCTCGCCCATATAGGCGGCTTCGTTGAGGCTGAGGGCGATGATGCCTGCCTGGATATTGCCCGGCAGCACCATGAAGCCGAAATCGATGTCATGAAAGCGCAGAATGCCGGCGGCGGCGAGGGCGGTGTAGATGAACACGATCTGCACCAGCAGCGGCGTGCCGCGCATCACCCAGACGTAAAAAGCGGCGAGCGCCTGCAGGATCCACCAGGATGACAGCCGCCCCAGGGCCACGAACAGACCAAGGCTCGTGCCGACGATCTGCGCGACGATGCTGATGCTGAGCGTCAGCCAGAGACCGTGCAGATAGATGCTGGAGGGTTCGAGCAAATAGTGGAAAAAGAAGGCCCAGTTGAAGTTCATGGCAAGACCTCACAAGGCGTCGCGTTCGATGCCCCAGCTCTCCAGGATCTTCTTGTAGGTTCCGTCCTTGCGGACGGCATCGAGCGCCGCGGCGAAGGCCTTCTGCAGCTCGGTGTCATCCTTGCGGAAGGCAGCGCCGATGATCGCCTGGGCGAAGGGTTCGCCGCCCATTTCAAAGAGATCCGGTGCCTGCTTGAAATAATAGCCGGCCGTCTTGATCGTGGTGCCATAGGCATCGACCTGGCCGATACGCAGGGCCTGGAAGGCATCGGTGTCCTTGGGAAACACCACGACCTGGGCCTGCGCCTTGCCTTCGCCGGCGAGCTTCTTGTTCTCGTCGTCGACCAGGGACTGGATCGTGGTGCCGTTCTCCACAGCAACCTTCTTGCCGGAAAGGTCTGCGAGCCCTGAGATATGGCTCGCATTGCCTTTCAACACCACGAGGGATTGGCTGGAGGCGAGGTAGTCGACGAAATCGACGACCTCGCGGCGCTTGGGCTTGTCGTAAAGCTCGGACATGATCACGTCGCACTGCTTGGCGATCAAAGCGGGGATGATGCCGTCGAACTGCACCTGCTTCCATTCCGCGCTGACGCCCAGTTGCTTGGCGATGGCATTGCCGAGCTCGATCTCGGCACCGGCCAACGAACCGTCGTCCTTGTAGAAGGAAAGCGGCGGCGATCCGATATCGGCGCAGATCACCATCTTTTTGGCTTCGGCAATGGCAGCGGGCGGCTGGACAGGCTGTGCCCAGGCCGTGGTGGTTATGCTCACCGCCAAAAGGCTGGCCGACAGGAAAGCAAAGTCAGGGCGAAGGCGAGGCAGTACGGCACGGAATGCGCGCATGGTGTTGCTCCGGATGGCTTGTTTCGGCCCCTGTTTGGGACCAATTTTTTAATTGATACCAATATTGGGACATAACATTGGCATGCCAGCAAGAAGAATCGTATGGACAATCCCAGAAAATCAATACTAATCTATGGAACCAATACTTAAATTGGTTACGCAATGAATAGCAAACAGCAGGCCACCCAGAGCCTTCGCAGCCTGTTGAATGGAGGCGCCTATCCTCCCGGCAGTCGCCTGCCGCCTGAACGCGATCTCATGCTGCGGCTTGGGTTGAGCCGCCGCGCGCTCCGGCTCGGGCTGGCGCAGCTGGAAGCCGAAGGGCGCCTGTGGCGGCATGTCGGCAAGGGCACTTTCGTCGGCACTCGCACGCCCGAACGGGAATTGGGCATGTCGCTGATCACCGCCAGCACCAGCCCGGCCGAACTCATGGACCTCTGCCTGTGGACGGAGCCGACCTATGCCCGGGTCGCGGCCATGCGGGCAAGTCGCATGGATATCGACAATCTGCGCTATCTCCTCGACAAGAGCGCCTCCGCCCGCGATGCCGCCACCTGGGACATCTGGGATGTGCGCCTGCATAGGGCCATTGCCGAAGCGACGCACAATGCCCTTGCCCTCGCCGTGTTCGACAGCCTGAACGCCGTGCGGGAGGAGGGCGCCTGGCGACGTCTGCGCAACGATCCCACCACAGCCGAGCGCTTCGAGGAACTCACGCTCCATCATCGCCAGATCGTCGATGCCATTGCCCGGCACGATCCGCCGGCGGCCGAGAACGCCATGCGACGGCACCTGCGCTCGGTCCAGCACGCCTTGCTGCTCGAGGACGTCGATGCGGGGACCGTCGATGGGGGCGACGCGCCGATCGATCTTCTGCCCAACCCGTTTCAGGAAGATGTACCATGAGGGATTTTCAGCTTCCGGGCCGTTCGCCCGTCCGCGCCATGGACGCCATGGTCGCGACTTCCCACCCCCTGGCCAGTGCGGCCGCCCTGACTCTGTTGCGGGAGGGCGGCAATGCCATCGACGCGGCAATCTGCGCCTCCGCTGTTCTGGCGGTGGTCGAGCCGCAGTCGACGGGAATTGGCGGCGACTGTTTCTGCCTCTATGTGCCCGGCGGAGAAGGCTCGGTGCTCGCCTATAATGGTGCCGGCCGGGCGCCAGGAGCGGCTACCATCGACTGGTATGAGGAGCAGGGCTTTACGGAAATACCGGCCGACAGTCCGCATGCCGTCACCATTCCCGGCGCGATCGATGCCTGGTGCCGCCTTTCTGCCGATCACGGCCGCACACCGCTCGAGCGCGTGCTGGCCCCCGCCATCCACTATGCCGAGGCGGGATATGTGATCCATGACCGGGTCGAGGCCGATTGGCACGAAGCGAAGGACCTGTTGGCGCAGGATGCCACGGCTGCCCGCATCTTTCTGCCCGGCGGCGCCGTTCCCAGGGCGGGCGACGTCCATCGCCAGCCGGAACTCGCCAGGAGCCTACGCCTCATCGCCGCCAAGGGGCGGGCGGCTTTCTACGAGGGCGAACTTGCCGAGGATCTGGTAGCCCATCTGCGCAAGATAGGAGGACTGCACACCCTTGACGACTTCGCTGCTGCCGGCGGCGAGTACGCAGAGCCTGTCAGGACCAGCTATCGCGGCACCGATGTCTGGCAGATGCCGCCGAGCAACCAGGGGCTGACGGCCCTGGTGATGCTCAACCTGCTGTCTGGTTTCGATCTCGCCGGGCTCGACCCGCTGGGGGCGGAGCGGCTGCATCTGGAGGTCGAGGCCGGCCGCCTTGCCTATGGGATCCGGGACGAGTTGATCGCCGATCCCGATCATGCCGAGGTTCCCGTCGACGCCCTGCTGTCCTCGTCCTATGCCAACGGGTTGAGGGGCAGGATCGATCCGGCCATCGCCAACACGGAACTGCCGGCGGCGGTGATGGAGCCATCGGATACCGTCTATCTCTCGGTGGTGGACCGCGATCGGAATGCGGTCAGCTTCATCAATTCGACCTATCATTCCTTCGGCAGCGGCCTGGTCGGCCCGAAATCGGGCATCGTCCTGCAGAACCGGGGCAAGGGATTTCGCATCGACCGCCGTCATCCGAACTGCATCGCCCCGCGCAAGCGCCCCCTTCATACCATCATGCCCGGCATGGCGACCCGCAATGGCCGCGTGTTCGCGCCGTTTGGGGTGATGGGAGGCGATTACCAGCCTTTCGGCAATGTTCATGTGCTGAGCAATCTGCTCGATTACGGCATGGATCCGCAGGCCGCGATCGATCTGCCGCGGGTTTTCTACCAGAAGGGCGAACTTATCGCCGAGCGCGGTGTTCCCGCGGCCACGCTCCGCGCGCTGGAGGCTCGCGGCCACAAGGTCGGCCCTGCCGAGGAGGCGCTTGGCGGCGGACAGATGGTTCTTGTCGATTGGGACAGGGGAACTCTGACCGGCGGCTCCGATCCGAGAAAGGATGGGCTTGCCATCGGTTATTGAGCCCCCGACTTCCTGCGGTGTCGGGACCGGTCGATCTCATACGTCCTTGGGGCGGATGGGCACGAGGAGAACGCAATGAGAGAATTGATCCTGGCGATGACCATGTCGCTCGATGGTTTCGTGTGCGGCCCCGACGGCGAAGTCGACTGGATATTCGATGGCGACCAGGAGGCCATGGCCTGGAAGTTGGAAAATGTCTGGAATGCCAGCCTGCACGTCATGGGCAGCCATACCTTCCGGGTCATGGCCTCTTATTGGCCGACTTCCACCACCGTGTTCGCGCCGCCGATGAACCAAATTCCCAAGGCGGTCTTCTCAAAACAGGGGCCGGCAATCCTGAAGGCGGCCACCGCCGGAAGCAGCCAAACTGGACCGCTGCAGCCGGGCGCGGAAAGTTGGGGCGAAGCCTATGTGGCCGGCGGCGATCTGGCCGACGAGATCGCCAGGATGAAGGCCCGCGACGACAAGCCGATCATCGCCCATGGTGGTGCCGCCTTGGCGCGCAGCCTCGTCGCCCGGGAACTGGTCGATCAATACTTCCTGCTGGTGCATCCGGTGGCTCTCGGCAAGGGCTTGTCGATCTTTTCCGACATCACCTTGCCAAGGCGCCTCAAGCCGATCAGCTCGACCGCTTTTCCGGGGGGCTCGGTGGCGCGGATTTTTAGGCCGGCGTGAGGTCGCAGGCCCGTCGGGGGCGGCCCGCTGTATTCCTATTCCTCAATCGCCCGGATCACGTCGACGGTCTGCGTCAGGACCTCGATCTCGCGAAAGCGGGGCTCGTGCAGCGGCGCTTCCGCGTGTTCGAAGGCCCAGGTCAGGGGGTGGGGGACATAGACACCCCAGCTGCCGACCCGGAGAGCCGGAATCACGTCGGACTTCAGCGAGTTGCCGATCATCATGGAGGCCTCGGGACCCTCGCCATGCCGGGCGAAGGCCCGCGCATAGGTATCGGCGCTCTTCTCGCTGACGATCTCAACCGCCTCGAACAATCCGCGCAGCCCGGACTGGGTGATCTTGTTTTCCTGGTGGAACAGGTCGCCCTTGGTGATGAGGATGAGCCGGTAGCTGCCCGCCAAGCTTTCCAGCGTGTCGGCGACGCCCGGCAGCAACTCGACCGGATGGTTGAGAATTTCCTTGCCGAGTGCCAGGATGCGCCCGATCACCGGCGCCGGCACCTGGCCGTTGCTGATCTCGATGGCGGTGTCGATCATCGAGAAGGTGAAGGTCTTCATGCCGAAGCCATGGCTCACGACATTGCGCTTGCCGACCTCCAGAAGATGCGCCTGCAGGGTTTCCTTATCGGCATAATCGGCGAGCAGGCTTGCCAATTCCTCCTCGGCCGTCCTGAAATACTGCTCGTTCTGCCAGAGCGTGTCGTCGGCGTCGAAGGCAAGGGTGGTGAGGCGGGCAGGGGACATGGCGATCTCCCGAAAATAGGGCCGTCCGTATAAGCCCAAATGCACCATTGAGGCCAGCCCGTGTCGGATGCGAGCAAGGCCTTCTCGCGATGTGTTCCGACAATTGCTATTCCCCTTTGCGAATCCAGCCCAGCGTCAGGCTCGTCATGTCCCAGTCCAAGCCCAATATTCTCATCATCATGGTGGATCAGCTCGCCCCGGCTTTCCTGCCGGTGCACGGCTTCGATCTCGTCAAGGCGCCCAACATCACGGCCCTGGCCGAGCGCGGCGTGGTCTTTGACAGCGCCTATTGCAACTCGCCTCTGTGCTCGCCCTCGCGCGCCGTGTTCATGAGCGGGCAATTGCCGTCCCGTTCGGGCGTCTACGACAATGCCGCTGAATTCCGCGCCGACATTCCGACCTGGGCGCATTATCTCCGGCGCGCGGGCTATCGCACCGTGCTGTCGGGCAAGATGCATTTCTGCGGGCCGGATCAGTTGCACGGTTTCGAGGAGCGGCTGACCACCGACATCTATCCGGCGGACTATGGCTGGACGCCGGATTGGGACCATCCGCAGGAGCGCCCGAGCTGGTATCATAATATGTCTTCGGTGACCGATGCCGGCCTGTGCGTGCGCACCAACCAGCTCGATTTCGACGACGAGGTGGTATTCGCGGCCGAGCGGGCGCTCTATGAACATGTGCGCAGCCCCGACAAGCGCCCCTTCTGCATGGTGGCCTCGCTGACCCATCCGCACGATCCCTATGCGATCACGCAGGACTATTGGGATCTCTATCGCAATGAGGATATTCCCCTGCCGGGCCACGTGGTGCCAGTCGAGGAACTCGATCCGCACTCCCGGCGCCTGCGCCATGTCTGCGACATGGACAAGGCGGAGATCACCGACCAGCACATCCGCAATGCCCGGCATGCCTATTTCGGCGCGATCTCCTATGTCGACGCCAATGTCGGCAAGCTGCTCAAGGCCCTGGAAGCGACGGGCCTCGACAAGGACACGATCATTCTGTTCACCGGCGACCACGGCGAAATGCTGGGCGAGCGTGGCCTCTGGTACAAGATGAGCTGGTTCGAGGGCTCGGCCCGCGTGCCGTTGATCATCACCGCGCCCCAACTCTATCGCCCGCACCGGGTCGAGGCCAGCGTATCGCTGGTCGACATCCTGCCGACGCTGGTGGATATGGCCGAGCCCGGAGCGGCTGCGGAGCTGAGCGGCATCGACGGAGCCAGCCTGGTGCCGCATTGTCTCGGGGAAGGCGGACATGACGAGGTTCGCGGCGAGTATCTCGCCGAGGGGGCCATCGCGCCTTTGATGATGCTCCGTCGCGGCAACCTCAAATTCGTGCATTCGCCTGCCGATCCCGATCAGCTCTATGATCTGGCTGCCGACCCTGCCGAACTGACGAATCTTGCGGCTGATCCGGCCCATGCCGAAATCGTCGCGGGTTTCCGTAAGGACGTAGAAACGCGCTGGGACCTTGCTGCTATTGATGCCGATGTTCGCGCCAGCCAACGCCGCAGGCGGGTGGTTGACGACGCCTTGAACTCGGGAAAAGCGACTTCTTGGGACTTTCAACCTTTCAAGGACGCGTCCAAACAGTATATGCGCAACACCATAGACCTTGACGACCTGGAAGCGATGGCACGTTATCCTCGCGTACGACCGTAAATGCTATGGTTAATGCTTCGCTGTCCGGTGTGGCAATAGAGCAACACGGATTCGAAGTCTTGCGTCGACGGCTTTGGGCCGTCGACTTGGCCGCGTTCCTGCCACAAAGTAACCGCTGAATTCAGCCTGCATTTTGGAGCGTCAAGTTCTCCAGCGTGCCGGACGTAGTTGAGTTGCTTGAGTGGCGGTCGAACTTGGATAGAGCTTTTCGCGAACACGCAATGGATAGCGCCGGATTGGCCCGTGGTCGTGTCCACGTGCCCGGGGGATTCCGCCGGCCGAACGGTGCCGTCGCGAAAAAGCCATCAACTTTGCGGCTTTGGCAGAAGAGCCGCCGTGAATCGGTCAAAGAATCGGCAGAAGTGTCGGCTATGTCCTTCACTATGAACCAGATTTCTCTTTTGGCCGACCGGCAGGCAGGCGGATCCCTCGATCGGGTCCCGGTGCGCCATGGCAAATCGCTTGCCAGGATGCGCTGTCTTCTGCGTGCGAGCGGCCTTGGCCTCTTCCTGTCCCTGGGCTGCGTGGCAGCACAGGCTTTCGACGGCACCAAGACGCCGGCGGACGACCCTTCCCCGATGCAGGCCTTCCGCAATGGCACCAGGGCCTATAAGGCCGGCGATCTCGCCGGTGCGTCCCAGGCGCTGGAATTCGCCGCCAGCAAAGGCCATGCCCTGGCCCAGTGGAAGCTTGCGCGCATGTATTCGGAAGGGGACGGCGTTCCCCGCGACGACAAGAAGGCGTTCGACTACTATCAGGCCATCGTCGACGCCCATGGCGAGGACAGCCCGGATACCGCCCAGGCCCGCTTCGTCTCCAGCGCGATCGTTGCGCTCGGCTCCTATTACGTTTCCGGCATTCCCAACGAGGTGAAGCCCAATCCCAGGCACGCGACCGAACTGTTCCAGTATGCCGCCACCTATTTCGGCGACAGCGATGCGCAGTACAATCTCGGCCGCATCTATCTCGACGGCAATGCCGTGCAAAAGCGCGATGCCATCACGGCCGGCCGCTGGCTGCGTCTGGCCGCCGACAAAGGCCATCGCCAGGCACAGGCCGTGCTCGGCCATCTCCTGCTGTCGGGCAACGACATGCCGCGCCAGGGCGCGCGCGGCCTGATGTATCTGACCTTGGCGCGTGACGGCGCCAATGGCGAGCGCGACCAGTGGATCATCGACCTCTATGACGATGCCTTCGCCAAGGCGACCCCGGACGAGCGCGAGATGTGCCTGACTTATCTGGCGCAGTTCCTCAAGGATCATTCATAGTTCGACGGTCGCTGTTTCATTCGAACGGGATTGAGGGCGGCCAGACGCTGACATTCTGTCTATCCCGCACGCCGTTCGGGGAACGGGCGGGCCGGCGGCGCCGTCGTATCAGCAGTGATTTGTTGCAGCAATAGACGTCAGCGCCTCTCTCTTTTTCTTCAGCGGTCCGGCGTTCCTGTCGTCGCGCCATGATCGCGTGTTGCTGCGGTCTCTCAATAGCGTGGTCAGGTTGCGCGTTCCGAGGCGGCGCGTCACCCGTCGAAACAGGCTCATCGAGTTTCAGATTCTCTTGAGCATTGCCGTTGTTTTCTGTCTCTGCAGTCGAGCCGTTGCACTTATTCCTTGCCATGGTGAGCGTCTCGCAACGACAAGCGTGCACTTGTCAAAGCTGCGTCACACCTTGCCAGACAAATTTAGGATCCCCCATCAATCTATTGAATTGTTTTGAATAATATTCGAACAATCGCTGATAGCCATTTTGATAGGCGGCCTTGTTCTTTTCCAGCAGGGCCAGGGCCTGCACGAAATCGCCGGCTCGATAGGGAGGCAGGATTTCCGCTTGGGCGGCCTGCAGGCGGAAGAAGTCAGCATCCGCCGTGCCGGTGTGAAGAGCGAAGAGGCCGATGGCACCTTGCCGGCCTCGCACCATGGCACGATCCAGTTCCAGGAATGGCATGCCGGTCGCCGCCTGGCTTGTGGCCTCGGTGACGAGAATCTCAACGCCATAGAGCTTGGTGAGGGCCTCCAGGCGCGAGGCGAGATTGACCGCATCGCCGAGAGCCGAATATTCGAGCCGCTGCTCCGAACCGAGATTGCCGACGCAGGCCTCGCCCGTATGCAATCCGATACCCATCTGGATCGGCGGATCGCGAAACTCGCGTGCCATGACGGCGATATCCAGCGCGGCCTTGCAGGCGAGCGTTGCATGGTTCGGCATGTCGAGGGGGGCATTCCAGAACGCCATCATGCCGTCGCCGATGAACTTGTCGATGGTGCCGCTGTGGCGAAGAACGGCCTCCGTCGCCGGCGTATGGATGCGACGGATCAGCGACACCACGCCCTCCGGCGACTGGGTCTCGGCGATGCCGGTGAAGTTGCGCACGTCGGAGAACATGATGGTGAGTTCGCGGATCTCGCCACCGAGCACGATGCGATCCGGAGCCTCGACCAGCCGCTCCACCACCGCCGGTGTCACGAAGCGGCCGAACATCGAGCGCACCTCGGCCCGCCGATGCTCGGCCTCCTGGTAGTGATAGACGGTGGCGGCAAGAAAGACCGAGAGAATACCCACGCTCGGCATGACCGCATCGAACAGCACGCCTTGCCGCACATAGAGGATCCAGCTCCAGCAGGCGATCATGATCGGGATGGAGAGGCCCGCCACCGTCGAAACCAGCGGCATGTTGCGGGTGCGCCTCAAGATCCAGGCCAGCAGGCTGCCCAGGGCGAGGATGAGGAAAGCCTCCAGGCCCCGCATCCAGTCGGGGCGTACCAGATTGGCGCCTGCAAGCACTTGTTCGACGATCTGGGCATGCACCTCGACGCCGGGGATCGCCTCTTCCACCGAAGTGCTGCGTTGATCGCGCAGCCCGATGGCGACGGCGCCGACAAAGACGATGTGATCCTTGATGTCCTGCGGATTGAAGCTGCCGTCGAGGATCGAGGCAGCCGAAATCCAGGATGACGGCTCCGATTGGCGCGCAACCAGGCGGACCTCGCCATTGCTGTCGGTGTCGATGAAAATGCTTCTGTCGCCATCGCCGATTCGGATCGTGTTGATGCCGCTTTGGGCGCCAAAGGCGGGTTGGCCGCTCGCATTGGAAGCGCGCACCATGATGGTGTCGGCACCCATGGCGACGCGAATGGTCTCGAGCGAGAGGGAGGGGACCACCTTGCCGCCGATGGCGACGAAAGTCGGCACCTTGCGGATGACGCTGTCGCCGTCCGGAAACCAGTTGATGGCGCCGGCTCCGCGCGCCGCCTCGTAAAGGACGGGGAGGGGATTTTTGGCGGCCGGGAAGGAGGGCAGGAAATTGACGGGATCGTCCCCCACCTGGCCGTATCCGCTTTTGATCTTGGCCGGCTCGCCGACGTCGGTTCCCAAAAGACCGAGTACGACGGGTATGTTCGCCATGGTCTGCGCAAACATGACGTCATAGGAGGCGGTGGAGGCGGTCATGGCTTTTTCCAGCGCTTCCCGTTCGGCGCTGGTGGGCAGTTTTTTGACCAGCAGTCCAGGCGAAGTCTGGTCAGCCTCGCTGAACAGGACGTCGAAGGCGACGACGACGGCGCCGGCGTCGGCCAGCTTTTGCGTGAGCGTCGCGATCACGCTGCGTGGCCAGGGGAATTGGCCGATCTCGGACAGCGATTTCTCGTCGATCGCCACGATGCGCACAGGCGAATCGGGGTCGCGTCCCTTGGCGTGCCAGCGTTGATACGTGTCGAACACGATGTCCTGCAGCCGGGGCAGGGGGGCCGGGCCAAGCAAAGTCAACAGGCCGAAGATCAGCAGCGGCAGAGCCACCACCAACGGATATCCAAAAAAGCGCTTCAGCCGCATGTCGATGTCACGCTCATACTCCGGCACGGAAAGTACTACTGGAGGAATTCGCCCGGCTCGGCCAGTGAATTATCGGCTTTTCCCTTGCGGCAGCCGCCACGACAGGTTGTGGGCCGCAAAAGTCTCGCCTCTTGATCATGGAAACGAATGCGTCATGATGGTCTCGGCATCGCTGTCACCCCTTCGGCTCGCTCGCTTGGAGCGCCGACGGTCGGAGGCCGGTTTTCGCCAACAACAACTCAGTGACCGTATACAGGGCGGACTATCGGCATGCCACGACCGCGCTTTCTGACTTTCCGCCTCTTCGGACTGATTGTCGCCTGCGGGTGGGCCCTTGCACCCGCTGTGGCAGCCGAGACCGTTGGCACCGCCGTCGGCGTTACGCCGGCCGCGATCGGCACGGTGTCGGGCGACCTCGGGGTCGATGTCGCTGTCTATCGCGACGAGACGGTACGCACCGGGCCTTCCGGCACGCTCGAAATCAGGTTTCTCGACCAGACGCGCCTGGCGCTCGGCTCTTCGTCGTCCGCCAAGCTCGACCGCTTCGTCTATTCGGGTGGCCAGGCCCGTGACGTGGTGATCGGCCTGTCGAAGGGAGTGTTTCGCTTTGCCACCGGCGTCTCCGCCAAGAAGGCTTATTGGATCCGGACGCCGCTCGCCGGAATCGGCGTGAGAGGGACCAATTTCACCGCTGAAATCAGCGATAGTTATGAACGGTTTACTATTTGGGAAGGCGTTATCGAGGTTTGTCCGCGTCAGAGAGGGCTTTCGGTCGAAGAAGAGCGCCGGCGGCGTTGCCCGCTTCTGAAACGGCGGGGAGACACGATCACCATCTTCCCCGGCAGCAAGTCGCGCCGTGGCGGGCCGCCGGTGGTTTTCTCACCCCGTTGCGCCGAGGCCGGGGCGGGGGCGCAACTCTGCGGCCGCTATGGCGGCGGTGGCGGCAAGAACCGTGGCCAGCGGCGGCCGGGCTTCAATTTCCCCACCTTCAACCCGCCGCAGCAGCGAGGCTGACGACACGCCCGATAGCGTTTGCGAGATAGAGCCACCGAGAATCGCCAAGGCGCGTCCAAAAAAAGTTAGTGGAGAGCGCGTTCAGGCCCGAAAGAGCGCGTTCAGGCCCGAAGGTGCTTTCCTCTAGAGAGCGAGGTCGCAGCGAATCGGCACGTGGTCGGAAGCCTTTTCCTGTCCGCGCATCGCCTTGTCGATGGCGCAGCCTTGAAGGCGCGAGGCTGCCTGCGGCGACAGCAGCAGATGGTCGATGCGGATGCCATTGTCCCGCTGCCAGCCGCCGCCCTGATAGTCCCAGAAGGTGTAGTGTCCGGCTGCATCCTCGCAGGCCCGGAACGCATCCGTCAGACCGAGCGCCAGCAATTCGCGGAACTTGGAGCGGCTCTGCAGCAGGAAGAGGGCGTCGTTTACCCATTCCGCCGGGTTCTTGGCGTCGGCCGCCTGCGGAATGATGTTGTAGTCGCCCGCCATCACGAAGGGCTCCTCCAGCGCGAGCAGGCCGCTGATATGCAGCCTGAGGCGCTCCATCCAGCCGAGCTTGTAGGGGTATTTCTCGGTGCCGACCGGATTGCCGTTCGGCAGATAGATCGATGCGACCCGCAGTGCTCCCGACGCGGTGGAGATCACGGCCTCGATATAGCGGGCCTGTTCATCATCATCGTTGCCCGGCAGCCGCGTTTTCACCTCGTCGAAGGGGTGCTTGGAGAGTATGGCCACGCCATTGAAGGTTTTCTGGCCATGGACGGCAACGTTGTAGCCCAGCGCCTCGATCTCGGCCGCGGGAAATGCCTCGTCCACGCATTTGATTTCCTGGAGGCAGACGACGTCCGGTTGGGCGTCCTTCAGCCAGCCCGTGAGATGGGGAAGCCTCTGGCGGATGGAATTCACGTTCCAGCTGGCAATGCGCACCATGTCACACCGAGAAGCTGGTGCCGCAGCCGCAAGCGGCGGTGGCCTGCGGGTTGTTGATCTTGAAAGCGGACCCGATCAGATCCTCGACATAATCGAGCTCGGCGCCTTCCATATATTGCTGCGACATCTCGTCGATCAGCACCGTGGCGCCTTCCTTGGCGATCGCCAGATCGTCCTCATGGCGTTCGGTGTCGAACACGAACTTGTACTGGAAGCCGGAGCAGCCGCCGCCCTCCACGCTGATGCGCAGCATCGAGCCGGATGGTTCATTTTCGAGGATCTTGGCGATCCGGCGCGCAGCGCGGTCGCTCACGGAAACGGGACTGGTCATGACATCCTGCAAACTTGTCTGCATCCTGACCCGAAAATATGTGCGAAGGACCAAAGGTTCAATGCCGATCACGTCGCAAAGAAGCTTTGCCTTGGCACGTGGCAACCTCTATGCAGGCGCGAGCAAGGCGTGAGGCGCGATGGCCGAACTCGAGATACCCGATTGCGTGATCCGGCCTCGCGGTCCGTGGGCCGTGGCGCCCCAATCGCGCGGGCGGTTGTTCGCCGAACCGCAGTCGCCGACGCGAACCGATTTCCAGCGCGACCGCGATCGCGTCATTCACTCCACGGCCTTCCGCCGCCTCAAGCACAAGACGCAGGTTTTCGTCGCGCATGAGGGCGACCATTACCGCACCCGGCTGACCCACACGATCGAAGTTGCCCAGATTGCCCGTTCGATCGCCCGCTCGCTGGCGCTCGACGAAGACCTGGCCGAGGCCCTGGCACTGGCGCATGATCTCGGCCATACGCCGTTCGGCCATACCGGCGAAGATGCGCTGGACCAAGCGATGCGCGCCTATGGCGGGTTTGACCACAACGCCCAGTCGCTGCGTATCGTCACCCGCCTCGAGCGACGCTATGCCGAGTTCGACGGGCTCAACCTTGCCTGGGAAACGCTGGAAGGGCTGGTGAAGCATAACGGGCCGCTGCTGCAGGCAGATGGCAGGCCTGTCGCGCGCTATCGCGAGCGCGGCATTCCCGTCGCCATCCTGGAATATCAGGCCCAGCAGAATCTCGAGCTCGAGAGTTTCGCCAGTGCCGAAGCGCAGGCCGCCGCCATCGCCGACGACATTGCCTATAACGCCCATGATATCGATGACGGATTGCGTGCCGGTCTGTTCGAGCTTTCGGATATGCAGCAGGTACCGCTGGCGGGAGAATTGCTCGCCGAGATTGGCGAACAGCACCCCGGGCTCGACCGCAGCCGCACCACGCACGAATTGATGCGCCGCGTAATCACCCGCCTGGTGGAAGATGTGATCGGGATGGGCAGGGCCGCCTTCACTGCCGGACTCTATCGATCGAGTGAGGATGTGCGGGCTGCCGGCAAGATGCTCATTACCTTTTCGCCGGCCGTCGCGCTGGCCGACAAGGGCATCAAGGGCTTTCTCTATCCCAACATGTACCGGCACGAACGGGTGATGCGCGTGCGCATGCATGCCGCAGAAATGGTCACCCGCCTGTTCGATCGCCTGTTCGCCGATATCGGCCAGATGCCGGCCGAATGGTGTGAGGGGCTGGAGGGTGCGCGGGAGGACAAGCGTGCGCGCCGGGTCGCCGATTATATTGCCGGCATGACGGATACTTTCGCTATCAACGAGCATCGGCGCCTGTTCGGCTCAGCGCCGGATCTGCGCTGACCGCCATGGATCCGATCGAATGGCTCAGGCGTGGCGTGCAGGACGCTATCGCCTCGCTTCAGGCTGCGGGCCGCCTGCCGGCTGATCTCGCTCCCACCCCGATCGGCATCGGGATGTCGGATCAGGAAGGGCGGGGAGATTTCACCTGCAACGCCGCCCTCATGCTGGCCCGGCCGGCGGGAATGACCTCCCAGACCCTGGCTGGCCTTATTGCCGGAATACTGGAGGACTTCGAGGGTATCGCCGGCGTCGAAATTGCCGGGCCCGGCTTCCTGAACCTGAGCCTGGCTCCAGGCGCTTGGGCGGCGATGCTTGCCGCCGTGCTGAAGGCCGGTGGGAGCTACGGCGCCAGCGAGCGCGGACGGTCACGCGACATTACGATCGGCTTTCGCGCCATAGACCCGCAGAGCACCGGGGCGTTGCCGGAGGCACGCCGCGAAGCGGTCGGGACCGCCTTGGCCAATATGCTGGACCATCTTGGTTTTCGCGCGGACAGGCGTTTTCGCGCAGGTTCGGAGAAAGCCGATGTCGTTGTCCGGCTCGGATCGAATCTGCGCTTCCAGGGACGAGATTCCGCCATACTGGCCGGCCTCCCCCCTGATGGTCTCGATCTCTCGACGATCGCCGGCGTCATCGGTGACGATGCGGCTCGACTGGGCATGCTGATGCAGCCTGCCGGCGCTCCTCTCCTGCTCGATCTCGATCTCCTGCTCGATCGGAGCCATGCCAACCCTGTCTTTGACTTGCATTATGCCCATGCTCGCTGCTGTGCTCTGCGCCAGCAGGGCGAAGGGCGCGGGCATGGCGATCTCGACGCGGGGCGTTGGGATGTTCGCGCTTTCGAGGATGAGGGTGCTCGGTTGATTCTGCGGCTGCTCGTCTTATATCCAAGTCAAATCGATCTCGGCGCCAGGCGGGGCGAACCTTACAGGCTGCTCCAGTATCTGTGTGGCCTCGCCGGTGAGTTGCACCGGCAATATTATCGCAGTCTCGGGGCTCCACATTTACGCTTCATTAGGGATGATGATCGATTGTTAACAGGCGCCCGCTTGGCGTTGGTGCGCGGGGTCGAGATGGTTCTTAAGTCTGGACTCGGCTTGCTCGGCAGTTCTGCGCCGGACGAGATGCGCTGAAACGAGATCGGCCGCTTTTGGCCATAGATCGCCCCGGTGATCGACCAGCCTGGTCAGGAACGAGTCATGATTGAAACCGAACATCGCCGTGTCGCAGCCAGCAGCAGCGATCAATGGCTGGCCGATCTGGCAACCGCAGGCGGCGATCGCGATGTTTATGCTGAAAGGCGTGACACAAAGGCCTATGCTGCGGCCGGCGTTTTGCGTTCGCGGGAGGCGGGCATGACGGATCGCTATGATCGCAATGGGCACGAGCTTCGTGATGGTCATTCGGAGACCGTGTCGAAACACGCCCAGGCGGAGCAGGTGCAAGCCTATCAGGACGATTATTACGGCGACTACCAGGATGTCGCCACGCGCCAGTCGAAGGCCTATGTCTTCGATGACGAGCGCGAGGAGCAGGGCCCCGAATGGGTTTACGACGAGCAGCGCGGCGTCTGGGTCGATCGCGACGGCAATCCCTATGTGGAAGCCTATCCCGAGGGCGAGGAGGATCGCTACGCGCCGGCGGCCGATGACGAATATCTCGCTCCTCGCGCCGAGGCCCGGGTACCCCGGCGCAAGTCTCGCGGCAGCGCCGTCAGCCTTGCCGCTCTCGTTCTCGTCGCCAGCATTGGCGGCGGTATGGCCTATGTCTGGAAGAAAGGTGGCTTCGTCGGCAGCGACATCCCGGGAATCGGCAGCGAGCCGCCGGTGATCAAGGCAAGCACCGATCCGGTCAAGATCAAGCCAGCCGAGACGGCCACCGTCGCAAGCCAGCCGACTCATGAGATTTTCAACCGCAGCAGCCAGACCGCTTCCGTGGCCGATGAACGTCTCGTTCGTCACGAGGAGCAGCCCGTCGCAGTGGTGCCGACCCGTCCGGAGGGGGCGGCGGCTCCGGCCGCACCCGATGCCGATGCGACGCGTCCGGTGACGACCAGCAACATCGTGCTCCCCAACCCCGAGGGCACTGCCGCGCCCGACCAGACCGCCAGCAATGCGTCGGAAACCCAGATTGCCCAGGCGCCCGACGAGCCGCGGCGGGTAAAGACAATCAAGATCATGCCGGACAGTTCCGTGGTGACGGGCGAAGCGCCGATCACCAGTGCCGAGCCGCGCGCCCCGCAGACCCGTTCCGTGGATGTCTCGGCCTTGGCTCCGACGCCTCCTGCCGGCCAGCCCTCTTCCGAAGCGGCACCGCCGGCTCCCGTTGTTGCCCCTGAGGCCGCGCCGCTCGTCCAGGGCGAGGCGGGCCAGGCTTCGCCTCCGGCCTCCGCTGGCCCGGTCGCAACCGTGCCCGCCGACTCCGCCGCCGCATCGCCGGATGAGCAGGCGTCGGCGCAGGCCTTGCCGGGCGAGGAGGACGGTGCCACCACGCTCGTCGAGCCGACCCAGACCCAGGTGGCGCCGCCTGCAGTGCCGCCGGTACGTCCCCGCCATATGCCGCCGGCGCCGAAGCCGGCGCAGGTGGCGTCGGCCGAGCCTGCCGCCGGAGCAGCGCCCGCACCAGCGACGGTCGCCGCGCCGGTCGCCAATGGCAGCTATGTCGTCCAGGTTTCCTCGCAGCGCTCGCCGGCTGATGCCCAGAACGCCTTCCAGTCGCTGCAGCGCCGCTTCGCCGGGGTGCTGGGTGGTATGAAGCCCTCAATCCGCAAGGTCGATCTGCCTGATCGCGGCACCTATTACCGGGTACGTGTCGGCGGCTGGTCGACCCCCGCCGAGGCGACGGCCTTCTGCGGCAAGCTCAAGGCTGCCGGCGGGGATTGCGTGATCGCCCGCAATTGATTGCCGGCCGGTTCGAGCCCGGCCGCGCCGGGGCTCAGCCCTCGAGAGATTTCGACCAGGCCAAACTGGATCGGGGCGATCGGAGCCGGGTTCCGATCGCCCCGATCCAGTTTGGCCTGGCCGTCCTTCACACATTTTTCCGAAAACCGAAGAGACTGTCATGCCCCAATCGGCGTTGATCCTGGGCTGTTCCGGCCTGTCGCTCACCCCCGACGAGCGCGCCTTCTACCGTGACGCGGATCCATGGGGTTTTATCCTGTTCCGGCGCAATGTCGGCACGCCGGACGAGGTACGGACCCTGACGGAGTCGCTGCGTGAGACGGTGGGACGCGATGCGCCCGTCCTGGTGGATCAGGAGGGCGGACGGGTCCAGCGTCTGACGGCTCCCCATTGGCAGAAATATCCGGCGGCGCGGCGCTATGGCCAGATCCATGCCAACGATCCGGTGACGCGCCGCGAGATCACCCGGCTGGCTGCGCGGCTGATCGCACATGACCTCCTGGAGGTCGGCATTAATGTCGATTGCCTGCCCGTACTCGATATTCCCGTGCCTGGCGCTCATGACGTGATCGGTGACCGGGCCTATGGCGTCGACGCGGCCACGGTGGGCACGCTCGGCAGGGCCGCGGCCGAGGGCATGATTGCCGGTGGCGTGCTGCCCGTGATGAAGCATATGCCCGGCCATGGCCGCGCCGGCGTGGACAGCCATCTCTCGCTGCCGATCGTATCCGCGAGCCGGGCCGAGCTCGAATCACTCGACTTCCTGCCCTTCCGCATGCTTGCCGACATGCCCGCTGCGATGACCGCACATGTGGTTTACCAGGCCTTGGACCCGTCATCCCCAGCTACGACGTCCAAAAAGGTGATCCGCCATGTGATCAGGAACGCAATCGGCTATGATGGTCTCCTGATGAGCGACGATCTTTCCATGCAGGCTCTCGAGGGAACATTGGAGCAACGGGCCGCGGCGGCCTTTGCCGCGGGGTGCGATCTCGGCCTGCATTGCAACGGCAAGATGGATGAGATGATGGGGGTGGCCCGTGCCGCTCCGAGTCTGGCAGGCAAGGCACGTCGGCGCGCCGACGCCGCCTTGGCCCGCATCCGGCATTTGCCGGAGCCGCTCGATATCGACGAGGCGCGCCAACGGCTGGCGGCCGCGCTCGCCGACGGAGACATGGTCTGAATGAGTGACGAATTCGAGGAGGAGGTGAGGGTGGACAAGGCGGTCAGCGACCCCACGCTCGTCGTGGACGTCGATGGCTTCGAAGGTCCCCTCGATCTGCTGCTGGAACTGGCGCGGCGTCAAAAGGTCGATCTCACGCGCATCTCCATCCTCGCCCTCGCCGAGCAATATCTCGCCTTTGTCGAGGAGGCTCGCCGTCTCAGGCTCGAACTGGCGGCCGACTATCTGGTGATGGCCGCGTGGCTGGCCTATCTCAAGTCGCGCCTGCTGCTGCCGGAATCGCCCAAGGGCGAGGAACCGCCGGCGGCCGAGCTCGCCGCTGCCCTTGCTTTCCGTCTGCAGCGCCTGGAAGCCATGCGCAATGCCGCCGCCCAGCTGCAGGAGCGGGCCGTCCTGGGACGCGACGTATTCAAGCGGGGCATGCCCGAGGGTATCAGGCTCAACAATCACGGGCGCTTCGAGGCGACGCTGCATGATCTGCTCACGGCCTATGCCCAGCAGCGCCAGCGCGCCATGGTCGGCTATGTCAGATTGCCCGAGCGCAATGTCTGGACGCTGGCCGAAGCGCGTGAATTGCTGGAATCGCTGATCGGGCCGGGAGCGGACTGGCTCAGTCTCGACGAATTTCTGGTGGACTATCTGGCCGAGCCCTCGACACGGGCGACGGTTCGGGCCTCTAGCTTCTCGGCGAGCCTCGAGCTGGTGAAGGAAGGCAAGCTCGATTTGCGCCAGGCAACTCCCTTCTCGCCGATCTATCTGCGGTCGCGCGGGGATGCCGGCCAGGCGGAGTCCTCCTGATCGGCCGCGGCTCGATCGGGAAGAATCCGCTGGATGGTGAATGGGTTTTGGCAGGCCATGCGGCCGGTGCCACTTTTTGGGCGCGGCCTGCATAGGGAAGGATTAGGCATTGGGCGAAATTGCATCGTTCCAACCGGAAGTCGCGCCCCAGACCGAGCTGCAGCAGCATATGCGCCTGATCGAGGCATTGCTGTTCGCGGCGACGGAACCGCTGGACGAGGCGACGCTGGCATCACGGCTGCCCGAGGGGGCCGATATCGGCGCCGCTATCGGCGCCTTGCAGGCGGACTATGCCACGCGCGGTGTCAATCTGGTCAGGTTGGGCGGGCGCTGGGCTTTCCGCACCGCCGACGACCTGGCCTGGATCCTGTCGCGCGATGCCTACGAGACGCGCAAATTGTCGCGGGCAGCGATGGAAACCCTGGCGATCATCGCCTATCACCAGCCTGTGACACGCGCCGAGATCGAGGACATCCGTTCGGTTTCGATCTCCAAGGGCACGCTGGACGTGCTTTTGGAAACCGGCTGGGTGCGTCTGCGCGGGCGGCGGCGCGCGCCGGGACGTCCGGTGACTTATGGCACCACACCGGCATTTCTGGAGCATTTCGGCCTGGATGGGGTCGGGGATTTGCCTGGACTCGATGAACTCAAGGGGGCAGGCCTGCTCGACGGCCGCCTGCCGCCCGGCTTCAGCGTGCCGATGCCCAATGACGACAGTGCCCTGACGCCGGATGAGGAGCCCTTGGAGTCCGCCGACCTTTCCTTTGCATTTCCCGAACCGGAACCCGAACATGAAGGTTGAGTAACAACACCGAACCTTCTTGTTTTTGCCGTGAAGCCCGCCTAGATTCCAGTGGGATCATCGGGTCGCGTGCGGCGCCGTTGTAGTGTTGTTGCAATCGGCTTTGCCGCGTTGGAGGGTATCATGGGTACATGGGGTATTACGCACTGGATCATTCTGGCTGTCGTCGTACTCGTCCTGTTTGGTGGACGCGGCAAGATTTCCGACTTGATGGGTGACGTTGCCAAGGGCATCAAATCCTTCAAGAAGGGCATTGCGGACGACGAACCGGCGGCTGCCCAGCAGCCCGTGAAGACGATCGACACCCAGGCCGGTACCACCGTCAATCCGGCAGAGCAGACCAAGGCGGGGTGAGCCGGTGCGGTTCGCGCCGGTGGTCTTACCCTGAAGACTGAGTCTTCCTGGCTCCGCGTATGAACGCGGAGCATTTCGTTTCGCCAGACCGAGCGTTGCATGTTTGATATCAGCTGGAGCCATATCCTGATCGTGGGGGCGGTGGCTGTCGTTGTCATCGGCCCCAAGGAACTGCCCAGCACGATGCGTTCCCTCGGTCGGGGCGTGAACAAGCTGCGCCGCATGGCCGGCGAGTTTCAGGGGCAGTTCAACGAGGCGCTCAAGGAAGCCAATCTCGAGGACGTCAAGAAGGAATTCGACACGCTGCGCCAATCCGCGGCGACCTTGAGCAGCATCAGCAGTCCGGCAGGGCTGGCACGTAACGCCCTGAGATCGTCCGTGTTCGATTCGGAACCTCCGCTCAGCCCGGCCGCAATCGCACCGATTGTGGAGAGCGGAGCAGGGGGCGCCGCGGTGCTCGAGCCTTCCATTGCCGGCCCCAACCCTTCCTCCTTGGCGGCCAAACTCGTCGGGGTCGAAATCCCCTCCGCCTTCGCGCCCCTCGCAGTGTTCAAATCCTAAGATGACCGAAGACGACATTGACGCCTCCAAGGCGCCGCTTCTCGACCACCTCATCGAGTTGCGCTCGCGCCTGATGAAATCCGGCATTGCGTTCATCGTCCTGTTCATCGGCGCTTTCGCGATTTCTAAAACGATCTACAATTTTCTCCTCTGGCCCTACGAATGGGCTGCGTCGAGCTATCCTGCCGGCCAGGTGAAGTTGATCTATACTCACCCGCTGGATTTTCTGTTCACCCAGATCCGCGTGGCCTTTTTCACCGCCGCCTTCATCGGCTTTCCCTTCTTCGCCATTCAGGTCTACCGGTTCATCGCGCCCGGTCTCTACCGGCACGAGCGAAACATCTTCGTGCCCTATCTGATCGCCACGCCTCTGTTCTTCTTCCTCGGCGGGTTGCTGGTCTATTTCCTGGCCATGCCGGCGGTGATGCATTTCGCGCTGAGCATGCAGCAGATCGGCGGCAGTGGGATCGCTACCATCGAATTGCTGGCGACGGTGGATGGCTATCTTTCCTTGCTGATGAACCTGATCTTCGCCTTCGGGCTGGTGTTCCAACTGCCGGTGGTGTTGACGCTACTGGGGCGGATCGGGGTGGTCGATTCCACCTTCCTCAAGGAAAAACGGCGTTATGCCATCGTCATCGTCACAGCGATCTCGGCCGTTCTGGCGCCGCCCGACCCCTGGAGCATGATCGCGCTTGCCGTGCCGGGCGTGCTCCTTTACGAACTCTCGATCTATTCGGTCCGGTGGGTTGAGAAGAAGCGCGCGGAAAGCGATGCTCAGACTTCGGAATAGCCCGTCGGTGTCCTGACGTCCGTTCTGGAGTTGATCTGATGTATGATGTGAAGTGGATCCGCGAGAACTCGGGTCTCTTCGACCAAGGCCGGGTTCGCAGAGGGCTCGAGCCGCTGGCCGCCACCATACTCGAGCTCGACGAGAGCCGCCGTGCGCTCGTCGCGAGGCTGCAAGCTTCCCAGGAGCGCCGTAACGCCGCTTCCAAGGAGATCGGCGCTGCCAAGCAGGCCAAGGACGAAGCCAGGGCACAGGCGCTTATGGCCGAGGTCAATGCTCTCAAGGCCTCGATGCCGGCTGACGAGGAAGCGTTGCGGCTCGCCGACAAGGCTCTCTACGACCAGCTCATCTCGATTCCGAACCTGCCGCTCGACGAGGTTCCCACCGGCGCCGACGAACACGGTAATGTCGAACACCACCGCCATGGCGTGGCGCGGGCCTATACCTTCGCCCCCAAGGAGCATTTCGAACTGGGTGAGGCGCTCGGCCTGATGGATTTCGAGATTGCCGCCAAGCTCTCCGGCTCCCGCTTCGTGGTGTTGCAGAAGAGCCTGGCCCGGCTCGAGCGGGCGATCGGTCAGTATTTCATCGACAAGCATACCGGCGAGCACGGCTATACGGAGGTCGCTGCGCCCTTGCTGGTGCGCGACGATGCCATGATCGGCACCGCCCAACTGCCGAAATTCGCCGAGGATCAGTTCCGCGTACAGCCCGGCGACTTCTGGCTGATTCCGACGGCCGAGGTCTCGCTGACCAATCTCGTGCGCGACGCCATCACCGCCGAGGAGGAGCTGCCGCTGCGCTACACCGCGCTGACCCACTGCTTCCGGGCCGAAGCCGGCGCGGCGGGGCGCGATACTCGGGGCATGATCCGTCAGCACCAGTTCCAGAAGGTCGAACTCGTCTCGATCACCACGCCCGAACAGAGCCGGGCCGAGCACGAACGCATGCTCGCCTGTGCCGAAGCCGTACTGAAGGGGCTGGATCTGCATTACCGGGTGATGACGCTGTGCACCGGCGACATGGGCTTTGCCTCGCAGAAGACCTATGACATCGAAGTCTGGCTGCCGGGACAGGGGCTGTTCCGCGAAATCTCCTCCTGCTCGGTCTGTGGCGACTTCCAGGCGCGCCGCATGAACGCGCGCACCCGCCCGAAATCCGGAGGCGCCCCTCGTTTCGTGCATACGCTGAACGGATCGGGCGTGGCGGTCGGCCGTGCGCTCGTGGCCGTGATGGAAAATTACCAGAATGAGGACGGTTCCATCACCGTTCCGGATGTTCTGGTTCCCTATATGGGCGGCCTGCGCCGGATCGAAAGACAATAAGCCCCGCCTCTGCTTATCTTGCCGCGCCCCTTCCTGATTCCAGAATCAGGAAGGGCGCAGCAATCATTTGTTTCTGCAAGGATTTTTGCAGCGGCAGGGGATTGTGTAAGACAAACTCTCGCCGGAGCTCCTTTTCCTGTGGCACACTGGCGTGGACTCAGCGAGCAAGGACGGACGGCGGATGCGAGTTCTGATTACCAACGATGATGGCATCCACGCGCCCGGCCTGGTTTCGCTTGAGAAGATCGCACGCAGCCTGAGTGACGACGTGATCGTCGTAGCGCCCGAAACCGACCAGTCCGGCGTTTCCCATTCCCTTTCGCTCAGCACGCCGTTGCGCCTGCGCCAGATCGAGGAACAGCGCTATGCGGTCAGCGGGACGCCGACCGATTGCGTGCTGATGGGCGTGCAGCATCTGCTCAAGGGCAAGCAGCCGGATCTGGTGCTGTCCGGCGTCAATCGCGGCCAGAACATCGCCGAAGACGTCACCTATTCCGGCACGGTGGCTGCTGCCATGGAAGGTACCGTTCTCGGGATTCCCTCGATCGCGCTCAGCCAGGCCTATGGCATCGGGGGGAGGGACGGCATGCGTTGGGATTGTGCCGAACAGCATGCACCCGGCGTGATCCGCAAGCTCCTGGCCCATGGTTTCGCCAAGGGAACCTTGTTCAACGTCAATTTTCCCAATTGCGAGCCCGACGAAGTCGCAGGAATTGCCGTGACCACGCAGGGACAGCGCGACGCCGCCCTGGTGGACGTGGTCGAGCGACAGGATTTTCGCGGCGGCCCCTATTACTGGCTGGCGCCGCGCCGTGAAACGCCGCCCCGGCTTGAAGGTACGGATCTGGACGCTCTCTTCAACAAGCGCATTTCCGTCACGCCCCTTCATCTCAACCTGACGGACGTGCCGGCTTTGAAACGCCTTTCGGATGCCTTTTAAACGGTGCCAAGACCGACATCATGACGGACAACATGACGGACTATGAGCCCTTTGTGAATCCCGACGACGAACATGCGCAGGAGATGATGGCCTTCATCCTGCGCCTGCGCCGTCACGGGTTGACGGACCAGAAGGTGCTGAATGCCGTTTCCACCTTGCCGCGCCCGGTCTTCGTGCTGCCGGAGTTCGCCGAGTTCGCCTGGCGCGATCTCAGTCTTCCCATCCAGTGCGGCCAGACCATCACCCCTCCAGTGCTCGCAGCCACCATCGCCGAACGCTTGGATGTCGAACCGCTGCACCGCGTGCTGGAGATCGGCACGGGCTCGGGCTATCTGACGGCGGTGCTCGGACGCCTCGCCAAGCGTGTCCTCACGCTCGACCGCTGGCGCACCCTGGTCACCGAGGCCGAGGAGAGGCTGAGGGCCGTCACCATTCTCAACGTCACCATGATGGTGGCCGATGGCAGTTCCGGCTGGCGACAGCAGGCGCCCTTCGATCGTATCGTCACCACGGCGGCGATGAGCGAGGTACCCGAAGAGCTACTGGATCAGTTGGCCCTGGGAGGGCGCATGATCGCGCCTATCGGTCCGCCGGGCGAAGAGCAGCAATTGACCATGATCGTGCGCGACGCCGACGGCTTCCACCATACGCCCCTGATGGATATCCGCGCCGCGTCCATGATTCTGGGCGTGGCCGACCGGCTTTGAGCCTCTGCCGAATCTAGGGCCGGCCCGGTTTTTCGTCCCGTCGACGCAATTATTGCAAGACAGTTCAGTCTTTCGTGCCGACTAGACTTCGGTCGCCGGGTTGTCGGTGCGACGGCGAAGTATCGGCCCTGGTGGATCGCAGCAAATTCAGGTCGCGGAGGGATGGCGGGATACCGCCATCCCGTGCAGTATGCGGCGTTTCCGACGGCGCGGGATTGGCAGCCCAGGTCTGATTTCAAGATCGCTCCTGGCCGATCGGTCTAACAGCACGTCGGTTGGGGGATTTGAGATGACCGAACAGGCAGCACAACAATTCTATTCAGATATTCCAACATTCAGCATTGCCGAACTGGACCAGGACACGCATGCCCTGTTCCGCAAATTTCGACCGGAGACGCCTTTCATCCGACGGGACGACGGCCCGCTTTTTATCTTGCGCGCCAAGGATGTCGTCAGCCTCACCACCGACGAGCGTACGCGCCAGATCGAAACGGAACTCCTGCAGCTGAGAGGGGTCACCTCCGGGCCGCTCTTCGACTTCTATGACAAATGCATGCTGCTTTCGAACGGGGCCGCTCATAAGAGGCGTCGCGGGCCGATGGCGCGAACCTTCGCCTTCAAGATGGTCGCCGAGGTCCGCCCCAAAGTGCGGGCCATGGCGGAGAAACTGATCGACCGGCATTACGAGGCTGGCGGGATGGACCTGTTCGAGGACTATTCCGCAATCATTCCGGCCCATACTGTCGCTGCCATTCTCGGGATGCCCGAGGCCGACATTCCGAAATTCGCGCGCTGGATCTATATCATTGCCCGCAGCCTAGGCACGTCCTGGACAGAAAAGGACATTCCTGAGCTCGAGGATGCCTGCCGTCAGATGACGGACTACATGTATGAGCTGGTCGCGGAACGCCGTCAGAACCCTCGCGGTGATTTCCTGTCCGACTATATCGCCGCCATTGATGAGAATCCCGAGATGACGCCCCTCGAGGCGATCATGCAGATCATCATCGTGGTGCTGGGCGGCAGCGATACCACGCGGGCCTCGATGGCGATCCAGACCGCGCTTCTGCTCGAGCATCGCGAACAGTGGCAGGCTGTGTGCGACGACCCCAGCCTCATTCCCGGTGCGGTTTCCGAAGCTCTGCGATTCGAGCCCTCGGTGGCGTCGCTGCCTCGGCTGGTGCTGGAGGACATCGAGATCGGCGGCCACACATTGGCGCCGGGGTCGCTGCTGATGCTCTCCACCATGTCGGCTCTGCGCGATCCCGATGTGTTCGGCGAGCCCGACCGATTCGACATAAGGCGGACCGATCACACGCGCTGGCATTATGTTTTCGGCGGCGGCGCCCATCGCTGTCTGGGGGAGGCCCTGGCAAAAGCCGAACTGGAAGAAGGGTTGGCGGCGCTCATCAGTCGTGTTCCGCAGGCCAGGCTCGTCGGCAAGCTGAAGGTCGAGGGCCATGGCGGCATTCGCAGCGCCGAGAATCTCCGTCTGGAATGGACACTCTGACGCCCTTCGTGAGTCGCGCCGGTGATGCCGATTCCCTGCGCATGCCGGCGCGGCGTAGCTTTAACGCCTGAGGCGGGAGCGATCCTGTCCCTCGATTGTGAACTCCTGCCGGGACACAGGTTGGAGCGTGAAGTTCTAGGCTGAAAAGTAAAGCGATCTCAATGGGATGAGGCGCGCGCAGGGCAGCCTGTACGCCCCCGTGCAACCGGGCCCCTTTTCCAAATTCTGTCCAAATTGAGTCCGGCTCTTAAGGCGTTGTTTACCCCAATAGAGGCTTAATCACCCCATCTTCTTCTCAAGCGTGGGTGTGAGCGTCCTATGCGTTTTCCGATCGAATTGATCCGTTCGCGCCACTTGTCGCGCGTCGCCGTGATCGCCCTGGTGGCAGGCCTCGCAGCAAGCTGCAGCGACACATCGAGGTTCGCCGAGAATCCCTTCTCCAATCCGTTCACCTCGAGCGACAACCAGTTGGCCTACGCCCAGCCCCAGCCTTCCAAGGCGAGGCCGCGCTATGACAACTCCGGCTACGCCGTCAACACCGTGCCCGCGGCGGGTGTGGTTGCCTCGCAGCCTCTGCCGCCGGTCGGCGCCGTGGCGCAGCGCAGCACGCCCTCCACGCAATATCGCCTGGCGCGCGGAGAGCAGCCGATCGTGACCGGCGCGATCTCGACGCCAGCGCCGCAGATCGGTGGCTTCAAGGCCGGTGGCTGGACCGCCACGGGCGGAACGCCGGTCACCGCTGCCGCGGGAGAGACCGTCAACACGCTCTCCAACCGCTACGGCGTGCCCTCCGATGCGATCATGAAGGTCAATGGCCTGACTTCCCGTTCGCTGACACCGGGACAGCAAGTCATCATTCCCGTCTACAATGCGGCCCAGAATGGCAATGCCGCGGTGACGACGGTGGCCGCGAATACCGACCAGCCTTATCCCGGCGATGCGCCTGAAACGTCGCGGGGTAGCGTTGGCGAGGTCAAGGTTCGCCCTGTCGCCACCACGCCGGCAGCGGGCGCCAAGCCGAAGCCGGCTCCTGTCGCTGCTGCCTCCGGCGTCCACGTCGTCAAGCCGGGCGAGACGCTGACGTCGATCGCCAAGGCCTATGGCACGACGCGTCCGCGTCTGGCCAAGGAGAACGGTATCGATGAATGGATGAGCGTCAAAATCGGCCAGAAACTGGTCGTACGCGGAACCGCCCACGCCGCTGCGCCGGCACCGGCGGCCGAAGCTGTCGTTGACAACCGTCCGCCGCGTGACGTGCCGGTCGCCGCGGCCGTGCAGCCGCGGCCTGTGGCAGCGCCCAAGCCGGTGCAAACAGCACGTGCAGCCGCCCCGGCTCCGGTGAAGACCACGAAGACGCAGAAGTCGATTGCCGCCGAGGCTATGCAGGTAGCCGCGCCGCATGGGCAGACCGTCAAAACCGCGACCGTCAAGCCGGTTGCCGTCAAGCCGGTTCAGACGGCGAGGGTTGCTCCGGCCGAGGTCAAGGCCAAGCCTGCCCAGGTGGCGGCTGCCAAGCCGGCCGATGCGGTCAAAACGAGCAAGCTCAAGGCCGAGAAGCTGGCGGCAGCCAAGCAGAAGGTGCCGGTCAGCAAGCCCGCTCAGGTGGCAGCCGCCAAGTCGGTCAAGCCTGCCGAAGCCAGCCAGCCTGCGCCGGTCGCGACGGGAACGATCCCGCCCGCCGCGAGCGCGCAGCTGCCGGCTGCTCCTGCTGCGGAACTGCCGAAGGACGCCAATGCCGCCACTCCGGGCAGCCCGGAGTTCCGCTGGCCGGTGAAGGGGCGCATCATCCAGAGCTTCGGCCGCAACAGCGACGGCATCAATATTTCCGTGCCGGAAGGAACCGAGGTGAAGGCTGCCGAGGATGGCGTCGTCGCCTATGCCGGCAACGAACTGAAAGGCTATGGCAATCTGATCCTCATCCGCCATGCCAACGGCTATGTCACGGCTTATGGCCATGCCAAGCAGCTCGACGTCAAGAAGGGCGAAACCGTCCGGCGAGGCCAGACGATCGCGACAGCGGGCCAGACCGGCAACGTGACCTCGCCGCAGGTGCTGTTCGAAGTCCGCAAAGGTGCAGCGCCGGTCGATCCGACCCGCTATCTTTCCGGCACCTGATAACGAAATCTGCTTCTCCGCGAGACCCCGAAGCAGCTCGAGTGGCCCGGCAGTGATGTCGGGCCACTTTTCATTACGCCGAAGGAAGCCGTTCAGTTCAGGGTCTTGCCCAGTCGGCCTGCGAGATCCTGCACATATTGCCAGGCCGTACGGCCGGAGCGGGCGCCGCGGGTCGTCGCCCATTCGAGGGCCTCGGCCCGCATGGTGTCGCGATCGAGATCGAGGCCAAAATGATCGGCATAGCCATAGACCATGTCGAGATAATCGTCCTGGCTGCAGCGATGGAAGCCGAGCCACAGGCCGAAACGATCGGAGAGCGACACTTTTTCTTCCACCGCCTCGCCGGGATTGATCGCCGTCGATCGCTCATTGTCGATCATATCGCGGGGCATCAGGTGACGACGGTTCGAGGTTGCGTAGAAGATGAGATTGTCCGGACGCCCTTCGACGCCCCCCTCCAGCGCCGCCTTGAGTGATTTGTAGGAGGTGTCGTCGCTGTCGAAGGAGAGATCATCGCAGAACACGATGAAGCGATAGGGAGCCCGACGGGTGAGGTTCATCAGTTCGGGCAGGCTGTCGATGTCCTCGCGATGGATCTCGATCAGCTTCAGGATGCCGCCCACCTTGGCGTTGATGTCGGCATGGGAGGCCTTCACCAGCGACGACTTGCCCATGCCGCGGGCCCCCCAGAGCAAGGCGTTGTTGGCAGGCAGCCCGCGGGCGAAGCGCTCGGTATTGTCGACCAGGAGATCGCGCACCAGGTCGATGCCCTTGAGCAGCGGCATGGCAACCCTGTTCACCTTCGGCACGGGTTGCAGATATTTTTCGCTGGCCTGCCAGATGAAGGCCTCGGCGGCATCGAAGTCGGCCTTGATGGCGGCGGGCGGCGCCAGCCGCTCCAGCGCTTCGGCGATGCGGGCGAGCAATTGCGGCAATTCGCTGGATGAAACGTTTGTCATGGCAACCAGATGAAATGAATTTCGGGGCTCTTCGTCTCTAACGCGCCGGCGGGGCGCTGAAAAGCGGCGCCATGCCGCGCCCGCCCTCAGACGAGGCTTGATACCGGCCGCAAAACGGCTGGCGCCGGCGGACGCCGATCGTGGCAGGGGCGTGACCAGCCGGCTGCTCCCTTGACGCAGGGAGCGCGATTCCCCGCCGGCGCTTGGTCCGTGACGAAAGGCCGTGATAGCCGAACGGACGGTTTCCCACATCGTTAGCCATGAATTTTTCGTCATGTGCTAGGCGAAAGTGGCGTTCTGTTTGCTTTCGGTGGCTGGTTCACTATATTCCGCGCGAATTCGCGGCTGGGCTGTCCCGGCCGCTTCTCTTGAGAGGCGATCCCATGTTCACGACACCAGCCTTTGCCCAGGCAGCCCAGGGCGGCGGCGACCTGTTCTCCAGTCTCGGCGGCACGCTGCTGCTGCCGATCGCGATGTTCGTGATCTTCTATTTCCTGCTGATCCGCCCTCAGCAGCGCAAGGCGAAGGAACAGGCCGCTCTGCTCAAGGCAATCCGTCGTGGCGATACCATCGTGATGTCGGGCGGGATGATCGGCAAGGTCACCAAGGCGGTCGAAGGCGAGTCCGAGATCGAGGCCGAAATCGCCGAAGGAGTCCGCGTGAAGGTCATCCGCGAGATGGTGGTCACCGTCCGCTCCAAGACCGAGCCGGTGAAGAAGACCGAAGCTGCCTGAGGCCTGCAGGGGTAACGCCCTTCTTTGGTTTCGATCACAAGACACGATAAGAGACTCAGGATAGGGTCGGCGCGGTTCTTCATCTCCCGACTGTCCTGAGAATGGCCTGTCAAGGCTCGGAATTGCTCCGCTATGCTGCACTTTTCTCCCGCCAAGACGGCTTCGGTTCTTCTCACCTTGCTGATCGGTCTATGGCTCGCCGCACCCAATCTGATGCCGGCCAGCTGGGTCAAGGCGATGCCGTCCTGGCTGCCGCACAAGACGCTGACGCTCGGGCTCGATCTTCAGGGCGGTTCCTACTTCCTGCTCGAGATCGACAGGAATGCGGTGATCAAGGAACAGGTCGCCAGCCTGCGCTCGCAGGCGCGCCAGATCCTGAACGACAACAAGATCCGCAGCCAGGCCGCCCTGCAGGGGCGCGGCATCCTGGTGACGCTGCCCAATCCGGCCGACACCGAAAAGGCCGTTCAGCTGCTGCAGGTGCTGGGCAACCCCGCCGACGGTAATCTCTTCGGCACCGGCAACCGCACCGCGACCATCACATCCTCGACGCCGGGGCAGGTCAGCGTGGCACTGACCGATGAAGGCCTGCGTGACCGCATGACCCGCATCGTCCAGCGTTCGGTGGAGATCGTCGGTAATCGCGTCAACCAGACCGGTGTGGTCGAGCCGATCATTCAGCGCCAGGGCGAAGATCGCATCGTGGTGCAGTTGCCAGGGCTGGAAGACCCTGATCGCTTCAAGAATCTGTTGGGCCAGACGGCCAAGCTCGAGTTCCGGCTGGTCGACCTGAGCATGCCTGTGGACCAGGCCATGCGCACGCGGCCGCCCGTGGGCTCCACGGTTCTGCCGTCGGCGGACGGAGGCCAGAACTATCTGATCGAAGACCAGGTGATGGTCGCCGGCGACGAACTGACCGACGCCCAGGCGAGCTTCGACCAGAATACGCGCGAGCCCGTGGTCTCCTTCCGCTTCAACACCAATGGCGCTCGCCAGTTCGGCCGTGTCACGACGGAGAATGTCAACAAGCCTTTCGCCATCGTGCTCGATGGCAAGGTGTTGTCGGCGCCCGTCATTCGCGAACCGATCACTGGCGGTTCGGGCCAAATCTCCGGCAGCTTCACGACGCAGCAGGCGCAGGATCTGGCGCTGCTGCTGCGGTCGGGCGCCTTGCCCGCGCCGATGACGGTGATTCAGGAGCAGACGGTCGGCCCGGGCCTCGGGCAGGCGGCCATTCGTGCCGGTGAGATGGCGGCCCTGGTCGGCTCTCTTTTGGTCGTCGGCTTCATGATTGCCAGCTATGGCCTGTTCGGCATCATCGCCTCGATCGCCGTGGCCCTCAATGTCGGCATGATCTTCGGCATTCTATCCCTGCTCGGTGCGACACTGACCTTGCCGGGTATCGCCGGCATCGTGCTGACGGTCGGCATCGCGGTTGATTCCAACGTGCTGATCTATGAGCGCATACGGGAGGAGGTTCGGGCCGGACGAACCGTGCTGATGTCGCTCGATGCCGGCTTTGCCCGAGCTTTGGCGACCATTCTCGATTCCAACATCACCACCTTCATTGCCGCTGCCGTGCTGTATTTCGTCGGCACCGGCGCCGTGAAGGGCTTCGCGGTGACGCTGGGAATCGGCATCATCACCACGGTGTTCACTGCCTTCACGGTCACGCGCCTGTTGGTTTCCTGGTGGTATCGCGGGGTCAAGCCTCGTTCCATCCCGATTTGATAGATTGATGGAGTGAGCGCGGTGCGCCATCTTCGCATTGTTCCCGACAACACCAGCTTCGGCTTCATTCGGTTCCGGCGTATCAGCTTTCCGATTTCGGCTGTGCTGTCGATCCTGGCTCTGGTGCTCTTCTTTACCCATGGCCTGAATTACGGCATCGATTTCAAGGGCGGCATCGCCCTTGGCGTCACGGCTCAATCGGGGCAGGCCGATGTGCAGGCCATTCGCGACAAGCTGGCCCCGCTCGGGCTGGGCGAGGTCCAGATCCAGAGTTTCGGCGATAAGGGGCAGGTGCTCATGCGCATCGCCCTGCAGCCGGGCGGCGACGCGGAGCAGAATGCGGTAGCTGAGAAGGTCAAGCAGACCCTTGCGCCCGACTATATTTCCGGCAAGGACGACCAGATCCAGATCATCGGTCCGAGCGTTTCGCAGGAACTGGTGACGGTCGGCACAGTCGGCATTTTCGTCGCCATTCTGGGCATTCTGATCTATCTGTGGTTCCGCTTCGACTGGCAATTCGCCGTCGGCGCCATGATCGCCAACGTGCACGATATCGTGCTGACCATCGGCTTCATGTCGCTGACGCAGATCGATTTCGACCTCACCAGCGTCGCCGCGCTGCTGACCATTCTCGGCTATTCGCTCAACGACACGGTGGTGATCTACGACCGTATCCGCGAGCTCCTGCGCAAGTACAAGAAGAAGCCGATGGATGAGCTCTTGGACGAATCGATCAACGCCACGCTGTCGCGCTCGGTGATCACCCACGTCACCGTGGCATTGGCGCTGCTCGCCCTGCTTCTGTTCGGGGGCCACGCCATTCACAGCTTCACCGCCACCATGCTGTTCGGTGTGGTGCTGGTCGGTACCTACACCTCGATCTTCATTGCCTCGCCCGTCCTGATCTATCTGGGCCTGCGTCCGGGCAGCCATGAGACGGCCGGAGGCGACAAGCCGGAGTAAGCTGCCATGACCGGAGGCGAACGGCGCTTCCTGCCGCGTGTGGCGCCGATCGATGCCTATGGCACCGGCGGTTTCCGCTTTGCGGAAATGTCGCATCGCGGCTCGCTTCTTTGCCTGCCTTCGGGCATGCATGCCTGGCCGGTGACGAGCGCGGCCGAGTTCTCGGTCCAGGCCTTCGAGCCGGTCTTCGCGGAAGCCGATGCCATCGAGATTCTGCTTGTCGGCACCGGCCCCGATGTTATTTTTTTTCCCGAGGCGCTACGCTGGCGTTTTCGCGATCTGAAGATCGTCGTCGATGCGATGCCGACGGGCGCGGCCACACGCACCTGGAACGTCTTGCTCGCCGAGGATCGGCGCGTCGCTGCTGCCTTGATCGCCGTGCCATGAGCGCCGATCGACCGGCCAATTCCCTGGCCAATACCAATGTCAGCATGAGCAACGAAGCCTATTGCGCGAGCCTGCTACGCGAACATGATCGCAATCGCTGGCTTGCCAATCTGTTTGCGCCGGCCGAGCATCGGCGCGGCCTCAATGCGCTCTACGCCTTCAACAGCGAAATCGAGCGCATACGGGACATGGTATCGGAGCCCCTACCGGGCGAGGTCCGCCTGCAATGGTGGCGGGACCTGCTGGAGGGGCAGGCGAGGGGACATGTATCGGGGCATCCCGTTGCCTCCGAATTGCTCGCGGCCGTGGACCGCTACCATTTGCCTGTTTCCGCGCTCGCAACCCTGATCGATGCCCATACGCATGATCTCTATGACGATCTGCTGCAGAGCATCGGCGATCTGGAGGGCTATTGCGGCGAGGCCTATTCCAGCCTGTTTCGACTGGCCAGCCTCATCCTTGCCGATGGCGGGGATCCCGGCAGTGCCGATCTCGCCGGGCATGCCGGTGTGGCCTATGGCATCGCCTCCCTGATGAAACAGGCCGCCCGGCATGCGGCGCGGGGGCAGATCTTCGTGCCGGCCGATCTCGTGCTCAAGCACGGAATGGCTCGCGAGGACCTGCTGAATGGGCGCAATACCGAAGAGATGCGTGCGATGTTCGCCGAGCTCGCCGGGGTGGCGCGGCATCATCTGGATACGGCCGAGCAATTGCTGCCAGCCGCGCCCGTCACGGTGGCGCCCGCCTATATCGGCCTCGGGCTGGTCGACCCTTTGCTCAGGCGTATGGCACGCCCTGGTTTCGACCGGTTTCGCCACGAAGCCGACTTGCCGCAGTGGCGCAGCCAATGGCATCTGTGGCGTTTCTCGCGCAAGCTGCGTTAGACCCAATGCAGCTCATGTAGGAAGGAAGCGTTCCGAATGGTCATAGTGGGGCTTGACCTGACTATTCGGAAGCTGCCCCGCGCAACGCGGAGGCCCAGGCTGAATTGCCGGGTCAAGCCCGGCAATGACAAAGCTCGAGCAAACTCGAAGGCGCTTAAGGGAATTGCATCGGCGCTGGCCCGAACGGGTCAGGCGGGACTGACTATTTCGACTTGGCGGCCTGTGCCAGCGCCTTCTCGAGGTCTTCGCGCTCTTCGCAGCCCTGGGGGCAAAGCTTGACCAGGGCCGCAAGATTTTGCTGGGCCTTGGGAAGATCGCCGTTTTCAATGAAGAGCTCGCCCTGATATTCCAGGGCTCCCTTGTGGTTGGGATCGATGGCGAGCGCCTTCTCGTAAAAGGTTTGCGCGGTCTTGCGGTCTCCGCTCTTGCGCAGGCTGAAGCCGAGCAGATTGTAGACGTCGGGATCTTTCGAGCCCTGGTCGGCCAGGGGTTGGAGGGCCGCTATGGCGGCTTTGTAGTCCTCCACCTTGATCTGGGCCCGGATGGAGGCGAGGTCGGGCGTCGCCGCAGCAGCAGGGGCGTCGGATGAGGTGTCGGCAGCCGAGGCCGGGCCGGTGGCGAGAAGCAGGGCCAAGGCGGACGCAAGGCCATGGAGGCGGGGCATGGCAGGATCCTGTTCGTAGAGGACGAGGCGGGATTAGAAACGTCGATCGGATCTCCGGTTCCTGCCATGATATGGGGCGGGCAGGAGCCGGAAGCAGGCTACATCCTTATCGAGGCGCTGCCCATCCTGCTTCCTGGTCCAGGACGGCAAGCGCCTCGGCAACCTGCGATGCTCAGGCCGGAAGATGCTCGCCTGCGGACGCCTTCTTCCAGCCTTCCAGGGCTTCCAGGGCCCTGGCGCTCATTGCCTTTTTCTTGGCGAGGGCCTTTTCGCTGCCGCGCAGCCGCTTTCCGCCTTCCCCCTTGGGGGCGAGTTCCAAAGGCGGGAACAGGCCGAAATTGACGTTCATCGGCTGGAAGGAGCGTGGTCCTGCGTCCTCGCTGACGAGATGGCCGCCGGTGATGTGGTTGAGCAGGGCGCCGAGAGCCGTCGTGGCCGGCGGTATCGTAACGGGCCGGCCAAGGCGTTCAGCCGCGGCGAAGCGGCCCGTCATCAGGCCGACGCTCGCACTTTCGATATAGCCTTCGCATCCGGTGATCTGGCCGGCAAAACGCAGGCGCGGCTGCGTTTTCAGGCGCAGCGTCGAATCCAGCAGCACCGGCGAATTCAGATAGGTGTTGCGATGCAGGCCGCCCAGACGAGCGAATTCGGCATTTTCGAGCCCGGGAATCAGGCGGAAGACACGCACCTGTTCGGCATATTTCAGCTTCGTCTGGAAACCGACCATGTTGTAGAGCGTGCCGAGCGCATTGTCCTGGCGCAACTGCACGATGGCGTGAGGCTTGACGTCGGGATTGCGGGGGTTGGTGAGGCCGACCGGCTTCAGCGGTCCGAAGCGCAGGGTTTCGCGGCCGCGCTCGGCCATGACTTCGATCGGCAGGCAGCCATCGAAATAGGGCGTGCCCTCGAACTCCTTGAAGCTTGTCTTGTCGCCGGCAAGAACGGCGTCGAGAAAGGCTTCGTACTCCTCCTTGCTGAGGGGGCAGTTGATATAGTCGGCACCGGTACCGCCAGGGCCCGGCTTGTCGTAGCGCGACTGATACCAGGCGATGTCCATGTTGATGGATTCGCGATGCACGATCGGTGCGATCGCATCGAAGAATGCGAGCGAAGTTTCGCCGGTGAGGGCAGCAATGGCATCGGCAAGCGGCTTGGAGGTGAGGGGACCGGTCGCGACGATGACATTGTCCCAATCAGCCGGCGGCAGGCCGTCGACATGTTCGCGCCGGATCTCGATCAAGGGATGAGCCGTCAGCCGTTGCGTCACCGCGGCCGAAAAGCCGTCCCGGTCCACTGCCAGGGCACCGCCGGCCGGGACTTTATGGATGTCTGCGCAGGCCATGATCACCGAGTCCAGCCGGCGCATTTCCTCATGGAGCAGGCCCACGGCATTGGTCTCGGCGTCGTCCGAGCGAAAGGAATTGGAGCAGACGAGCTCGGCGAAGTCCGTGGTCTTGTGGACTTCGGTCGGCTGCACGGGGCGCATCTCATGGAGGATGACGGGGACACCCGCCTGGGCGGTCTGCCAGGCGGCTTCGGAACCGGCGAGGCCGCCGCCGATGATATGAATGGGGCTGATGGTCATGACCGGCTTTTAGACCATCGGGCTTCGCGATTGAAGCTCCGGCACAATAAAAAGCCGCCCTGGAAGGGCGGCTATCTGGCGCTCGGCCTCGGTCCTGCGAGACGGCACCTACGACTTTTCGCTTAGGCACGATATCATCGTAGCCCGATCGCCGGCCGGAATGCCACCAGCTGGCAAAAGCGATACGACTTTCCACTGCAAAAGATGGACACGCGGGCGGATCGTCGAAACTGTACCAATGAGCCATGCAGCCCATTGGTCATTACCTGCAAGATTAGGCGCGGGCGGCCTGACGCGCGATTGCGCGAACGTCGGCAGGGTTGATACCGATGTCGGCCAAATCGCGTCCGTTCAAGCGCCTGAGCTCGGCCAGCGTCTCGCGCTCACGGCGCCAGATGCGGACACGTTCGATCAAAGCTGCGAACAACATGATAAGGTTCCTCTTCTGTGAACCTGCGTTGAAGCGAATTCCTCAACGCCGTTCACATTCTCTATATGCCCGGTTTTGGCCGAACGAGGTAGATGCTGCATTGCACAACAATCATGCGGTTTTTGCATGCCGCATTGCCGCCTTTGTCAGAAAACCGTCAAGAACGGCTTCCTTGAAATTGACGTGATGCGTGCTGTGCATATCTCTTGAGGCCCTGGTCCCTACGAAATTTCGGGATTGAGCGCCTGAAAAACAAGTGGTGGTATCGGCCTAATACCACCAGACAAACATGATCATACCGCTAGGCATAATTGGCAGGGAGCAGCGCTGATCTGCGCCCAGGAATGCCTGTCGAGACTTAGCAGGCCTTACCCACCAGTAGTACCGCTATACACCAAAGTTGGACTTGGCTTCCTGAGGTGCTGATATGCTATAGGGAGCCCACAAAGTAGGAATAATCAAAAATCTATGGTGCGTTTTACGGCGCGTACATTAAAGATATATTCAAATATAAAATTGCGTAAATCCTGCTAAATATTGCATAGCCTATTTGTTTCGAAGTCATTTATTTATTTTTGGTGGGTCCTGAGCTTACGTGACGCCGAAGTGCACCGAACCCTTGGAAGGTTAGCGGGAGACTGGAGCAATGACGACGAACGGTTCAGGAGATGGCCCGGAGAAAAGCGACCGAAAATATCTGCTGGTCGCGCGGATCGGGCCGAAGAGTCTTCATGCCCAGTGGTTGGCCGCCGGCGTGGAAAGAAATTACGACGTCTTCCTCAGCAGCTACGACACCAACTTGCCCGAAATTCGCGAGGACGGTGTCTATCTCGAATATCGCGGGGGCAGCAAAGTCGCAGGTTATGCTGGTTTCTTGCGCGAGCACGCTGATTTTCTGGCTCGGTATAAATATATATGTTTTTTCGACGACGATATCGAGGCGTCTCCCGCTTGCATCAACGGGATTTTTTCACGCTGCGATGAGTACAATCTCAAGATCGCGCAGCCGGCGCTGACCTGGGATAGCCATTTCACCTATGCCTGCCTGCTGCAGCAGAAGCGATATGCTCTGCGCTATGTCAATTTCGTGGAGATGATGTGCCCGGTCTTCCGGCACGACATTCTCGAACGGATCGCGCCGCTTTATGCCCTGGGATATGAAAGCGGCATCGACCTCATCTGGTGCAACCTTGTGGCGGAAGACCCGCGCGATTTTGCCGTGATCGACGAATTCCCGGTTCGGCATACCGAGCCGGTGGGCGGCAACAAGAGCGCCAACGGCTTTGCCGACGGGCGTCTTTATGAGGACGATATTCACGCCATTCTCGCGCTGTTTCGCGTACCCTGGCTGCGGGCCACACCATTCTCCGCCATCGGCCGGTCGGGGCGCGTCACGAAGGGGCGTACGAGCCTGTTGCTAGGGGCCCTTATCCTGCTGGCGGCAGCGCCCCTGCGCAGACCGGTGACGGGGCGCCTGCGTGCCATCCTGGTTCATTGGCGCCATCTGTGGCGGGGAGCCGCCGGGAATGTCCGCACGCGATTTCCGATGGAACCCGCCGAGACATACGTCGCCCAGGGCGCTCGCCCATCACGCAAGCCGATAGACAGTGCAGGGCAGCGGATGCCGACGTCGGTTGTGTCGCTTCGTTCAGGGGCGAGTCGGCAGGCCGACTGGCGCGAAACCGTATCTGCCGAAAGTGGCCTGACCTTGCGGCGAGAGAATCGCTAGCATCAGCGCCACCGCAGCGGCATTGTCGGTGCGCGCCAGAGCCAGGCCATATTCGGGGCCGGTCTCATAGGCTTCAGGAACCTCGACGACATCCAGCTTGGGTGTGGCTGCCTTGCGCTGAGCCGCGCCGCTGCAATAGCCCATCATCACATTGATCTGGCCGGACTTGAAAGCGTCGGCAATCGGATCTTCCCCGGCTTGAATGGGGGCGGCCGAGCCCCCGACGATTTTCTTGGCCTTGGCTTCCAGCTTGACGAAGGCGCCCGGGTTTCGCTTGTCGATCAGCTGGAACATCGCCCAGGTGTAGTCGCCGCCGGGGTCGGCCTTGGGCGTCGACGTGCCGAGCTTCACGGCTGGATCGAGCAGGCGTTCGGCAAAATTGGCGCCGGAGAGCCTGGCTTCCGGGAGGGCGAAGGCGCAAAGCCGGTTGCGGGTGAACATGACGACGGCACTCGCCAAGCCATCCTTCTGCAATTTGACGGGACTGGCCATGTCCGCCGAGGCCAGGATGTCGACTTTGTCGCCCTGCTCGATCTTTTCCCGCATCAGGCCCGAAGGACCGAAGTCGGTGCGCACCTTGATGCCGCTCTTCCGGCTGAAATCCTGCACGATGTCGCTCAACACCGCACGCAGGCTGCCGGCGCCATAGAGCACCACCTCGTCAGCCCGGGCGGCGGCGCCGCCGAAGAGCAGGCAAGAGGCGAGCAGGACCCTGAGCATGTGCATCTCCCGGAAACGGAACGGCTGTGCCGACTCGTTATATATGTATGGCTATAGCGTTAGCCGTCAAAACGCCCGCTTGGCAATGGTTTTGCTGCGAGGGGAGATTGGCAACGGAAGGCGGCGCGCAGCCGGCAGCCCGGGATCGTTGGCGGCGCTCCTGGCAGAGTTTCCTCGCCCGGCATGTTCAAGAGGGTCGATCTGGAGATCGACCCTCCAAGCCCGCGCTGCCGCCAAGGCTCACGGGCGAGGGGCCCGCCTTCCAGGCAAGCTATTCCGCGGCTTCACCCCGGCGCCCTTGGGGGCGACGCTCCATCACCTCGCGCAGGAAGCGCCCGGTATGGGAGCGCGGTTCGCGGACGATCGCCTCCGGCGTGCCTTCGGCAACCACCTCGCCACCGCCGTCGCCGCCTTCCGGCCCCATGTCGATGACCCAGTCGGCCGTCTTGATGACTTCGAGATTATGCTCGATCACCACCACGGTGTTGCCCTGTTCGACCAGCTCATGCAGCACTTCCAGGAGCTTGGCGACGTCGTGGAAATGCAGCCCGGTGGTCGGCTCGTCGAGGATGTAGAGCGTTCGCCCGGTGGAACGACGCGACAATTCCTTGGAGAGCTTCACGCGCTGGGCCTCGCCGCCCGACAGGGTGGTCGCCTGCTGGCCGACCTTGACATAGCCCAGGCCTACCCGCGCCAGTGTTTCCATGGTGTTGCGGATGGTCGGCACGGCTTTGAAGAATTCGGCCCCTTCGTCGACGGTCATGTCGAGCACGTCGGCGATCGACTTGTTCTTGAAGCGCACGTCCAGCGTCTCGCGGCCGTAGCGCTTGCCCTTGCAGACGTCGCAGGTGACATAGACGTCGGGCAGGAAGTGCATCTCGATCTTGATGACGCCGTCGCCCTGGCAGGCCTCGCAGCGCCCGCCCTTGACGTTGAAGGAGAAACGTCCCGGCAGATAGCCGCGCGCCTTTGCTTCGGGCAGGCCGGCGAACCATTCCCGGATGGGCGTGAAGGCACCGGTATAGGTCGCCGGATTCGAGCGCGGCGTGCGGCCGATCGGCGACTGGTCGATATCGATGACCTTGTCGATCAGTTCCAGGCCGTCGAGCTTGTCATAGGGTGCGGGGTGCTCCAGCGCGCCGTTCAGCTTGCGGGCAACGGCCTTGTAGATGGTATCGATCAGCAGGGTCGACTTGCCGCCGCCCGATACGCCGGTGACGCAGGTGAACAGGCCGAGCGGGATCTCGACCGAGACATCCTTGAGATTGTTGCCGCGGGCGCCCGTGAGCTTCAGAGCCTTGCCTTTCTGGCGCCGGCGGCGTTCGGCCGGCATGGGGACCGAGAGTTCACCGGTCAGATATTTGCCGGTAAGGGACGCCGGATTGGCCATCACCTCCGAAGGCGTGCCCTGGGCCACGATGCGCCCGCCATGCACGCCGGCGCCGGGGCCGACATCGACGACATGATCGGCCTGCAGGATGGCGTCTTCGTCATGCTCGACGACGATCACGGTGTTGCCGAGCTCGCGCAGGCGCCGCAGCGTTTCGAGCAGGCGTTCATTGTCGCGCTGATGCAGGCCGATGGAGGGTTCGTCCAACACATAGAGCACGCCGCTGAGACCAGATCCGATCTGAGAGGCGAGGCGGATGCGCTGGCTCTCGCCGCCCGACAGGGTTCCGGAATTGCGGGCCAGCGTCAGGTAATCCAGGCCGACATCGACCAGGAAGCGCAGGCGCTCGCGAATCTCCTTGAGGATGCGGACGGCGATCTCGTTCTGCTTGGCGCTGAGTTCGGCGGGCAGCGCTTCGAACCAGTGTTGGGCCTGGCGCACCGACATTGCCGAGATCTCGCCGATATGCTTGTGCGTGACCTTGACCGCCAGCGACTCCGGCTTGAGGCGGAAACCGGCGCAGGCCTTGCAGGGCGTATTCGCCATGAAGCGCGAAATATCCTCGCGGGCCTGCTCGGAATCGGTCTCCTTCCAGCGCCGCTCCAGATTGGTCACCACGCCCTCGAAGGCCTTGCGGGTCTCGTAGGAACGCAGGCCGTCATCGAAGGAAAATACGATCTGTTCCTCGCCCGAGCCGTAGAGGAACACCTGCTGTACCTTTTCCGGCAGGTCCTTCCAGGGCGTGGTCACGCCGAATTTGTAATGCTTGGCGAGCGCGTCGACCGTCTGGCTGTAATAGGGGCTGGTCGATTTCGCCCAGGGCGCCAGTGCGCCCTTGCGCAGCGACAGCGTTTCGTCGGGTACCACCAGGACGGGATCGACCGTCATCTCGGTGCCGATACCATCACAGGACGGACAGGCGCCGAAGGGATTGTTGAAGGAAAACAGCCGCGGCTCGATCTCCGGAATGGTGAAGCCCGAAACGGGGCAGGCGAATTTCTGGCTGAACATCACGCGCTTGGGCGAGCCGTCGGCCTCCTTCTGGTCGGCCAGTTCGACCACGGCAATGCCGTCGGCAAGTTCGAGGGCCGTCTCGAAGGAGTCGGCCAGGCGGCTGGCGATGTCGGCGCGCACCACGATACGGTCGACCACCACGTCGAGATCATGCTTGAGCTTCTTGTCGAGGGCAGGAGCGTCGGCGATCTCATAGAAGGTGCCGTCGATCTTGACGCGCTGGAAGCCGCGCTTGAGGAAGTCGGCGAGTTCCTTGCGGTATTCGCCCTTGCGCCCGCGTACGACAGGGGCGAGCAGGAACAGGCGGGTGCCCTCCGGCATGGCCATGACGCGGTCCACCATCTGGCTGACCGTCTGGCTTTCGATCGGCAGTCCCGTCGCCGGCGAATAGGGGATGCCGATGCGGGCCCAGAGCAGGCGCATATAGTCGTAGATCTCGGTGACCGTTGCCACCGTCGAGCGCGGATTGCGCGAGGTGGTCTTCTGCTCGATCGAGATGGCGGGCGACAGGCCGTCGATCTGGTCGACGTCCGGCTTCTGCATCATTTCGAGGAATTGACGCGCATAGGCCGACAGGCTCTCGACATAGCGCCGCTGCCCCTCCGCATAGATGGTGTCGAAGGCGAGCGATGACTTGCCCGAGCCGGAAAGGCCGGTGAACACCACCAGCTTGTCGCGCGGGATTTCGAGATCGACATTTTTGAGATTGTGCTCGCGAGCGCCGCGTACGGTAATGAAGCGGCGATCGGCAGGCGATGGAACAGCGCTGCCGGAGGTGGGGCGGCCAGACATACGGACGATCCTGTGGGCTTTCGGGCTGAGATAGGCGCTTTGGCTCGCAAATTGAAGGAGGGGTTCTGAAAATACAAGAACAATTCGTGAACTTATCCGCAGAATTTAGCGGCATGGCCCAAAGTCATGCGCTATGCAGGCCTCATGATTGAAATTACCCCCAGTTTGTCCATCGACGAGCGCGAAATCATCGAAGATTTCGTTCGCTCCTCCGGTCCCGGCGGACAGAACGTCAACAAGTTGTCGACGGCGGTGCAATTGCGTTTCGACATCCGCACCTCGCCCTCGCTGCCGAACGATGTCGCCATCCGCGCTCAGAAGCTCGCCGGGCGCAAGCTGACGCAGGAGGGGGTTGTCGTCATCCTCGCCCAGCGTTTCCGCACCCAGGAGCGCAATCGCGAAGATGCCCGCGAGAGACTTGTTGCGCTGCTGCGCGAGGCCGCCACGCCGCCCCCGCCGCCCCGCAAGGCAACCAAGCCTTCCAAGGCCGCCAAAGCGCGGCGGCTCGAGTCGAAATCGCGTCGCTCCAACGTCAAATCGCTGCGCGGCGGCAAGATTTCGATGGATTGAGATCGGCGGCTTTTGCTGGATTGCCGCGACGAAGACCGGCAATGACAACAGCCCCCGATCTCAAGCCAGGATCAGTGCCTTCACCTCGTCCATCGTGTGCGCGATGTGATCGGCGCCTGCCGCGACCAGGGTTTCTTCGCTGGGCGGCATATGATGCAGCCCGCCGACGAAGCCGATCGCCGTCATACCGGCGGCCTTGGCTGCCTTGATGCCGACCACGCTGTCCTCGACCACCACGGTATCCGCGGGTTCTGCCCCGAGAACCTTTGCCGCATGAAGAAACAGGTCCGGCGCCGGTTTTCCCTGCGCTACCAGCTGCGCGCTGAAGATGTTGGGATAGACCAGTTCGAACAGGTTGGTGATGCTGAGGCCAAGGCCGAGCTTGGCGGGGGGGCTGTTGGAGGCGACGCAATAGGGCATCGGCAGGCTTTGAAGCACGTCGCGCACGCCTGGAATGGGTTCCAGACGGGCTACATAGGCCGCCCGAAGCATGCGACGCGTGGTCTCGGCATGGTCCGGCGGCAGCCTGACGCCGAAATCCTGCTCGAAACGCTCCTCCAAGGCCTCCTGGGTCAGGCCCAGGAAACGCTGCATCACGTCATGGGCGGTGACTTCTACGCCGAGGGCCGACAGTGCCTCGGCTTCGACTTCCGCCGACAGAATCTCGCTATCGACGAGAACGCCGTCGCAATCGAAAATCACCAGAGAGAAGGACATGGGAACCGCCTGATCCGAGAAGACGTGCAGAGGCCGGCGTGCCGCGATTCTTGTCAAGCCAGGTCCGAGCCCGGTGATGATGGCGCGCGGCCATGAGTTCCGGCAAGTTCTTTCCAACGATTCGAGGCCGCCATGTCCGTCATCCCGTCGCTGAGCCGCGAAGAAAGCTGGATGCGCAAGTCCGCGCTCCATTATCTCGGCCAGCGGTCGACCAGCGTCGCCAATCTTCGCCAGGTCTTGCAGCGGCGGGCGCGCCGCAGGCTCGGGCCGGACGTGGATGTGGCCGAAATGATCGAACGCACGATCGACTATTGCCGGCAATATGGCTTCGTCGACGACACCAGTTTCGTGGAGGCTCGCCTTCATGCCGGCCGCAGTCGGGGGCTTTCCGCACGCCGCATCGGCGCAGCCTTGGCGGCGAAGGGGATCGATCGCACCCTGATGGCACAAGTTTTCGCGGGCGAGGACCGGCATGACGCGGAAGAAAGGGCGGCTGCCCGCCTGGCGCAGCGCCGGCGGATCGGTCCCTGGCGCCGTGAGGAAAGGGCTTTCGAGATCGAGAAGGAGATTGCCGTGCTGGCCCGCGGCGGTTTCAGCATTTCGCTGGCCCGCCGTATCATCACCGGCGATCCCGACGAAATCCGCGCTCTTCTCGAGGCCTGAGAGCTTGCGCCGGCCAGTCGCCCGGTGTTTTGTATGATGAATTCACGGTGGGCTTTGCGGATTCGGTATGTTCGAGCTTCTCTGGCGCGGCGTCGCGATCGGTATCGGTGCAACGGTCCTGATGGATCTGTGGGCGCTAGTGCTGCACAAATTCTTCGGTCAGAACCTGCCGAACTGGGCTCCGGTCGGCCGCTGGTTCTGGCACCTGCAGTATGGCCGCGTCTTCCATGACGATATCGCCAAGGCGTCGCCCTATGATCATGAATTGGCGCTGGGCTGGATCGGCCATTATGTCGTGGGCATTCTCTACGGCATTATGCTGGTCGTTTTCATGGGCAGTTCCTGGCTGGCGAACCCGACCTTCCTTCCCGCCTGGATCTGGGGCATCGTCACGGTCGGCGCCGGCTGGTTCCTGCTGCAGCCAGGGCTCGGCATCGGTTGGGCCGCCTCCAAGACGCCTAATCCCAACAAGGCGCGCCTGCTCAACCTGATGGCGCACACCGTGTTTGCGCTCGGACTGTGGGGAACGGCGCTGCTCATTCGCTGAAGCATCAGCTCACATTGCGCCAGGATGAGAATGTCGCAGCCTGGCCATGGCGGTTGCCTGCGTCGTCGAATATTTCCCAGACGATGGCCTTCTCGATCAGGAAGCGGCGGCCGGATTTGGCGACACGAATGCCCCGATAGTCGGAAATGAAGCCCTGCTTCTTCACGGTGTCGAGCAAGCGCTGGCGTTCGCTCCGATCTGGAAATTCCGCTGACAGGCGGGATGGAAGTTGCGTCAATTCCTCCCAATCATATTCAAAACATGCCTGCACAGCCTTGTTTCCATAGATGAATATGGGATCCGCCCTGGTGTCGTGAGCCAGGAGGCAGAAGGGTGCCTCGGCATAGAGCCAATCGGCGGCAGCCTGGTTTTCGAAGCGATCGGGAAGAAGGCCTTGGCCCGTAAGGCGATGAAGGCTGCGATCGAGCAAGGCGGCGAAATCGGCATTGCGTGCGAGGTTGGGCCAGCCGGCGGCGAGCCTTTCGGATGAAATCATTATCGGCCAGAAGTCGGGCGCTTTGTCGGTCCGGCTTGCAGCTGCGCCGAGCCGAAGCCGTGAAGTGAGCAATGCCCTTATTTCCATTGGCGCAATCTCCCGGGTCAAGCCTGTGAGCAGAAATATTGTTCAGACAAACATGGCGTCTGTCTTGCGACTGACATGTCAGTCTGTTATCGAAGATTGCATATTGAGATTTCGATGGAATTATTGGGATGGCAGAGGAACGTTTCGGTCTTTCGGCGGCATTGACGACGCCGTTCGACTCCTGGGGACAGATTGATGCGGTCCGTGCCGTCGCCCACGCGCGCTGGTGCCTTGCCCATGGCTGCAGCAGCGTCACGCTGTTCGGCACCACCGGGGAGGGCGCTTCGATCGGCGCCAGCGAACGCCAGGCTTTGCTCGCCGCTTTCCTGGCTGAGGGCGTAGAGGCCAGGCAGATCGTCATCGGTGTGATGGCCAACGCCATCGCCGATGCCGGATTACAGGCGAAACAGGCCCTGGATGCCGGGTGCCGCGGCGTGCTGCTTGCGCCCCCTTCCTATTTCAAGGGACTGCAGGACGACGGTTTGTTCGCCTGGTTCGCGGCTGTGTTCGAGGCTATCGGACCCCAGGCCAGGGGCATTTATCTCTACAACATTCCCTCGGTCACCGCGGTGGAGCTCTCGGTCGATCTGATCGCACGGCTGAAGCAGGCCTTTCCGGCGGTGGTGGCCGGCGTCAAGGATTCCTCGGGCAATTGGGCATTCACCCAATCCCTGCTGGCTGCCCACCGCGATCTTGCCATCCTGATCGGCGACGAGCGAGGCCTTGCTGCCGGTGTGCGTCTGGGCGGGCAGGGGGCGATTTCCGGCATGGCGAACATCTGCCCCGAACGCATGCTCCCCATGGTGCAGGAGGGGCGGGACGACAGCGGGCTGACCGCCTTTGTCGACCAGCTCGTTCGCTATCCGGTGATCCCGGCGGTCAAGGCAATGGTTGCCCATCGCACCGGCGATGCGGCATGGTCCGCCACGAGGGCGCCGCTGGTCGCGCTGTCGGATAATGACGCCAGGACACTGGCCGGGCTGTTGGATCGTATCGGGCAGACGAAGGCGGCCTGAAGCGTTTTGCGGTTTGCCGGAATCGGCAGGAATCGCAAAAAGCGTCGAAACGAAGAGGCGGAGCAGGCAAGCGTGCGGTCACCGACGCGCGCTGCTGCGGATCAGGGAGGGGCGGATGGACGAGGGAGGCGAGCCGCTGCGACTGCGGGAAAAGGCCTATGCCAGTTTCACTCGCCATCTCCTGGCGCGCGATGTCCGTCCCGGCCAGTTCGTGTCGCAGCGCGAACTGGTGGCGCTGACGGGGTTGCCGCTCGGCGCCATACGCGAACTCGTGCCGCGCCTGGAGGCCGAAGGCCTGCTTTCCACCATCCCGCAGCGCGGCATCCAAATCGCCCATATCGATCTCAATCTCATCCGCGATGCCTTCCAGTTCCGTCTCTTTCTGGAAAAGGAGGCGATCGCGCTGTTCACCGTTTCGGCATCGGATGCCGTGGTCGCGAAACTGCGCCGCGAGCATGAGGACATGCTCGCCCGGGGGCTGGCCGAAGAGCTCGCACCCGAGATCGTCGAGCAGGCCCAGGCGATCGACTGGAACCTGCATGACACCATCATCGATGCGGTCGGCAACGAGATCATCGCCAAGGCCTACCGGGTCAATTCCATCAAGATGCGCCTGATCAATCAGGAGCGCTTCCGGATCGACGGCCGGGTGGTGCCGGTCATGCGCGAGCATCTGGCCATTCTCGCTGCGATCGAGAGCCGCGAGCCGCAAAAGGCGGTGGATGCCATTGCCGAACACATCAACAACGCCCGCGCCCTGGCGCTGAAGGTCTAGCGCCGGGACGATCTGCGAGACAGACGATCCATAAGAAGCTTTGGGAGGAGAAACCTATGAGTTTTGATTTGTTGAAGCCGTCGCGTCGCCAATTTCTGGCCGGTTCAGCCGCATTCGGTGCCGCTGGCCTTGCCGGCCTTCGGCCTGCCTTCGCAGCTGTCGACTGGAAGAAATATGCCGGCACCACGCTCGAGGTGAACCTGATCAAGAGCCCGCGCGGCGATACGCTGCAGAAATACCAGAAGGAATTCGAAGAGCTGACCGGCATCAAGGTCAATGCCGAGCAGACGCCCGAACAGCAGCAACGCCAGAAGGCGGTGATCGAGCTGACCTCCGGCAAGCCGAGCTTCGACGTCATCCATGTCAGCTATCACGTACAGAAGCGCCAGTTCGAGAAGGCCGGCTGGCTGGCTGATCTCGGCCCGTTCCTCAAAAATCCGGAACTGACGGATCCTTCCCTAGTCGAGAGTGATTTCGCTGCCGCGGGTCTCGCTTTCGCCAAGGACAAGAATGGCCGCTTCGGGGCGCTGCCTTTCTCGGTCGACTACTGGATCGTCTATTGGAACAAGGATCTGTTCGCCGCCAAGGGGCTGGAATATCCCAAGACCTTCGAGGAGATGGTCAAGGCGGCCGAAACCATCACAGATGCCGACAACAACATTTCCGGCTTCGTGGCGCGCGGTGCCAAGAACGCCAATGTGCCGGTGTGGACCAGCTTCCTGCTCGGCCATGGCAAGAGCCCCGTCGGCGCGGACGGTTCGCTGCAGACCGATTCCGCCGAGGCGATCGAGGCTGCCGCGCTCTACCAGCGCCTGATGACCAAGTCGGCTCCGCGCGGCGTCACCGGTTTCAACTGGGCCGAATGCCAGTCCGCCTTCCTGCAGGGCAAGGTCGGCATGTGGCTCGATGGCGTCGGCTTTGCCCCGCCGCTGGAAAATCCGCAGAAGTCCCGCGTGGTCGGCAAGGTCGGCTATGGCGTGATGCCCAAGGGGCCGGCTGCACAGGCCTCCGCCACTTTCGGTGACGGCATCGGCGTCACCGAGGCCTCGGCCAAGAAGGAAGCCGCCTATCTCTATTGCCAGTGGGCGATTTCCAAGGAGATGGGCGCGCGCCTGCTGCAGGCTGGAGCCGGCGTACCGTTCCGCAATTCGATCCTTGGTGACGCCAAGGTGCGCGAAGGCGTCACCATGCCCGGCAGCTGGGTCGACTGCGTCGCGCAATCGGCGCCGATCAGCCAGCTCGGGCTTCCCGTGATCATTCCGGTGACGGAATTCCGCGACATCATCGGCGTCGGGCTGACCAATCTGCTCGGCGGTGCCGATCCGGCGGCCGAGATGAAGAAGGCGACGGAAGCCTTCAAGCCCGTGCTCGCCCGCAGCGAGGCGCAATGAGCGTCCAAAGCCCCGCCATGGCGTCTGTCCAGACGAACGCCAATGCGTCCGGCCCCCTGCGGCCGGGCTATTGGCCCTTCATCCTGCCGGCGCTCATACTCGTGGCGGCGGTGATCGTCTTCCCGTGGCTGTTTACCGTCGGCATGAGTGCCAACGCCTGGCAGGTCGGATCGGCGCCGCGCTTCGTCGGGCTGGAGAACTATACCCGCCTGGTCGGCGATACCCGGTTCTGGGAGTCGATGTGGCACACGCTCACCTACACTGTGCTCTCGGTGGTGGCGCCGCTGATCCTGGGAACGCTGGCTGCTCTGGTGTTCGATTCGAAAATGCCGCTGCGCGGCGTGCTGCGCGGCATCTTCGTGATGCCGATGATGGCCACGCCCGTCGCCGTCGCCCTGGTCTGGACCATGATGTTCCATCCCCAGCTCGGCGTCCTGAACTATCTGCTGTCGCTGGTCGGCATTCCGGCGCAGGCCTGGATCTTCGAGCAGGGCACCGTGATCCCGTCCCTGGTGCTGGTCGAGACCTGGCAGTGGACGCCGCTCATCATGCTCATCGTGCTTGGTGGGCTCGCCTCGATGCCGCGCGAGCCCTTCGAGGGTGCCGAGATCGACGGCGCCAATGCCTGGCAGAAGTTCCGCTACATCACCCTGCCGATGATCCTGCCCTTCATGATGATCGCGGTGATCATCCGCTCGATCGACGCCCTCAAGAGCTTCGACATCATCTACGCCATGACGCAGGGAGGTCCGGGCACGGCTTCGGAGACCATCAATCTCTACCTCTACAACGTGGCCTTCTCCTATTACGACATCGGCTACGGCTCGGCGATCGCCGTGGTGTTCTTCATCATCATCATCGTGATGTCGCTGGTGCTGCTGCATCTGCGCCAGCGCGCGAAATGGAATACATGAGGCCAGGATGATGAAATTTCGACGCCTCCTGCGTCTCGCCGGCACGCTCTTTCTCGGCTTTGTCGTGGTGTCGCCGGCGCTGCTGTTCTTCATCTGGATGCTGTCGCTCTCGCTGAAATACGAGATCGACAATGGCGCCTATCCGCCGATCCTGATCCCCGAGCAGTTCGCCTGGTCGAACTATACCGAGATCTTCGCCACCAATGATTTCCTGCGCTATTTCTGGAACAGCGTGATCGTAACCGGCGCGGCCACGGCGCTGGCGCTGATCGTCGGCGTGCCGGCTGGCTATGGCATCGCTCGCATCAAGGCGGACAAGGCGGCAATGGTGATCATGATCGCCCGCATGACGCCAGGCCTTTCCTTCCTGATCCCGATGTTCCTGTTGTTCCAGTCGCTCGGCCTGCTCGGTACGCTGTGGCCGCAGATCATCATCCATCTGGTGGTGACGATCCCGATCGTGATCTGGATCATGATCGGCTATTTCGAGACTACGCCGCTGGAACTGGAGGAGGCCGCCATGATCGACGGCGCCTCGCGATGGCAGATCTTCCTCAAGGTGGCGCTGCCGATCGCCAAGCCGGGTATCGTGGTGTCCCTCATCCTGGCGGTGATCTTCTCCTGGAACAATTTCGTCTTCGGCATCGTGCTGGCCAGCCGCGAGACGCGCACGCTGCCGGTGGCCGTCTACAACATGCTGTCCTTCGAACAGGTGAGCTGGGGGCCGCTCGCCGCCGCGGCGCTCGTGGTGACGTTGCCCGTGCTGCTGCTGACCCTGTTCGCCCAGCGTCAGATCGTGGCGGGGCTTACGGCAGGAGCGGTGAAGTAGGGGGCTCATACCGACCGGCGGCGACGTTTTTGCTCAGCGACGCCCCAAGCGCGGGAATATGTCAGCGTTGCCTGCCTTCATGCATGCGAGACGGTGTTCCACAACATATATCCGCGCGCGACGGAATGCGGTGTCATCCGTCGGTAATCGTGAAGAATAGGATCACCATGTCACGACTCCCTGCATTTTCCCTGTTGTTTCTCAGCCTCGCTTCGATGCCGGCGCTGGCCGCACCCGCCTACGAAGCCTTCAAACCGAGCCATGACGAGATCAATGGAAAGGTCTATTCCCGGCAATATGACGATTGCGCAGGCCGGACCGAAGGTGTCACCGCCAAGATCACGGACTGCATCGATGACGAATTCGAGCGCGTCGACAAGAAATTGAATACCAACTATCAAGCCGTACTGAGGCGCCTTCAGGATGAAGCCAGCCGGGAGACACTGCGCCAGTCGCAGCGCGAATGGCTGAAATCACGGTGGAATGCGTGTGATAGCGGCGAGGATGGCGAGGGCGGTCAGGCTGCCTTGATCGATGACAGGAGTTGTCGCTTGGAGGAACTGGCGCGACGCACGCTCTGGCTCCAGAGCTACGGGCGATAAGTCGATTCCCTTGATGGCAACAGGCAAGCGTTGAGGCGCCTGCGGCCAAGAGGTGCGGCGTGTGTCATCTTCTGAAAAGCACCTCCTCGAAAGAAAAACCCGGCGAGACGGCTCGCCGGGTTCGATCTGTAGCTGGGACGCAGGATGTGCTTTAGGCCTGCCCGATCGGCGGAATACGCAGGACCCAGCCTGGGAGAATGTGGTCGGGATCCTTGACCGGCGGCGTGTTGGCCTTGACGATCTCCTTGTAGAGATTGCCCTTGCCCTTGCCGTAATGCTTCTCGGCAATGGCCCAGAGCGTGTCACCCTTGACGACCGTATACATGGTCGAGGGCGTGCCGGGGGTGTTGACGCCGAGCTGGCTGTCGACCTGCGCCACGCCATTGTTGTTGCCGGCGGTGAGGATGATCTTCTCGGCAATTTCCTGGGAAGGAGCGGTGCCGCCCAGGACGACCTTGTCGCCGTCCACCGAAACCTGCAGGCCGTCGGCCTTGAGTCCGGCTTCCTCGATCTGCTTTTTCACCAGCGCGGCGACATCGGTCGGAGCCGGCGCCGGTGCCGCCTCGGCCTTGCTCGAACCGAACATTTTGTGGCCGGCGTCTTTGATGAAATTGAACAGTCCCATGTTCACTCCAGGCGTATCAGGCAAAATTACCTAAGGATAGGCTAGCACGGAATGGTTGTGCGGTCACATGGATTCGAGTGCGACGGGTCAGGTAAGTGCAGTGTGTGTCGAAGTGCTGGCTTGTGAAGTCAAGCTAGGCGTGAAATGCCTGTCTTCGCGGTGAAGCGATATCGTCCGGACGGATTTCGTATGTGAATACTGGCCTGGAAAGAGTTGAGCGCGGTCCGTCGGAATGCTTTTGGCAGGGCAGGCACGAGACCGAACCTGTCGGAAATCAATGATGGATGGCGATGGCGCGCGCTGGAAAGCCCGAACCTCCTTTCGCTTTTGGCCAGCATGCCATGATCAAGGCGCCGGCCTCCGGCAGTTCATCGAGATTGGCGAGCAACTCGATCTGCCATCGGTCGCGTGAGAGTACATAATGCTCGAGGCTGAAATCGCCCCTGGACGTCGCCTGGCCGGGATCGGTGTCGATCTGTTCGTGGCCGATGGCGGCGATCCCCCGTCCCTCGAACAGTTCCTCGAGCACCACCCGCGACCAGCCGGGACAATGGGAAATACCGTCCGCCGAGCGATTATAGAAGCGCTCATTGTCGGGCCAGCGTTTCGACCACCCGGTGCGCAGGGCAACGAAGCATCCGGCGGGAATGGGCCCGTTGCGCTCCTCCCAGGCTGCGACATCTGCCGGCTCCGGTGTGGCATCGGCATTGCCGGCGACTTTCTCGCGGATATCCAGCACCACCAGGGGCAGCAGCATTTCAGTGACCGGCAGGTCGTCAACAGCACGCCCACCCTCGATGAAATGCACCGGCGGATCGACATGCGTGCCCCATTGCCCCACAAAGGTATAGCGATGCACCTGGAAGGCATCGCCCTTGGGGTAGTCGAATACGAGCTGGCGCTCCTCGTCCGGAAAGGCCGAGAAGCGGGGCTGCCCGGGGTGGAAGGCGTGGCTCAGATCGGTGAAGATCGCGCCGGCGAATGCGGCGCGATAGACCTCCCACAAGGACAGGGGCGCGGCCATGTCAGGGCTCCGCGACGAAGGAGGGTGCGGCCTCGCCGGCGAGCGTGAGCTTGCCGCCCTTGACGCCGATCACCGAGACCGACTTGTCCGGCACCGAGACGTTCGGGCGGTAGGTGATCGTGCCCGTCACGCCGTCGAGACCGGAAGTCGCCGCGAGAGCATCGCGGATCTTGGCGGACTCGGGCGCACCGGCCCGTTTGATCGCATCGGCCATCAGTTTCACCGCATCGTAGCCGAGTGCGGCAAAGGCATTTTCGGGCGCGGTGTTGTAGGCCTTCTGATATGCGTCCATGAAGGCCTTCACCTTGGCGTTGGCGCCATCGCCGATGAAAGCGTGGGTGGTGAAATAGGTGTCGTTGGCGGCCTCGCCACCGACCTGCAGCAGCAGGGGCGTGTCGTACCCGTCGCCGCCGACCACTGGCAGGGTGATACCGGCCTGACGCAATTGCTTGAGGATGAGGCCGATCTCCTCGGCATTGGCGGCCGCATAGATGAAGGCCGGCTTTTCGGACAGGGCCTTGATCTTGGCGATCTGGGCCGTGAAGGTCTTGTCGCCGATCTTGTAGCTGTCCTTGCCGACGATCTTGCCGCCGCCATGCTCATAGGCCTTGACGAAATAGTCGGAGAGCAGGGTGGTGTATTCGGTGCCGATATCCGTGAGCAGATAGCAGGTCTTGGCGTTCAGCGTCTTCAGCGCGAACTCGGCTCCCACGGCAGCCTGGACATTGTCGCCGAAGGCGGCGAGGAAGACCTCGTTGCCGAGCTGGGCCGGCAGCTTGGGCGAGGTGGCGCCCGGGGTGACGAAGGGGATTTCCGCCTTCTGGACCTGGGGGCCGATGGCGAGTACCGAATCCGAATCCGCAAAGCCGATGATGCCGACCACCTTGTCGCTGTCGATCATCTGGCTGGCGACGGTGGAGATCACGGTGGCGTCCGATTTTGAATCATAGGTCACCAGCTCGATCGGCCGGCCCAGTACGCCGCCAGCGGCATTGATCTCCTGCGCCGCCAATTTGGCGCCGTTCAGCATCGGCCCGTCAAGCGAGGCCTGCACGCCGGTGAGATTGGCCGAATAGCCGATCTTGATCGGATCGGCGGCGAGAGCCGGGCCGGCAATCGCCAGCATGGCGGCGGCCGACAGGCCGAGGGCGAGGGTTCTGCGTCTGCTCAACGTCAACATCTGGTCACCTCTCAATTGATGGACTGCTCGCCGATGTTTTGGTCGCCCCGAAAGTCAGTTCGCGGTCGCCCATGATCCCCTTCGGCCGGAAGATCATGATCAGGATGAAGAGGATGCCGAGCACGATCTGGCTCGCCCCGAACAGAGGCGGCACGCTCAGGCCGAGCAGGCTGAACCCGCGCTCGGCCGTGCGCAGCACTTCCGAAAGAATGGAGACGTAGACGACGCCGATCAGGGCGCCGGAAAGGGAGCCCATGCCGCCCAGCACGAGCATGGCGATCAGGTTCAGCGTCATGGCGAAGTAGAAGGTGATCGGCGAGAAAGAGCCGAGATAATGGGCATAGAGCGAGCCGCCCACGCCCGCGAAGAAGGCCCCGGTCACGAAGGCGATCAGCCGTGTACGTAGCACGTCGATGCCGACGGCGCCGGCGGCGATGGTGTCGTCCCTGGCGGCCATCATCGAGCGGCCGAAAGGCGAATAGACCAAGCGGGCCAGCAGGAGCAGTGTCACCACCAGCCAGGCCATCACCCAGGGCAGGTTGGTCTGCAGCGGCACGCCGGTGAAAGTGCGCGAGCCGCGGGTGAAATCGGCCGCATTGATCAGGACGACGTTGACGATGATGAGAAAGCCCATCGTCGCCACCGAGACGAAATAGCCCGACAGGCGCATCAGGGGATAGCCGACGATCACCGCGAGCAGAGCCGTGAACAGGCCTGCCGCCAATGTGGCCGGCAGGAAGGGCAGGCTGAAGCCCGACAGCAGCGCCGGTAGATGCGGCAGCAAGGCAGCCTTCTGCTGCACCGTCAGCGACAGGATGCCCGAGGCATAGGCGCCCGCGCCGACGAAGCCGACATGGCCGAGCGAGAACACGCCGGTGAAGCCGTTGCTGAGGGAGAGCGAGAGCACCAGGATCGAGTTGAGCGCGATCAGGATGAGGATGCGGGTGAAATAATCGCTCAGGACAAGTGGCGCACCGATGGCGACCACGGCAGCGAGCGCCAGGCCCAGGGCGATGGTGAGCGGAAGGCGCAGGCCGGCTTTCATAGCTTGATCTCGCGATTGGGCTGCAGCAGGCCACCGGGACGGAACAGCAGGAAGGCGATCAGCAGGCTGAAGACGATGGCGTCGCGATAGGGCGTCACGGCATCCGGCAGGAAGGCGACGATGAAGATCTCCAGCGCCCCAAGCATGTAGCCGCCGACGAGGGCGCCCGAGATCGAGCCGAAGCCGCCGATGATCGCGGCGACGAAGGCCTTCAGCAAGGGCGTGAAACCCATCTGGGGCTGGACGACGCCCGCCTGCGCCGCCCAGAGCACGCCGGCGAGCCCGGCATAGGCGGAAGCCACCACGAAGGCGATCACGATCACGCGGTTGACGTCGAGGCCGACGAGATGGGCGGCCGACATGTCCTCGGCCGCCGCGCGCATGCCGAGCCCGACGGTGGTGCGGGTGATGAACCAGCCGAGGACCAGCAGCGACAGGAAGGAGAGGCCGATGGTGAGCAGGTTGATGTTGGTGAAGGTGATGGCGCCCTCCGCCAATTGCCAGGAGCCGTTGAGCAGGTCGGGCAGGGGAAAATTACGTGGTGAAGAGGTAAAGGCCAGGATGCCGAGATTTTCCAGGATGTAGGTGACGGCCAGGCTCGTCAGCAGCCGCGTCACGTCCGGCGCGCTGCGGATGGGCCGATACGCGATGCGTTCGATCAGGAAGCCGGCCAGGGCGGCGGCGAGGATGCCGCAGAGCATGGCGAGAGCGAAAGGTATGCCGGCGGCGCCGAGGATCACGGTGGTGAAGGCGCCCACCATCATTACATCGCCATGGGCGAAATTGGTCAGCCGCAACACGCCGAAGACGATGGACAGGCCCACGGCGACCAGGGCGTAGAGACTGCCCAGGCTGACGGCGTTGATGATCTGTTGGAGGATATATTCGAAGGCGCTCATTCATCGGCCCCCAGATAGGCCTGGGCGACGCGGTCATTGGCGGTCAGCTCGGCGGAGCTGCCGGACAGCACCACCCGGCCGGTGCGCAGCACATAGGCCCGATCGGCCAGCTCGAGCGCGATGGCGATGTTTTGCTCCACCAGGAGCATGGTCATGCCCTGGCGCTTGAGCTCGGCCAGCGCGTCGAAGATGTGACGGACCAGCAGCGGAGCGACGCCGAGCGAGGGCTCGTCGAGCAGGAGGAGGCGGGGGGCGGCCATCATGGCGCGGGCAAGGGCAAGCTGCTGCTGCTCGCCGCCCGAGAGCGTGCCGGCCAATTGCGCCAAGCGCTGCTTGAGGATGGGGAACAGGGCGAACATGCGTTCCTGGTCTCGGATGATGCCGGCGCGATCCCGACGCGTGCAGGCGCCGAGGCGCAGATTGTCCGCTACCGTCAAGCTGCCGAACAGGCGCCGGCCTTCCGGACTGTGCGAGATGCCGATCCGCACGATCTCGGCCGGCCGTAGGGCCGTGATGGTGTTGCCTGCAAAGCTGATGCTTCCGGACTTCGGGCGGCTCAGACCGGAAACCGTGCGCAGCGTCGTGCTCTTGCCGGCACCGTTCGCACCGACCAGTGCGACGACTTCTCCCTGTCCGATATCGAGGGACACGCCCTTGAGCGCGCGCACCGCGCCGAAATTGACTTCGAGCCCGTCGATCCGGAGCAGGGGGGAAGAGGGGGCGTCAGGCATGGCCGAGATAGGCCTCCCGGACCCTGCTGTTGCTGCGCACTTCCGCGGGGGTGCCGGTGCAGATGACCTCGCCGGTGGCCAGGACCTGGATGCGCTCGCACAGAGTCATGATCAGGTCCATGTCGTGCTCGACCACGACGACGGCGATGCCGTAGCGATCCCGGATGGTTCGGATCAGTCCGGCCAGGATTCGAGTCTCGTGGGAATCGAGGCCGGCGGCGGGTTCGTCGAGCAGCAGCAGGCGTGGTTGCGTCGCCAAGGCGCGGGCGATTTCGAGGCGTCGCTGGTCGCCATAGGGCAGGGCGGATGCGGGCTGCCGGGCCTTCGGCTTGAGGGCCATCAGTTCGAGCAGTTCATCGGCATAGTGTTGGGCGGCAGCCAGGCGCTCCCGGTAACGCGCGCCCCGCACGATCGCCGCCAGCGGGCCGATGGGGTGACGAAGCTGCGCTGCGGCCAGCACGTTGTCCCGCACGCTCAGCGAGCCGAACAGGCGCGAGCCCTGGAAGGTCCGGGCGATGCCCCGTTCGACGATGGCAGCGGTGGACAGGCCGGCGATCGATTGCCCCAGGAACTCGATCGTGCCGGCATTGGGACGAGAGAAGCCGGTTACCAGATTGAAGAAGGTGCTTTTGCCCGATCCGTTCGGACCGATGATGCCGACGATCTCGCCCGCCCCCACGCTGATCGCGTGATTTCGCAGGGCGACCAGGCCGCGAAAGGCCTTGGTGAGATCGGCCGTGCGCAGCAGGGGAGCGGTGGATTGCACGGACGGTTCAGCCATCGCCGCGTCTCCGCGGGCTCGCCAGTTCGCCGACCAACTCGTCGGTGCTGGCCTGCCGGCAATAGCCCTTGAAGGCGCTCAGGGCCTGTTCATGGCGCTCAGGCGTGTCGGTGGTGCAGGCGTCGATGGGACAGACCATGCGAAAGCCGCGATCGGCGCCGTCGCGCACCGTGTGGTCGACGCACTGGTCGGTCAGGAAGCCCGTTACCACGATGGTATCGAGCCCGATATTGCGGATGAGATATTCGAAATTGGTGGAGTTGAAGAGACTGGAAGAGGTCTTCGGCAGCACCATCTCGTCCGGCCCTGGCGCGAGTTCGGCGATGACACGCGTTTCCGGGCTGCCGGGTGAGAAATGAAAGCCGGTTTGCTTGTAGTCGAGGCTGCGGTCGCGCCCGTTCCTGGTCAGGCTGGCGATGACGGTATAGACGATCTCGGTACCGGCGGCCCGGCCGGCGGCCAGCAGGCGCGCGATGTTGGGAATCGTGATGTCTCGTGCCGAGCGATAGAAATGGGGACGCGTCACCTCCGCCTGTGCGTTGAAGATGCCATCTTGCGTGTCGATCACCAGGATGGCGGTCCGGGCCGGATCGAGAGGGGCATTGCGGTCGGGGATCATCGGCCGCTCTCCATTGCCAAGCGCGCATGGGCCGCGCTCAGGACGGGAGCGAGCCGCTCCGCCCAGGCGGCCTGGCCGGAGGCATCGGCGATCAGGTCCTGGCGGATCTCGAATTCGACATAGGGCAGGCGCCGTTCCTCGCCATGGACGGGCACGGAATAGTCCTCGGCCATGTTGACGCCATAGGGTTCGTTGCGCCCGATCACGAGATCTCGCTGGTGGGCCAGCTCATCGAGAACCAGGTCCGAGAAGTGACGATTGTGGTGATAGCAAAGGCCGATATGCCAGGGGCGCGGGGCGGGCGCGGCGCGGAGCGAGGGCGTGAAGCTGTGCATCGACACCAGGATGAGGGGCAGGCCGGCCGCCAGCCTGTGGTCGATGCGGCCTGATATCTCGGCATGATAGGGTTCGACGATCTCGCGGATGCGGGCCTGGCGGTCATCGGCCGTTGGATCCTGGTTGGCCGGCACGACCGTTCCGTCGGAAATGGGGGTCATGAAGCTCGGCGAGTCGAGCCGCCTGTTGCACTCGGCCACCAGACGCGAATAACGCTGGAAGATCAGGGGCGCCTGCAGATGATCGGACAGGCCTTTGCTGACGCCCAGAATGCCGATGTCGACACCGATATGGCGGTCGAGCTCAGATTGCGGCAGGCCCAGCCCCGCCAAGGCGGCGGGAACCGCATTGCCGGCATGGTCGCAGATGATCAGGAACGGCGAGGAGGCCTCCCCATTGTGCAGGCCGACCGGCGGCGGATCCCCGCCAGTGAGCAAGCCGGTCGAGCTTGTGCGCAGGGGCGAGGTCATCAATAGGCTCTCGCATAGAGCGCGCAGAGTTCTTCCAGGCTCCTATCCCCGGCCATCTCGATCTCACCGCGCTTGTGCGTCAGATAGGCCTTGGTCAGCACCGGGCCGAGCCAGGCCGTGGCGAGGCTGTCGGCCTCCAGTGCTTCCAAGGCCTCGCCGAGGCTGCGCGGCAGGTCATGGATACCGCGCTGAGAGCGCTCCTCGGTGCTCCAGCGTCCCGGATCGCCGCTGGAGATGAAGGGAACGGGCAGGGTGTCGCGTATGCCCGAAAGGCCGGCAAAAACCAGCATGGCGAGCTGCAGGTAAGGGCTCGCAGCGGCATCGGCACCGCGATATTCGATATTGTAGCGCTTGGCGATATCGACGCCCTGGATCTCCGGATAAGGGCAGATCCTCAAGAGCGCCTCGCGGTCCCGATCGGCGAGATTGGCGTAACAGGCCGACCAGGAATGCGGTTTCAGTCGCTCATAGGAGATCACGCTTGGCGCGGTAACGGCGCATAGCGCCCGGGCATGCCTGAGAATGCCGGCGCAGAAGGAAGCAGCGATTTCGCTCAGTCCGGCCGGACCTGCGGGGGCATGACAGACTGGTTTGCCGGCAAGATCGGTCAAGCTGAAATGGATATGCACGCCATTGCCGACGATACCCGGCGTCACCACCGGCGAGAAACTGGCATGGCTGCCGTGGCGGCGGGCCAGCGAGCGGCAGATCTCGCGGAGCTTCACCGCCTGGTCGGCCGCCTTCAAACCTTCCGCCGGCTCGATGGTAATCTCATACTGCCTCGGCCCATATTCGGGCAGGAAGGTGTCGGGGACGATATCGTTGGCACGCAAGGCCGCCAGGAAGGAGCCGATGAAGCCCTCCATGCCTCTGAGACTGCTGGCCGCATACGAGTCGCCCGGGCGTTCCTCACCGGCCTCGTACCAGAATTCGTGCTCGAAGCTGGCGACGAGGCGCAGGCCCGCCTCCGCTTCGAGTGCGGCCAGGGCTCGCTTGAGCAGGCTGCGCAGACAGCAATCCCAGGCCTCACCCGCCATGGTCTTGATATCGCCGAGAATGATGTGCTCGGCGGGCGTGCCGTCCTCATAGGGCAGGCGGATATCCCCACCCGCTTGCGGCACCAGCATGAGGTCGCCTTCCGCACCGAAGGGCGTGGCGGGGATACGGCCGAAGCAGTTGATCATGACGTTGGTCGGGGTCCAGCCGACACCGAAGCGACGGCGGCTCTCCAGATCGGCTGCGGGAAATCCCTTGCCCCTGACCTGGCCGGCAATGTCGCTACAGCAGACCGTGATGACGCTCTCAGGCTTTGTTGCCATTGGCGTGCCGTTCCCCTGTTATTATGGGGACGAACGCTAGCATGCGAGAATTATTTCTTACAAGATGATGTTAATAGCGGCGATGCCGTAATTTTTGGCAAAAATGAAGAGCGTCATGGGAGCAGCTTGTGACGGACACCTTCGATGGTTTCGAAGCGGGCTCTGGCAATCGGCCATTGCCGGGCGTCGATGGCGAGGGCGACCGCTTCCACCAGGGCGATTACACCGATCAGGCTGTCCCAGGGGGAGGGAACGTCGACACGGGCCCTCAGCACGATATCAGCAACCTGAGCGGCATCCGACATCCACTGGTCGGTAAAGAGAGCGACCACGGCTTCGCGGCTCCTGGCCACCTCGGCCGTACGCACGGTATCCGCCTGATAACGGCGGATGTCGAACAGAATGACGACGTCCTTGCGCCGAAGTTCGGCGAGTTCGTCGGCGCGTCGCATCAGGCCCGGAGAGAACAGTCGGACCCTGCCGCGAAGCTTGCGCAGATGGAATTCGAGATGACGTGCGGCCGGCTCGGTAAAGTCGCCGCCAAGCAGAAAGACCTGGCGTCGCTCATCGACGAGGATGTCGACCAGACGGGCGAGTTCCGCCTCGTTGATCATGGCGATCGAGCCTTGCACCGTCTCGGCCAGGGCGCCCCCGAATTCGGCGAGCGCCGAGGTCGAGGCATCCGCATGGGGGCGCGTCAGGGGGAATTCGGCCTGAGCCTCCATCTCCTCGCGCAGGGCACGCCGAAAATCGGCATAGCCTGGAAATCCCAGCTTGGCCACGAAGCGCAGAATGGTGGGAGCGCTCACCTTGGCCCTCTCGGCGAACAGGGCCACCGTCTCCATGCCGGTGGTCGGATAACGGGCGAGGAGGGCGCGGGCCGCCCGTTTCTCCGCGTCGCTCAGGGATGGCATGGTCGCCGCGACGCGGTCGGCAAGCGTCGTGCCGGTCTGGGGCAGGGCGGCTCTTGGGGGCTCCATGGCGATACCTCTTCTCGGCGTCCGTGCGGATGCCATTGTCTTTCACAATGGCTCGGTACAGGATAGGTCAATTACGGGCAAAGCCGTAATCTGAATTACAACAAGGCATCCATCTGTGAGGACCTCATGGCCGGCCTTCCAGCCATCGACGCGCCGCGCGGCGCTTACCGGGAGCGCGCGATCGTTCCGGCCCGAACGGCGCTGCTCAATGTCGACATGCAGAACGGCGAGTTCAATGCGCAGATCCTGGCCCGGGCGCGCATGCCCGGTACGCCGGAAGCGCCGAAGCGGGCTTTCTATGAGCGCATCGACAGCGTGGTGATCCCGAACCAGGCGCGCCTGCAGGAAGCGGCCAGGACGGCTGGCATCGAGGTTATCTTCACCGTGCTGGAAAGCCTCACTCAGGATGGGCGGGACCGTAGCCTCGACCACAAGATCTCGGGCCTGAATTTCCCGAAGGGCTGCTGGGAGGCCAAGGTGATCGAGGCCGTCGGTCCCAGGGGCGATGAGATCGTCATTCCCAAGACGGCATCCGGCATCTTCAACGCCACCAATATCGAGTATGTGCTGCGCAATCTCGGCGTGGAGTTCCTGGTCATCTATGGGGTGGTGACCGACCAATGCGTCGAATCCGCCATTCGAGATGCGGCCGACCGCGGCTTCCTCGTGACGCAGATCGAGGATTGTTGTGCAGCCGAGACGCCCGAAAATCACATTGCTTCGATTGAGAGCATGAACGGCCATTATTGCCGTACACGCAGTACCGATGCCATGATCGCGGAGATCGAGAGATTATTGAAGCAAAGACTATCATAAAAAGCTATACATATCAATATATTGCATATATAAATTAAAGTATCTTCCTAGCGATTTGAGTGACTCGGAAAACGATCCGCAAGGGCCGCTTCGTCAATGGCGCGCATCGCGGTCCGGAGGGCCGGATCGCGCCCGGCCTCGAGATCAGCGTCCGTGAACAGAGGGACAGGAACATCGGGCGGAATGCCCGCTACATCATAGGCTTGCTTATCTTCATTCAAGTAGATTTCATTAGGAACGCCGAAGCGCCAGCCATTCGGTAAATGGCGGATCAGCACGTCGGAGAAGACCCCTTGGGTGTTCTCGCCGATGAAGACGGGTTCAGGTGTGCGCCCTTGGAGCGACATGGCGAAAGCCTCTGCCGCGCTGACGCTGTCGTGGCCCATCAGCAGCACCATTGGCCCGTAAAAACCCGAGCGCCCGGAAGGCGTGACCATGATGGGCTGCGGTTTGCTGAATTTCGTCGAATCCACCGGATCGATGCGGAAAATCTTGCTGGAGGCGGGATAAGGCCTGGTGGTGAGACGCGCGGCGATCTGAAGCCCTAACATTTCAGTGCCGCCGCCATTGAAACGTATGTCGACAACAAGACCCCGCAGGCCTGGTGCCTTGCCGAAGATATCGTCCAGCGCGGCGTCGAGCGCCGCCGTCTGCACTGCGGTTTCGGCATTCCTGTCGTAGTTCTCGAAACTGACGATCAGCAAATAGCCGATACCGTCGGGCAGCATGCCGAATGCAAGCTGGCGGTTGCAATACCAGGCGAGGGGCGTCGCCAGGAAGCGCTTCTCGACGATGGCGAGCGACTTTTGGTGAATTGCCTCGCTCCTGGCCAAGGGTGGGCGCCAGCCGCTGAATTCCTGGCCGAGAGCCGGCGCCTCCACCCAGACATGGGCATCTTCGAGGGGCGCCAGCATCTCGCGAAAATGGGCGAAGAGCGTCTGTTCATCCGTCGAGGAACTGATGGCCGCACGGTGCCTGGCTGTCACGGCTGCCCAATCCACGCGGTGCTGTGCGAAGAGAGGATATTGCTCGGCGAAGGTCCGCGCAAAAATATCGAAATTGACGAGGGCATCCGTGGAGGCGGTCTGTGAGCAGGTTGCCGGCAGCGTGTCGGAGCGGGTGAGTTCGGTCTGGGTTGCGGCGCCGTCGACAGTCAGCACGAGCTCATGGGGCCGCTGCCCAGGGCGAAAAACGAAGGCATCGGTCACTCCGGTATCGCTGTTGATGCTGGAGCCGACAAACCGCGCGGCGTTTCCAGAAGCGGTTACGCGTTCGGCGGAGACCGACTTCTGGCAACTGATTGCCGTGATCTCGAAGCGCTGCAAATGGCCACCGCTAATGGCATAGGCGTGGCCATATCCCGTCGTGAGCCAGACTCCATCCGTGAAGTCCGAAGCGGCCCAGGCCGGCGGCGCCAGCAAGAGCAGGCAGACGAGGAACATGCGGCGCATCGGACGACCTCCGAAAATGTCGGTCCTAGTCGCTGAAATTGGCATGCCGATGAGCGGCAGTCGATGGTCGGCTGAAACTGCGTGGCGCGCTGCGGCCTTGCCAGATACCGCACGGACGAAGCCCGTACGCCCGAAGAGCGCTGCTAACGCCGGTAAGATGCGTCACCGCCAGCCGGCTATTTCGATTGTGAGTGTTTGCTCAAGGATGCGGCGAAGGCGGGCCGAAACCAGTCCCGGGAGTGGGGCGCTTGGCCCCATCTCTAATTCGCATAAGATATATTATGGAACATAATCCCGTCCTCCCAACCCACCCAAGGGCTTGAAAAACTGGGCTTTTCTCAAAAGCCCGGTCTCCTGCGAGTTGGGGATCATCGCCATCCGGCGCCCCGTGGCGCCTATCGGCCGACGGCGGCGGCCAGACCATCGTCGATCTGACCGGTCACGGTCTGCGGCAGCTTCAGGCGGCCGGCCAGCACGTGCAGATAGGAATTCTCGGCCGGCGATGCGGCGCCGACGGCGATGCGCGAAACCGCGTAGACTTCGGCCGCCAGTTCCGGCGTGGTCGCGCCGCGCACGATCGGCTCCATGTCGAATGGCTTGCTCAATTCCTGGAACAGGAAGTTGCGTTCCTCGTCGGAGAGATCGAGCTTGTCGGCATGGCCGAGGATCAGGCTCTGCTCCTCGGCATCGACATTGCCGTCGGCCTTGGCCGCATTGATCATGGCGCCCAGTAAGAGCTTGGCGTGGCTTTCAGCTGCCGCGGGCGTTTCCACAGGCATTGCCTCCACTGCGCGGGCGTCGATGACGGGCGGCAGCGGCTGCGGGCTCGACAATTGCGGTGGCAGGAAGCCGCCAGGCGCGTTGTTCGCTGCGGTCGCGCCACTGTCGGCCGTTGCCGGCGCGCCAGCCTGTTGGGCCTGGCTGCGCTGCCAGGCATGCAGCGCCAGCGCACCGATAGCGGCAATACCGCCATATTTCACCGCAGCGCCAGCGAGGTCCCGGCCAGTCTCGGTAAACAGGATACCTGCCGCGGCACCGCCGGCTGCCAATTTCTTGCCTGGCGTGTCGAGAATTTGCCCACCGGCACCCAGCACTTTTCCAAGCAGATTGTTCAGATCCATTATTCGCCTTGCTCCTCTACGATCGCCCGGCCCGAGCACGCCACGAAGTTTCGGACGCTCCACCTCGGGATTCGATCGATCAGCACGGCCGGATGTGGTGCCAAGAACCGGGCGGCTTCAAGGCCAGCAATATGAAATCTTGGTCATGAAAGCGACGATTCTCGTGTTTAAGAATATAAAAATATTATTATAAATCAACATATTGATTGATTTTTCTAACTCTATTTATTCGGGCGTGATTGTGTGGTGGACCCTGGAACTCCGTCCAGGGACAGGCTGGTGCCGGTCTTGACCCGATCCATCACGACGAAAGTCCGGAAGCGTTTGATGTTGTCGCTGGCGAAGAACAGCTTCCGCGTCAGGGCCTCGTAATCGGCCATCGACGGCACGTTCAAGATCAGCACGAAATCCGTTTCCCCGGCGACATAGTAGCATTGCTGTACGCTGGTTTCGGCTAGAAATGCCTTTTTGGCTTCATCGATCAAGGCGCTGTGTTCACGCTCCAGGTCGACGTTCACGACGATGGTCAGGGGCTGTCCAATCTTTGCCGGGTCGAGCAAGGCGACATTCGCGGCAATGATGCCACTCGCCTCCAGGCGGTGGATGCGGCGTTGCACGGCCGGCGCCGATAGATGAATGGCCTCGGCAATCTTGCGCTGGGGCGTCCGGTTGTCACGTTGCAGGATGGCCAGAATGGCAACGTCGAAGCCATCCAGTTCGAGGGATGAGCCGGAAATGCGGGACATGAAGACCTGACGATACAAAATTGCGCCAACTGTCTCCAATCAGAGCGCTTTTATCATGCACTGCGCAATAGGATTGCATCGCGACAATGGAGATCAAGATGTTTCTCGCCAATTCCGGTCCTCACTACCGCTCTCCGCTGCCTGCCGAGGACGCTGCCATGTTGGGAAGCGCCGGTGCAGACGAGGTCGGGCGCTTCCTGGCCGTACGTGCCGATCACCGCCCAACTCCCCTGCTCTCGCTGCCGGCCCTCGCGGCGCGGATCGGCATCCGCAATCTCTTTGTAAAAGATGAGGGACAGCGTCTAGGCCTTTGTAGTTTCAAGGCTCTTGGCGGGGCCTATGCCGTGGTCCGGCTTGTGATCGAAGAGGCCAGCCGGCAGCTGGGGAGACAGGTCGATTACAGTGAAATCGGCTCTGCCGAGGTCAGATCGGCTGCCGCGGGGATGATCTTCGCCTGCGCGACCGATGGCAATCATGGTCGTTCCGTGGCGCAGGGAGCGCGGTTCGTCGGAGCGAAAGCCGTAATTTTCGTACATGGCGGCGTGAGCCAGGGGCGCGTGGAGGCGATCGCCGCCTTCGGGGCCGACATCGTGCGGGTGAACGGCACTTATGACGACTCCGTGGCCGAGGCTGCGCGTGTCAGCCAGACCCGCGGCTGGACCATTGTCTCGGATACGTCCTGGGAGGGATATGAGCGCATTCCGAGCCTGGTGATGCAGGGCTATACCACCATCCTGCGCGAAGCCTTGCTGCAGATGCGCGAGCCGCCAACCCATTTATTCGTCCAGGCCGGCGTCGGAGGCGTCGCCGCCGCGCTCGGCGGTCATGCCGAACTCGTCCTCGAAGCCCGGCGACCGAAGCTGGTGGTGGTCGAGCCCGCTCTCTCGGCCTGTGTCTTCGCCAGTGCAAAGGCCGGCCGCCCGGTAAAGGTCAGCCATGGAGCGCCCACGGTGATGGCGATGCTGGAATGTTACGAACCCTCGCAGGTCGCATGGCGGATCCTGGCGCGTGTGGCCGACGGCTTCATGACGGTTGACGACGGGCAAGCGATCGCGGCGATGAACGACATGGCTCACCCCCTGCCGGGTGATCCCGCCATTGTCGCCGGCGAGAGCGGCGCGGCCGGTCTTGCCGGTTTGCTCCGGGCTACTCGCGACGATGCCATGCGTCAGGCTCTCGGCCTGGACGCGGATGCCCGCGTCCTGGTGATCAACAGCGAAGGCGCCACCGACCCCGAGCGCTATCGGGATCTCGTCGGTCTCACCCCCGAGGATGTGCAGATGGCGAACGCGGAGGCCGCTGGCATTAGCCACAATCCCAAGGAGTTCACGCCGGATGCCGACCTGATCGCCGGTGCGAGCGTGCTCCTTGAGGTGGTGCGGGATCTCACTGCTGCGCCGGGGTGATCCCAATCCGCTGTAGCTGATCAATCGCTCGAAAAATTCTATTTATCACATTGGTGAAGCTAGATTTTATCCGGCATCCTTGAGGCGTGACGTCGAGAGCTCGCCAGCAGCCTCAAGGATCGGATAAGCCACGGCCGTCAAATGGGCGACGATGCGCTTGAGGTCGCGGATGACGTCCATATGCAGCGAGCTGGTCTCGATCGAAGCCAGCGTGCCGGCGCGCAGGCGGTTGAGGTGACTCTCGGCCGCCGAGCGTTCGAAATTGCGGATATGGTCCTTGGCCACCACCAATTGCCGGGCCATGACGGGATCCTGCGTCATGAACACCGTGATGGCGAGGCGCATCTGCGCCACCACTTCGCGATGCATGGCCTTGATTTCAGCCCAGCCCTCGCTCGAGAAGCTCAGATTGAGCCGCTGCTTCTTGGCCGCCAGTTCCAGCAGGGTCTTGTCGAGAATGTCGCCGACATGCTCCAGATTGGTGGTGAACAGGATAAGCTCGAACGCCTTCCGGCTCATATCCTTGTCCAGCGGCGTCCGCGTCAGCCGGGTCAGATAGAGCTTGATGTTCTCCTGTAGCCGGTCGACCTGGTAATCAAGCTGGCTGATCTGCTTGCGCCTGGAATCGTCCTGTTCCTCGAAGGTTATGATCGATTCCCGCAGCATGATCTCAACCAGTTCGGCCAGCCGGATCACCTCGCGGGAGGCCGCGACCAGCGCGACCGAAGGACTGTCGAAATCCCCCTCGTCGAGCACGGGCGATGGGCGCTCGCCGATCGGCGCTTCCGGTGCCCTCACCAGCCTTTCGAGCAGGCGTGCGGTCTGGCCGATGAAGGGCAGGAAAACGATCAGAAGCAGTAGATTGAAGCCGACATGGAAGTTGGCGATCTGGCGGGCTCCCGAGGCCTCCAACTGCGCCAGCCAAGGCTGGATGAAGCCGATCAGCGGCAAGAGCACCACGGCCCCGACCAAGCGGGTGCCGAGATTGCCGAGCAAAGCACGTCGGACTTCGATCGGCGCGGCCAGGGACAAGCCCAGAGGTGCGAGCCCCGAGCCGATATTGGCGCCCAGGACCAGGGCAAATCCGAGCGGAATGCCCACGACTCCTGCCCCGGCGAGCGACATCACCAGAAGCAGGATCGCCACGCTCGAATGCACGAGCCACGCCAGCGCCGCGCCGATCAGCAGCGCGGCCCAGGGCTGGCCGTTGAGACGTTCGAAGATCAGCGTCATGATCTCGCTTTGGCGGATCGGATCGGCAATTCCCACAACCAGATGCAGTGACAGGATCATCAGGCCAAGGCCGATCATGGCCCGGCCGACATTCTGCGACACGGACGAGCGCCCGAGCATGAACGAGGCCACGCCGGCGATAATCAGGACCGGCATCAGGGCGGAAAGATCGAAGGACAGAGCCTGGACCACGATCGTGGTGCCGACATTGCTGCCGAGCAACACGGCCAGGGCCATGGCGAGCGTGAGGAACCCCCGCTCGACGAAGGACATCACCAGCAGGGTCGAGCCCGTCGAACTCTGCAGAGCCGCTGCCACCCCTGCCCCGGCCAGGCAGGCCGAAAAACGATTGGAGGTCGCTCGCGAAATCACGCCGCGCAATCGCTCGCCGAAGGCCCGCATGATGCCCGTCTTTACCAGACGGGTGGACCAGATCAGAAGGGCGACACCGGCGAGAAGATTGAGAAAAACGTGCTGACCAGCCAACCGAATAATTCCTTAGGACGAATCCTCTTCATGACAAGAAAGAGGAATCTATCACATAAGCAATTGAAACAGCATGAACATTAATGTCACATTTTGTGCTTTTCGGTCGGTTTGTTCCAGAGCGCCTGGCGCGTTGGCACCCACGTCAGCAATCGCAAGGACGCGTCGAACCAAAAAGCTGGGAGCAAAGCAGCGTTTCGGTTTAGAGGCGTTTTGCTTCCGGCCGCATCAGGTCGATACGCAAGCCGTCGTGACCCGGCTCGACGCCCGCCGGCAAGGTGCGTCTGAGGGTCTGATAATCCATGTCCGTGTGCATGTTGGTCAGGATGGCGCGGCGCGGTTTCAGTTTTTCGATCCAGGCCAGCGTTTCCGGCAGTGACCAATGGCTGGGATGCGGCGTGGGGCGGAGAGCGTCGACGATCCAGACGTCCAGTCCCTGCAGCAAAGCTTCGCTCTCTTTCGACAATCCGTTGACATCGCTGGAATAAGCGAGGTTCCCGATGCGAAAGCCGAGGGATTGGATATCTCCGTGGTCCTGCTCGAACGGCAGGGCCGTGATCGAACCGCCGGCGCCTCCGATCGTCACGGCCTGCCCGACCGTGATCGTGTTGAGCGTGAGGATGGGCGGATAGGACGAGCCCGGCGGCGTCTCGAAGCAATAGTCGAAGCGGGACCGAAGCAAGGAGGCGGTGCGCCGGTCGGCATAGACGTCAACGAGGCTGCGCTGATAGAGCGCCAGCACGCGCAGATCATCGATGCCGTGGGTATGGTCGGCGTGATCATGGGTATAGAGCACCCCATCGACCGCCTTGACCTCGGCATCAAGCAATTGCTGGCGCATATCGGCGCCGGTGTCGATCAGCACCGTAGTACGGCCGCCCTCGGCCCCATCCTGTTCCAGTAGCAGAGCGCAACGCCGGCGCCGGTTGCGGGGTTCGAGGGGATCGCAGCTGCCCCAGCCGAACCCGACACGGGGAACGCCACCGGAGGAGCCGCAGCCCAATAAGGTCGCAGTCAACTTCATCGGCGTCAGGCTGCCGCCCGGATGCCGTCGGGACGAGGCATTTTGCCAAAGAGACGGAAGGCGTTCTCGCTGGTCTGCCTCGCCACCTCGCTCTCGCTGAGACCGATGGTCTCAGCCAGAACCCGCGCAGTATTGGTTACATAGGCGGGTTCGTTGCGCTTGCCGCGGAACGGCATGGGCGCGAGGTAAGGCGCATCCGTTTCCACCAGCAGACGGTCATGCGGGACGAAGCGGGCGATGTCCCGGATCTCCTCCGCCGATTTGAAGGTGAGGATGCCGGAGAAAGACACGTAGAAACCAAGCGCGAGCCCCCGGCGCGCCAGTTCGGGGCCCGACGAATAGCAATGGAGGACAGCGGTGAAGGCGCCCTTCTCCATTTCTTCCTCGAGAATGTCGCCGATGTCCTGGTCGGCCTGGCGGGCATGGATCACCAATGGCAAGCCGGTGAGCCGGGCCGCGGCTATATGCTTGCGAAAGCCGCGCGCCTGCACGTCGCGCGGGGCGTAGTCATAGTGATAGTCGAGCCCGGCCTCGCCGATCGCCACCACTTTGGGGTGAGCGGCGAGTTCCAGGATCGCGTCGAGCGGAATGTCGTCCTCTTCGTGGGCGTGCAGGCAATGCGTGCCGATCGAACCGAAGACATCGTCATAGCGCTCGATCAGCGCCTTGATCTTCTCGAATTGCCGGATGCGGGTCGAGATGGTGATCATGCGCCCGATCCCCGCCTCGCGGGCGCGCGCAACAACATCGTCGATCTCGGCCTGAAGATCGGGGAAATCGAGATGGCAATGGCTATCGATCAGCATGGCTTACCTTGCTCGTCTCAGGCCTTGCCCGCGCCATCGGGCGCTTCGACATAGCGGGGGAAGACCGCTGCCGGCGCCGGCAGCTCGACGTCGGGCGACAGGCGGCCGTCAATGCCGAGATGGTCGAAGTCGCGCGCGTCTTCCGGCACACCCAACTGATCGAGCAGGCGCGCCGCGCCCGCCGGGATGACCGGCTGGGCCAGGATGGCGACCTGGCGAACCACCTCGGCGGTGACATAGAGCACGGTTTCCATGCGGGCCGGGTTGCTGGTCTTCAGCTTCCAGGGTTCCTCGGCCGCGAAATAGCGGTTCGCTTCGCCCACCACGCTCCACAGATCGGCCAAGATCGTGTGGAGGGCAAAATTGAAGATGGCGTCGCGCGCCTGCCAGACCAGATTGTCGGCCGCCTTCAGCAATTGCTCGTCGGACGGCAGGAGGTCGCCGGGGCTCGGTACCTTGCCGCCGCAATTGGCCGCGATCATCTTCAGGCAGCGATTGGCAAGATTGCCGAAATCATTGGCGAGATCGGCGTTGATGCGGTTGACGATGGCCTCATGCGAATAATTGCCGTCCTGGCCGAAGGGAACCTCGCGCAGGAAGAAATAGCGCAGCTGGTCGACGCCGTAGTGCTCGGCAAGCGTGAACGGATCGATCACGTTGCCGACCGATTTCGACATCTTCTCGCCGCGGTTGAACAGGAAGCCATGGCCGAAGACGCGATGCGGCAGGGGCAGGCCGGCAGACATCAGGAAAGCAGGCCAGTAGACCGTGTGAAAGCGCACGATGTCCTTGCCGATGATGTGCACGCTGGCCGGCCAGAATTTCGAACGGTCGGTATCGGCCTCCGGAAAGCCTGTCGCCGTCAGATAATTGGTGAGGGCGTCGACCCACACATACATGACGTGCTTGGGATTGCCGGGAACCGGTACGCCCCAGTCGAAAGTGGTGCGGCTGATCGAAAGATCGCGCAGGCCCGAGCGCACGAAACTCAGGATCTCGTTGCGGCGTTCGTCCGGGCCGATGAAGCCGGGATGGCTCTCATAATGCTTCAGCAGGCGGTCCTGATAGGCGGAGAGGCGGAAGAAATAACTCTCCTCCTCCACCCATTCCACCTTGGCTCCGGTCTCGATCACCGTGCGCGAGCCATCGGAATTGAGCGCCAGGTCCTTCTCGTCGAAGAAGGCCTCGTCGCGCACCGAGTACCAGCCCGAATATTTCGACAGATAAATGTCGCCGGCCGCTTCCATCCGTCGCCAGATCTCCTGGCAGGCGCGATGATGCCGCTCTTCGCTGGTGCGGATGAAATCATCGTTCGAGGCATTCAGCACCCGGGCCATCTCACGGAAATACTCCGAGTTCTGGTCCGCCAGGGCCTGGGCCGTGGTACCCTGCTTGGCCGCCGTCTGCAGCATCTTCTGGCCATGCTCGTCGGTGCCCGTCAGGAAGAACACATCATTCCCGTCGAGCCGTTTGAAACGGGCGATGGCGTCGGTCGCGATCAGCTCATAGGCATGTCCGATATGGGGCTTGCCATTGGGATAGGAGATCGCCGTGGTGATGTAATAGGTGTCTTTCTCGGCCATCGATGACGCTTTTCCTGACAACGATGCGCGACACCGCCAGTCAGGCCGCGCATCAGGGATTTCTGATGTAGAGCATTTTCAGGGAAAGTTGGGAGACTTTTCGCCGAAAACGCCAGGAGTGTTTCGCGAGCCGACGCGATTATGTCCTATCGCAACACGCTTTAGGCTGCGGAAGCTTCTGCCAGCAAGCCGAGGGTCGCGAGCACGAAAGGTTTGCGGTCGAGATTATAGGCCTCGACGTCACGCGCAGCATGACGGGCCTTCTCCCATACCTCAGCCCAGCGTGCAAGGCGGGCCACGGGTTCGCCGCGCGCAGCCAGCAGGCGCTGGTGCAGCCATTCGTCAAGGAAGTCGAGCAGGAGGGCGAAGTTCTCGTCACCCGCCTTGTTGGCGCAGCGATCGGCGAGAGCATGGGCCGCGGCCACGTCGATCCGCGGCAGTTTGGCCAGCAGCTCGGTGAGGGAACGGTGCAAGGACACCCCCTCCCCGTCCGCCAGGGTCAAGGCACGCCTGACGCTGCCCTGTGCCAGGGCGGCGCCCGCCGCCAGCGTTTCCTCGGAAAGGTCCGGACGCGCCTGCGCGGCGGCTCTGAGCACGTCCGCTTCACCGAGAGGATCGAGCGTGAGCAGCCGGCAGCGTGAGCGAATGGTCGGCAGAAGGCGGGCGGGTTGATGCGAGATCATCAGGAAAAGCACACGCGGCGGCGGCTCCTCCAATACTTTGAGCAGCGCGTTGGCACCCTCGCGTGCCAAATCCTCGGCAGAATCGATGATGGCGATGCGCCACCCCCCTGCCCCGGCTGTCGAGCCGAGGAAGCGCACGACATTGCGGACATCGTCGACGCGAATATTGGCGTAGAATCCCTTGGTCTTGTCGTTGGGGAGGCGACGCAGCACCGCAAGATCGACATGGGATTGCGACACGATCTGGCGCGCGGCGGTGGCGTCGGCTGCGACCGCGAGGCTCGTTGCCCCATCGAGATGCTGAGGATCGGGATGGGTCAGCACGAATTTGGCCATGCGATAGGCCAGCGTCGCCTTGCCGATGCCTTCGGGGCCACCCAGCAGCCAGGCATGATGGATGCGGCCCGAACGGTAGGCGGCGAGCAAGGCTTGCTCTGCTCTGTCCTGGCCGATCAGCGTCATGGTTTCGCGCGGATGCGGGCTGTCGGCCAGCATGTCGCTTTCGAGGCGTTCGCTCATGCCGGCACCCGTGTCGCATCGAGATCGAGCCTCTTTCGCACGACGCCGAGAATCGCCGAGGCAACCTCATCCTGCGAGGCGGAGGCGTCGATGACGGCGCAGCGGCAGGGTTCGAATTCGGCGATCGCCAGAAAAGCCTCGCGCAGCTTCTCGTGGAAAATCAGGCTCTCGCCTTCGAAGCGATCGATAGCCGTACCGCGGGAGCGGACCCTGGCGAGCCCGTCACGGGCCGGCATGTCGAGAATGAGTGTGAGATCGGGCACGGTAGAGCCGACCACCACGCGTTCGATCGAGCGGATCAGGGCGGGCTCGACCTCGCCCAGCACGCCCTGATAGGCGCGGGTCGAATCCATGAAGCGATCGCACAGGACCCACGATCCCTTGGCCAAAGCCGGCCTGATCGTCGTGTTGAGATGATCGTCGCGCGCCGCATAGAACAGGATGGTTTCTGCGAAGGGACCGAAATGCTTGGCGCCGCCGGAAAGCAGCACCTCGCGCAATTCCTCCGCATGCGGCGAGCCGCCGGGTTCGCGCGTCAGCACGGTTTGGACGCCGAGGGCGTTCAAGGATGCCGCCAGCCGGCGGATCTGGGTGGACTTGCCCACCCCCTCGCCGCCTTCGAACGTTATGAACCGGCCCTTCATCGCTTGTCGTGCCCACCCTGTATCAATCCGATGCCAAGCTCGTAGATAGCACCGAATGCGCGTTGGGGAAGACTGCCGACCAGCACATCGGCGGCGGCATACAAGGGAATTTCGAGCGAAACCTGTCCCTCGCGCAGGATCTGGAGCCGGCCGACGGCGGAATTTTTCCGTACCGGCGCTTCGAGAGGCCCGTCATAGAGCAATTTGGCGCTGAGTCTTTCCGTGCCGCTGCTGTCCACCAGCATGGAAACATCACGATCCGTCACCACCGGCACGGTATTGGCCGTTCCCCCAAAGACGGAGGCTTCTCCCACGATCTCGCCCTTGGTGAAGACGAGGCGCGGGCGGAACGAATTTTCGGCCCATTCGAGGACACGCTTGGCTTCGCTCGCCCGTTCGGCATTCGATTGAAGGCCGTGCAGCACCATGATGAAATGCTGGTCGCCGTGAACCGCGGAAACGACCACGCCATAGCCCGCCGTGTCGGATGCACCCGTGACGCCGCCATCCACCCCAAGCCCCTGGGTGAGCAACGGATTGCGATTGGTCTGCCGGATCTTGTTCCAGGTAAAGTCGCGCTCCCGGTAGATGGCATAGATGTCCGGCTCGTTCCGGCGGAGCCAGCCCAGCAGCCGGGCGAGGTCCCGCGCCGTGGTCAATTGGGCCGGATCGGCGAACCCGGTGACGTTACGGAACTGCGTATGCTGCAATCCGATTTCGGCGGCCAGCGTGTTCATCCGTGGCACCAGCCCCTCGAGCTGGCCCGTGAGGCCTTCCGACAGCGCAAGGCAGGCATCATTGGCGGCCTGGACCATCACCCCGCGCAAGAGATCATCGACCCGCACCCGGCTTCTCACGGCGGCGAACATGGTGGCGCTGCCAGAGGGAGCGCCGCCCTTGCGCCAGATATCCTCCGAAATCAGGTATTCGGTATCCCGCGAAACCTGGCCCTTCCGTAGAGCTTCGGCGACGACGGCAACGGTCATGATCTTGGCCATGGCGGCAGGCTCGACCGGCTTGTCGGCATTCTTGTCCAGCAGAACCGTGCCCGAACCTGTTTCGATCACCAGGGCGATCGGTGCGGCGGTGGTGAACGGCTCCGCATGCAACGGTGGCACCAGCACGACGGCCGCCAGGAATAGCCCGATGACAAAACTCTTCATCGTCGATGTCCGTTCTGCCCGATAATACCAAATTCACGCGATCCGGTGCAATTGCACGTGGCATGCGGCATGCCGAAATCAGGTGACGCCCGCTTCAAGGGGCGTTAATTCCATTGACCATCATGCCAGCCAATCGTGAATCAAATCATCGTCCGATCGTCGTGGTAGGGGCTGGGCTCGCAGGCTTGGCCTGTGCCCTGATCCTGGCCGCAAAAGGGCACAGGATCACCCTAGTGGGCCCGCCCGGCAATGCCGGCGATACCCGCACCACGGCTTTGCTCGATGGTAGCGTCCAGGCCCTGGCAAAGGCGGGCATTCGGATTGCCGACCATCCCGAGGCCGCGCCGCTGCGGGTGATGTCCATCGTCGATGCGACCCAGAGGCTCCTGCGCGCCCGCCCCATCGCTTTCAAGGCCGAGGAGATCGGCCTGGAAGCCTTTGGCTGGAACATCCCCAATGGCGCTCTGACCCAGATCCTGCAGGCCCACGTGCAGGATGCCGGTGTCGAACATCTGCCCGTGCGGGTGCTGGCCGCCGATCAGGGGCCAAACGGGCTCGTTCTCAAGCTCGACGGACAGCCCGACCTTACGGCCGATCTCACAATTGCTGCCGACGGACGCGCCTCCCTCGTGCGGCAAGCCGCCGGGATCGAGACGCGAAGCCATGACTATCCGCAGGTGGCACTGGCCCTCAATCTGAAGGTCGGCCGCACGCATCGCGACATCTCCACCGAGTTCCACACCGAATCCGGCCCGTTTACCCTGGTGCCGCTGCCGGGGCAGCGGGCCAGTCTCGTATGGGTGGTTTCTCCCCAAAAGGCCGAGGAGTTGCGTGTGTTGGACGATGCCGCCCTGGCCCGGGCCATCGAAATCCAGAGCCACGCATTGCTCGGCCATGTCGAGGTCGACGGCCGACGCTCCTTCTGGCCGATGAGTGCGATCGTGGCGGCGACACAGGCGGCCGGTCGGGTCGCGCTGATCGGCGAGGCCGCGCATGTGCTGCCGCCGATCGGAGCGCAAGGCTTCAACCTCACGCTGCGCGACATCGCGGCACTGGCCAGAGCCTTGGAGGCAGCCGGCGATCCCGGGGATGCCAGCGTGCTCGAAGCCTATGCCAAAGCGAGGCGGCTCGATATCGGAACCCGTCACTCGGCAGTCGATCTCCTGAATCGTTCCTTGTTGTCCGGTCATTTTCCGCTGCAGGGCCTGCGAGGCCTGGGGCTCTATGCCCTCGAGCGGGTCGGTCCCCTGCGACGGGTCATGATGCGGCAGGGGCTTGCGCGCGCAGCCGAGCATTGAATTCCAGCCGCTTCTGGTATCAATGGTCGACGGTACGAACAAATCGCATGGACACCGGAAGGCATCGTGGCGGGCGGCACGGACGAAAAGGGGTGGCGACGCCGCATGCGGCGGATCAAATATGCCTTAGAATACAGTGCATTGCGCGGCCTCGCCGGCCTGTTACACATATTGCCCATCGACTTCGGTTCCTGGCTCATGGGAGCGATCTGGCGGCTGATCGCGCCCCATCTACGCCGTCACGAGCGCGCTCTGCGTCATCTCGCAGCCGCCTATCCCGAAAAATCGCGCGCCGAGATCGAGGCGATCGCCCGCGCCATGTGGATGCAACTCGGCCGGACTTTCGCAGAAGCACTGATCAGTGAACGCATCATCCGTGCCGGCCGCATCGATGACCGCACGGGACCACAACTGGATGCGGTGAAGGCCTCGGGCAGGGGCAGCGTCTTCGTCTCGATGCATACCGGCAATTGGGAATTGGTGATTTATCCGACCCTGGCTCGCGGCATCAAGGCTGCCGGCGTCTATCAGCGCATGAAGAATCCCAAGGTCGACGACTATGTCATGCTGGCCCGACGCGACCGCTATCCGCGCGGCCTGTTCGCCAAGGGCGGCGACATTGCGCGCAAGCTTATGCGTATCGTACGCGAAGGCGGTTCGGTTGCATTGCTGGCGGATCTACGCGACCGCCGAGGCGTCGTGGTCCCGTTTTTTGGCCGCCCTGCCCCCACAACGCCTTTTCCGGCCCTGCTGGCCCGCAGCAACGATGCCGAACTGGTCGCTGCGCGTTGCGTGCGCACAGGCGGCGTGCATTTCTATATCGAGACCGAGATCATCGCCGTGCCGCGTACAGCCGATCGTGACGCCGACATTGCCGAGGCCACGCGCAGAATTCACGCCCTGTTCGAGCAGTGGATCCGCGAGCATCCCGAACAATGGATGTGGGCACATCGGCGCTGGGGATGACGGTGTGCAGCATCATCCGCCCTCCCCCTGCGAGAAATTAATGAAATATGGAGCGACTTTGACGATAATACTGCTATCCTGATCACAGGATAGCAGGTTCGTCCGGTTGCGGCGAGCTTCGGTATCGCTCGGTTTGCAAGCGTCACTATGCAAGCTTTCCGAGCACAGATGACGATTGAACGGCGTATGAATAAAGCGCGGGAAGCAAAGTTCTTTATCGGTCAAGTGGTGCGCCACCGCATCTATCCATTCCGGGGCGTCATCTTCGATGTCGATCCGGAATTCGCCAATACGGAAGAATGGTGGCAGTCCATCCCGGAAGATGTGCGTCCTTCGAAAGACCAGCCCTTCTATCATCTGTTTGCGGAGAATGAGGAGACTGAATATGTCGCCTATGTCTCCGAGCAAAATCTGGTGATCGATGATAGCGGCAGGCCGGTTCGGAACACGCAGATCGAGGAACTCTTCGACCGTGATGACGATGGCGGCTACCGGCTGAAACCCGGGACGCGTCACTGATGGACCCTCGGGTCCGGCAAGCGTATCGGTGCCTTCTGCGAATTGGCGAGAGGCAGCACGTTCCAATATGAAAAGGCCGACCCGAAGGTCGGCCTTTTCATTTCATTGCGCAGGCGCTGCGGGCGCTGCCGGTGCCGCGGGGGCGGCACCGCCCTGCTGTTGCTGCTGCTTGCGCTGGGCATCGATCAAGGGCTGGAAAATCGCCTGCAGTTTCTCGCCATAGGCCTTCTGCTTGGCGGCATAGCCGGCCTGGTCGATGCCTTCGGCGTCGAGCGCCTTGCCGAGGCCATCCAGGCCGATCTCCAACGCAATGGGCTGGCCCTGGAAGGTGATCGCCTGCACCTTCAGCTTCTTGCCCTTCTTGAGGCTCGCCACATTGGCGTCGGTCAAGGGCATGTCGGCGATGCAGCTCGGTCCCGTGCAGATGCGATATTTCGCCGTGTCGATGGTCTGGTCGTCGACGAGAACGCGGGCTCCGAGCGGCAGCACCACGCCGGCCGGAATGATCACGGTGAGCTTGGGCTTGCCGCCCTTTTCCTGGCCGACCTGTGCCGTCATCATCCAGGCGGCCGTTGGCGCCAGAAGATCACGCACGGTCTGGCAGGTGTCCTTGCCGTCAGGGGTCTTTGCGCAGATCTTGGTCCATTCCGGCTGGTCGAATTTGGGCAATTCGGGCTGCTGGCCAGCTGGCTGGGGCTGTTGCTGGGCCAGCGCGGTACCGGCCGACAGGATCAAGGCTGCCGCAGCGCCAGCGATCAGAGAGTTTCGCATAATCTGGATTCCTGTTCCTGGGCGGTCTTATTGAGCAGGCGCCGGATTGGCATTGAGCTGCTGGCGCGCCTTCTCGGCGGCGTCCTGCAGCTGCTGCTGCAGCTTCTTCTGCTCGTCGACGATCGACTGGGGATCGAGCGGCTTGTTGTCGAGTGCCTTGGCGAAGCCTTCCGTGCCCAGGGGCAGCTGGACGCCCTGGTTGGGGGTCTTGAAGGCGATCGCCAGGGTCTTGGAACTGCGGAGGGCCTTGAGCTGCGCTTCGTCGATCGGCAGTTCGACCAGGCAGCCCTCGGGAGAGCAGACGGCATATTTGCCGCTGGTGAAGGCGGCATTGTCGAGATAGAGACCGACGCCGGGCTGGATCAGGGCGCCGACCGGCAGGACGAGGCGCAGGATCTGCTTCTTGTCGGTGACGTTCTGCATGAGGATGGCCGTCATCATCGTCTGCCCGGTGTCGGACCGCAGGTCACGGCGGGTCAGGCAGATCTCCTTCTTGGCCTGATCGGTCTGGCACAGCTTCACCCAGTCCGGCTGGGAGCTGGAGATCGCGGGGGTGGTTGCGCCTTCCAGGCCCGGAACCGGTTCAGCGGCGGCCGCGGCTGCCGCGGGCGCGGCCGCTGCGGGCTTTTGCGCCGGCTTGGCTGCAGGTGCCTTCGGCTTCGTGGCGGGTGCGGCCGGCTTGGCGGGCGTTTCCTGTGCCAAAGCGGGCGTCACCGCAAGGCTGAGCGCCGCAACAGCTGCAGTCGCAAGGAGGCGGAACGACATCATGCAAAATCCTTGGATCCTAAGTCCGCCGCCGCAACGCGCCGGGCAAGCGCGGCTTGGCAACGCACCGATGGGGCTGAATGTCTCTCATCGCCGGCGAAGGCGCCAAGATGACGATTTCGGGAAAGGTCCATAAACGAAGCGGGCACTGGTTTCCAGCCTCGAAAACGACCTATGGCGACGGTGGCGCAGCTTGTGCATGACAAATTGAAGAAAACGTGACCAGCCCCGCTATATCCGGCCTCGTCGTTGCGAAAATTGCCTGGAGCGAAACATCGCGCCCTTTCCCGGCGGCGATTCGTTTTCCCGATACCTCAACGCCGCCCTCCCTCGCCCGCCAGCGAGGCCTGGTCCTGTTCCTCCTTGGATTGGGCGGGGTCCTCCTTGTCGGCCGAGCGCCAGACGATCAGGCAGAGGATCGCAACCGGCAAGCCGATGGTGGACGTTGCCGAGAAAAACACCGGATAGCCAAACAGATCGACCATCTTGCCCGACATGCCCGCCAGCAACTTGCCAGGCAGGGCATAGAGAGAACTCAGCAGGGCGTATTGGCTGGCGGCAAAGGCGGGCGATGTCAGCGAGGACATGTAGGCCATCAGGGCCGTTCCCGCAAAGCCACCCGCAAAGCTCTCGACGCTCACCGCCAGGGCAAGATAGGTCGAATCCGCCCCCTTGGCTGCCAAAAGGGCCATGCTCAAATGCGACGTGGCTGCAGCTATGCCGCCGAAGAGCAGTGAGGGCATCAAGCCGAAGCGCCAGATGCATAAGCCGCCGACGAACGGCGCCGTAAGGCCGATGGCGAAGCCATAGATCTTCGAAATATTCGCGATCTCGGCTTTGGAGAAGCCGAGATCTATATAGAGGGGATTGGACATCACGCCAGCCAGGAAGTCCGGCAGACGATAAAGTGCGATGAGCAGCATGATCGGTACGAGGATCCAGCCTCGACGCAGGAACAGGTCGCTCAGCGCTTCCTTATAGGCGATCAGCCAATCGGGCCGCCCGGATGGGGGACGCGTTGCAGCAGCCTTGTCAGACTTACTCGCCGAGCCGGCGGAGTGCGACGCGGCTTCCTTCTCTACGGGCGGCGGGTCAGGCGCGAACAAGGCGGCCAGGATGCCGATGAGCATCAATCCTGCCATCGTGCCGTAAGCCGCGTGCCAGTCGAAATATTCGGCCAGATAAAGGGCGCCGGCGCCTGCGCACAAGATGCCAACGCGATAGCCGAGCTGAGAAACCGCCAGCATGATGCCTTGTCGGTCTCGCGGGATGACATTGATACGCCAGCCGTCGATCACCACGTCCTGACTGGCAGCGAAGAAGGCCGTGACGGTCGTCCAAAATATCGTCATTCCCAGCGAACTTGCCGGATTGCTGCCGGCAAGGCCGAACAGGCCCAGGATGACGCCCAGCTGGGTAATCAGCAACCAACCGCGCCATCGGCCCATCATCCGTCCCAGCACCGGCGGGTCGAAGCGCTCGAGCAAGGGAGCCCAGAGGAATTTGATGCTGTAGAACAGCGTCGCATAGAACATCAGGCCGATGTCGGTGCGCGTTATCCCGACCTCGCGGAGCCTGGCCGATTGCGTCGAGAACACCAGCAGGAAGGGCAGGCCCGAACTGAAGCCGAGCAACAGCATGAAGGCGAGGCGCTTGTCGGCGGCGATGTCGCGCAGGAGCGTGAGGAATTTCTGACCGGGAATCATGTCCGCGATTATGGATCGCCCGGCGAGGCAGGCCAAATGCTTTGATGTCCAAGATCTCCCGCCTGCATGGGCATGCGGATGGTATCCGCTCAAGGTGTGGATGGTGATCGCGGGCGGGACGACCCGGACCGACAAACCGGCTATGGCTTTGCCGTCATCCAGCGTTAGACTCGTCTGGATCTGATTCGTGCCCCGTGAATACGCCTGAGGCCCCATGACGTCAGACATCACGCCCAGGATTGCCCCCGCTCCCTCTACCCTCGACCAGTTGCTGCGCATCAGTGCCCAGCGCGGCGGCGATACGCTGGCCCTGGTCGATGCACCGGACCGCCCGCTCTGGGCCGACGGCGCACCCCGCCGGCTGACCTGGAACCAGGTCGATGCCGCCGTTTCCGCGGTTGCCGGCCGCTTTTTCGAGATGGGGCTGCCGAGCGAGGCTCTGGTCTGCGTGCAGGGGCTCAACGTGACGGATACGTTGATCGCGCTGCTCGGTTGCATACGGGCAGGTCTGGTGGCGGTGATCGTTCCGATCGATTTCTCGCCGGCCGAAATCGTCGGCGTCGCCGAGCGTTTGAACGCCAAGGCGATCCTGGCGGCGCGTCGGATGGGCGATGTTCAATCCCTTCGGCCGCTGCGTCATCTCGTCGATGAATCCATTGCCGATATTCGCTTCATCGGAGCCTTCGGTGCGGATCTGCCGGGAGGTACCGTTTCTTTCGAGGACTGCATCGGCTATCCGCGCACGGGCGTGATCACCCGTCTGTCGCGGCGGGAACGTCCCGAGGAAAGCCTGGCGATCATGACGATCGACCGGGGACCGGACGGGGATTTCGCCGTCGCCCGCAATCATCGCCAATGGCAGGCGGCCTCCTCCGTTCTGGTGGCCGAACTCGGCTTGTCGCGGACTTCGCGCCTGCTGTGCCCAATGGCCCCCTCGGGCCTGGCTGGGCTTGCCGGCGGCCTGGTGTCATGGCTCAGCACGGGCTGCCAGCTCATTTTGCACCAGGCTTTCGATGCGACGGTGTTTGCCGTTCAGATGACGATGCATGGCGTTACCCATGCCCTGCTGCCCGATACGGTATTGCGTGCGGGCCTCGTCGATGGCCTGTTCGACAGCCGCAAGCTCGAGAAGGTCGCCGGCCTCGCCAGGGGCCCGCATGCCGCCGTCATTCCGGGGGATGCTCCCTGCCCCACTCCTCATTTCGCCGTGCTCGGCGAGATCGGCATCGTGCCGATGCGGGCGCTGGAAGATGGCGGGTTCGGGCTCGAAGCCCTGGTTTCGTCCCAGGATGACGCTGCCCCGCCGCTTGCGGAGGCTGGGATCGAGGAAAGCGGCTATCTCGCCCTGCGCGGCCAGCAGGTGTCGGGTGTGGGTTTCGACGTCAGCGAAAGGGAGGCTTCCTATCCCCTCGCAGCGGACGGGTGGGTATCGACCTCCTATCCCGCTTCAGGATACACGGAGGGGGGCGTCAGCCTCGTCGAAGTCACGGGCGCGCGCTATGGCAAGCCCATGGAAGGGCAGGAAACCGCTCAATTCCATGAGCGCGGACAGGGCCTCGGCACCTCAAAATCCAGCCAGCCGCTCGCAGGCGCGGCCTGATGGTGGATCGAAGACGTGGAGGGTCGATCTCCGGATCGACCGCGTCGTTCGACGTTTCAAAGGTGGTCGATCCCGCTCCATCTCTCGATGGAACCCGGGAGATCGACCTCCATTTCGTGCTTAAAACATGCCGTTCACCAAACCCGGCCGCGCGCTGCGACAGGTTCGGGGCCGATGAGGGTCTCGCCGCGGCAGAGGACTACGAAATCCAGCATATTGGCGACGACACAGGCGTGATTGGGCACGATGCGTACCCGGTCGCCCACTGACAGGTTGATCGGCTGTTCGGTGACCAGCCTGCCATGCTCTTCGGAGAGCTGGTCGATCGCGATATCCGGGCGGCCGAGGACATGCCCATGCCCCGTCAGGCCGAGCAGGTCGGAGGTCAGCACCTTCGAGCCGGCATCGATGATGGCCCTGTGCGGATCCGGCACCGACACCACCGTGGCGACCACGTTGAGGGCGCAGTCATCAAAGCCACAGACGCCGCGGGTGACGAGGGAACGGTCATTATAGACATAGGTGCCGGGCCGGTATTCGGTAACGATGGGCGCCTCATGCGCCCGCCACATGTCGGGCGATCCACCGCTCGTGATCGTTTCGACAGGGATTCCAAAAGCTTCGATCAGAGATTTCGCTCTTTGCATGAAAACCTGGACAGCTTCCGTTCCACCGACCGGCGGATAGGTCATCAGGCCGCCGAAAGTGAGCTCGGATGACGCGGCGATGCGGTTTGCCAGTTCCGCCGCCGCCTCGGGCGTGGGAACCCCGCAGCGCCGGGCTCCGGTGTCGCACTCGACCAGCACGGTCAATTTGCGCCCCGTCCCCTTCATGGCAGCCGCCAGTTCGTCGACCACGGCGGCGCTGTCGGCCACGACGCTGAGACGGATGCGTTTGGAAAGAGCCCTCAGGCGCTCGCGCTTGGCCTCCCCCACCAGATTATAGGTGATCAGCACATCCTCGAGCCCGGTGCCGTCGGTCATGGCATCCGCCTCCGACAGTTTCTGGCAGGTGATGCCGACCGCGCCCTGCTCGACCTGGAAGCGGGCCAGGCGCGGCAGTTTATGCGTCTTGATATGCGGCCGCAGCTTGAGGCCGTGTTCGTCGCAATAGGCCTGGAGCCGCACGATGTTGCGTTCGGCAATATCCAGATCGACCTGGACGAACGGGGTTTCGACGGAAGAGAGGGAGGATGTTGCCATCGTTGTGTCCGATCAGGCGGCTTTCTTCGTCTCGGCGATGCGAGCGAGATTCTTGAGAATGACGGCCGTGCCCTTGAGCCGATCGTCGGGCTTGTCGAAATCGCGCTGGAACACGATGCGCATGTCGGGGCGGACCTTGGCGAAAGAGCCCTGCTCGGCAATGTAGCGAACCAGTCCGTCCGGATTGGCGAAGGCATTGTCTCGGAAGGAGACCACCACGCCCTTCGGCCCGGCATCGACCTTCTCGACATTGGCGCGCCGGCACAGGGCCTTGATCGACATCAGCTTGAGAAGCTGGTCGACTTCGGCGGGCCGCTCGCCGAAACGATCGGTCAGCTCGGCACCGAAAGCATCGATCTCGGCATCGGTATCCAGCGACGACAGGCGGCGATAGAGGCTGAGGCGAAGCGTCAGGTCCGGCACATAATCCTCGGGGATCATCACCGGCGTGCCGATGGTGATCTGCGGCGACCATTGTTCCTCGACCTCGGTTTCGACGCCGCCCTCCTTGAGAGCGGCGACCGCCTCTTCCAGCATCTGCTGGTAGAGCTCGTAGCCGACTTCCTTGATATGGCCGGACTGTTCGTCGCCGAGCAGGTTGCCGGCGCCGCGAATGTCGAGATCGTGCGAGGCGAGCTGGAAGCCCGCGCCCAGCGTGTCCAGCGACTGCAGCACCTTGAGCCGGCGCTCGGCGCCCGGCGTGATCGTGCGGTTGGCCGGCAGGGTGAACAGGGCATAGGCCCTTGTCTTCGAACGTCCGACACGCCCGCGCAGCTGGTAGAGCTGAGCGAGGCCGAACATATCGGCCCGCCAGACGATCAACGTGTTGGCGGTAGGAATGTCGAGGCCGGATTCGACGATCGTCGTCGAAAGCAGGATGTCGTATTTGCCTTCATAGAAGGCCGTCATCACGTCTTCCAGCTGGCCGGCAGCCATCTGGCCGTGGCCGATGGCGACCTTGGCCTCCGGCGCATATTCGTCGAGGAAGGCCTTGGCGTCCGCGATGTCCTCGATGCGCGGCACCACGAAGAAACTCTGGCCGCCTCGATAGCGCTCGCGCATCAGCGCCTCGCGCAGCACCACCGGATCGAACGGCGTGACGAAGGTGCGCACCGCCAGGCGGTCGACGGGCGGCGTGGCGATGATCGACAATTCGCGCACGCCCGTGAGGGCGAGCTGCAAGGTGCGCGGGATCGGCGTCGCCGAGAGGGTGAGCACATGCACCTCGGAGCGCAGCTGCTTGAGGCGCTCCTTGTGGGCCACGCCGAAATGCTGTTCCTCGTCGATGATGAGCAGGCCGAGATCGCGGAAGGCGATGGTCTTGGCCAGCAGGGCATGGGTGCCGACCACGATATCGACATCGCCGGAGACCAGGCCTGCCTTGGTCTTGCGGGCCTCGTCCGCCGGCACGAAGCGGGAGAGCTGCGCGACCTTGACGGGAAGTCCCTTGAAGCGGTCGGCGAAGGTCTTGGCGTGCTGGCGCGCGAGCAGCGTGGTGGGCACCACGACGGCAACCTGCCTGCCCGTCATCGCGCAGGCAAAGGCGGCGCGCAGGGCCACTTCCGTCTTGCCGAAGCCGACGTCGCCGCAGACAAGGCGATCCATCGGACGGCCGGAAGCGAGATCCTCGAGCACCGAGTCGATGGCGAATTGCTGGTCCTCGGTCTCGCTATAGGGGAAGCGCGCGGCGAACTCGTCATAGATGCCCTGCGCGGGGATCAGCTTCGGCGCCTCGCGCAGTGCGCGTGCGGCGGCGATCTTGATCAGCTCACCCGCCATTTCGCGGATGCGCTTCTTCATGCGCGCCTTGCGTTCCTGCCAGCCGCGGCCGCCAAGCTTGTCGAGCTGGGCTTCGGCGTCTTCCGAGCCGTAGCGGGACAGCAGCTCCAGGTTCTCCACCGGCAGGAACAGCTTGTCGCCGCCCGCATAGTGGATTTCGAGGCAGTCATGCGGCGCGCCCACGGCGGTCACCGTCTGCAGGCCGACGAAGCGCCCGATACCGTGCTCGACATGCACGACGATGTCGCCGGGCGAGAGCGTGCCGATCTCGGTCAGGAAATTCTGGGCACGCTTGCGCTTGGACGTGCGGCGCACCAGACGGTCGCCGAGAACGTCCTGCTCGGAGATGATGGCCAGGTCGGCAGTCTCGAAGCCCGTCTCCAGCGGCAATACGCCGAGGGCGATCTCGCTTTTCGGCAAGGCCAGGGCACGGGCGAAGTCGGGAACCGGCTTGGCTTGGGTAAGGCCGTGATCGGCAAGCACTGCGCCGAGCCTTTCGCGCGAGCCGTCGGTCCAGCCCGCCACGATGACTCGTTGGCCATTGGCCTGCAGGGCACGAATGTGGCGGACGACGGCGTCGAAGACGTTGGCGTCCTCGGCAGCGCGTTCGGCTGCGAAATTATGGCCCTGCCGGCCGCCGCAATCGACGATTTCGCGGCCGGGCGCCGCAGGCGACGCGAAAGGCGTCAGACGGGCCAGGGCCGCCTCGTCGAGCCTGCGGCGCCATTCCTCGGGCGCGATGTAGAGGCGATCCGGCGGCAGCGGCTTATAGGGCACGTTCTCGCCGGGCTTGCCCAGCACGTCGCGGCGGGCGTCGTAATAGTCCTTGATCTGCGCCAGTCTTTCGCCGGCCGCATCCTCGGCCAGTGCATCGAGCGCGACGGGGACCTCGGGCAGATAGTCGAACAGCGTGTCGAGCTTGGCGTGGAATAGCGGCAGCCAATGTTCGAGGCCGACATAGCGCCGGCCTTCGGAGATCGCCTCATAGAGCGGGTCGCCGCGTGTCTGGGCGCCGAATTCAGCAAGATAGGCCTGGCGGAAGCGCTTGATCGTCTCGGTGGTAAGCTGGACTTCGCTCATCGGCACGAGGTCGAGCATGCGCAACTGGGTCTGGGAGCGCTGTGTCTCGACGTCGAAGCTGCGAATGGATTCCAGCGTGTCGCCGAAGAAGTCGAGACGCACCGGAATGGCAAGGCCAGGCGGGTAGAGATCGAGGATGCCGCCGCGCACCGCATATTCGCCGGTCTCCCGCACCGTCGAGGAGCGCAGATAGCCATTGTGCTCCAGCCACGCCGACAGCCGGTCCATGTTGACCGCATTGCCCGGAGCCGCCGAAAGCGACTGAGCGGCGATGAGATCGCGGGACGGCACGCGCTGCAGCACGGCATTGACGGTGGTGAGCACGATGCGGGGCCTGTCCCCGCCCCTCGTGGTCGCCAGCCGCGACAGCGCGGTCATGCGCCGGGCGACGACGGTGGCATTGGGGGAAACCCTGTCATAGGGCTGGCAGTCCCATGCCGGAAAACTGATCACGTCGATATCGGGCGCGTAGAACTGGAGGGCCGCTTCCAAGGTAGCGGAGCGTGTGCCGTCGCGGGCAACATGCAGGAGGGCGGCCGGCCGCTCGCGGGCCTGAGCAACCAGCTTGCGTGCCAGGTCGGCCAGGACGAGGCCATCCTGGCCATCGGCGCAATTGGAGAAAAAGAGTTGTCCGCCGGGGCGATTCAGAACTTCGGCGAGTCGATCGGCGGCTTTCATGCAAACATCGGCTTCATGGTGAAATGGTAATCGCGCAGCCGCCGGAACACGGGCGTATCGAATTCGGCCGGCACCGGCTCCGCACTCCTGATCCAGGCGTAGAGCTCGTGATCGGGAGCATCGATGAGGGTCTCGAAATCGGCGACCTCTTGTTCCGACAGCTCCACGATGACGGCATCGCAGAAGTTGCCCATGATGAGGTCCATCTCGCGAAAACCGCGATGCCAGGCCCGGTAGACGATCCGTCTGCGACGCGGGTCAAGTTCCTCAGAAGTGCGTATCGTTCCGGACATGTTCTCGATCCTGTTGGCACGCTGTATAGAGAGTAAGGGGCCGCGTGAAAACCATGGAAGATCGAAATATCATCCGTGCGGTCAAATCCCCGAAGATGAGAATGGAAGGTGACGGGACCCGCCATGACGATCGGATTGAAACGCGCCTATGATCCGCCCGGTTCCACTGACGGCCTGCGCGTTCTGGTCGATCGCCTGTGGCCTCGGGGCCTGTCCAGGCAAGAGGCGCATATCGACGTCTGGGCCAAGGATGTGGCGCCGAGCCCGGCGCTGCGGCAATGGTTCGGTCACGATCCGGCCAAATGGCAGGAGTTTCAGGCTCGCTACGAAAGCGAGCTCGCGCGCAACGAGGAGGCTGTCGTCGCGCTCCGGCGCCTGATCGGCGACAAGGCCGCCACCCTTATCTATGCCGCCAGGGATGTCGAACACACCCATGCGATCGTCACCAAAAGGGTCTTGTAGCACACGCCCCTTTAAGCGTTGAGGGAGCGAAGAAACAGCCCTGCGGTCGTCACAGCCATCCACTCTTTCGGGGCGCCAAAGCTTGCCTCCCGCGTGCTGTCCGGCCAAAACAACGGGCGAGGCTTTCATGCGTCCGGCGATTCTGACCCCCTTATTCGCTTCCGTCTCGTCCCTGCCAGGGATCGGGCCGAAGCTGGTGAAGCTGCTCACCCGCCTTCTCGGGGGGGCGGAGCCGATGGGCGCACGGGTGGTCGACGCCCTGTTTCACCTGCCGGCGAGCGTCCTCGACCGCCGCCGCCGTCCTAAACTAATCGATGCGCCGATCGGCGAATTGGTGATGGTCGAGATCGTGGTGGAGCGCCATCGCCCCAGCGGTGGCAAAGGTCCCTATCGCGTCTATGTCCATGACGACACAGGTGATCTCACCCTCGTCTTCTTTGCCGCGCAGACGAGTTGGATCGAACATGCCCTGCCCGTCGGCGAAAGGCGCTGGCTCAGCGGCAAGATCGAGCTGTTCGACGGCATGCGCCAGATGGTGCATCCCGACCGCATCGTCGATGAGGAAGGGCTCAAATCGCTGCCCTTGGTCGAGCCGGTCTACCCGCTGACGGAGGGGCTCTATCCGCGCCAGATCCAGAAGGCTGCCCAGGAGGCTTTGGCGCGCACCCCCGAACTTGCCGAGTGGCAGGATACGGCGTGGCTCAAGGCCCAGCGCTGGCCAGGGTTCCGCGAGGCGCTGGCCGCCCTGCATGCGCCGGAGACACCGCAGGTGATTGCGCCGGACTCGGCGCCCCGATTGAGGCTCGCTTACGACGAGCTCCTGGCTTCGCAGCTCGCCCTCGCCATGGTGCGTGCCCAAAACAAGGCTCTGCCCGGCCTCGCCGTCACCGGAACGGGTGTGATTTCGGCCCGGATCGAGGCCGCCCTGCCCTTCAAGCTCACGGCGAGCCAGGTCACGGCATTGGCCGACATCCGGGCCGACATGGCGGCCCCGACCCGGATGCTGCGGCTGCTGCAGGGCGATGTCGGTTCGGGCAAGACGGTGGTGGCCCTGCTCGCCATGGCGACCATGGTGGAAGGCGGCCGGCAGGCGGCATTGATGGCGCCGACCGAAATCCTGGCCCGCCAGCATCTGGCCACCATCCAGCCGCTCGCCGAGGCCGCCGGTTTGCGCATCGGCCTGATCACCGGGCGGGACAAGGCGCGCGAGCGAGCACGCATGCAGGCCGCACTGAAGGACGGCAGCATCGATATCGTGGTCGGCACCCATGCCCTGTTCCAGGAGGATGTCGAGTTTCGCGATCTCGGTCTTGCCATCGTCGATGAGCAGCATCGCTTCGGCGTGCATCAGCGCCTAGCCCTGAGCCGCAAGAATGCCGGCATCGACGTCCTGGTGATGACGGCCACGCCAATCCCCCGCAGCTTGGTGCTGACCTATTTCGGCGACATGGACTCCTCCCAGCTTCGCGAGAAGCCGGCGGGGCGCAAGCCGGTCGACACCCGCCTGATCTCGCTCGAAAGGCTCGATGAGGTGGTGAGCGGGCTGGGGCGTCTGTTGCAGACCGGCGCGCGGGCTTATTGGGTCTGTCCGCTCATCGCTGAATCCGAGACGTTGGATGTCGCGGCCGCCGAAGATCGCTTCGCCCACCTTGCTTCGCTCTTTGGGGACAAGGTCGGCCTGCTGCATGGCCAGATGAAAGGCGCGGCCAAGGACGAGGTGATGGCCCGCTTCGTGGCCGGCGATTTGCGCGTCCTGGTGTCGACCACCGTGATCGAGGTCGGCGTCAACGTGCCGGAGGCCACCGTGATGGTGGTGGAGCATGCCGAACGCTTCGGCCTCGCCCAGTTGCATCAGCTGCGCGGGCGCATCGGGCGCGGTTCGGACAAATCGACCTGCCTCCTGCTCTACAAGGGCCCCCTCGGCGAGATTTCCCGCAAGCGGCTCGAGATCATGCGCGAGACGGAGGACGGCTTCCGCATCGCCGAGGAAGATCTGAAACTGCGCGGCGAAGGCGACGTGCTCGGGACGCGCCAGTCCGGCATGCCGGGTTTCCGGGTGGCCGACCTCGACAGCCATCGCCATCTTCTCGCTCCCGCCAATGACGATGCCAGGCTGGTGCTGGCGCGCGATCCGGAACTCGTCTCGCCGCGCGGTGCGGCTCTACGAACCCTGCTCTATTTGTTCGAGCGCGATGAAGCTGTGCGCCTGCTGCGATCGGGGTAGCGTAAGGGAAGCCGGTGTGTATTCTCAGGTCATGCCAGCCTTAACCGGGGAATATTGTCATGACATCGGATGCCCGTCCGGCCAACTTCGCCGAAGCCCAGGCCAGGACCCAGGCGAGTTATGACGAGATACCCTATGTTTCCCATGCCTTTCCCCAGACCCATCCGGCGAGGCTCGCCGCCACCGCCAGACTGTTCGGCCTCGAAATGCCCTCGCTCGACAAGATGCGCGTGCTCGAAATCGGCTGCGCCAGCGGCGGCAACCTCATTCCGCTGGCCGCCGCCTATCCCGAGGGACGCTTTCTCGGGATCGATCTTTCCGGCATCCAGATCGCCGATGGGCGCAGGCGCGTCGAAGCGATCGGCCTGACCAACATCGAATTGCGCCAGCAGGACATCACATTCTTCGCGGATCCTGGCCATCGCTTCGATTTCATCCTCTGCCATGGCGTCTATTCCTGGGTGCCCGAACCGGTGCGCCACGCCATCCTGGAAATCTGCTCGAAATTTCTCGAATTCCAGGGCATCGCCTATGTCAGCTTCAACGTATTGCCCGGCTGGCGGCCCAAGCAGATCCTGCGCGATGCCCTGATGGCGCATGTGGGCAAGGCCGCCAATCAGCGCGAGCGCATCGCCAAAGCGCGGGAGTTCATGGGCTTCCTGGCCGAGCATACACCACCGGGCCCCTATGGCGCTGCGGTCAAGGAAGGGGTTGGGCAGTTGCAGAAGGTCTCCGACGATTATCTTGCACATGAGTTCCTGGAGCTCGAAAATGCGCCCTGCTCGTTCCACGACTTCATGTATGCGGCCGGACAGCATCAGCTCGCCTATCTCGGCGAGAGTGATGTTCACATGATGGTGCCCGAGAACTTCGGCGCCGAAGCGGCGAAGGCCCTGAGGATGCTGGGCGGCAATACCCTGCTCGAGACCGAGAACTATATCGACGTGCTGACCGGACGCACCTTCCGGCAGACGCTGCTGATCCCGCCCGCCCGGGCAGCGGCGACCAAGCGCAACATCGATGCGGAGCGGATCGAGGATCTGCATCTCATCGCAGATATCACGCAGGTTCCCTCGAGCGAGCCTGACATGCCCTACTGCTTCGAAAACCGCTCGGGCCGGCAGATCCGTACGCGGGCTGAGGTCGTGCGCAAGGGCTACCAGCTGATCGCCGCGAGGCGTCCTGCGACCTCGAACTATCGGCAGCTGGTTGCCGATATCGAGGCGGCCGACCAGAAGACGCTCACGCCGCAGGAGAGAAGTGAGCTTCGCGGTGCCCTCCTCCAAGGAGTTCTTTCTGGGCTGACAATTGTTTCGACCGAGGCGGTCGCAATCGGTGCTGCCGACGCCGACCGGCCGAAGGCAACCACCCTGGCACGCATGGATGCCGCCAGCGGCCGAACACGCACGGTGAACAGGCGCCACGAGAATTTCGATCTCGGCGTGGTGGCCCAGCATGTCCTGCCGGTGATGGACGGCACGCGAACCCGGGCCGAACTGCTCGATCACCTCAAGGCAAAGGCCGCAGGGGACGCGCTCCATTTCCAGCGCAACGGGCAGCGTGTCAGCGACGAGGCCGATATCGCGGCCTGTGCCCAGGAGCACCTTGCGGCCATGCTCGACACGGCCTGGAACAACGCCCTGATCGAGGCCTGAAGCAAGGGCGCCATCCGCGAGCTCAGCTTGGCCGCAATTCCTCGGAGACCGTCAACGTCTCGGGCTGGATCAGGCCGGCCGAGATCACCAGCTTGGTGGCCTGCTCGACGCTGATCGGCAGTTCGATCACCTTTGCCTTCGGCAGCAGGAAGAAAAATCCTGTGGTCGGGTTGGGCGCGCAGGGCATGAACACCGAAACCCAGGCTTCGCCGTTGCCGCCGGGCAGCCTCGCCTCGACCACCGGGCTCGGCTCTGCCGAAATGAAGACGATCGACCAGGCCCCCTGGGGAAACTCGACCAATCCCACTTTGCGGAACGAGGTGCCGGATTGCGAGAAGATCGTCGAGAACACCTGCTTGAGAGCCTTGTAGATGCCGCGCACCACCGGCGTACGGTCGAGCAGTTTCTCACCCAGACGCACCAAAGTGCGGCCGACCAGATTGGCGGTGAAGAAACCGATCAGGGTAAGGCCGATGATCGCCACGACCAGGCCGAAGCCCGGGATCTGAAATGGAAGATAGGTCTCAGGCAGGTAGCGCGCGGGAATGAACGGTTTGACCCAGCCATCAACCCACTGAATGAAGGTCCAGATCAGGTAGATCGTGATCGCCACCGGCCCGGTGACCACAAGGCCGGTGAGGAAATAGCTGTGCAGGCCGCCAAATCTGCTGATCCGCTGAGGCGGGCCAGCAGGCATTACCGTGTGGGGAGGCGCATCTCGTACCATGTCACGCTTCTAGCACGCCCTTGTCACCGCCTGTCGATGCAAATTTGTGCAATTGGTCCAATCGGGCGATACCCGTCAGTATTCCTACTCGACGGTGACGCTCTTGGCCAGATTGCGCGGCTGGTCGACGTCGGTGCCGATGATCACAGCGGTGTGATAGGCGAGAAGCTGGATCGGAATGGAATAGACCAGCGGCGTCAGGATTGTGGGCATCGACGGCAGGATGATCGTCTTCAGCGTCGTCATCGCAGCCGCTGCCGCTCCGGCTTCATCGGTCATCAGGATGATGCGGCCTCCCCGCGCCGCGACTTCCTGCATGTTCGAAACCGTCTTTTCGAAGATCGCGTCGAAAGGCGCGATCACCACCACCGGCATGGTCTCGTCGATCAGGGCGATCGGGCCGTGCTTGAGTTCGCCTGCTGCATAACCTTCCGCGTGTATGTAGCTGATTTCCTTGAGTTTCAAGGCACCTTCCAGCGAAAGGGGGAAGCTGGTGCCGCGGCCGAGATAGAGCACGTCCTTGGCCTTGGCGAGATCCCTGGAAAAGGTCTCGATCTCGTGTTCCAGCCGCAGTGCCTCGGACATCAGGCGCGGCGCCTCGATCAGCGCGTGCACGAGTTCGCCTTCTTCCTCGGCTGACAGGACACCACGCGCCTTGCCGGCGCCGATGGCGAGGCCCGCCAGGGCTGCAAGCTGGCAGGTGAAGGCCTTTGTGGAGGCGACGCCGATCTCGGGGCCTGCCAGGGTGCGCACCATCACCGACGCCTCGCGAGCGATGGTCGAGGTCGGCACATTGACGATGGCGAGTGTGTGCTGCCCCTGTTCCTTGCAATAGCGCAAGGCGGCGAGCGTATCGGCCGTCTCACCCGATTGAGACACGAAGATCGACAGCCCTCCCTTGTCGAGGGGCGCTTCGCGGTAGCGGAACTCGGAGGCGATATCGACTTCGACCGGAAGCCGCGCATACCGCTCGAACCAGTATTTGGCGATCATGCCGGCGAAGGAGGCCGTGCCGCAGGCCGATATGGTGATACGGCCTAGTTCTTTCCAATCGAAAGGCAGATTCTCGGGCAGTCGGATCGTCTCGCCGACCATGTCGACGAAAGAGGCCAGGGTGTGGGAAACCACTTCGGGTTGTTCATGGATCTCCTTGGCCATGAAATGCCGGTGATTACCCTTGTCGACGATGGTGGCGGACGCCTGCGATTTCTGAATCGGGCGGTGAACGCGCTTGAAGGCCGCATCGAAGATGGTCGCCGAGCCGCGCGTCAGGGCAACGCTGTCGCCATCCTCGAGATAGGCGATGGTGTTGGTGAACGGAGCCAGAGCGATGGCATCCGATCCGAGGAACATTTCGCCCTCGCCGTAACCGATCGCCAGCGGCGAACCCAGGCGCGCGCCGATGATGAGGTCATCCTGGCCGGTAAAGAGAAAGCCCAGCGAGAAGGCGCCGCGCAGGCGCCTGAGGCTGGCATGCACCGCTTCGATCGGCGGCAGGCCGCGCTCGAGCTCGCGGGTGACCAAGTGGGCCACGACCTCGGTGTCGGTCTCGCTCTGGAAGCGCGCGCCTTCGGCGCTCAATTCCTCGCGCAATTCGCGAAAATTCTCGATGATGCCGTTATGGACCACAGCGACTCGCGCGGTGGCATGCGGGTGGGCGTTTTCTTCGGTCGGCCGGCCATGCGTCGCCCACCGCGTGTGGCCGATGCCGATCAGGCCTGCGAGCGGGGCGCGGTCGAGCTTGCTTTCGAGATTGCGCAGTTTGCCTTCGGCCCGGCGGCGCGTGATGGTGCCCTCTTCCAGCGTGGCGATGCCGGCGGAATCATAGCCGCGATACTCCAAGCGCCGCAGCGCGTCCACCAGGGGTAACGCAACCGCCTCCTTACCCAGAATACCGACAATGCCGCACATACGCCCTATCCCTCATCGATTCGAGACAAACTCTAGACGGGAGGGATTTAGGGCTTCGTGAATGAGGAAAGAAATCAAAATGCCTGACGGTTTGTGACACAGGGCCTTAGCCCGTCACGACCGCCCGGAGATGCGTTCGATTTCCTGGCGGACCAGGCGCTCGACCAGCGATGGCAGATGGGCATCGAGCCAAGTCTGCAGCATGGGTTTCAGCATGTCCTGCACGACGTCTTCGATCGTTCGTGCGTTCTTGGAAAACACCGTGTGATTGAGGGAGGCGAAGGCGGACGCCGCCTCGGAATGAGACTCCGCCGAGAGCAAACCGGTAGTGCTCCGCTCTGGACCGGCCGGCATGGGAGACGAAACCGGCTCTTCGCGAGGGGAGACCGCCGGACCCGGCAGGTCCGCCAGCGAAGAGGTCTCTGCTGTGGAGCGGCGTCCGGGCTTTGCCGGCGGATCGTCCGAGATGATACGGCGAATGGAGGTGAGAATCTCGTCCATCGAGGGCTCCTTGAGGGTACGAGGCGGATCTGCCCGCGTAGGTGACGACATCGGGCTACTCCTTCCGCATCGAGCGCGCCGTGCCCCCATGGCGCACTGGAACAAAGTGCAATGTCTTCGAATGGCGCGTTACGCCAGTTCGTTGGCCAGCCCCTCTTGGCGATTCTCGATGATTCCACCCGAGCACGAAAGGCCTCGCCGGCACTTCAAGCAAGAACGCCCTCCGATCGCAAGGATGCGGAGGGCGTTGGCGTCATCTTCCTGTGGGTAGGCGTGGCTTTAGCGCCCGTCCGGAATGTCGGTGCCGATCCACTTGTCGCGGACCTGGTTGTAATGCGTGGTGGGATCGTAGCGGGCAACCTTCAGGCCGAGTGCCGTGGCGTTGAGCTTGCCGATGGTCGACAGCACGGTATAGGCAGCCACGATCTGGTCGCGCTGCGCCTGGATCAGGCTGGCACGCGCCTGCAGCAGCAATTGCTGCTGCTGCAAGACGTCGAAGGTGGTGCGCTGGCCGACCTTGGCTTCCTCGCGCACGCCGGCGAGTGCCACGCCCTGCGCATTGACGGCTGCCTGGAAAGCCTGGATTTCGCCGCGGGCGCCGTCCAGCGAGCCCCAGGCCTGGATGACGTTGGAGCGTACCAATTCGCGGTTGACGTCGACCTGGATGCGCGCCTGCCCGAGCAATTCCTTGGCCTGGCGGATCTTGGAATAGTCGCCGCCGCCCGAATAGATCGGCACGGAGAGGAAGGCACCGATGGAGGCCGAGGTGGCCATCTTCGCGCCTGACGGTTCGTAATTATGCGAGAAAGAGCCCTGGGCGTTCAGGGTGGGATAGAGCGCCCCCTCGGCGACCTTCACCTGCATGGCGGCCTGGTCGACCGCGTGGAGCGCGGCCGTGATGCCGGGATGGTTGGCAAGTCCGGCCTGGATCGCAGCGTTCTGGTTCTTGGGCAGGAAACGCGGCAGCTTGACCGGCTGCAGCTTCTTGGGCTGCGAGCCGATGATCTGCCGATAGACGGCGACCGATGATTTGAGCTGGGCGTCGGCGGCCACCCGTTGAGACTGTGCACTCGCCAAGCTGGAATTGGCCTGCTCGACGTCGGTGCGCGTCACCTCGCCGACGTTGAAGCGATCCTTGGTCTGCTTGAGCTGCTCCTCGAGAACCTCGACGTTGTTTTTCTGCAGGTTGAGCAGCGCGGCATCGCGCAGGACGTTCATATAGGCGGTCACGGCGTTGAGCAGGACCGACTGTTCGGTGTCGCGCAGCGTCTCGCGCTGGCTGAGCACGCCCGACTCGGCGGCGCGCACGGAATTCGCAGTTTGAAAGCCGTTGAACAGATTCTGCGTCACCGTGATGTCGGCGCCGCGCGGAAATCGCGTGTCGTTGGACCGCCTCCCCTGCAGCGACTTGGTGAAATCCCGTTCGGCGCTGATGCTGGCAGAAGCGGAAATGTTGGGCCTGTAGCCGCTGAGCGCCTGCGAAACGGTTTCGTCATTGGCGCGGGTGCCGGCTCGCTGGGCATTCAGGGTTGGGTTGGCTGCGTAGGCTTGGGCAAGGGCCGACTGCAACGATTGAGCCTGCGCTCCGCCCATGAAGAAAACAAGCGAAGCACTTGCAGCCAATAAGGAAAATACGCTTACAGTTTTCATGACTCGACCCGACCCAAATTAAAAGAAGCGGACAAACCGCCATATTTTTCAAAAAAATAGCCTGTCAGGCAGCTTTCACCAACAACTGATTTCGGCTGCCGAGTGATAAATCCGAGGTTGAAGCAAAAAAGAGACAGTGAACCCCGGGTTCGGTTAATTAATGGTTAATTTTCTCCTAACATGCTGTTTTGCTGGTCAGAATGAAAAGGCAGGAGCCTTGGCGAACGCGGCCAGGGCCGGCACCGAGGCGTCGAAGGCGATGCGGCCGGTATGATCTGGTCCGACCTTGACGAAGACGGTGGCACGTCCGGGCCGGCCGCGACCGACGACAGCGACGAGGCGGCCGCCCTCCTTGAGGGAGGCGAACAAAGCCTGGGGAATTTCTTCGACGGCACCTTCGATCAGGATCACGTCGTAGGGTCCCGAACCGGCCGCGCCTTGCTCGAGCGGGCCGTTCACCACCGTCACATTGGGGTAGGACGCCAACGCGGTCTTTGCCGAAGCCGCAAGCCCTTCATCGCTCTCCAGCGCCACCACCTTCTCAGCGAGTTCGGCCAGAATCGCGGACGAATAGCCGGTGGCCGCGCCGATATCGAGCACCGTGTCGGTGGATTTGATACCAGCGGCCTGGACGAGCTTGGCCAGATACATCGGTTGAATGAGATAGCGTTGGCCCGCCTCGCCGCCTACCGCCAGATCGGCGTCGAGATAGGCCAGGGGCTGCTTGGCGGCCGGCACGAAGGTCTCGCGGGGCACGGTAAGAAAGGCATCCACGACACGCGCCTCGGTCACGTCATTGGTGCGAATCTGGCAATCCACCATGGTGCGGCGCGCTTGGACGAAGTCGGTCATCACTCGATATCTCTGTTTGTCACAGCGTTGTTTGCGGCATGGCCTCGAAAAAGGCAAGAAGGCTGGCCTTGCAGCCGGGCCGGAGGCTTCAGTTTTGCAGCCGGCAATCCGCATTCACGGAAATATCGCCTCGGCTGAGAAAACCGGTTGAACCCGTCCGGCTTGCTTGTTATAGCGCCTGCCTCCGCTTTGTCCTGCACAGCGCGACAATGGATGGCCACGTGGCGGAGTGGTTACGCAGAGGACTGCAAATCCTTGCACCCCGGTTCGATTCCGGGCGTGGCCTCCACTTTCCTGACGCACCAAAGCCGCTGCCGACAGCGGCGACACATATATGTGCGTTGTTCGATTTTGCCTTCCGCCAATTGAGAAAGTCAGGAACGGCTGGGGTGGTTGGTCATGCGAGCAATTCGGACAGGGTCCGGGTCCCTCGCCGTGAACTGCCGAGGAAACAGGAGGCCCGGAAGGGCGGATTTGCAGGATCGCCTTCCAGACCTCCCTGCTCGATCAACCGGGCCCGCTTGTGAGCGTCCGGAACCTAAGGCCAGCCCGGACGTCCGGCAATTTGGCTATCAGGCTTACCCCTCGATGACAGGCTCTATTCGCGGCGGGTCTTCACGACAGCGAGGCGGTTGCCAGCCACGCCACGCTCACTGACATCCAAATGACGCTCACGGGCGGTATGGTGTGCTCGCTTAGGGGGCGAACATGGACGATCTGGAATACCCAATTCTGGTCGAGCCACGGTCTGTCGCGGATGGGGGCGGTTTTGCGGCGATCGTCCCCGATCTTCCCGGCTGCATGAGCGATGGCGAAACTCCCGAGGGGGCGGTCGCCAAGGCGCGGGACGCAATTCGGGCATGGATCGAGAATTCAAGGAATCTCGGGCACGCTATTCCCAGGCCGTCGCGCCACCACATGGCGATTTGGGCCGCTCTCAAGACGACCTAGCCCGAATACGATGCCTCGGGTAATTCGACCGGCAGGGCCTCGGCTGCGCCAGACCGAAAGAGCGGTGAAAAGACGTCGAGCCCCCTTCCCGGCTGAAGCAATCGGAATCTCGGCCCGAGCGAACCGGCCATACAGCCCGCGCGGCGCCGCAACGGCGATCCGTCGTCACCGTCATTATAGCCATCGTCTTGAGGAGGGCGCGGAAGCTTTCGCTATGCCGAACCGGAGGAGTGCTGAAAGACCCCGATCGTCATCGAATGACGCAATATAGCGGCACGTTCAGCGTGCTTGCGATGAAATGAAGGCAGTGGTTCCGCATCACTTGCGCATCGTCGTCGACCATCTGAGCTCGAATGGCAGCTCCCGCCGATCGGGCCACGCGCTGCTTGAAATCTTGGTCGGTTTCTTCGAGCGCCCGCGCCATTGCGCCCAGCAATGCATACAGGCTCTCGATCTCGACCTGCAGCGTCTGCGCTTTTTGCTGCAGCGTGCTGAAGTCGTCCACCATTGGATACCTCCCCTTTTTTATTATCAGGAGACCATGGCCGTGACCGGTGCGTGATAGCCAGGCTCTTCTTGGTGCAGCATGATACCGCCATTCGGGCTTGGCGTCACGCCTGGTGACCCGCTATGGGTCATGGAGAAGAGAGGCTGTTTGAACGGCGTGGGGTGAGGGACTGTTAACGCAAGCCGGTCCATTGATTTCCACCGTCGGCCTTCCAGCCGGCCGCCTTTCGATTCGAGCGGCGTGGTGAGTTTGGGGATCGCGGTGCATGACAGACGCCAATGACAGCTATTTTCCGCTCGGCCGGGATCGTGCTCCCAATGAAGTCGACCGGCAGAGGGAATGGTTGAGGCGCAACCGTGGCAAACCCGCCATGCCGACACAGAACGATCTGGACTTGCTCGAGGCGAGCGAGCTGGAAATCAAGATCTGCCCCTGTCATGCGGCTCCGGATCAACCCTATGCCCTCTATCTGGAAGTGTTTGCCTTCGAGCTCTTCCTTGGCCAGATCAAACTGGCCGATTTCCTTGGCCGCGCCTGTGCCGTCGAGGGCAATGACGATCTCGATCAGATTCCCCGCCGGGATCGGCTGGTGGCGCTGAAGGAACTCCAGCGGACCGTCGATCACCTGGTTGCCGTCGAGGAAATGCGCGTTGTGGCTGGCAACGCCTGAAGGGCGGCGGGATCAGCGATCATCCGCAGGACGTGCCTGGCGCCGGCGCCCCCACCACACCGCGAGCTTGCGACGGTGACGGCGAACCAGCGCGATATCGATTGATAGAATCAGCAGGCCGAGCGGAATCATCCAGAAGCCCAGGATCGGCAGGAACCCCAGAAAACCGCCGATCACCAGCAAGCCGCCCAGAATCACTCGCATGCCTCGCGAGGCCGGCAGATGAAAATGTCGCCCACCGAGTTTCACCTTCGGACGATTGATCTGTTCATTGGGTGCCAAAAAGCCCTCCAGACGGTCAAAAGCGGACCTTTGATCCGGTTGTGTTCTCTTACCCTTAGATATTAATCCGAAAAGAAGATGCAATGAGGGCAGGATAGGCCTTGGCAAGTCAGATTCTTGGAGCTATACACCCGCTCCACCGGGGGACACCCTCTGTTCCGCGATAGCTCAGCCGGTAGAGCAAGCGACTGTTAATCGCTGGGTCGCAGGTTCGAGTCCTGCTCGCGGAGCCATTCTCCTTCTTACCTGACATTCGGTTCTATTGTACGCCTCGGCGAGGCGCGTCACCTATTGGCGCTTGATCCTGCTCTGCTCCCAGTCATTCGCGTTCGGCCGGATTTGCAGCGCTCCATCGTCGCCCGGAGCTTCCGCACGGGGAGCTCCAACCAGCTGTCGAGGCTCGCGGCTGGCGAAAGCCTGAGAAGGTTCAGGCCGAGATCAGGGCGGCGGCAGTCGCGTCGAGGACGGTTTTGGCATCGCCGGGAGCGAGCCGGATCTGCAGGCCGCGCTGGCCGCCATTGACATAGACATAGTCTGCGCCGAGCGCGGCTTCCTCGATGGCCGTGCGCACTTTGCGCATCTGGCCGAAGGGGCTGATGCCGCCTATCTTGTATCCCGTGCTGCGCTCGGCATCGGCCGGCTTCATCATCTGCGCAGACTTGCCATTGAAGGCGGCCGCCAGCTTCTTCATGGAAACCTCGTGATCCGACGGCACGATGACGCAGACCGGCTTGCCGTCGACCAGGGCCATCAGGGTCTTCAACACCCGGCTGGGCGGTTCACCGAGGGCCTCGGCGGCCTGCAGGCCGATGCTGTCGGCGTCGGGATCATAGTCATAGCTGTGGACGGAAAAGGCGACGCCAGCCTTGGCGAGCATCTGGGTGGCGCGTGTCACCTTCGACATGATTGGCTTCCTTGCGACGGTCGAGCGCGGCAGTCCCGGTCCAGACGGCCAGCCTGCCGGGGCGAGAGCTATCATGGCACCCCGGCCTGGAAAACCCGTCGTCGACATGTCTCTCCCCTATGCCGATCCGGAAAGTCGGGTTAGGGTCGCATCCCCTCCAATCAGCAGACGATCACACATGGCTTTCCGTACCGGTCTCGTCGACGCCATCGGCAATACGCCCCTCATTCGGCTCAATCGCGCGTCCGAGCTGACGGGCTGCACCATTCTCGGCAAGGCCGAATTCATGAATCCGGGCCAGTCGGTGAAGGATCGGGCGGCATTGTTCATCATCAAGGATGCGGTGGCGCGGGGCGAGTTGAAGCCCGGCGGCACCATCGTCGAAGGCACCGCCGGCAATACGGGTATTGGCTTGGCGCTGGTCGCCGATGCCATGGGTTTCCGCACGGTGATCGTGATTCCCGAGACCCAGAGCCAGGAAAAGAAAGACATGCTGCGCCTGGCCGGGGCCGAACTGGTCGAAGTGCCCGCAGTTCCCTATGCCAACCCCAACAATTACGTGAAAGTTTCCGGTCGGCTGGCGGCCGAACTGGCGAAAACCGAACCGGGCGGCGCGGTTTGGGCCAATCAGTTCGACAATGTCGCCAACCGACAGGCCCATATCGAGACGACGGCGCCGGAAATCCTGGAACAGACCGGCGGCAAGCTCGACGGCTTCATCTGCTCGATCGGCTCGGGCGGCACGCTTGCCGGCGTAGGCATCGCCCTGAAGGCGGCCAATCCCGCCATCAAGATCGGCGTCGCGGATCCCATGGGGGCTGCCATGTATTCCTGGTTTACCGAGGGCGAGCTGAAGTTTTCCGGTTCGTCGATGTCGGAAGGGATCGGTCAGAACCGGGTCACCAAGAACATCGAGGGCGCCCCCGTCGACCTCGCTTTTCAGATCCCTGATGAAGAAGCGGTGCCGTTGGTCTATGATCTTCTCCAGGAAGAGGGGCTGTGCGTGGGATTGTCGACCGGCATCAACATTGCCGGCGCCATCCGCATGGCCAAGGAACTCGGGCCGGGCCACACTATCGTGACCATTCTGTGCGACCACGGCTCGCGCTACCAGTCCAAGCTGTTCAATCCTGCTTTCATGCGTTCCAAGAACCTGCCTGTGCCGGAATGGCTCGAAAAGCGTTCCACCATCAAGGCTCCATTGGAATAGGTGACGACATGGCGACAGACCTGCTGTTCAGAGACGATCCATACAGCCCCGGCGCCAGCGCAACGGTGATCGGACTGTCGCAACATGGCATCATCCTGGACCGCACCGTCTTCTACGCCATGGGCGGGGGCCAGCCGGGTGATGTCGGCACCATGACGCTGCCCGACGGGCGCACCATCGGCATTACAAACGCAATATGGAACGACGAGACCAAGACCGAAATCGCGCATGTCGTGCCGCCGGAAGGGCTGCTGCCGGCCGTCGGTGACACGGTCGAACTGGCACTGGACTGGTCGCGGCGCTATGCTCGTATGAAGGTGCACACGGCCTTGCATCTGCTTTCGGTCGCTCTGCCCTATCCCGTCACGGGCGGATCCATCGGCGATGGGGAGGGGCGGCTCGATTTCGACATTCAGGATGCCGGCCTCGACAAGGAAGAGATCGCCCACAAGATCAATACGATGATCGGCCAGGGCGCCGAGGTCAGCGAACGCTGGATTACCGATGCGGAACTCGACGCCAATCCCGGCCTGGTAAAGACCATGTCGGTCAAGCCTCCACGCGGTTCGGGGGTGATCAGGCTGGTCGAGATCGAAGGCCTCGATCTGCAGCCCTGCGGTGGCACCCATGTCCGCAACACCGAGGAGATCGGCCGCATCGTGGTGACCCAGATCGAAAAGAAGGGGAAGCAGAACCGGCGGGTGCGGATCGCCCTGGCCTGATGGTCTGTCCGAAGCCAGCTGGCGCCATTGCTCGATCATGTGGCGCGCTCACGACGTCTCTGGCCAGAGAGGAGCGCAAAAACGTTGCCGTCTTCTTTCCAGGATAGCTCGGCGAGAAGCAGGAAGTAGTGATCAGAGTGAGCTGTTCGCGGCCAGCTGTGCTGAAAGTCGGCTCCGCTCGTGCCGAGATCATCGCTAGAGTTCTGGCTGAAAACGCTGTCTGATCGGCGTCATAAGATCAATCATGGGGATGGGGCATCGTCGATGCCCCATCCTCATCTTGTCATGTCGTCTTACGCCGCCCAGCCCTTGGCGAGTTCCAGGGCTTGGCGCTCGAACAGGCCGCGATAGATCCCGTCGGGGTGGCGGATCAGGCTGGCGTGATCCCCCTCCTCGACGATCCTGCCCTTGTCGAAGACAAGGATGCGGTCCATCGCCTGAACCGTGGAGAGCCGGTGGGCGATGACGATGGTGGTACGGCCTGCCATCAGCCTTTCCATCGCCTCCTGGATCAGATGCTCGGATTCGGAATCGAGGCTGGAGGTCGCCTCGTCCAGGATCAGAACCGGCGCATCCGCCAGGAAGGCCCGAGCAAGCGCCACGCGCTGGCGCTCGCCGCCGGACAGCTTCACGCCGCGTTCGCCTACCATCGTGCCATAGCCCTTGGGCAAGGCCGATATGAAGGCATGCGCATTGGCGAGCCTTGCCGCGTGCTCGATTTCGGCCATGCTGGCCTGGGGCCTGGCATAGGCGATGTTTTCGGCCAGCGAACGGTGGAACAGGATGGGCTCCTGCTGCACGATGGCGATCCGGCTGCGCAGGCTGGCCTGCGTCACGTCGGCGATATCCTGCCCGTCGATGGTGATCCGGCCGGCATTCACGTCGTAGAGACGCTGGATCAGCTTCACGAAGGTGGTCTTGCCCGAGCCTGAGCGGCCTACCAGGCCGATCTTCTCCCCTGCCCCAATCTCGACGGAGAAGTCGCGATAGAGGGCATCGGCATGGCCACCATAGTGGAAGGTGACATGCTCGAAGGCGATGCGACCATCCGTGATCATGGCCGGCATGGCATCGTGCCTGTCCTTCACTCCCATCGGCTGGTCATGGAACGCCACCAACTCCTCCATGTCGTTCACCGAACGCTGGAGGTTATGGATATGCATGCCGATATCGCGCAGATAGCCATGCACGACCGCATAGCTGGTCAGGACCAGTGCGACGTCGCCGACGCTGGCCTGGCCACGCATCCACAACCACAGAACCACGCCCAGCACAGCGGCTCTCAGTCCCAGCAGGAACAGATTCTGCGCCGTGCCGGCATTGGTGCCGCGCATCCAGGTGCGATTGGTGCGCGAACGCCACTTGGCCAGCACCGCCGTCAGGCGGGCATCCTCGCGCGTTTCGCCGCCGAAGGCCTTGACCACCGCGTTGCAGGTGACGGCATCGGCGAGCGCGCCGCCCACGCGCGTATCCCAGCTGTTGGCGAGGCGTGCGGCGGGGGCGACATAGTTCACCGACAGCACCACCGTCATCGCCACGAAGGCGATGGAGCCGATGAAGACCACCAGGCCGAGGGTCGGCCAGACCGTGGCCAGCACCACCGTCGAGCCGAGCAGGACGAGGATGGAGGGAAGAATGGCCACCAGCAGCGTGTCGTTGAGCATGTCGAGCGCCCACATACCGCGGGTGATGCGCCTGACTGTCGAGCCGGCGAAATTGTTGGCGTGCCAGTCGGTGGAGAAACGCTGTACCCGAGCGAAAGCTTCGCGGGCGACCGTGCTCATCATCCGCGTGGTCAGGATGGTGATGGCAAAGAAGAACAACTGCCGGCAGCCCACGGCGACCGCACCCAGGACCAGCATGGCGCCAAGAGCCCACCAAGCCTCGTTCGCACTGCCGAGGCCGGCAGTGACGGCGTCGACCATCTGGCCGGCATAAATCGGCACGACCACTTCGGCGACCGTGGCGACGCCGACGGCGATCACGATCAGGCTGACGAGATCGCCCTGGCTGCGCCAGTGATCAAAAGTGAATCCAAGCACAGCCGCCATGGGATTGCGGCCGGGCTCTTTGCGAGAAAGAGTCATGGGGGTAACCGGCGCAGCCCCGCGCCGTCTCCAAAATGCAAGGCGCGCACGAACGTGCGGCGCAAAATATGTTCAGGAAAATGACCCGGAGGGGTTTTCGGCGGAAAAGACGCAACCTAACGCGTCAGGATCTCATACGGCCGAACGTTCGACATGTGAGCGAGAATCAGAACTGTGGTCATGCAATTCTCCCTCATGCTGAGTGTGAACCGGGAAGGGCAAAATAGGGGGAGATTCGCGTCGAGGCAACCGATTTTTTCGGCCGTGGTGAGCCGGATCCGATGTGCGGGTTGCCTTAGTTACGTCGAGGCAACCCGCCTTGCGCTCGGGCGACGGTTGCCGATCAGCGGCCATACCAGGCGCCAGGCGAGCAGCAAAAGCACGATCGCGGCGTAAATCAGCGGCTCGATCAGCCAGACCTTCTTGATCATGATGAAATGCAGGGCCCCGAGTGCGATGGCGGGGTAGACGAGCTTGTGCAGTTTCGACCAGGCCTTCCCGCCGAGCTTGCGGATCGACCAGTTGGTGGACGTCAGCGCCAAGGGGACGAGCAGGACAAAGGCGGCCATGCCAATGGTGATGTAGGGCCGGCGCAGGATATCCTGAACGGCGGCATGCAGATCGAGCCCGCGGTCGAGCCAGAGCCAGACGCTCAGATGCAGCAGGACGTAGTAGAAGGCCACCAGACCGAGCGCGCGCCGGTAGCGCAGGAGGTTGATGCGCAGAAGCTGGCGCAGCGGCGTGATGCAGAGGCAGGCGATCAGGAAGCGAAGGGCCCACAGCCCCAGCCCCCATTCGAGCTGGGCCACGGGATCGGCGCCGATGCGCCCGGTGAAGGCGAGATAGAACAGCCAGACGGCCGGCAGCATGCCGACGATATAGATGAGCCATTTGAGTACGGCTTGCAGGCTGGCGCGCGTGAGCTGCATCAGTAATAGGCCTTCAAATCCATGCCGGCATACATCGAGGCCACCTGATCGCCATAACCGTTGAACATCAGGGTCGGCTGCCGGCCGGCCAGCAGACCGGCACCGATGCGCCGCTCGCTCGCCTGGCTCCAGCGCGGATGATCGACTTCAGGATTGACGTTGGAGTAGAAACCGTACTCGCTCGCATTCTCCAGGTTCCACGAGGTGGGCGGCTGCTTTTCGACCAGGCTGATGCGCACGATCGACTTGATGCCCTTGAAACCATATTTCCACGGCACGACCAGGCGCAGCGGCGCGCCGTTCTGGTTCGGCAGTGTTTCGCCATAGAGGCCTACGGCGAGTATGGTGAGCGGATTGAGGGCTTCGTCGAGGCGCAGCCCTTCGACATAGGGCCATTTCAGGGCCGGAAAGAAAGCCGATTGGCCCGGCATCTCCGAGGGGCGCACCAGCGTCTCGAAGGCGACGAACTTGGCGCTTCCCTGCGGTTCCGCCTTCTTGATCACGTCGGCCAGCGCGAAACCGAGCCAGGGAATGACCATCGACCAAGCCTCGACGCAGCGATGGCGGTAGATGCGCTCTTCGAGGCGGTAGGGCTTGACGAAATCCTCCAGCGCATAGGTCGCCGGCTTGTTGACGAGCCCATCGACCTTGACGCTCCAGGGCGTCGTGGTCAGCTTGCCGGCATAGGTGGCCGGATCGGCCTTGTCGGTGCCGAATTCATAGAAATTGTTGTAGCTGGTGATGTCTTCCAGACTGGTTTGCTTCTCGTCGGTGGAATAGACGCTCTTGGCTCCCGACAGCTTGGCCGCCTCGGCGGAGACCGGCAGAAGGGCTGCACCGGCAGCGGCTCCGATGCCGGCGAGAAAATGCCTGCGGTCGACATAGGCCTGCTTCGGCGTGACATGGGCCTCGGTGAGGTCGGGGGCGTGGCGGATCAGCATGATCTTCCCTGGTCGATGGGCGTGGACTTACCCCCTTATACGCCCGTGCCGCGGTCGATGTTTCTCACGATCGCGTAAGATCGTCGGTAAAATCGATGTGCGCGATCGTGATCGGCGCGTTACCTCAGGCAGCCGCATGCGCTTTCGGCTGAACCTCGATCGTGACATGCGAGAGCGAAGGAAACATCGCCAGCTTGCCGCGATAGAAGTCAGGTTCACGGGGATGGGCCGAGGCAATCGCCAGGATGGCCCCGAGATGACCCGGGCCGAGCCGCCACAGATGCAGGTCCGCGACCGTGTCGCCCTCCGCTTCGATCGTCCGGCGCATGGCGTCCGCCATCCGGCGGTCGGGCAGCATGTCGACCAGGATGCCGCCGGTGTCGCGGATCAGCGTATAGGACCAACTGAGGATTACGGCGGCGCCGACCAGGCCGGCGACCGGGTCCATCCAGCCCCAACCGGCCACCAAACCGAGCAGGAGACCCACGATCACCAATACGGAAACCGCTGCGTCGGCCATGACATGGGCAATCGCGGAACGCATGTTGTTGTCATGGTGCCCGCCATGGCTATGGGGTTCGGCGAAGGCGGTGGTCAGCTTTTCGTCACCGAGATCGAGCCTGACGGCGAAGGCATGGGGTTCGGGGATTTCCTCCCGTGATTCCAAATAGGCGCCGTGATTGGCGAAGGTGAAGTGCTGTCGCGTGCCGTCCTCCCGGATGGTCTCCAGGCCAATCCTATCGGCAGCCGGCATGAAGCCATGCGGAGCGTGCAGGCGGAAACGCGGCGGAACACCGTCCTCGAAGATGCGCAGTTCGAGCGCGCCGCCAGCCGTCGAAAGACGGCGCTTTTCATCGTGATGGTGATGGCCGCCATGATCGTGTGCATGGCCATGCGGGTGATGATGATGGTGGTGATGGCTGCCCCCGTTGAGCAGCCACACGCTGACGATATTCACGATCAGGCCCAGCACGGCGATGACGATCGCCTGGCCATAGTCGATCGGAACCGGGGCCAGCAGGCGCATCACCGCTTCATAGGCGATCAGCAGCGCGATCATCGCCAGGATGACGGCGCTCGTGTAGCCGGCGAGGTCGCCGACCTTGCCGGTGCCGAAGGTGAAGCGCCGATCGAAAGCGTGCCGGCGTGCGTAGCGATAGGCCAGAGCCGTCAGGAGCAGGGCGCCGGCATGGGTCGACATATGCAGGCCATCCGCCATCAGGGCAATCGAGCCGTAGATGGCGCCGCCCACGATTTCCACGCCCATGGTCGCCACGCAGAGGATGATGACGGCCCAGGTCCGGCGTTCATTGGAATCATGGTCGGCGCCGAGAAAGACATGGCTGTGCTCGAAGGGAGCATTGGCGGTCGGCATGGTCATTTCAGGTAACTCCTGACGACATCGATCAGATGTTCGGCGGCTTCGCGGCGGCCCGCTTCGTCGAGTCCGGGCGCCATGATGTGGTCACGGACATGGTCCTCGATGACTTCCGCCATCATGCCGGCCACCGAGCCCCTCACCCCGGCCAGCATGTGCATGATGGGATCGCAGCCCAGTTCATTCTCGAGCGCCCGCTCGATGGCCTCCACCTGCCCCCTGATGCGACGAACCCGCGCCAGCAGCTTGGCCTTTTCTTGGATCGTATGGCTCATGACAACCTCTATAGCATAGGGGGGTAGGGTATATGGATCAAAGGTCGACGGCAATGATTTCTTCCCGGCCGCGGGGAAGTCTCGTCCGCTCTTGAAAGCGACTCGCCAGGGAGAAGAAAGAGGCGGACGGCGCGACATGCACGCATGTCGCTGTGACGTCCGCGCACCCGGGAAGGGGTTCTACAGCTTGGCGATGTCGCCCCGCGCCCAGTTTTCCTTGGTCTTGGCCTTGAAATCAGCAAAGCGCCCCTCGGCGATGGCGGCGCGCATGCCGGCCATCAGATCCTGGTAGTAGGCCAGGTTGATCCAGGTCAGCAGCATCATGCCGAGGATCTCGTTGGCCTTGGTGAGATGATGCAGATAGGCGCGGCTGTAGTCGCGTGCGGCAGGGCAGGACGAGGCCTCGTCGAGGGGACGTGGATCCTCGGCATGGCGGGCATTCTTGAGATTGACCTTGCCGAAGCGCGAATAGGCCAGGCCATGACGTCCTGCCCGCGTCGGCATCACGCAATCGAACATGTCGATGCCGCGCGACACGCTTTCGATCAGGTCGTCCGGCGTGCCGACGCCCATCAAATAACGCGGCTTTTCACGCGGCAGATGCGGCTCGACGGTCTCGATCATGTCCAGCATCACGGCCTGCGGTTCGCCGACGGCAAGGCCTCCGATGGCATAGCCGGGGAAATTCATGCTCGAGAGAGCCTCGGCCGAGGCGATACGCAGATCGGGAATGTCGCCGCCCTGCACGATGCCGAAGATCGCCTTGCCGGGCTGGGTGCCGAAGGCGCGCTTCGAGCGCTCGGCCCAATCGAGCGACAGCCGCATGGCCCGCTCGATATCCTTGCGGGTCGAGGGCAGGCGCACGCATTCGTCGAGCTGCATGATGATGTCGGAATCGAGCAGGGTCTGGATTTCGACCGAGCGCTCCGGCGTGAGACGATGATGGGAACCGTCGATATGGCTCCTGAAGGTGACGCCGTTCTTGTCGAGTTTGCGTAGTCCCGCCAGGGACATCACCTGGAAACCGCCTGAATCCGTGAGGATGGGGCCTTGCCAACGCGAGAATTCATGCAGGCCGCCAAGGGCGGCCACCCGCTCCGCCCCGGGGCGCAGCATGAGGTGATAGGTATTGCCGAGAATGATGTCGGCACCGAGATCCTTGACCTGGTCCACATACATCGCCTTGACCGTGCCGGCGGTACCGACCGGCATGAAAGCCGGCGTACGCACGCTGCCGCGCCCCAGATGCAGGGCGCCGGTGCGAGCCGTACCCTCGGTGGCATGGATGGCGAAGGAGACCTCGCCGGCGGTCGTCGTTTCAGGAGTTTTCAGCATGGCGCCCGCCATAGCAGACTGGCATCGCCATAGGAATAGAAGCGGTAGCCATCGGCGATGGCGTGGGCATAGGCCGCCTTCATGGTGTCGTAGCCAGCGAAGGCCGAGACCAGCATCATCAGCGTCGAGCGCGGCAGATGGAAATTGGTCATCAGGGCATCGGCCGTGCGGAATCGATAGCCCGGCGTGATGAAGATCGAGGTCTCGTCGGCGAAGGGCTCCAGCGTGCCGTCCGGCGCTGCGGCGCTTTCGAGCAGTCGCAGCGAGGTGGTGCCAACGGCGATGATGCGCCCTCCCCGCGCCCTGCCCGCATTGAGCGCCTGCGCCGTTTCGGCGGTCACGATCCCGAACTCGGCATGCATCCTGTGTTCGGAAAGATCCTCGCCCTTCACCGGCAGAAACGTGCCGGCGCCGACATGCAGCGTGACGAAATGCCGGGCTATTCCCGCTGCGTCCAGCCTGGCGAACAGGTCGGGGGTGAAATGCAAGCCGGCAGTTGGGGCGGCGACGGCGCCGTCGGCCTTGGCATAGATGGTCTGGTAGTCCTCGCGGTCCCGCGCATCGTCCGCGCGCTTGGACGCGATATAGGGCGGTAGCGGGATGTGGCCGACCATGGCGATCGCAATGTCGAGTGCAGCGCCTTCGAGCGAAAAGCGCAGCGTGACCTCGCCGCCTTCACCCTTCTCCTCGACATCGGCACTCAGATTTTCGCCGAACTCGATGGTGTCCCCCACGGCCAGGCGCTTGCCGGGCCGGGCGAAAGCCTTCCACCGGGCCGGGCCGAGGCGTTGGTGCAGCATCGCCTCTATGGCGGCCCCTGCCCCGCCCGGGCGGCGACGCAGGCCATCGAGCCTGGCGGGGATGACCCTGGTGTCGTTGAAGACGAGCATGTCGCCCGGACGCAGCAGCGTCGGCAGGTCGGATACGATGCGATCGGCGAGCGTGTTGCCGGCAGGATCGACTTCGAGCAGGCGCGCCCGATCGCGCGGCTCGGCGGGGCGAAGCGCGATATTTTCGGGCGGCAAATGAAAATCGAAATCGGAAACGCGCATGGTCAACGTTCGGGCAGACAATCTGGTCTTGCTTTGCCAGTGGGACATCATTGCGAGCGAAGCGACGCAATCCGGAGATCGTGAAGCGCCGAGCCTGGATTGCTTCGCTGCACTCGCAATGACGTCGAAAACATGATGGGCACCACCGGATTTCTCCGGTGATGCCCGATCTCTTGCCTCAGAACGTGCTTAGGCGATATCGGCCTGAACGCGCATGGAGACGATCTTGTCGGGGTTCACCACCGGCTCGCCGCGCTTGATCTTGTCGACATTCTCCATGCCTTCCACGACCTTGCCCCAGACCGTGTACTGACGATCGAGGAACTTGGCGTTGTCGAACACGATGAAGAACTGCGAGTTGGCGGAGTTCGGCATCGAGGAGCGGGCCATCGAACAGATGCCGCGCACATGCGACTCGTCGTTGAACTCGGCCGGCAGGTTCGGATGCTTGGAGCCGCCGGTGCCGCGGCCATCGGGGCAGCCGGCCTGCGCCATGAAGCCATCGATCACGCGATGGAAGACGATGCCGTCATAGAACTTCTCGCGGGCGAGCAGCTTGATGCGCTCGACATGCTGAGGGGCGAGGTCCGGGCGCAGTTCGATGACGACACGGCCCTGCGTGGTTTCCATGACGATCGTGTTTTCGGGATCAGCGGCCATCGGCACGCTCCTTTCTATCGGAAAGCGGAGTGGAATGACGGCTAGATAGTCTCTGGCCGGCCTTCTTGCAATTGGCGAATTCTCATTGTCATCCCGGGCGCGCCGCGGCGCGAAGTGCCGCTGCCCAGATCCGGAACCGTAAGATGCGCATTATTTTGGAGCGCGGTCCCGCGTCTGCATTGCGCCATTTCATGCTGCAATGCGCACGGGATAACAGTTCTTACTTGGCCAACTGCATCTTGATGATCTTGTCAGGGTTGCTGACCATGCCGTTGTCGCTGGCATCACCCTTCTTGATCTTGTCGATGGCTTCCATGCCCGACACCACTTCGCCGACGATGGTGTATTGGCCATCGAGGCTGGCCTGCGGAGCATACATGATGAAGAACTGCGAGTTCGCCGAATTCGGGTCGGAAGAGCGGGCCATGCCGACCACGCCGCGCACGAACTTGGCCTTGTTGGTGAACTCCGCCTTGAGGTCGGGCAGGTCCGAGCCGCCGGTGCCGGTGCCGGTGGGATCACCGGTCTGCGCCATGAAGCCTTCGATGACGCGATGGAAGACGACGCCGTTGTAGAAGCCGCGCTTCACCAGCGCCTTGATCTGCTCGACATGCTTGGGCGCGAGATCGGGACGCAGCTTGATGGTGGCGCGCCCGTACTGGGTGTCGAGATAGACCGTGTTGGCATCGGCCTGAGCAGCCTGGGCAGGGGTGACGGCGAAGAGACCGATCATCACGGCCAAAGCGGAAAGAAAACGAAGCAAGGATTGTCTCCCTCGAAGACGGAATGGATTGCGGGATTTTGCTCCAAGGCGTTTTGTGATTTGGCGGTCACGCCAGGAATCGCAAGGACGCGTCGAACCAAAGAGTTAGAGCAGACGAGCGTTTCCGTCTAAACGCGCTTTGCCCCTAGGGCTTCGATTTGGCGAACCGCGCCTTCAGGCGCCGCAGCACGCCCGCCGGCACGAATCCGGAAACGTCGCCGCCCATGGCTGCGATCTGGCGCACAAGCGTGGCGGTGATAGGGCGCACGATCGGCGACGACGGCAGGAAGACGGTCTGCACGCCGGGTGCCAGGGCGGCATTCATGCCGGCCATCTGCATTTCATAATCGAGATCGGTGCCGTCCCTGAGGCCGCGGATCAGCAAGGTTGCTCCCACACGCCGTGCCGCATCGACGGCAAGATCGGCAAAGGTAACCACGTCCAGCCGGTCGGAACCGAGCAACGGGCCGCAATCCTCGCGGATCATGTCCATACGTTCTTCGGCAGTGAACAAGGGTGCTTTGCCCGGATGAACGCCAATGGCGACCACCAGCCGATCGGCCACGGCCGCGGCATGCCGGATGACATCGACATGGCCGTTGGTCAGGGGGTCGAAGGAGCCGGCGTAGAAGGCCGTCCTGGGCGTGGTGTGGGCTGAGATCATGGCTCTCTCATTGTAAAGGCTTAAGCCGAATATCCAGGCAGCCGAAATGTTTCGTTTTGGTACACTTGCTGCCGATCACGGTGGCGAGGCCGGCTTGCCGGAACTTGAAAATCACCGCCATGATCGCCCGTCCAGGGAACTTTCTGGCCGACTCCGCATTGACTGAGGCACGACACAGTTCAAGCGAAATGCCCCGGAATTTGCAGTTCAACGGATAATTCTGACCCCAGAACGGTTGATGCACATGGCCCTCGCTATTCTCGTTTCCACCGCCGTTCCCGCGCAAAGCGGGCCCCGCGAGGACAGCGTGTGCGAAAGCGCACGGCGAGTCACGGTCGCATCATGGTTAATAGGTCATAAGTGATCAAACAAGGTTGAGACATACCTGAACTGATAGGATGCATGGCTATGACAACCCTTCGCCCAGCCCTGGCAATCGGTGCAAGCCTCTTCGCCCTCGCCGCCGCCTCTCTTCTCGACGTGGCCCGCATGCAGCCCCAGCAGGTTGCCGCCAGCCGCGGCGACAGGCTGAACGTTGCATCCCTCGCTGCCGATTGCAGCAAGAATTCAATCATTGCCGCCTGCGCAGGCGACGCCGCTGCCAAGCAGGCGATGCCGCCGGTGACGCTGATCCAGGTCTACCAGGAAACCGGCAAGACCACGCTGGTCAAGACCAAGCTGCCGCAGTGATCCCCATTATCCCTCGCATCGCCCGCAACCAGTGGTGATGCGAAGGCTTCCTCCCTCCAAGACCGCCGGTTCGGCTGATCGCAAAGCCCTTCCGGAACTTACAAACGGCACCCTTCGCGGGTGCCGCTTTTTTTGCTGGGATTATTCCTCGCCGCCTTCCTCGTCCTCGTCACCTTCATCGCTGACGCGCTCGACGGAGACGACCTTTTCCCCTTCGGCGGTGTTGAAGACGATCACGCCCTGCGAACCGCGGCCGACGATGCGGATACCATCCACGGGACAGCGGATGAGCTGGCCGCCATCGGTCACCAGCATGATCTGATCGCTGTGCTCGACGGCATAGGAGGAAACCAGCTTGCCGTTGCGCTGGTTGACGGCCATGGCCACGATGCCTTTGCCGCCGCGGCCGGTGATGCGATACTCGTAGGACGAAGAGCGCTTGCCATAACCATTTTCGGAAATGGTGAGGATGAACTGCTCCTCGGCCGAGAGTTGTGCATAACGCTCAGTGGAGATTTCCACCGAGGCTTCGCCCGTCTCCTCCGCCTCCTCGACGCCATTGTCGCCGTTCTCGATTTCGCCGGCCACGGCGCGCCGCATCTTGAAATAGGCAGCCCGCTCCTCGGGAGAAATCTCGCGATGGGCGATGATGTCCATGGCGATGACGGTGTCCTCGCCCTCCAGCTTGATGCCGCGCACGCCCATGGAGTCACGCCCCTTGAACACACGCACGTCAGGCACGGGAAAGCGGATGCACTGGCCCAGCGCTGTGGTGAGCAGCACGTCGTCGGCCGCGGTGCAGATCGAGACGTCCCGGATCTGCTCGCCCTCTTCCAGCTTCATCGCGATCTTGCCGGCGCGGTTGACCTGGACGAAGTCACTGAGGTCGTTGCGCCGTACCGTGCCGGACGATGTTGCGAACATGATGTGCAGCGTCGCCCACTGGTTCTCGTCCTCGGGCAGCGGCATGATCGAGGTGATACGCTCGTCCGCCTCGATCGGCAGCAGGTTGATGAAGGCCTTGCCGCGGGCCTGCGGCGCCGCCAGAGGCAAACGCCAGACCTTCTCCTTATAGACACGCCCCTTGGAGGAGAAGAACAGCACCGGCGTATGGGTATTCGCCACGAACAGATAGGTGACGAAATCCTCTTCCTTGGTCTGCATGCCGGAGCGGCCCTTGCCGCCGCGGTGCTGCGCCCGATAGGTGGAGAGCGGCACACGCTTGACATAGCCGGCATGGGACACGGTCACCACCATGTCCTCGCGCTGGATCAGGTCCTCGTCCTCGAAATCGGCATCCGAATCGAGAATTTCGGTCAGGCGCGGCGTGGCATGCAGCGCCTTCATTTCCTCGAGCTCCGTGCGGACGATCGCCATGATGCGGGCGCGGGAGCGGAGAATATCCAGATAATCGCGGATCTGGTCGGCCAGCGTCTGCAACTCGTCGCCGATTTCGTCGCGGCCGAGAGCCGTGAGGCGAGCCAGGCGCAGTTCCAGGATGGCGCGGGCCTGGGCATCCGAGAGGCGGTAGGTGCCGTCCTCGTTCATCGGGTGCTTGGGATCGTCGACCAAGAGGATCAGCGGCGCGATGTCGCCCGTCGGCCAGTCGCGGCCCATCAGGGCCTCGCGGGCCGTGTTCGGGTCGGGGCTGGTGCGGATGATGCGGATCACTTCGTCGATATTGGCGACGGCGGTGGCAAGGCCGCACAGGATATGGGCGCGGTCGCGCGCCTTGCTCAGCAGATATTTGGTGCGGCGGCTGATCACCTCCTCGCGGAAGTCGACGAAGGCCGAGATCATGTCCTTGAGGTTGAGCAGTTCGGGGCGGCCGCCGTTCAGTGCCACCATATTCGCGCCGAAGCTGGTCTGCAGCGAGGTGAAGCGGTAGAGCTGGTTGAGCACCACTTCGCCGACCGCATCTCGCTTGAGCTCGATGACCAGGCGCATGCCCTGGCGGTCCGACTCGTCCCGCACTTCGGCAATGCCCTCGATCCGCTTCTCGCGCACCAGTTCGGCGATGCGTTCCTGCAGCGTTGCCTTGTTGACCTGGTAGGGAATGGCAGTGACGATGATGGCGTCGCGATCCTTGCGAATTTCCTCGATCGTGGCGCTTGCACGCATGATGATCGAACCGCGCCCGGTGTTGTAGGCCGAGCGGATGCCGGAACGGCCGACGATGGTGGCTGCGGTCGGGAAATCGGGCCCCGGTATCAGTTCCATCAAATCGTCGATGGTGATGGCCGGATTGTCGATATAGGCCAGACAGCCGTCGATCACCTCGCCCAGATTGTGGGGCGGAATATTGGTGGCCATGCCCACGGCGATGCCGCCGGCGCCGTTGACGAGCAGGTTGGGAAAACGTGCCGGCAGAACCGTCGGCTCTTCCTTGGTGCCGTCATAGTTTTCCTGGAAGTCGACGGTGTCCTTGTCGATGTCGTCGATCATCGCCACGGCGGCCTTCGACATGCGCGACTCTGTATAGCGCATCGCCGCCGGAGGATCGCCGTCCACCGAGCCGAAATTGCCCTGCCCGTCTACCAGCATCAGGCGCATGGAGAAGGGCTGGGCCATGCGGACCAGGGCGTCATAGATCGATTGGTCGCCATGGGGATGATACTGACCCATGACGGCGCCGACGATGTTTGCCGACTTGACGTATTTGCGGTCGGGCGTGTGGTTGTTCTCGTACATGGAATGCACGATGCGCCGATGGACTGGCTTCAGGCCGTCACGCACGTCCGGCAGAGCGCGGCTCACGATCACGCTCATGGCGTAATCGAGATAGCTGCGCCTCATCTCGTCGGTGATGGAAGTCGAGCGGATGTCGGACGGTTCCCCGTCATCCGGTCTCTTGTCGTTTTCGTCAGTCAATGCACGGCCTCAAACCGATTCTGCGGCGTCCTCATGACCAAGTCACGTTTTGGCAAACGCTTCTTGCTCACGCTCTTCGTTCTCGACGCGTCCTAAAGCAAAGGGCCTTCAAGCGTGAACGCCAATTTGCTCCAGCTCCTTGTTTCGACGCGTCCTTGCGATCTGAAGTCGTCCATTCAAATCGCAAAACGCTTTGGCGATTCTCAGTGATTCCATTAAATCGCCAAACGCTTTAGCCCATTCCGCCCCCCGGTGCCACCCTGGCGCTCCCGGTGCCAACAGCATTCTTCGATTTGTCTTTCAAAGGGTTATTCGTGACTCTTACCGAAGGCTCTGGAGCCGGAAAACATGGCATGCGTGCGGCGAGCGGCGACGAAGGCGTCGACACTGCAAAATCCATCCAGGGGAAAATCGCAGCTTTACGACGAGGGCAACAGGATCGAGGATCCCGTCGTGCCCCGTCCTTCCAGCTCCTCATGCGCCTTGCGGGCGTCCTCGAGCCGGTAGCGCTGGTTGACCGGGATGTTCACCTTGCCGGAAGCGACAGTCTCGAACAGGTCGCCAGCTGTCGCCAGTAGATCGGCGCGTTCGGCGACATAGGTTCCCAGTGTCGGGCGGGTGGCGAAGAGCGAGCCCTTCTGGGACAGGAGCAGCATGGGAACCGGCTCGACCGGGCCGGAGGCGTTGCCAAAGGAAACCCACATGCCGAGCGGCTTCAGACAGTCGAGCGAGCCGGGGAAAGTGTCCTTGCCGACTCCGTCATAAACCACATCGCATTTGCGGCCGTCAGTAATGTCGGCCACGCGCTTCACCCAGTCCTCGCTGCGATAGAGAATGGTGTGGTCGGCGCCGTTGGAGCGCGCCAGGGCCGCCTTTTCTTCCGAGCCCACCGTGCCGATCACCATCGCGCCGAGCGCCTTGGCCCATTGGCACAGGATCAGTCCGACGCCGCCCGCGGCCGCATGCACCAGCACCGTCTGCCCGGCTGATACCTTGAAAGTGCGCCGGACCAGATATTGCGCCGTCATGCCCTTGAGCATCATGCCGGCTGCCTGCTCATAGGAAATCGCTTCCGGCAGGGGCACCAACCGATTGGCCGGATAGGTGCGCTCCGAGGCATAGCTGCCGATAGCGCCGGCATAGGCGACACGGTCGCCAGGCTTGAATTCGCTCACACCCTCGCCGATTGCGACCACTTCCCCCGCCCCCTCCGCGCCGAGGATAAAAGGCAGGGACGGCGCCTTGTAGAGGCCGGACCGGTAATAGGTATCGATATAGTTCACGCCGCAGGCATGCTGGCGAAGCAGGACCTCGCCTGGGGCGGGCAGTGGCGTAGCGATCTCCTCATAGGTCAGAACCTCCGGGCCGCCGGTCCGGTGAACGCGAATGGCTGCGGGCATGGCAAATACCTGTCGTTGAAATCAAAACATGAAACGGAGGGGTGCCTTCATGCGGCATGCATCACGGCTCGGCACTGGCCGCCCGACGATGTTACCGACACTCGCGATGATGTCCAGCGCCGCCGAACGTGGCGTGAACGGGGCCGGGCCTCATCATCCGGCCATGCGGTCATGAACCGGCGCCGTGCGGAAATATCCGAGGATCAGGAAATAGATACCAATGATGCAAAGCCCCCAGGTGACCCAAGGGGCCGGGTCGACATTCTCCCAGATCGCCTTGATCGCCAGCACCGACCATACCACCAGCAGGACCAGCGTGGGCATGCGCAGCTTGGCCACCCGCAGCGGATGCACGAACACGAAGGAAGCGAACGTCGTCAGGCCGAGTGCCAGCACCACCAGGAAGATGATCGTCATGGAAAGGATCGTCGGCTCGGCCGGGCTGAGCAGGAAGAAATAGAACACGATCAGGTTCCACACCGCCGGGAAGCCCTTGAACCATGCGTCCTCCGTCTTCATCTCGTTGTCGGCGAAATACATCGCGCTGGTGAGAAGAATCACCGCCATGGCGAGGAGATTGAGCACATTGTTCGCACCGCCGAGCATGCCTGAACTGTAGAGGGCATAGGCCGGAACGATGACATAGGTCAGGTAGTCGATGATCAGATCCAGAGCGACGCCGGACCAGCGGGGCGAGGCTTCGGTGATGTTGATCTTGCGGGCAATCGTGCCGTCGATGCCGTCCACGAACAGGGCAAGCGCCAGCCAGGCGAACATCGTACGCCAATCGTGCTGGACAGCTGCTATCAGGGCAAGGAACCCCCACAGCACGCCGCTGGCCGTAAACAGATGCACACCGAAAGCCAGCCGCTTCTGCTGCGGGGTTATCGGATTGCCGGAAGGTATTGGAGGTGATGAGGCCAACGCTGCTCGGATTCTCTACTGAAGGAGCGTCATCATATCGCCACACAACGTCGGCGCTAGAATATTTTCACCCTCCGCCGGGAGTGCCCACAAGAACCTCCGAGCCGGCACGGCCGCCGTCACGTGCCTGCGGGGGGCGACTCGGCGATTGACACATCCCCTCCCCGGCACCGACACTGGATGAACCACCCACATCGCCGAGCCGGAATCAGAAACGAGCGCGCGATCCATGGAATGGTCGGAACTTTCTCTGGCGTCCACCGACATGCTGGGAGCGCCGCCCTGGTTCTGGGCGATCTTCGCATCATCCATTGCCGGCATTCTCGTCTTCGATCTGGGCTATCTCAATCGCCGCATTCCGGTTCTGTCGCTTGGCCAGTCGATTGCCGTGACCATGGCCTACGCCGGCCTGGCCGCCATGTTCGGCAGCGGCGCGTGGCTGTATTTCGGGGCGGAGAAAGGATCGCTGTTCTTCACCGCCTATGCGCTCGAGCAGTCGCTCTCGATCGACAATGTCTTCGTGATGTCGGTGATCTTCGCCTTTTTCGGCGTGCCTCGCCAATATCAGCACCGGGTTCTCTTTTGGGGCATCGTCGTCGCCGTCATCCTCAGGGCCGTCTTCGTCGGTTTGGGCGCGGCGATCGTGGCGCGATTTGCCTGGGTACTCTATCTGTTCGGTCTCTTTCTGATCGTGACCGGGTTGCGCATGCTTCGCAGCGGGGACGAACAGATGGACCTCGAGCGCAACCGGGCGGTTGCCTGGTTCATGCGCCATATGCGCATGACGACGAAGATTGCCGGTGAGAGCTTCTTCGTTCGTTTGCCCGATGGTGACGGCAACCCCGTCCTGCACGCGACGCCCCTGTTCGCCGCCTTCGCCGTGATCAATGTGGCGGACATCGTCTTCGCCGTGGACAGCGTTCCGGCGGTGCTGTCCCAGACGCAGGACCCCTTCATCGTCTACACCTCGAACATCTTCGCCATTCTCGGCCTGCGGGCGCTCTATTTCGTCATCGACGCGCTCATCGCCAAATTTCGCTATCTGAAGGTCGCGCTGGCGGCGCTGCTGGTTTTTATCGGCGTCGTGATTTTCTACGAACGCCTCATTGGCGAGTTCGACAATGTGCTGACCATGGCCATCACCTTCGCGGCGCTTACGACCGCTGTCATCGCCTCGATCCTGACATCCGCGAAAACCTGATCGCCTCAATAGGATCGCGCGGCGCCGCGTCCGTAGAGGTGCTCGAATTGTGCGATCAGCCAGGCAAGGCCGGCGTCAGCATCGCTGATGGCCGTCCATAGCAGGCTGACTTGCGTGGTCAGGCTTTCGAAAGGCAGGCTGGCGGTTGAAAGCTGCAAGGTTTCGGTCCAGGCATCGGCGACAAAGGACGGCACAGTGGCGAAAGCGGCCATCTGTCGGACGATCAGGGGATTGGTCGCAAAGTTACGGCTGGCGAACAGCACGTTGCGTCTACGCCCCAGCCCTTCGAGTTTTTCGTCGATGAAGCCATGCAATTCGCCGCTAAAGGAGGTCAGCAGGTGCGGATAGGCCAGATAGTCCTGCAATGTCAGACGACCCCCGGGCAAGGCGATGTGACGGGGATCAAAGACGCAGACGAAGGTCCAGTCGAACAAGGCATGGCGTCGATGCCAGGCGGATGCCTCGTCGAAGACGCCGATCGCGAGGTCGATTTCGCCCGCGTCCAGCATGGACGAAGCGCGCGTTCGATCCGTAAAGGAGGATATCAGCCTGATACCCGGCGCCTTATGCGCGAATTGCTCGACCAGCTTGGGCATCAAGGCCACTTCGAGGGCGTCGCTGAGCCCGATGCGAAAGACCCGTTCGGCCGTACCGGGATCGAAACTGGGTTTACGGTGAAGGGCCTGCTGTAAAGAGAAGAGCAAGGGATCGATCGCGCCGGCGAGTTCGACGGCGCGAGGCGTGGGCGTCATGCCCTGTCGCGTACGAATGAATAATTCATCGTTGAAAGCCGACCGCAGTCTCTTGAGTGCGCCGCTGAGCGCCGGCTGGCCGATGCACAGCCTCTCGGCGGCGCGCGTGACGTTACGCTCTTTCATGAGGGCATGGAAGGCCAGGAGAAGGTTGAGATCCAGCCTCCTTAAATCACTATCGATGATAGTCATTATAAATCCAAACGATTTGAATGATAATCAAGCAATTCCTAGGCTTGTGCCCGAAACAAGGCAAGGCGGACTGGGCCTTGCAGCACCGGAGAGCAACCATGGAACGCAGCAGGCAAAAGATCATCGTCATCGGCGGCTCGTCGGGCATCGGCCTCGCCACCGCACTTCGTCTGAGCCTTGCCGGGGCCGAGGTTGTCGCCACTGGGCGCGATCTCGCCAAGTTGCGGGCGGCGACGGCCGGCCATGCCATTGAGATTGCGGCCTTCGATGCTCGAGAGCGCAGCGCACTCGAGCAGTTTTTCGACCGGATGGGACCCATCGACCACCTGATCCTGGCTCTGAGTGGCGGCCAGGGAGCCGGTCTCCTGGCCGAGCTCGACCTTCAAAGCCTGAGAGCCGGTTTCGAGGAGAAGTTCTGGCCGCAGATCCAGGCGGCGCAGGCAGGAGCAGCCCATCTGCGGGCGGGAGGCAGCATCACCTTCATCACCGCGATCTCTGCCCGGATCGCCCGACCCGGGACCGCCGGCCTCGGCGCCATCAATGGGGCAATCGAAGCCATGATCGGAAGCCTCGCGCGTGAATTGAAGCCGAGCCGGGTAAACGCCGTTTCCCCTGGCGTGGTCGATACCCCCTGGTGGGATCGTTTTCCCGCGAGCTTCAAGGACGATCTTTTCCGCGAACAGCGGGAGATACTGCCGGTCGGCCGGGTCGGTCACGCTGACGAGATCGCCCATGCGGTTCAGTTCCTGGTCGAGAACAGCTATGTCACCGGCACCGTGATCGCATGCGACGGTGGCCTGCACCTGGTATAGACAACTTAGTCCTTGCGCTGATGCGGCAAACTCTGTATGCACCCGGCTTCGCTTCGGCCGGAGGCTGAACGGATGGCTGCGCTCGCGCAGTGGAACCCCAGGGTTCCTGCATCCCGTGTCTTCGCCCTCTTAAGACATTCCTCGACGGCCTGCCGGGTCACGAGGGGCTTCGCGCCAGGCGAACGTGACAACCACGACGCGTTGTAACCAAAGGACAGGCCATCTCATGCCGAATTACGAGCATGTCTTCCTGGCTCGCCAAGACGTGACCTCCCAGCAGGTCGAAGCGCTGACCGCCCAGTTCAAGGGTGTCATCGAAGCGCATGGCGGCACCGTCGGCAAGACCGAATATTGGGGCGTCAAGTCCCTGCAGTATCGCATCAAGAAGAACCGCAAGGCTCACTTCACGCTGCTGAACATCACCGCGCCGCATGCGGCCGTGGCGGAAGTCGAGCGTCAGATGTCGATCTCCGAAGACATTCTGCGCTTCCTCACCCTTTCCGTCGACGAACTCGAGGAAGGTCCGTCGGCCATGCTGCGCAAGTCCGATCGCGACGAGCGTCGCGACGACGACCGTGGCTTCGGCTTCGGTGGCGGCCGCGGCGGTCCCCGTTCCGGCGGCAATGACCGCGGTCCGCGCCGTGACCGCTTCGAAGGCTCCTCGGACGAGCAGCAGGGAGAAGAGTGATCATGGCTACCGCACCTGGACGCCGTCCCTTCTTCCGCCGCCGCAAGACCTGCCCCTTCTCGGGCCCGAATGCGCCGAAGATCGACTACAAGGACGTCAAGCTCCTGCAGCGCTACATTTCCGAGCGCGGCAAGATCGTTCCTTCCCGTATCACCGCGGTTTCGGCCAAGAAACAGCGTGAGCTGGCTCAGGCCATCAAGCGCGCCCGTTTCCTGGGCCTGCTGCCCTACGTGATCGGCTGATGCTTCTGCGGCGAGGCGTTCACGTGCCTCGCCGCCCCTCTCCAACACAGTCAGCCGGATAGTTCGGCCATGGCTGGGGTCTTCACGGCAAGGCCTCTAACCGCGACAGCGGGACAGCTCGACGATGCAACGCGATATTCCGATCGGCCTCGGTGCCGGCCTTGCTGCAGCCATCCTGACGCTCGCTCCCGCGAGCGGCTCTGGTTTCGGCGTCCTGCTATCGGTCTTGTCCGCGCTGCCGATCACCCTGGCTACGTTGTGCTGGGGATACCGCGCCGGCCTCGCCGCCGCTATCGCCGCCATGGCGGTGCTGGCCCTGGTCACCTCGGGCCTTGACGCCCAATCCCCCGATGCCTCCCGGTTCCGACTTGCCCTGCAGTTCGGCGTTTCCCGCGCCTTGCCTGCCTGGGGCCTGGCTTATCTCGCGGTCGCCGGCTTCGGCGACAGGGCGGGTGATCGCGCCCCTCTCCCGCTCGGTACTCTGGCGATCGTCGCTGCCGTGCTGGGCATGGCGGGGACGTTCTTTGGTATTCTGGCACTCGGCTCGACTCCTGAACAGGCATTGGCCAATCTGCGTACCGACTTGATGCAGGCCGTTCGCATCATGATGGGCGGATCGAAGGATCAACCCATTCCCGCCAAGGACGGCGTGGATCCGGAGGCGTTGCTGCAGGTTTTCAGCGTGATCCTGCTGCCGCTCGCGGCCCTGTTCACAACAGTATCCAATCTTGGCGGCCTTTGGCTGTCGGCACGTATCGCCCTGATCTCCGGCCGGCTGCCGCGGCCCTGGCCCGACATCGCGGCTGAACTCCTCCTGCCGACCTGGTCGCTGGGCTTGGTGGCGGTCACCTGTGCGATTTCCCTGCTTTCCGGCACGGTCGGCTTTGCCGGGCAGTTGTTGCTGGCGGCATTGCTCGGCGCCTTCCTGATCCAGGGTTTTGCCGTGTTGCATTTCCTTACCCGCGGCGGCGCCATGCGTCCCCTGATCCTGGCTCTGGCCTATCTGCTGTGCGTGGTCCTGTCCTGGCTCGCGCTGCCGCTGATGATCGTGCTCGGCCTGATCGAAACTCTCTTCAATCTGCGCGGCCGCTTCAGCGACCGCTCCAATACCCCCAGTACCCCCCGATAGACGAACAAAGGAGACAAACATGGAAGTCATTCTGCTGGAGCGCGTTTCCAAGCTCGGCCAGATGGGCGAGACGGTGAAGGTGAAGGACGGCTATGCCCGTAACTTCCTGCTGCCCAACAACAAGGCCCTGCGCGCCACCAAGGCCAATAAGGAGCGCTTCGAGAAGGAGCGGGTGCAGCTCGAAGCCCGCAACCTCGAGCTCAAGAAAGAAGCCGAGGCCGTTGCCGCCAAGCTTGACGGCCAGACCTTCACGCTGATCCGCCAGGCCGGCGAGACCGGCCAGCTCTACGGCTCGGTCACAGCCCGCGATCTCGCTGAGACCTCGACCGCCGGCGGCTTCACCGTGGCCCGCTCGCAGTTCGTGCTGAACACCCCGATCAAGACGATCGGCCTTCATAAGGTGCTCGTCCACCTGCACCCGGAGGTGGAAGTCACCATCACCGCCAATATCGCCCGCTCGCCCGAAGAAGCCGAGCGTCAGATCCGCGGCGAGGACGTGCTGGCCCCGCAAGACGACGAAGACACCTTCGAGAACCCCGAGGACATCGAGATCCCCGGCGTTCCCGGTACCGGCGAGCAGCCCGAGGTCTGATTCTCGGCCATTCGACACGATCAAGGGCCGGGCGCTTGTCGCCCGGCTTTTATTTTGTCCGGGTTGTGAATCACTGTGAATTACCGATCGAAGGCCAAGGGGGGCGGCCGGCGTGCTAAGCTTGCCGCCCGACGAATCACGATTCCAAGAGCCTGATGTCCACACCTGTCGAAGCCACCGTACACAAGCTCGAGACCGGGCAAGCCGTGACCTACCGGCAGGCTCCCAGCAATGTCGAGGCCGAACAGGCCCTGCTCGGTGCCATTCTGGTCAATAACGAGGCGTTCTACCGGGTTTCCGACTTCCTGCTGCCCGAGCATTTCTTCGATCCCTTCCATCGCAGGATCTTCGAAATCGCCTCGAGCCTGGTGCGTGCGGGCAAGATGGCGACGCCGATCACGCTGAAGACCTTTCTCGGGCCGGACCAGGACATTGGCGGGCTCACCACTCAGCAGTATCTCATTCGCCTTGCCACCGAGGCCACCACGGTCATCAACGCGGCCGACTATGGCCAGATCATCTACGATCTCGCGCTCCGACGCTCCCTGATCCAGGTCGGGGAGGAGCTGGTCAACGTCGCTTATGACGCTCCTGTCGACATGACACCCGGGGACCAGATCGAGGAGGCGGAGCGCCGGCTGTTCGCTCTCGCCGAGACCGGGCGCAACGAAGGCGGGTTCGCGACCTTCTCGGATGCGCTGAAGGATGCCATCGACATGGCGTCCGCCGCCTATCAGCGCGACGGGCAGTTGTCAGGCTTGTCCACTGGCCTCGACGATCTTGACCGGATGATGGGCGGGCTACAGCCCTCCGATCTCATCGTGCTCGCCGGACGTCCCGGCATGGGCAAGACGTCGCTTGCCACCAATATCGCCTACAATGTCGCCAAGAACTACAAGTTCGAGATCCAGCCCGACGGTTCGCGCAAGACCATCGATGGCGGCTCGGTCGGCTTCTTCTCCCTGGAAATGTCGGCGGAACAGCTCGCCACGCGCGTCGTGGCCGAGCAGGCCAACGTGCCTTCCTACAAGATCCGGCGCGGAGACCTTTCGGAGGATGAGTTCAGCCGTCTCGTCACCGCCAGCCAGGACATGCAGACGACGCCGCTCTATATCGACGACAGCGGTGGCATCTCCATCGCCCAGCTGGTCGCACGCTCGCGCCGCCTGAAGCGCCAGCGCGGCCTCGATCTCCTGATCGTCGACTATATTCAGCTGCTCACCGGCTCGGGCAAGAAGGGCAGTGAAAACCGCGTGCAGGAAATCACCGAGATCACAACGGGTCTCAAGGCGCTGGCCAAGGAACTGAACGTGCCGCTCATCGGCCTGTCCCAGCTTTCGCGCCAGGTGGAATCGCGTGACGACAAGCGCCCACAGCTGTCGGACTTGCGTGAATCCGGCTCGATCGAACAGGACGCCGACGTGGTGATGTTCGTGTTCCGCGAGGAATATTACGTGAAGAACAAGATGCCCAAGGAAGGCACCGAGGAGTTCTTCAAGTGGCAGGCCGAGATGGAAAGTCTGGCCGGTGTCGCCGAAGTGATCATCGGCAAGCAGCGCCACGGTCCGACCGGCACCGTCAAGGTTCAGTTCGACGCCGACGTCACCCGTTTCGGCAATCTTGCCCGTACCGATCACCTGCCGATACAGACCGGCGAATAGACCGCGGGGGGCGGAGCGCAATATTTGCCGCTCCGCCTTCCGCCGGCTTCAAGTCAGCCCTATGGTCCGCGCATGAGCGATTCCCTGCCTCCCGTTTATGCCCGCCTGACCATCGACACCGATGCCCTTGCCGACAATTGGCGGCGCTGCGGACAGCAGCGGCCAAAGGCCGAATGCGCGGCCGTGGTCAAGGCCGATGGCTATGGCCTGGGCATCGATAATGTCGTACCCGCCCTCACCCAGGCGGGTTGCCGTACCTTCTTCGTGGCCCAGATCGACGAAGGCATTCGCGTCCGAAAACTCGCTCCGCATGCGGCGATCTATGTCCTGAGCGGCCTTGCGCCGGGCCATGGCGACAGGTTTGCGGCGAACGCTCTGAGGCCCGCTTTGGGCTCGCTCGAGGAATTGCGGGAATGGTCCGCCTTCGTTGCCGCCACCGGCTGGCAGGGAGGCGCCGCCTTGCACGTGGATACCGGCATGTCCCGGCTCGGGCTCCGCGTCGACGAAGCCCAGACCCTGGCCGCGGAGGGAGAGCTCTTCAGGCCTTCCCTGCTGATGAGCCATCTCGCCTGCGCCGACACGCCCGAACATCCGCTCAATGCGAGGCAGTTCGAGGCTTTTGCCGGCGTCAGATCGCTCTATCCGGATGTCCCCGCCTCGCTCTGCAATTCTTACGGTACCTTCCTGCCGGCTGATATAGGCTATGATCTGCTGCGGCCCGGCGTGGCGCTCTATGGCTCCAATCCCCAGCCCGGCCGGCCCAATCCGATGCGGCCGGTGATCACTCTTGCGGCCCAGGTCCTGCAGGTCCGCGAAGTGCTGCCGGGCGAATATGTCGGATATGGTGCGACCTGGACGAGCCGCCGGCCTGCGCGCATCGCCATGGTGGCGATCGGATATGCCGATGGCTATCTGCGCTCGGGGTCTTCCTCCGACGATTTCGACACGGCGGTGGCCTTCGTCGCGGGCAAGTACTGCCTCATCGCCGGGCGGATCTCGATGGACATGACGGCGATTGACGTGACGGATTTGCCGTCCGGCACGGTCAAACGGGGTGATTGGGTTGAATTGATCGGGCCGCATCTGCCCGTCGACGAGGTGGCCCGACGTGCCGGCACGATCGGTTATGAGATACTCACCAGCCTGGGTACGCGCTACGATCGGCACCTTGCGGTCTAGGCGATAGCGCGGCGCCAGCCCTCGATCACCACAGCCACTGCTTGGGAAGAATGCGATGATCGATCATTTTGGTTTTCCTGTTCGTGACTATCGACGTTCCCGCGCCTTCTACGATCTGGTTCTCGCTCCGCTCGGCTATTCGGTGCAAATGGAGGTCACACGAGAGATGACCGGCAGCAATGCCCATTGCGGCTATGGCGAGGACGGGCGACCCCAGTTCTGGATCGGCGATGGCGAGGCCCGGGAAGGCAGCTTTCACATTGCTTTTGTCGCGAAAAGCAGGAAAGCCGTCGAGGACTTTCATGCCGCTGCATTGGCTGCCGGTGCGCGCGACAATGGCGCGCCGGGCATTCGCGCCCATTACCATCCAAACTACTATGCAGCCTTCGTGCTCGATCCGGATGGCCATAATATCGAGGCGGTTTGCCACCTGCCCGGCTAACGGAAGCCGTCCCTCCGCATTCCCGTGACGGTCGACGCCTTCGCGCCTCGGTTTCACGCCGGTGGCCAGGCCAGCGAACATATTTTCTACATGATTGTTCCCAAGGATCTGGACTTTCCTGGCGGTGTTGACTTTCATCGCCTTCTTTGACAATCGAGATTTTGCGATATGTTGCTCTTAATCTTTCATTTGAGAGCTTACGGAAAGTAATCTCATGCTGTCGATTTCGGGTATAGTCGCTATTATCACAGATTTTGTGATGACGCACATCAATATATTATTGATGATGGCGACATTCGTTTCCGGCGGGGTGTTTGCTTTCCTGTTCCTATTGGCGGATACGATTTCCAGCCGAAATGTTCGCGGATTTCTTCGTTTTTTTATGCCTGTTTCGGGGTGGTTCAGTCACTCGACGAAAATCGATGTTGTCTTATACTTTATCATCAAATTTTCGTTTCGATGGGTGGCGCTTTTCGCCGCGATTCTGACGACGTTCCTGGCGGAGAAAGCTGGGGCGACGCTCGGTGCTTGGCTGCAGTTCGATCAAAAAATCCAGGCTGGGCCGATTACGGTTGTAATATTATGCATCATCATGTTCATGTTTTCCGATCTTGGAGAGTTCATAAGTCATTATATCCAGCATAAGAATCGTTACCTTTGGGAATTCCATAAGGTTCACCATTCGGCAACTTTTTTGTCTCCTTTCACCGCCTTCCGCGTGCATCCGGTGGGGGTGCTTCTCGATGCTTTGTGCATCGGCGTGTGCCGCGTCGTACCGGTTACGTTGATCGTATTCTTCTATGGTTTCTCCATCGTCGAGCTACTGGCGATGCAGGCGAGCACATCGTTGATCTTCTCACTGCTGACATTGGGCACGCTCCAGCACACGCATTTCCCCATCAGCTTCGGGATCCTGGACCGCATCTTCATCAGTCCCCGCATGCATCAGGTCCACCACAGCGTGGCACGCAAGCACTGGGACAAGAACATGGGTTCGAGATTGTCGATCTGGGACTGGATCGCCGGCACGGCCTATCTGGCAACACGGGATGAGGTGCAGAAATACGGTATCGGCGGGATCGAGGACGAGCGTGGCGACTATCAGAGAATCTGGTGGTGCTTTCTTGGCCCGATCGTGAAGTGCACAGCCGCCATCCGGCGTGCCGCCGCGCGCACCAAGCGCATGATGCTGCATCCGGAGAGAGCCGGCGGCGAGTGATGGCGGCGGGAATACGTTCGGGCTTTAGCTCTTGTGCTCCAGCAACACCTGGCCGCGCTGCTGTATCAGCGTGGTCACCTTGTTTGCCAGCATGGTCAGGAAGACCGGCAACAGGACGCTCACCGTCACCGTGTCGTCACCGATATCGACGCTGCCGGAAATGGTCTGCTTGAACACGCTCAGGCGGCACTCGAACCTGTCGCCGTTCCATTTTTCTTCGAGCGAGGTGAATTGCCCGGCATAGCTGTCGCGCAATTGCGCAATGCCGTCCTCGACCCGTTTGCGGGCGGCTGCACGGCCGAGGCTGTGAGGGATGGTGACGGTCAGCGGGCGTGACATGGACTGTTCCGGGATGACGTGTTTGGAACCATATAGGTTGTGGTTCGGCTTACCTGCAAGGGGCAGTCGTTCCCGGCCTATGGGGTGACCTAGCGGGTTCGGCCGGCATTGAGTCGCCTTCAATCTTGTGGCCCGCTTCAAGATCCTGTAGCGGCAGCCCCGGTTTGGCCTGTCCGACTTGATCAGACTCGACCTCTCCCGCTGGAGCAAGTGGGATTTCTCCGAATCGCACTTTGTCTCTAACTTTTTGTTTTGACGCGTTTTCTTGATCGAAAAGCCTATCACCTTTTCTGGAAAACGCTCTAGAAGGGCGTCATGGCCAAACGAAGCCCCTCCTATGTCTGCCAGAATTGCGGTGCCGCCTATAATCGCTGGCAGGGCAAATGCGATGCGTGCGGCGAGTGGAACTCGATCGCCGAGGAAACCAGCGCCGTCGCCGCCGTTCCCGCCTCGCAGCGTCCAAGGGGACGAGGGCGCGTCTTTGCACTCGAAAGCCTGACGGGATCGACCGACGAAGCGCCGCGTCTCGTCTCGGGGATCGGTGAACTCGACCGGGTCACCGGCGGAGGCTTCGTACGGGGCTCCGTCCTTCTGCTGGGCGGCGACCCCGGCATCGGCAAATCCACCCTTCTGATCCAGGCCTGCGCCGCGCTCGCCAACCGCAACGCCAGGGTCATCTATATTTCAGGCGAAGAAGCGGCGGCGCAGGTGCGCCTGCGGGCCGAGCGGCTGGGGCTGGCGAGCGCGCCGGTGGAACTGGCTTCCGAAACCTCGGTCGAGGATATCCTGGCGACCTTCGAACACGGTCCGCCGCCGCGTCTGGTGGTCATCGATTCAATCCAGACCATGTGGACAGACACGGTCGAATCGGCGCCCGGCACCGTCACGCAGGTGCGCGGCTCGGCGCAGGCCCTGATCCGTTACGCCAAACGTTCCGGCAGCACCGTCATCCTCGTCGGCCATGTCACCAAGGACGGGCAGATCGCCGGCCCGCGCGTCGTCGAGCATATGGTCGATGCCGTGCTGTCGTTCGAGGGGGATGGCGGGCGTGATTTCCGCATCCTGCGCGGCGTGAAGAACCGCTTCGGCCCGACAGACGAGATCGGCGTGTTCGAAATGACCGGGCTCGGCCTGCGCGAAGTGACCAACCCCTCCGCCCTGTTCCTGTCGGAGCGCGATCTCGGGTCGCCGGGCACGGCCGTGTTCGGCGGCATGGAGGGTACGAGGCCGCTCCTGGTCGAGATGCAGGCCCTGGTGGCGCCGACGAGCCTCGGCACGCCACGGCGGGCGGTGGTGGGGTGGGACTCCAGCCGCCTGTCCATGGTGCTTGCCGTGCTCGAGGCCCATTGCGGCGTCAAGCTGGGCGGGCATGATGTCTATCTCAACGTGGCCGGCGGCCTGCGCATCCAGGAACCGGCGGCCGATCTTGCCGTGGCGGCGGCCCTGATCTCCTCTCTCACCGGCGCGCCCCTGCCTGCGGATGCCGTGTATTTCGGCGAAATTTCGCTGTCGGGATCGGTTCGGCCGGTGGCTCATATGGGGCCGCGCCTGAAGGAAGCGGCCAAGCTCGGTTTCCATCGCGCCGTCTGTCCCGTGCCCGGCAATGAGTCGGGTTCGGATAGCGGCATGCGGGTGAACGGCGTTGCCTCACTTGCGACACTTGTTGCGGATATTGCCGCCTCTGGAGAGAGCCAAAGGCGGAAATCCACCAAAGTTTCGCCATGAAGCGGGCATTTCCGCCGATTGCGCTGCAGCAAATGGGTGACGCCGTATCGAACCCTCGTTATAGAAAGGCGCGCGGCTCTGCCTGTCGCGCCGCCTACGCGGGTTCCTCTTGATCGCGCCCGCAGCGCGATCAAGAGGAACCTGTGAGATGTCAGGTATTTGCAGTATTTCCCGGCAAGGCCCACGCATCGGCCTTGCCGGGAAATACTGCTCGCAAATCAGGATAGACCGCCAATGCCCGTAACGCTGCTGGATCTGATCGTCATCGGCGTCATGCTGATTTCGGCCCTTCTCGCAATGGTGCGTGGCTTTACCCGCGAAGTTCTGGCCATCGCGGCCTGGGCTGCCGCTGCCGTGGCGACCTTGTTGCTGTTCTCCCGGGTGCTGCCGCTGGTCACGCCTTATATCAAGAACGATACGCTGGCGCGGATCACCACGGGCGCCGGCATCTTCCTGCTCGTTCTCCTGATCGCCTCCTTCATCACGATCCGCATCTCCGACATGATCCTGGACAGCCGCATCGGGGCCATCGATCGGACGTTCGGTTTTCTGTTCGGTGCGGCCCGCGGCCTGCTGCTCGCCATCGTTGCCTTCATCTTCTTCAGCTATCTGGTGCCGCCCAAGTCCGAGCCTGCCTGGGTGCAGGATGCCAAATCACGTCAGCTCCTGGTGTCCGGTCGTGACTGGATCCTCACCCTGCTGCCCAGCGATCCCGAGAACGTGATCCTCAAGCAGCTGCGGGCCAATGAGGTCATCGGACCTGGCGCGGACACCAACACCAATACGCAGGAGCCCGATCCGGATGCTGCCGGCGCGCCCACCGCCCCGCAGACCCAGCCGGCAACCCCGGCTCCGGCGGCGCCCGCGCAATGAGGCGATTGCATTGCCACAGTAAACTTCCACGCAGGCATGCTGGAAAAGTCGATCAGTGGTATTATCTCAGTGTCGAACGGAGCGGCGAAACCTGGTTTCGGGCCGCTCACCCCTTTTTGGAGAAGAAATCCAAGTGAGCGCCATGGCCCGTGACAACGACGATCTGGATCTCGACGCCGACCGCCTGCGTGAGGAATGCGGTGTGTTCGGCATCTTCGGACACAGCGAGGCCGCGGCCATCACCACTCTTGGTCTCCATGCCTTGCAGCATCGCGGGCAGGAAGCCTGCGGCATCGTCACCTTCGATGGCGCTCGCTACAATTCGGAACGGCGGCTCGGGCTGGTCGGCGACACCTTCTCCAGGCGCGAGGTCATCGAGCGCTTGCCCGGCTCCCAGGCCATCGGCCACACCCGCTATTCGACCACGGGCGGCACCATCCTGCGCAATGTGCAGCCCCTGTTCGCGGAACTCGAGGGCGGCGGCTTCGCCGTCGCCCATAACGGCAATCTCACCAATGGACTGACGCTGCGGCGTGAATTGATCGCTCGCGGCTCGATCTTCCAGGCTACCTCGGACAGCGAGGTGATCCTGCATCTGGTCGCGCGCTCGACGCGGGAAAAGTTCATCGATCGCTTCATCGACGCCCTGTTCCAGATCGAGGGGGCCTATGCCTTTGTCGGACTGACCAACCACATGCTGGTCGGTGCTCGCGATCCGCTCGGGATTCGCCCCCTGGTGCTGGGCGAACTCGATGGCTGCTACATTCTTGCTTCGGAGACCTGCGCCCTCGACATCATCGGGGCCCGCTTCGTACGCGACATCGAGAATGGCGAGGTCGTCGTCATCACCAAGGACGGCGTAGAATCGTTGAAGCCCTTCCCGCGGGTGCCGCCCCGCCCCTGCATCTTCGAATATATCTATTTCGCCCGCCCGGATTCGATCGTTCACGGCCGCAGTGTCTATGCCGTGCGCAAGAGCTTTGGCGCGCAGCTTGCCGCCGAAGCCGGCATCGAGGCCGACGTGGTGGTGCCGGTGCCGGATTCCGGCGTCCCCGCGGCAATCGGCTATGCCCAGGCCGCCGGCCTGCCTTATGAGCTCGGCATCATCCGCAACCATTATGTCGGACGCACCTTCATCCAGCCGACCCAGGCCATCCGCGAAATGGGCGTGCGCATGAAGCACAGCGCCAATCGTTCGGTCATCGAAGGCAAGCGGGTCGTGCTGATCGACGATTCCATCGTGCGCGGCACCACCTCGGTGAAGATCGTGCGCATGATGCGCGATGCCGGAGCCAAGGAAGTGCATTTCCGCATTTCCAGCCCGCCGATCACCCACCCCGACTATTACGGCATCGACACGCCCGACAGGGAAAACCTGCTGGCGGCGCGGATGGACCTCGAAGCGATGCGTGCCTATATGGGTGCGGACTCACTGGCCTTCCTGTCGGTCGACGGCGTCTACAAGGCATGCGGCTACGACCAGCGCGACCCCGTGCGCCCGCAGTTCACCGATCATTGCTTCACCGGCGACTATCCGACCTTCCTGACCGACGTGGTCGGCGAAGGCGCCAAGCAGCAGTTCTCCCTGCTCGCCGAAGCGAGCTGACGCGTCCCCACCCCGGTCCGGGGTGGGACACAGCAGCCTTTTCTATCCTGTGAGTTTTCCGATGTCCGATCTTCTCAAAGGCCGCCTGGCGCTCGTCACCGGCGCATCGCGCGGCATCGGCCGTGCCACGGCCGTGGCCCTGGCCGAGGCGGGGGCGCATGTCATCGCCGTGGCGCGTACCGTCGGCGCGCTCGAGGATCTCGACGATGAAATCCGCGAGAAGGGCGGCGCGGCGACCCTGGTTCCTCTCGACATCAAGGACGGTGACGGAATCGATCGGCTCGGCTACACGCTGTTCGAGCGCTATGGCAAGCTCGATATCCTGATCGGTAATGCCGGTGCCCTCGGCGCGATCTCTCCCCTCGGCCACATCGAGCCCAAGGATTGGGACAATGTATTTGCGGTGAACGTCACCGCCAATTGGCGCCTGATCCGCTCCTTCGATCCCCTCTTGCGCAAATCCGATGCTGGACGCGCGATCTTCATCACCTCGGGCGCGGCCTGGAAAGCGACGGCCTATTGGGGGCTCTATGCGGCCACCAAGGCGGCCCTCAACTCGATGGTGGCGACCTATGCGGCCGAGACGGTGAATTCACCCATCCGGGCCAACCTCTTCTCGCCCGGCCCCGTCCGTACCCATATGCGCGCGGCGGCAATGCCAGGTGAAGATGCCGATACCCTGCCGCATCCCTCCAGCATCGCGCCCTCGATCCTGAAGCTCGCAAGCCCGGATCTGACGGAAACCGGACAGGTCTACGAGATGCGGCAGGCGCGCTTCCTCAGCTTCCGGGCGCCGGAATAACACCAACGATCGCGATATTTGATGCATACGTCATTGCGAGCGCAGCGAAGCAATCCAGGACCCATGGCGGCCGCGTTTTCGGACCCTGGATTGCTTCGCTGCGCTCGCAATGACGGTGCTTGATCGGTCAAGCTTCGAGATGGTCGATCCGGAGATCGGCACTCCGCGTTTAATGTGACCTCTCCCGCAAGGTTGACGTCCGCCAGCGAGCGCGCCCGTCCCTGGAAACTTACTTTTTCCGGTCGAAGGGGTTTTTCGGCGACCGCAGGCTGAGCCGGATCGGCACGCCGGGCATGTCGAAGGTCTCGCGCAGGCCGTTGACCAGATAGCGCTGGAAGCTGTCGGGCAGAGCGTCGAGCTGGTTGCCGAAAATGGCGAAGTGCGGCGGGCGGGTCTTCACCTGCGTCATGTAGCGGATCTTGATGCGGCGCCCCGACACGGCCGGCGGCGGATGATGTTCCAGCACGCCCCCGAGCCAGCGGTTGAGGCGAGCGGTCGGCACGCGCCGGTTCCAGGTGGTGAAGGCGCGGAAGGCGGCTTCCATCAGGCGGTCCAGGCCCTGCTCCGACAGGCCGGACAAGGTCACCACGGGCGCACCGCGCAATTGCGGCAGCAGGCGCTCGAACATCTCGCGGGCGCTGGCCAGCGCCTTGTGGCGATCCTCGACCAGATCCCATTTGTTGAGACCGATCACGACCGCCCTGCCCTCGCGTTCCACCAGATCGGCGATCTGCAGATCCTGCTTTTCGAAGGGCGTGGCGCTGTCGAGCAGCAAGACCACGACCTCGGCGAAACGCACGGCGCGCAGGCCATCCGAAACGGAGAGCTTTTCGAGCTTGTCCTCGATGCGCGCCTTCTTGCGCATCCCGGCGGTATCGAAGAGCTTGATGCGCTTGTCGCGCCAGGTCCAGTCCACCGAAATGGTGTCGCGGGTGATGCCGGCCTCCGGCCCTGTCAGCATGCGGTCTTGGCCGATCAGGGCGTTGACCAGGGTAGACTTGCCGGCATTCGGCCGGCCGATGATGGCGATGCGCAGCGGGCGGATCACGCCCGCGCCGAGATCGATCGCCTCTTCCTCGCCTTCCTCGCCGCTGACGACCGCGTCGGTTTCCGCGACTTCTTCCTCCGGCTCGTAACCGGTGGCCGGCGCGATGGCGACGATCGCTTCGGCAAGATCCGCCATACCCTCGCCATGCTCGGCCGAGATCGGTACGGGATCGCCGAGCCCAAGTGCATAGGCTTCGTAGGCGCCCTGGAAGCCGGTGCGGCTCTCGGTCTTGTTGGCGACCGCGATGACGGGCTTGCCCGAGCGCCGTGCGACTTCCGCGAAATGTTCGTCGGCCGGCGTCACGCCGGCACGGGCATCGAACATGAACAGGATCAGGTCGCATTCGGCGATGGCCGCTTCCGTCTGGGCGCGCATGCGCCCGGCGAGCGAAGCGTCGTCGGCAACCTCGAGGCCGGCCGTGTCGATCACCTTGAAGTGGAGGCTGCCGAGCTTGGCATCACCCTCGCGCCGATCGCGCGTCACGCCCGGGCGGTCGTCGACGATGGCAAGCTTGCGGCCGACCAGACGATTGAACAAGGTCGACTTGCCGACATTGGGCCGGCCGACGATGGCGATGGAAACAGCCATGATCAGGCCTTGGCGGGCTGGTCGGAGGCGATGAGCTGCAGCATCAGTTCGGCCCGCTGACGCAGCGCCGGCGGCACATCCTTGTCGGTGATCACGGCCTGATACCATTTGGAGGCATTGGCGAGATCCTTGGCTTTCCAGGCCGAAAGGCCGAGCACTTCCCGCGCCGAATGACGCCAGGGCTCGCCCGCCGCAGTCAGCGGCTCGATCTTGCCGGCGAGATCCGCATAGGAGGCGGTGTCGACCATGAGATAGCCGCCGCGTACCTTGGCGAGGCTCTGCAGCACCGGACCGAGCGAAGAATCGGCGGCCAGAGCCTCATAGGCCTTGATGCCGTCCTCGATCTTGTCGTTGGCGGTCTCAGCCGCGAGGCGGAAACGGGCAAGGGTCTGATAGCCGGCGGTGCCGTCCTTCATCAGCGTGCTGAGCGCGGCCGCGGCTTCCTTGGTCTTGCCGCTTTGGGCCAGGGCAATCGCTTGCTGGAAACGCGCGCCGGTCGCTTCGGCCTGCTGCTTCAGGTAGTGCTGATAGGCGACATAGCCGGACACGCCGATGACCACGGCGAGAGCGCCGCCGAGAACGTAGTTGCCGTATTTCGCCCAGAGTTTCTGCGCCTTTTCGCGGCGCATGTCCTCACTGACTTCCTGGAAGATATCGGTCATAGACCCGGCTCGTATCCTCTAGAGCAAAGCGCGCTGTAGCAAGAACGCTCCTTGCCCTGTTTCTTTGGTTGGACGCGTCCTTGCGATTCCGGGTGATTCTGCCCGATCGCAAAACGCTTTGGTTCGCGCTGGCGCGAGATGTGATTTCGGCGTAGAGGAGCGGCCCCTTGCCGTCAAGCAAACAGCGCTCTTGGCCGCCCAAACCGAGATTAAATCTCGGTGTTCCAGCGGTTTTCATCGCCGCAGAGCTCGCAACGCGCTGCCGGCGATGATGGCCAGTACCAGGAGCACGGCCAATAGCCACAGCCAGTTCGCCTTGAGATAGGCCAGCACCGTGGCGCGAAGGTCGGGCGAGGTGGGGGTTATCAGGCTCGTGACGGGACGCACTTCGGCCTGTCCGTTCACCGCATCCTGGTAGCGATGGCCGGCGGTGAACTGCAGGCCCGCGACGAGGGATTGCGCGATCGGCACGTGGGAGGCCACCTCGGCGGCCGGTGAGACCAGAGTCAGCTCGAAATAGCCCTCATTGCCGAGCACATAGCCGTGGATATTGCCCGTGCCTTCATCGGCTTCCCCGCCCTTTTCGGGGGTATTCGCGCCCCAGATCAGCGCATGCTGCCCTTCGTCATAACGTGGCCTGACCAGCCAGTCGCGAACCTCAAGTTGGGGCTCGCCGCGCTTTTCACGGGCGGGATTGCCTTCTTCCGTGGCCGCCTTGAGGCGTGCCAGCAGATCCTCGGCGTTCCAATTGCGGGCCTCGTCATCCTCGAAGCGCACGCCGGAGCGATAATCGATGAAGACGACCCAATTCTGTTCGCTCGTGGGCACCAGCATGCCGACGAGGTTGGGATCGCCGGGATAGCCGGAGGCGGAGGCCCAGACGCCTGCTTCCGGCTGGCGCACGAAACCGGCGCCCTGCGGAACCTTCAGGGTCGCTCGATCGCCCAGGGCCGTCACGGCGGGGCCTGGCTGCAGCACCTTCTGCATCGCCTCGACAGCCTGCTGGAGGACCTGCGCCTTACGCGCGCCCTCATCCTCCTGTGCCGATGCGGGGCCGGGCAGCAGCAGGAAAGCCACCGTAGCGATGGCAAGCAGATGCCTGGCGAACACATAGCTGGCGAACATGGGCGGTCTCCGATCGATGATCATGCCCTATAGCGCCAAATCCTTTGCAGTCCATGTCGCCGTTGGAAATTTCATCGGTGACGCGATGTCATGTCGTTGCGATGTCACTTGGGCTGAACTAGAAGGTTGAAAAGGGAGAGCCGCATCGCGGCTTCGAAATTGGAATGACCACTAAGCCCCGCCGCTTCGACAATGCGAGAGCGGCCGTAGCGGCGATCACGCAGCTTTATGACGCGAACACCGCCCGCCTGCGGGAAGCCTTCACGGCTTTCACCCGTGGCAAGGACTTCGACCATCGCGTTCGCGCCTATTATCCTTATGTCAGTGTCAATACCGAGAGCCTGCCCACGCTCGATGCGCGCACCCCGTTCGGATTCGTGGCCGATACCGGTACCTATGCAACGACGCTGACACGGCCGGACATCTTCAGCCGCTATCTGGAAGAACAGATTGCGCTGCTGCTGCGCAATACGGGTGTCGACGTCGAGGTGGGTGAGAGCTCGACGCCGATCCCGATCCATTTCGCCCTCGGCGAGGATTATCATGCCGAAAGCGGCCTCGACTACGGGCGCCTTGCCCTGCTGCCGCAGATCTTCGACGTGCCCGATCTCACCATCATGGACGACCGCATCGCCAACGGCATCGATGTGCGCGCGGCGGACGGGGCCAAGCCTCTGGCGCTGTTCACCGCGCCGCGTATCGACCTCTCGCTGATGCGCCTGAAGCACTATACGGGCACCTCGGCGCGGCATTTCCAGAATTTCGTGATCTTCACCAACTACCAGTTCTACATCGACGAATTCGTGCGGCTGGCACAGGCCATTCTGGCCAAGGGCGAAGGCGGTTCGCTGGGCTCCGGCTATACAGCCTTCGTCGAGCCGGGCAATGTCGTCACCGAACTGGGAGAAGAGACCCAGCAACTCGACGTGACGGGCCATCATCCTCCGCGCCTGCCCCAGATGCCGGCCTATCATCTCAAGCGTGCGGATGATTCCGGTATCACCATGATCAATATCGGCGTCGGCCCGTCCAACGCCAAGAACATCTCCGACCATGTCGCTGTGCTCAGGCCGCATGCCTGGCTGATGCTGGGTCATTGCGCGGGGCTGCGCAATTCGCAGATGCTGGGGGACTATGTGCTCGCCCACGCCTATCTGCGCCAGGACCAGGTGCTGGACGCGGATCTGCCGCGCGAAGTGCCCGTGCCGGCCCTTGCCGAGATCCAGATCGCGATCGAACGCGCCGTCGGGCGGGTCACGGGTTTGACCGGCTATGACCTCAAGCGGGTGATGCGGACCGGCACCGTCGCCACCGTCGACGACCGCAACTGGGAACTGCGTCCCTCGACGGTGCAGAATCTGCCCTTCATCCAGAGCCGCGCGATCGCCCTCGACATGGAATCGAGCACCGTCGCGGCCAATGGTTTCCGCTTCCGCGTCCCCTATGGCACGCTTCTATGCGTTTCCGACAAGCCGCTTCATGGCCAGCTGAAACTGCCGGGCATGGCGGATTCCTTCTATCGTGAACGGGTCTCCCAGCATCTGGCCGTCGGACTGGAAACCATGGCGCTGCTGCGCGAGACGGACAAGCGCCAACTGCATTCACGCAAGCTGCGGAGCTTCAACGAAGTGGCCTTCCAGTAAGGCTCGGTCGCGGCACGGGGGCGTGGTGATATTGTGATGGGCAGCGCTCCCGGAAAACAATCCTGCGCTTGCCCGGAGCTTCACCCTATTTCTTCTTCATGCCATAGGTGTGTTCGGCGGCCGGGAAGCTGCGGTCACGCACCGCATCGGCATAGCCCTGGACGGCTTCGCGGATCTGGTCGCCGAGCGAACCGAAGCGCTTGACGAATTTCGGCACCCGGTCGGACAGGCCCAGCATGTCCTCCAGCACCAAGACCTGTCCGTCGCAGGCCGGCGAGGCCCCGATGCCGATGGTCGGGATCGGGATGCTGGCCGAAATCTTGGCGGCGAGAGGCTCGGCGATCGCTTCGAGCACCACGGCGAAGGCGCCGGCTTCGGCAACCAGTTTGGCATCGCGCTCAATCGGAGCCCAATCGGTCTCCTCGCGCCCCTGGGCCTTGAAGGAACCGAGCGCCATAATCGATTGTGGCGTCAGACCGACATGGGCCATCACGGGCACGCCGCGCTCGGTGAGAAAGCGGATGGTCTCGGCCATGCGTTCGCCGCCTTCGAGCTTGATGGCACCGCAGCGGGTTTCCTTCAGGATGCGCGCCGCGTTACGGAAGGCCTGCTGCGGCGATTCCTCATAGGAGCCGAACGGCATGTCGACCACCACCAGGGCATGCGAGGAGCCACGCATCACCGCCCTGCCTTGCAGGATCATCATCTCCAGCGTCACCGGCAGAGTGGTTTCCATGCCGTGCATGACCATGCCCAGACTGTCGCCGACCAGGATGCAGTCGACGAAGGGATCGATGATGCGCGTGGTATGGGTGTGATAGGAGGTGAGGACCACGATCGGTTCTCCTCCCTTGCGCAGGCGAATCTGAGGGGCGGTGACTCGTTGGGACTGATTTTGAACGGACACGAAATTCCTCCTGGGCGCCCGGGGCCGATGCTGGTGTTACAGATCGGCTGCGACGCTCCAATCACGGGCCGGAAGGGCATGGCGCTCCTTCCGACGACACACGCAGTCCTCTAAAACGGCCTAAGCCCGACACAGCCTGGCCCGAGGACGACACAGCAATCCTCGAAAAGCGTCATGGCGTAAAGCACCGAACCCGAATATTCCCGCACCCTGCCGCACCTTCTTGTCGCATTGCGGCATCGTAGCACTTCGAAACGGGCCTTGCTCGGCTGCGGCGAGGCGTCTTAACCATATTCGTCAACTTTTCAGGGCGGTCCGGTGGACCGGGCTGCTTCTTCGTTAACAAATGGTTAAAGAATTTGTTTGCGCAGGCACTCCTCCGGACGCTATCTTTTCCGCTCTCGCGGCTGGATAGCCTTTTTTCACGTCACAGTGGGTGCCCGTGTAGCGTTTGGGTGGGAACGATATGGCTGAACCCCTGAAGAAAGACGAGGCTCTCGCGGCCGCTGTTCGCGAAGCATTTCAGCGCCATATGGAAAATGCGCGCTTGGCTGCCGAGGCTTTGAAAGAAAAGCAGGCCGCTGCCGCGGCGCAGCGTGGTGTCTCCCCGCCTGCTCGCGATCCGCGCCTGATCGTGCCCAAACCGGCCAATGAGGCCGGTCCCGCCGAGGCAAAGGCGATTGCTGAGCCGGCCGAGGCCAAATTGCCGGAAGCCAAGCCGGCCGAGTCGAGCCAGAGCGACGTCAAGGCTTCTTCCCCTTCCCTCGATCGCCTGGTTGCGCTGGCGTCGCCGCCGACGGAGGCTGCACCGCGCCCCGCCGAGGTGCCGCCTGCCGAAGCCGAAGCGAAACCCGTCCAAGCACCCGAACCCTCTTCCCCGTTCGCTGCCCCACAGGCGGATCTCGCGCCGGTCGTCGAGGACAACGCTGACGATAGCGGCTTTGATTTTGGTGAAGCGCTTTTCATAGAAATCGCCCCCGAGGCGGAGAAGAAGGCACAGGCCGAGCCGCCGAAAATGCCGCGTGCGGCCTCGCTCGACACGCCGGCCCCCGAGCGGCCGGCTTCCGAGACCGATGAAATCTTCGAATTCCGCGGCCCGCCTTCCCGCGAGCGGCCGCGCATGTCGACGGTGAACGCGACGGCCGGGCCACCGCAGGATCTGGACCAGCGAAGTGGCAGCAGCTCGGCCATGGCTCGTGCCGAGGCCTCCGCGACGCCCGCAGCTCCTTCGGTCCAGGACGAAAGATCGGCCCCGCCCCGCCCGGCGCCGGCGCGAAAAACCACGCGCTTCGGTGTCAATCCGGCGGCCAATGCCAATGAGACGCGGTTTTCCCGGCGAAGCTTGGCAAGGATCAAGGTTCCGCCGGCCCTCATCGCCTCCGTGCTGCTTGCCGCCGGCATTGCCGCGGTCGGCGCCTATTTCTGGGCCAATCCGGAAAAGCTGCAATCCTTGGGCAGCATGATCGCGCCGCCGGCCTCGACGCCGCCCGAAACGAAGGTTGCCGCTGCGCCCCCACCGGCTCCGCCTCCGGCTGCAGCGCCGGCACGGAGCGTCGCGCCTCCGCCGCCGGCCTCCGCCGCCGCCCCTGCCTCACCGGACGCGACGCGCAGCGTCAGCACCATTGCCATTACCGTGGACGAGGTCGATCAGGCGGTGCAAACGGCGCGTGAATTGTTGGCGGGAGGTGACGTGATCGGCGCGAGGGAAGCTCTCGAATCCTATCGCAGCGGGTCCGATCCGCGGGCCTTGTTCGCCTTGGCCGAGACCTATGACCCGGCCATCGTCAAGGATCATTCTCAGGCGAATGCGGCCCAGGCAAAGGCGTTCTACGAGGCTGCAGCGAAGGCAGGCTCCCAGGATTCAGCCGAGCGCCTTGCCCGCCTCGCCTTGGTTCATGCCAATTGATCTGTCGTCCTCGGTGGCATAGCGGGTCTTAGAGCAAAGCGCGTTCAAGCGTGAACGCTTATTTGCTCTAGCTCATTGTTCTGACGCGTCTTTGCGATTCTTGGTGACTCCGTCTAATCGCAAAACGCTATAGCGGAAACAATTACAGCGTCGGAGCCGATTTCGAGATCGGGTCCAACGCTGTAGGGACGATTGCGGCACGCCTCGCGCCTGTCTCCGAGTTCAGGCCCCGGTGAAGGTGTCGACCAGCAGCTTGATATCCAGCACCAGGATCACACCAGCGATCACCCAGGACAGGACCGTCAGCCAGATCGGCGTGACGAAGGCTCCCATCTTGCGCCTGTCCGAAACGAAGCGAACCAGCGGAATGATCGCGAAGGGCAACTGCATGGACAAGATCACCTGGCTGAGCACCAGCAGCTTGTTGGTGCCCTGGTCGCCGTAGAGCGCCGTGACGGCGACCACCGGCACGATGGCGATGCCGCGCGTGATCAGCCGGCGCGCCCAATCCGGGATGCGCAGGTGGAGGAAGCCCTCCATCACGATCTGCCCGGCGAGCGTGGCCGTTACCGTCGAGTTGACGCCGGAGGCCAGCAGGGCGACGGCCAGCAGCGTGGAGGCGATGCCGACACCAAGCATCGGCGACAGCAATTGATAGGCCTGCTCGATCTCCTCGACATCCGTCCGGCCATTCTGATGGAATACGGTCGCAGCCGTGATCAGGATGGCGGCGTTCACGAACAGGGCGAGCATCAGCGCGATGGTGCTGTCGGTCACGGCCCACCGAATGGCCGAGCGCTTGCCCTCATCCGTGCGCTCATAGGCGCGGGTCTGCACGATCGATGAGTGCAGGTAGAGGTTGTGCGGCATCACGGTGGCACCGATGATGCCGATGGCGATGTAGAGGGCCTCGGGGTTGGTGACGATCTTGGCCTGCGGCAGGAACCCGCCGACGATATCGTGGATCGCCGGAGCCGCGAGGACGATCTGGACGATGAAGCAGCCGAAGATCACGATCAGCAACGCGATGACGAAGGCTTCCAGCGTCCTGAAGCCGCGCTGCATCAGCATGAGCACCAGGAAGACGTCGACGGCCGTGATGATGGCGCCATAGACCAGGGGGATGCCGAACAGGAGATTGAGGGCAATGGCCGTGCCGATGACCTCGGCCAGGTCGCAAGCGATGATCGCCAGTTCGCAGGCGAACCAGAGCATCAGATTCACCGGGCGGGAATAATGGTCGCGGCAGGCCTGGGCGAGATCGCGGCCGGTGACGATGCCAAGCCGCGCCGCCAGAGCCTGCAGCACGATAGCCATCAGGTTCGACAAGAGGATCACGCTCAGTAGCGTGTAGCCGAACTTCGAGCCGCCGGCGATGTCGGTCGCCCAATTCCCCGGGTCCATATAGCCGACGGACACCATGTAGCCCGGGCCCAGAAAGGCCAGGAATCGGCGTACCCACAAACCCGTCTTCGGTACGGGAATGCTGGCATTCATCGTCCCCAGGCTTGGCCGCCTTTCTTCGTCGGAAGCCGCTCGCCAGCCCCCTTGGCCAGCTGAGGCCGCTCCTGCACCGTCCGCACCCATGCTCTTCTCCACCACGGCATTCCGCACATTTTCCTATCGATCAATATAGCATATGCTATACTCTAAAGATTGGTCAATAGATAAACGCCGGGGCTGTATTTCATCGCCGGCATTGATAAGGCCTCGCGGATCGGGCATACCCGCAATTGCAATGCCGCAAACCGGGGTAGCGATTTCTTGCTGCCCTGGGTTGCATATCGGAATCAGCTAAGGAGAGCCGGCATGAAACGTTCCGCTGCGCTTTCGCCCCCCGAACCCGGGCTGGTCGACGCCGTCGTACATGTCGAGAGCTTCCGCCAGGCGCGCGAGGCGCGCCGCCTGGAACTGATCGAGGATTATGTCGAACTGATCGCCGACCTGATCAGCGATGGCGGTGAAGCCAGGCAGGTCGATATCGCTGCCCGTCTCGGCGTCGCCCAGCCGACCGTCGCCAAAATGCTGAAACGGCTGGCGGATGAAGGCTTCGTGGCGCAACGCCCCTATCGCGGCGTCTTTCTCACCGAAGCCGGCCAGGCGCTCGCCGAGGCGAGCCGTGAGCGCCACCATATCGTCGAGGCTTTCCTGCTGGCCCTGGGAATCGATGCCGATACCGCCCGCCGGGATGCCGAGGGCATCGAGCACCATGTCAGCAAGGCCACCCTCGATGCCTTTTCGCGTTTCGTCAAAGCCAAGACCTAGGGCCTATCGTCAGCCATGCCGCGTTTTGCCGCCAATATCTCGATGCTGTTCAGCGAACTCAACTTCTATGATCGCTTCGAAGCGGCCGCCAAGGCGGGGTTTGCCGGCGTGGAATTCCCGTTTCCCTATGATTTCGACAGGCAGGAATTGCGTCGGCGGCTGGACGCCAACGGTCTTGCGCTGGTGCTGCATAATCTGCCGCCCGGGCGCTGGGGGGACGGCGAGCGGGGGCTGGCCTGCCTGCCGGATCGCAAGGCGGAGTTTCGCGAAAGCGTCGCCCTGGCTCTGGATCACGCCACCTTGCTCGGCTGTAGTCAGGTGAACTGCCTCTCGGGGATCCCGCCCAAGGGGGCGGACCCCAAGCTCATCCGCGACACGCTCCTGGACAATTTGCGCTTTGCCGCTGACGAAGCCGGGCGCGCCGGTATCCGCCTGTTGGTCGAGGCGATCAACACGATCGACATGCCGGGCTTCTATCTCAACCGATCGCGGCAGGCGATCGAGATCATCGAGCAGGTTGGCTCGGGCAACCTCTATTTCCAGTATGATATCTATCATATGCAAGTGATGGAGGGCGATCTGGCCCGCTCCATCGAAAGCCAGCTCGCCCGCATCGCGCATCTGCAGCTTGCCGACAATCCCGGGCGGCATGAGCCGGGAACCGGAGAGATCAACTATCCCTTCCTGTTCGAGCATATCGACCGGATCGGCTATCGGGGATGGATCGGCGCCGAATACCGGCCGTTGCGGGGCACGGTCGAGGGACTGGGCTGGCTTCCTGATCGCAGCTGACGCCCGCCTTGCGCGAGCAAATGCGATGCAATCGGTATGCGCCTGCCGCCGCCGCCGATCGTTTCTTTCATTTTTGCTGTGTCGGCGGCACGATTTTTGCTCGTTTCGAACGCGCGGGTGGTTTATGGGACCGCCTGAAGAACCTGTCGACCGAGAACCCAGATGGATGCACCCTTGCCGCAGCCTGGACCTGACGATCGTATCATCGAGCTCGAACGTTTCTGCCGCGACAAGCTCGACAGCGCTCGGGCCAAGCTGGTTGACGAGCCTCGCTACAATCCGGTGGCCCAACTGGCCTTCGAGCTGTCGCGTGAGCTCGAAGCCGGACGCCTGACGCGGGAGGATTTCGAAGCCCTCGCCCTGCGGCTCAGCCAGGAGACCTTCTCGGCGCGCGCGAAGGCCTTGCGGGACTATGTCGGTCCGCTCGACATGCCAGGCAATCGCAAGAGCCTGCGCCGTGTTGCCGAACATTTGCTCGCAACGAGTCGTCGCAGCGTTTCCAATGCCTCTCCGCTGGCGCGCACCCAGCTCGGCATCGTTTTTACCGGGCATCCGACCTTCCTGCTTTCAAGCGCCAATCGGGCGCGCCTGGCCCGGATGGCCTGCGGTAGCGAGGCAACGCTGCCGGATGCGCTGATGGCACCGGACAATCCCATTACGCTGCAGGTCGAGCATGGCGCCGCAATGGTTGCCCTGGATGCCGCCAAGACGGCGATCGGTGAATTCGCCCGTGTCGTCGCCGAAGTCCTGCGCGAGCGGCGGTCGCCCGAATGGCGCACCGTTACCGTCGGCTATGCCGGCCTCGGCACCTGGATCGGCTATGACCTCGACGGGCGCACCGATATCCAGTGGATCGATTCCTTCCGTTTCCGCCTCGCGGAAAAGCAGCACCAGATCGACCGCTATCTCGGCGAGGTCCTTCGCATTGCCGCTCAGGTCGGGCCGGATTCGCAGACCGCGCAACGTCTCGAGGAACTGACCGCGCGTATCGAGCGCACGCGCGCCTGGAACGCCGGCATTCTCGATGCTTTCGGCCAGTCGCCGCTCGACCGCCCCGCACTCCGGCAGGCTGCCGACCTTCTCACTGCGCGCCATCCGGATGCAGCCACCAGCGTCCGGCCTTACATCGCCTTGATCGACATCGCGATCGCCGATGCCCCGCCCGAGATCGCGCTCGACCTCGTTGCCCTGCGCAGTGAAATGCTGACCCTCGGCTTCGGCGTCGGCGAAGTGCATATGCGCATCAATGCCACGCAATTGCACAATGCCATGCGCCAGCATCTCGATATCGATTCGGAGGAGAACATCACCTCCCGCTCGATGCTGGAACGTCTGGCGACGTTCATTCGCGACGCCCAGCCGGTGTCCGTCAACTTCGGTTCGCTCGACATCGAGCAGAAGACGGCGCTGCGCCAATTCGTGCTGGCGGCGCAAATCCTCAAGCATGTCGACCAGGATTCCAGCATCCGTCTGCTCATTGCCGAATGCGAGGCGCCGGCGACGGTGATGGCCGCGGTCTATTTCGCGCGCCTGTTCGGTGTCGAGGACAAGCTCGACGTTTCGCCTCTGTTCGAGACGCCGACGGCGCTGGAAGGCGCCTCGCGGTTCTTCGACGTGCTATTCGGCATCGAAGAATATCGCCAGGCGGTGCGCCGGCGTGGCCGGCTGGCGATCCAGACCGGTTTTTCGGATTCGGGCCGCTTCATGGGCCAGATCACCGCGGCGCTGGCGATCGAGCGCCTGCATGGGCAATTGGCCCGTGCCTGCGAGCGCCAACGGCTGACGGATGTCGAGGTCCTGATCTTCGACACCCATGGCGAGTCGGCAGGGCGCGGCGCCCATCAGGGCAATTTTGAGGACCGGGCCTTCTATGTAATGAGCCCCTGGGCGCGCCGCGAATTCGAGAGCCGGGGCATTGCCCTCAAGCACGAGATCAGCTTCCAGGGCGGCGACGGCTTCGTCTATTTCGAGACGCCGGAACTTGCCCTCGCCACGCTGACGCGCATGCTGGAGGCCGAAGTGGCCTGGCGCGAGCAGCCCGCCAGTGACGATCCCTTCTATTCCAACACCACCTTCTCCTTCGACTTCTTCCGCAGGCTTGCCTCTTTTCATAGCAAGTTGCTCGATGATCATGCCTACCACCGGGCGCTGGGTTCTTTTGCCCAAGGCCTGCTGAACGAAACCGGCTCGCGCAAGTCGCGGCGCCAGTTCGACGTTTCGGGCGGCGAGGTGCATCAGGTCCGCCGTATCAGGGCCATTCCGCACAATGCCATCCTGCAGCAGCTCGGCCACCCTGCCACGGTGATCGCGGGCTTCGGCACGGCGCTGCGGGGCGACGAGGACCGTTTCATCGATACCTTCGCCAAATCGGACCGGCTGCGCCGCCTGACCTCGCATGTCGTGCATATGAAGCGGCGCTCCAGCATCAAGGCGCTCGCGGCGTTCTCCACCCTGTTCGACCGTTCCTTCTGGTCGACGCGTCCCTATGCCGGCGCCGAACCGCATCTGGCAGAACCCTGCCTTTTCATCACGCAATTGCTGGAAGAGGATGACCGGGCCGCTTCACTCAGCGAATTGGCGGTGAAGCTGCGGCTCGATGCCATCTCGCTTCATCGCCTGCTCGACCTTGCAGGACAGGACCTGGGCAAGTCGATCTCGGAAAACCGGGAGAGGCTCGACATGCTGCAGGCGGTTCGGCTTGCCCTGCTCCAGCACATATTGCTGATGGCGGCGCGGGTGCCGAAATTCTCCACGCGCAACGACGTCTCGCGCGAAGACATCATGGAACTGATCTTCAGCCTGCGCATTCCCGAAGCGGTGGCGCTGCTGCGCGATGCCTATCCGGTGAATGGATTGACCATGGAGGGCTACAGCCTCGCCGAGCCCTTCACCTATCCCGGCGATTCACCCTCGAACTACGCTGCGCTGACACGCAATCTCATCGATCCGATCGAAAGAACCTATCGGACGATTCTCGCCATCGGCGCCGCTATCGCGCTCGAGTTTGGAGCTCACGGCTAAACCCGAGAGTGACTGCGATCCCGCGGCACCGCAATTCTCCCACGCGCGGAGCCGGGCCGGCAAGAGCCGGCCCCTGCTCCGGCGGCTTGGTCATCAAGCCGGCAGCTTCTCGTTCTCGTAACCGGCTTCGGCGATCGCCGCACGCAATCTCGCCTCATCGGCGGCGCTTGCCACTTTGACGGTCTGCGCGCCGAGGTCGATTTCGACGGCTGCGCCGGGATCGATCGCCTGCAGCGCCCCCGTAATCGTCTTGGCGCAATGGCCGCAGCTCATTTCCGGTACTTTCAGCGTGATCATGTGAGGTCTCCGTTCGATGAAGACCTTGTAGGACTTCCCATGATTGTAAGGTCAAGCGTCTTTTGACGGCCCACATTCGTGCGGACGGTCAGGCGTCCAGCGCGGCCGAAGAAAACCAAAGATCAGGATAGACGGCAATCGCGCTCTCATCAGGAACCCTGGCAGTCACGGGCCAAAGCGAGCGTACGGCCGAGGCTTGGCGAGAGGAACGCGGCGGACGAATCGTTGGGATCTCGCGCGACGCGCCGGTGCAGGGAATGAACCAGGACGGCATCAGGGCCCTGACGGCAAAGCCGGCGGGGCTGGCATCCACCCGCAGGGCGATGCCGATCTCCTCGCGCGGACGCCAGGGAAAGATCAGGCGGCCGCCGGGCAGCAGCGCGGCCAGCCAGGCAAGCGGCGGAGCGACCACGCCGGCATTGACATAGATGAGGTCGGAGGGCGGCAGAGCGACGCGCGTGGCATCGTCGTGAATCACGCTGACGCCATCGAACGGCTTGAGGTTGCGCCTTGCCTGCTCGGCGAGATCCTCCTCGATTTCGAACGCGGTTACGCGTCCGCCGGGCAATGTCAGCACCGACAATATGGCGGTGTAATATCCCAGGCCAGCCCCGATATGGCTGACCCTCTCCCCTGCCCTGGGAGCCACTGCCCCGAGCCATGCCGCATGCAGGGCGGGTTCGCCCGTGTTGATCTGCTTGTCGGCCTTCAGCGCAACCAGGCGATTCCTGTAGAGATGAATCGGGTCGGCATCCGGGGTCTCGACGTAACCGCCATGATACGTTGTCAGCCACGGGCCGGGCGGCAAGAAGGCTTCGCGCGGCACGAGTTCGAACGCCCTCTCGATGCGCGGGTCAGCCGATCCGCTTTCCTTCAGCATCGATCTGGCAAAATCGCGACGTGCCTGCTCCAGCGCGGCTTTCTCGCTTGCCATAAGTCCCCACCTGCTCTGATCCCGTCGCAGAATCTAACATTCTTTGTGCGGACGGGCTTGCAGATAGTGCGGGCTGGATCCGGTGTTGGGATGATCAGCCGTTTCATTGGTAATGTCAGGAAAATCAGTGGTGAGCTCGGTGGGATTCGAACCCACGACCCCATGATTAAAAGTCACGTGCTCTACCGACTGAGCTACGAGCTCTCACCAGGCGGGACTTTGTCCCGCAATGGCGGTGTCTCTAAGCGTCATGAGCGGGTGGGTCAAGCTGACATTGCGGCGTGCCATGCAAAAATGGCGCGTCATCCCCTCGTCATGCTCATGAAGTGATGAATACATGCGCTTGCGACAGCTGAAAACGGTGCTAAGCACGTACGGACGATAAGCTGCCGGGGGCGGCAAAAGGAGATCAGCCAATGCAATTGGGAATCATCGGCTTGGGCCGCATGGGCGGCAACATTGCCCGCCGCCTGATGAAGAACGGCCACACCACCGTCGTTTATGACCGCGCTCCTCAGGCGGTTCAGGCACTGGTGGCCGAAGGCTCGATTGGTGCGGGAGACCTTGCCGATCTCGTCTCCAAGTTGACGCCGCCGCGCGCCGTATGGGTAATGCTGCCGGCGGGGGCCATCACCCAGGGCACCATCGACCAGCTTTCGCGCCTCATGTCTCCCGGCGATGTGATCATCGATGGCGGCAATACCAATTGGAAGGACGACGTCCGCCGCGGCAAGGAACTGGCTGCCAAGGGGCTCGACTATGTCGATGTCGGCACCTCCGGCGGGGTCTGGGGCCTGGAGCGCGGCTATTGCATGATGATCGGCGGCAAGCCCGAGACAATCACCCGCCTCGATCCGATCTTCGCCACGCTGGCGCCGGGCATCGGCAACGTTCCTCGCACGCCGGGACGCGACAAGCACGATCCGCGTGCCGAGCAGGGTTATATCCATGCCGGCCCGTGTGGCGCCGGACATTTCGTCAAGATGATCCACAACGGCATCGAATACGGCCTGATGCAGGCCTATGCGGAAGGCTTCGACATTCTGCGCTCCGCTGCCAATGAGGGCCGGGCGGAAGGCGAGAAATTCGATTTCAACATGGCTGACATCGCCGAAGTCTGGCGCCGCGGCAGCGTCGTCACGTCCTGGCTGCTGGATCTCACGGCGACGGCCCTCGCCGCCGACGAGGAGCTGAGCGAATATTCCGGCTTCGTGGAGGATTCCGGCGAAGGGCGTTGGACCATCGAGGCCGCCATCGACCAGGCGGTGCCCGCCGAAGTGCTTACCGCCGCACTCTACACCCGTTTCCGCTCCCGCCAGGAGCATACTTATGCGGAGAAGATCCTCTCCGCCATGCGCAAGGGGTTCGGTGGCCACGTCGAGCCGAAGAATTCCGTAAAGGCCTGAGTTATGAATGCCCACCACATCAACAAGGGCGGCGCCGCCGGCCCTTGCTGCTTCGTCGTCTTCGGCGCCAATGGCGACCTGACCAAGCGCCTGCTCGTCCCCGCTCTCTATAATCTTGCGGCCACTGGCCTGCTGCCGGAGAACTTCGCCATCGTCGGCGTGGTGCGTCGGCCTATGGAGGACGACGTCTTCCGCCAATCCCTGGTGGATGGCCTCAAGCAGTTCGCCACCCGGCCCGTCGATCAGGCGGTCGCCGACAAATTGTTCGCCTGCGTCACCAGCGTGGTTGCCGAGGTCGACAATCCCGACAGCTTCCGCGACCTCGCTCGGCACCTGGAAAAGGTAGAGAGCGGACGCAACACCGGCGGCAATCGCCTCTTCTATCTGGCGACGCCGCCTTCGGGTTTTGCGCCGATCACCCGCCTCCTGCAGGAGGTCGGCCTCAGCCAGGAGGTGGAAGGTGGGCCCTGGCGGCGTGTCATCGTCGAAAAGCCCTTCGGCACCGACCTCGCCTCGGCTCAGGCTCTCAACCGCCAGCTTCTGAGTGTGCTGAGCGAAGACCAGATCTATCGGATGGATCATTATCTGGGCAAGGAGACGGTCCAGAACATCATGATCCTGCGCTTCGCCAACGGCCTGTTCGAGCCGATCTGGAACCGTGATCACATCGATCATGTCCAGATCAGCGTGGCCGAAACCGTCACGGTCGAGCGCCGCGGCGCCTTCTACGACGCGACCGGCGCCCTGCGCGACATGGTGCCAAACCATCTGTGCCAGCTGCTGTCGCTAATCGCCATGGAGCCTCCGGCCCGCTATTCGGCCAATTCGGTGCGTTCGGAAAAGGCCGAGGCCCTGGCGGCAATCACCCAATACACGCCCGAACAGGCGATCCTGAACTCGGTGCGTGCGCAATACGGTCCCGGCATCATCAGGGATACGCCGATCACCGCCTATCGCGCCTCTCAGGACGTCAACCCCAAGAGCGTCACGCCGACCTACACCGCGATCAAATTCGCCATCGACAATTGGCGCTGGGCGGGCGTGCCCTTCTATCTGCGCACCGGCAAGGCGCTGGCCAAGCGCAAGACGGAGGTGGCGATCCGTTTCAAGGACGCGCCGATCGCCATGTTCCGCGACACGGCACTGTCCGGCATGGGCCCGAACACGCTGGTGCTCGACATCCAGCCGGAAGAAGGCATCACGCTGCATTTCAACGCCAAGGTGCCGGGCCCCAAGATCGATCTGGCCGGGGTCGGCATGGACTTCAAATACAAGGACTATTTCGAGGCGGCCGCGAGCACGGGCTATGAGACGCTGATCTATGATTGCATGATCGGCGACGCCATGCTGTTCCAGCGTGCCGATGGGGTCGAGGCTGGCTGGGCTGCGGTGCAACCCTTCCTCGATGCCTGGGCGAATGCCGGTGATCGGGGGCTTGCCACCTATGCCGCCGGCTCCGAAGGCCCGGCGGCGGCTGAGGTCATGCTTGCCCGCGACGGGCGCAGCTGGCGGCCGATCGCATGAGCAGCGAGCGCATCATCGACATTTCGGATAATGCCGACGCCCTGGCCGACCGAGCGGCCGACTGGTTCGTCGCCGAACTCAAAGGGCGGCCGGGCCCTATCGCAGTGGCGCTATCCGGGGGCTCGACGCCCAAGCGGCTCTACGAACGCCTGGCCCGCGATCCCTGGCGCTCCGCCCTGCCCTTCGAACGCATTCATTGGTTCTGGGGCGATGAACGCATCGTGCCCGCCGACGATGCAAGGCGCAATACGCTGATGGCGAAGACCGCCTTGCTCGATCATGTCCCGGCACCCGAGCGGAACATTCATGAGGTCGCCGCCGCACCGACCTCGCCCGAGGCGGCGGCGCAGGCCTATGAGCAGGCGCTCAAGGCTTATTACGGCGCCGAAGCGCTCGATCCGGATCGGCCGCTCTTCGATATCATGCTGCTCGGCGTCGGATCCGACGGGCATACCGCCTCGCTCTTTCCGGGCAAGCCTGCCCTGACGGTGAGGGATCGCTGGGTTACCCATTCCGATCCCGGCCTGGACCCGTTCGTGCCGCGGGTGACCCTGACCTTCCCGGCCATCGCCTCCAGCCGGGCCGTCGCCTTTCTCGCAGCAGGGGCCGACAAGCGAGAGACGCTGTCAAAGGTCTTCGCAGGGGCCGATCTGCCGTCGGCCCATGTCGAGGCCGCCGGGCCGATCCACTGGTTCCTGGACAAGGCCGCCGCACCGGAGTGACCGGCCGGCAATTCGGCTCGTGCGGTAGACGGTTTGGCTTTTGAGGACGTGATGGCAGGAAGTAGAGGCGTGGCCGCACTGGCCGCGACGTTGATGACAGTGCTCGCCGGGCAGGCCTCGGCGGAGATGTTCCCGGTCTATCGGTCCGACGACTATTGTCTCGATACAGTCGGCCGGCCGCCGAAGGCGACGTTGGACAGCCCGGAAATGGTCGCCTGTTTCAACCGGGAATCGCTGGCCTATGTCGAACTGAACGACATCTGGGCCAAGGTGCCGGAAGACATCCAAGGCTCGTGCTATGGGGAGGGCCGGACCAAAGTCGAAACGGGAGCCGGCTCCTACGCCAGGCACCTGGCTTGTACCCAGCGTGAGATCGCCGCTCGGTCCCGACCCGGCACCGGCGGGCCAGTGACCGAGTGTGATCGCTTGGCTTCGCGCGGCGGAAGCGATCCGCTCTCCCTCGCTCCCGGTTTCGCCATGGCGGACATCGATCACGCCAAGGCGATCCCGGCTTGTGAGCAGGCCTTGGCCGAGCGGCCGCAGGAAGGCCGGTTTGCCTATATGCTCGGGCGGTCCCTGGAGGCGGCCGGGCTGTATGAGAAGGCGCGCCAGTCCTACCTCAAGGCCGTCGACCTCGGCGAGAAACGAGCGTTCCTCAACCTGGGTAATCTCTACGAGGAAGGCCATGGCGTGGAACCGGATCTTGCGGTGGCCGTGGCATGGTACAGGAAGGGCGCCGATGCCGGCGAAAGCGGCTGCCAGAACAATCTGGCCGGCCTTTATCTGAGAGGCGACGGCGTCGAACAGAGTCTCGAGCAGGCTCTGACTCTCTATCGCAAGGCCTTCGAGCATGGCGACGGCGAAGCTGCCTACAATTTAGGGGGCCTCTACGAACAAGGCAACGGCGTCGAAGCCGACACTGCCGCTGCCATCGACTATTATCGCAAGGCTGCGGCGGCCGGCAGCGCCAACGGGCAATATGAACTCGCTCGGCGCTATGCCAAGGGAGATGGTGTCGAGAAGAATGCGACCCTTGCCGTGGTCTGGTACACCAAGGCAGCGCGACAGGGCCTGAGCTCGGCCCAGATGGAGCTCGGTTATGCCTATGACGAGGGGGTGGGCCTGTCTCCCGAGCCGGCCGAGGCGGCCAAATGGTATGCCAAGGCCGCGGACAAGGGGTACAACGCAGCCCGGCACAATCTGGCGTTGTTCTATGCCGAGGGCAAGGGCGTGCCAAAGGATCCGGCCGTGGCGGTTTCGCTGTATCGGCAGGCTGCCGAGGACGGTTACATTCCATCCCAGACCAATCTTGCCGTGCAGCTCGCCGATGGTACCGGTGCGCCCAAGGACGAAGCCGAGGCATTGAAATGGTTCAAGCTGGCGGCCGAGCAGGACGAACCGGTCGCCCAGTTCAATCTCGGTGTTTTCTATGAGGAAGGGCGCGGGACCCGCGCCAGCAAGAAGGACGCCATCGCCTGGTATCGCAAAGCTGCAGCCCAGGGGCATGAGAAAGCCAAGCTGGCTCTAGACCGGCTTACCGGCAAGAAAACCCGCAAGAAGGCATAGGAATACACCATGACCTCCTCTCCCCATCTGGTTTCCACGGCCTGGCTGGCCGCGCATCTCGGCGACGAGAATTTGGCGATCGTCGATGGCTCATGGCATTTGCCGGCGGCCAATCGCAATGGCCATGCGGAATATCTGGCTGCCCATATTCCCGGTGCCGTCTTCTTCGATATCGACAAGATCGTCGATGCGAGCAGCGGGCTGCCTCACATGCTCCCAGGTCCCGAGGTTTTCTCTGCAGCCGTCGGCGCCCTCGGCATCAGCGAGAACAAGCATATCGTCGTCTATGACGGTGCGGGTTTGTTCTCCGCCCCACGGGTCTGGTGGACCTTCCGGATCTTCGGTGCATCCAAGGTCTCTATCCTCGACGGCGGCTTTCCGCTTTGGCAGGTCGAGAACCGTCCGATCGAAACTGGTGAGCCGCATCCGGTGCCGGCTCGCTTCACCGCGCGTTTCGACGGCAGCCAGGTAAAGAGTGTCGGCGAAGTCCAGGCAGCCTTGGCGGAAGGCAGTGCGGAAATCGTCGATGCTCGGCCCGCCGAGCGCTTCCGCGGCGACGCGCCGGAACCGCGTCCGGGTGTACGGCCGGGTCACATGCCGGGCGCCCGTAACCTGCCCTATGCTGCTGTTGTCGAAAACGGCCGCCTGGCCTCTCCCGAGGCGATCCACAACGCGATGAAGGCTGCCGGCATCGATACCCAGAAGCCGTTGGTGACGAGTTGTGGCTCGGGCGTGTCGGCTGCCATTCTGGCCCTGGCTTTCGATGCCGTCGGCAAACCGGTCCAAGGCATCTATGACGGGTCCTGGGCCGAATGGGGAGCTCGGCCGGATCTGCCTCTGGCAAAGGGCGATTGAAGCGCCTCATTCGACCACTTCGCTGCAGGTTTCATGGCCCGCCCGCACCGCTTGCCCGCGCACCGGCGGGAATTGCTCCATCCCCCAAAAAAGAAGCTCGCACAAAGGCTTGTGCGAGCTTTTTGATTTTTCGTATGACTGGCGTTTTAGCCTATTGACCTGCCATCGAAGCGGTGACCGGCGGGGTCGGCACCAGAACCGCAGGCGCATGAGCCGGTGTCGCGGCAAAGGCCTGGGCTGTCGGCTGCACGGCCATGGCGGGCTCCACCGAAGCGTCCGGGGCCTTGGCCTTCGCCAGGTTAACCTGACCGATCGAACCGGCCGGCACCTTGCCCAGGACACCATCTGAACTGCGCGGGCGCGAGGGGGGCAGCGGCGTGAACGCCATGTTGCTGAGGCCAGCCACTTCGGTCGTTGCAACCGGCGGATCCATCGGATCGGCCTGGGCGATGACCGGCGGCACCACCACTGGCTTGATCTCGGGGGTTGCGAGCCTGGAGGGCTTGGCTTCGGTTGCCGAAGCGACCTGCGTCACCGGCTGGACCGGCAGGATCGGTGTCGCGGTGGGGCGCGTCGGCGGCGCCGCGTCGGCAACCATTGTGTTGGAGACACCGGCCGGCAGCGGTGCCGGCGTGCCATCGGTCCGCAAGGTCGCCATCAGCATCTTGTTGTCGGACCCGGATTCGGGGGCGCGACCCACATATTCGACCTTCACCCGCCCCACACCTGAGCCCTTGAATTGCAGCAGGTCGGCGGCCCGGCTCGACAGGTCGATCAGGCGGCCATGCACATAGGGGCCACGATCGTTCACACGAACGACGATCGAGGTGCCATTGCTCAGATTGGTGACGCGAGCATAGCTCGGCAGCGGCATGGTCTTGTGTGCGGCCGAAAGGCCCATCATGTCGAAGCGCTCGCCCACGGCCGTCTTGCGGCCGTTGAAGCCCGGACCGTACCAGGATGCCAGGCCGACGGCGGTGTATTTGGAATCATGGCTTGCCGGCACATAGCGCTTGCCGCCGATGGCATAGGGTTTGTCCGTGCCGTTCTTGCTGCGGACGGGAGGGGTGGCAACGCGCATGCCGGCAGGCGGGGGCACCACGGTCGTGCTTGTGGCGGCGGCAACCTGCGTGGTGGCAGGCTTGGGGGCGTAGGCCTGATTGGGCGCTGCGCAGCTGGCCAATGCGGCGCAGCCAACAAGGGCAATGGTCGCCTTGGCGACCGCTCCGGATACCCGGGAAGGAGATGAAGTGTCGGAAATACGCAACTCGACGCAATTTGGAACAGCCGAGAGGTTTTCCGCCATCTCAGAACCCTTCTTATGGAGCAAAGAGGCGCCGTGGTCTGCGTGCGGCCATGGCGTGTCAACACGACATGGCGGGGCGCAGTACGAACGCAACCTGCTGTTTCATTTCGAAGCACGAAGCCGTTCTGCACTTCGTGTCCGGTTATGAAATTCCCCGAATTTCGCCATAAAGACGCCCTGACATTGCGTCCAAATTGCGGCAGGGTTTCCAAACCGTAAACAGCCGATAGCGCAAGATCTGACAAATTGAAAGCCCCCGGACGGGCCCATGCGGCACCAGGACACTGACCCAGGCGTCGTAGCCGCTGCGGTGAAGCCAATATTTCCTGAGCAAAATCAGTAAGAAAAGGGCAGTTAACCAGTGCAGGCGAGCACTGTTCGATTGCCGGCAAAAAAGTTCACTTCACACAACTTTACAGAGCAGAACGACCCCGGCAAACACGGTGCTGCCATAGTCACCCCGCCAGTTTGAGGCCGGACGGATGGCGGAAAGGAATCGAGGAATGGCGCTCGACAGCAAACAGGGGCTCCCGCGTCGCTCGCACAAGGCCAGTGACTTGGCTATGTGTTTGGCATGTTGGTGATTCCTGCCCTAGTTTCGCTGGATCGCCCCTTTTTGAAGGCTCCATCGTGAAGTTTTCTCTTCGTCAGATGCGTACTTCAGCAATGGCAGTCGGTACGTTGACCGGGCTTACGGCGATCCTGGCGGGTTGCGCCGATGTTCGCCCGCTCAATCTCGCGATTGCCGTGCCGAGCGCCTACGACCAGGCTGCGAAAGCCAAGCCGTCCGAGCCGCTGCGGACGGATTGGTGGCGCAGTTTCGGCTCCCCCGAGCTGACGGCACTGGTCGCTCAGGCGCAGATGGGCAATCTCGACATCGCGACCGCCATCGCCAATATCGAACAGGCGCAGGCGGGCATTACGATCGCCAGGGCGCCGCTGTTTCCCCAGATCGACGGCGACGTCTCGGCGCAGCGAGCCCGTGCTGCCTCTGCGACGGGGCGCGTCGGGCGCGGTCGCGCCACCTATGGCTTGTCGGCGAGCGCCAGCTACGAGATCGATTTCTGGGGCAAGAACAGCCAGGCCCTGGCCAGTGCCAGGTCGAGCGAGGCGGCAAGTCGCTTCGACCGCGATACCGTGGAGCTGACGGCGATCGCCAACGTGGCGGATGCCTATTTCTCCATCCTTGCAGCGCAGGATCGATTGCGCATTGCGCGCGAGAACGTCGCCAGTGCGAGCCGGATCATGGCGCTGATCAACAACCAGCTCAAAGCCGGGACGGCGACGTCGCTGCAGGTCGCCCAGCAGCAGAGCCTGCTCGACCAGCAGCGCGCCAGCATCCCGCCCCTCGAACTGTCGGTAGCGCAGAACAAGGCCGCTGTCGCCCTCCTGGTCGGCAAGCCTCCCGCCTTGGTAGACATCAAGGGCGGCGGCCTGGGACGTTTGCGCGTGCCGGTCGTCGCGGCAGGACTTCCCTCGCAATTGCTGACGCGCCGGCCCGATATCGCGGCCGCAGAAGCCAGTCTGATGGCGTCCCATCAGGATGCCTTGTCGGCGCGAGCCGCCCAATTCCCCTCGATTTCCCTGACCGGCCAAGGCGGCGTGCAGAGTGCTGCGCTCAAGAGCCTGTTCAACCCGGCCTCGGGTTTCTATTCGATCGCGGCAGGCCTGACACAACCCATTTTCGATGGCGGAACCCTGCGCGGCAATGTCGAACGGGCCAACGGCGTGCAGAGCGCCCAGGTCGCGGCCTATCGCAAGACGGTGGTGCAGGCGTTCGTCGATGTCGAGAACGCCTTGGCGGCCGTGCGCCAATACGCCCGCCAGGAGGCGTTGCAGCAGGCCGTGGTGATAAGTTCGCGCAAGGCCTACAGCATCTCCGAGCAGCAATTGCGCGAAGGCACGGTCGATCTGGTCACCGTGTTGCAGACCGAACAAACCCTCTTCAACGCCCAGGACACGCTGATACAGGTCAAGCTGCTGCGTCTGCAGGCGTTGATCAGCCTGCATCAGGCTTTAGGCGGCGGCTGGACCGCATCCGCCGCGCAAATGCCGCAAAACTAGGGCGTTCGTGGTGATGCGAAACCCTGCTCGCGCCCGTTGCCGATTCGAGTGAGTTGAAATGCCCAGATTTTCGCGCAGCCTCGCGACATTGGCCGTTCTGCTGGCTGCCGGAATTGGGGCGGCCTATGTGACGCGCGACCGCTGGCGCGCCTCGGCTCCGCCATGGCTGCAGGCCTATCTGCCGCCGGCCGAGGGCGCGGGCCAGGGTACGCCCGCGGTATCGAGGGCGGGCGGCGGGCGCCGCGGGCGCCGCGGCAGCTTCGATGGCGGCCCCCTGCCCGTGCTGATTGCCGAGGCCAAGACGGCCGACGTGCCGGTCTATCTCTACGGGGTCGGCACTGTGAAGGCCTACAATACCGTGACGATCACGCCCCAGGTCAGCGGACAGATCGTCGACATGCCTTTTCGGGAGGGGCAGGACGTCAAAAAGGGGGACGTGATCGCCCGCATCGACGATTCGACCTACAAGGCTGCGCTGGACCAGGCCATCGCCAAGAGAGCCCAGGACCAAGCCCTGCTCGATAATGCCAGGCGCGACCTCGAACGCTATGTCGGCCTGGCCGCCAGCAATTCGGTAACCCGGCAGACAGCCGATACGCAGCGCGCCACCGTGGCGCAATACGAGGCGCAGCTCAAATCCGACGACGCAGCCATTGCCAGCGCGCGGGCAACCCTGGCCTACACCACCATTACCGCGCCGATCGACGGCCGCGCCGGTATTCGCAATGTGGATGTGGGGAATGTCGTCCAGGCATCGGGCAGCACGGGCCTGGTCACGCTGACGCAGCTCAAGCCCATCGCCGTGCTGTTCTCGGTGCCGCAACAGGCCTTGGCCGAGATCGCCCCGGCCAGCGGCAAGGAGCCGCTGCAGGTCGAGGCTCTTCGCGGCGACAGCAAGGTCCTGATCGACACGGGCAAGCTCGAAGTCATCAACAACGAGGTGGATGCCAGCACTGGCACGATTCAGCTCAAGGCCATTTTTCCCAACGATACGCTGGGGTTGTGGCCGGGCGCGTTCGTAAACGCCAAGCTCAAGGTGAGAACACTGGCAGGCGTCGTGGTTGCGCCGACCGCCGCAATCCAGCGTGGTCCCAACGGTACCTTCGTCTATGTGCTCGGTGATGACAGCACCGCCAAGATGCGTCCGGTCACCGTCAGCCAGCAAGGCGATGAGCAGGTTGTGGTCGATAGCGGCCTGAAGAATGGCGAGAAGATCATCACCACCGGCTTCGCCAGGTTGAGCGACGGCGCCAAGGTCGAGGTTTCCAAGCCGGGAGCCGTGCCGGCCGAGGACGACGACGAAGGCCTGGGTACGCCCGCTGCCACGCCCGAGACCGGCGGAAAGGCCGAGGGTGGGGATGGCCAGCCGCAACGCAAAGGGCATCGTCGCCAGCAGGGCGGCGGCGCAGCGCCAGCGCCATGAACGGGGTATCGGCCCCCTTCATCCTTCGGCCGATCGCCACTTCGCTGCTCGGCATCGCCGTGCTGCTGGGGGGGCTGCTCGGTTATTTTGCCCTGCCGATCGCCCCCCTGCCCCAGGTCGATTTCCCGACCATCCAGATCACCACCCAGTTGCCGGGGGCCGAACCGGAAACCATGGCAAAACTGGTGACGGCGCCCTTGGAGCGCAATCTCGGTCAGATCCCGTCGATTGCGACCATGGTGTCGTCCTCGGCTTTCGGCATCAGCCAGATCACGCTGCAGTTCAATCTCGATCGCGACATCGACGGGGCGGCCCAGGACGTGCAGGCGGCGATCAATGCCTCGGCCTCCACCCTGCCCTCGGGACTGCCCTATCCGCCGAGCTATGCCAAGGTGAACCCGGCCGATACGCCGATCCTGACGCTGGCGCTGCGCTCGAAGACGCAGACCATCCGCAACCTGTCCGACATGGCCGATACCCTGCTGGCCCAGCGTTTCGCCGAAGTCAGCGGCGTCGGCCATGTCGACGTGCAGGGGGGCGTACGCCCGGCCTTGCGGGTGCAGGTCAACCTGGCCCGGGCTGCTGCCTATGGCCTCGGCCTGGAGGACATCAGGCTCGCCATCACCACTTCGACCGTTGCCGGCGCCAAGGGTTCGCTCAACGGCGCGGCCCAGTCCTATACGATCGCGGCGAATGACCAGATCAGCGCGGCCGATGCCTTCGCCGACGTGGTGATCGCCTACCGCAACAGCGCTCCCGTGCGGCTCAAGGACATCGCCAATGTGGTCGAGGGCCTGGAGAACGCACGCGTGGGCGCCTATTACAACGGCCAGCCGGCAGTGGTGATCGACATCATGCGCCAGCCGGGCGCCAATGTGATCGCCACGGTGAACAGCGTGCTGGCGGCGCTGCCCGAGCTTCGCCGCAGCCTGCCGGCCGATGTTTCGCTCGAGGTCGTCAACGATCGCACCCAGACCATCCAGGCCTCGATCGACGAAGTGGAGATGACGCTGGCCCTCAGCGTCGGCCTGGTGATCCTCGTCGTCTTCATCTTTCTCAGGACCCTGCGCGCCACCATCATCGCCGGCGTCGCGCTGCCGCTCTCGCTGATCGCTTCCTTCGGCGTCATGTGGTTCTGCGGCTTCAGTCTCGACAATCTCTCGCTGATGGCGCTCACCATCGGCGCCGGTTTCGTGGTCGACGATGCCATCGTGATGATCGAGAACATCGTGCGGCACATCGAGGAAGGGGAGAAGCCTTTCGATGCCGCGCTCAAGGGCGCCAAGGAAATCGGCTTCACCATCATTTCGCTGACCGTGTCGCTGATCGCCGTCTTCATTCCTCTGCTGTTCATGACCGGTATCGTCGGGCGCATGTTCCGCGAATTCGCCCTGACCCTGACCATTGCCGTGGTGGTCTCGGCCGTGATCTCGCTGACCTTGACGCCGATGATGTGCGCGCGCCTGCTCAAATCGGGCCATGGCGAACGCAAGGGGCTGCTGGATTGGATCGACCGCGGCTTCGACACCGTCATCCGCGGCTATCGAGCCAGCCTCGTGTGGACGTTGCGCCATGGCTTCCTGATGCTGCTTCTGACGCTCGGCACGCTGGCGACCACGATCTGGCTCTATATCGCCATGCCCAAGGGCTTCCTGCCCCAGCAGGATACCGGGCTGATCACGGCTGTGATCCAGGCTGAGCCGACCGCCTCCTTCGATGCCATGAAGAAGGCCCAGGCGACCATTGCCGACATTGCCCGCAAAGACCCCGATATCCTCTCCACTGTGGCGAGCATCGGCGTCTCCGGGAGCAATCTGACCTCCAATACCGGCTCGCTCTCCCTGGTGCTCAAGCCGCGCAGCGCGCGCAAGGCGGACGCCACGGATATCATTCAGCGCCTGCAGGCGCAGACCAACCGGCTGCCAGGCCTGCGCGTGACCTATCAGAGCGTGCAGGATATCCGCATCACCGCCCGGGCCGGCCGGGCGCCCTACCAATATACGCTGACCGGAACCGATGCGGGCGACGTCGATCGCTGGGCCGATCAGTTGGCCGCCGAACTCGAACGCTCCGGCGTGATGCGCGACGTCACCTCGGAAGTGCAGAATGGCGGTGCCAAGCTGTTCGTGGATGTCGACCGGGACACGGCGTCCCGTCTCGGCGTCTCCATGCAAGACGTCTCCAACGCCCTGAACAACGCTTTCGGCCAGCGCCAGATCGCCACCATCTATGCGCAGGCCAACCAATATCGCGTCATCCTGGAAGCGGGGCCGGACGACCAGGTGGGACCGAGCGTGCTCAGCCGGATCTATGTTGCCAGTTCCGCCAGCACGTCGGGGCTTGCCACCACCACCAATCCCACCGCGGGGACGGTCGGTGCCAGCGGTACGGCAACCAACATACCGACAGCATCGGGCGCCACCGACAACCAGGTTCCCCTCAGCGCCTTCACCAGCATCCGTCATGAGACGGCGCCGCTGGTGGTCGAGCACGACGATCAGTTCCCTTCGGCGACCATCAGTTTCGATGTCGCTCATGGAGCCTCGCTCAGCGACGCCGTCGCCGCGATCCGCAAGGCACAGGCCGCGATCGGCATGCCGGCGTCGATCTCCACCCGCTTCACCGGCGACGCGGCGGAGTTCTCCTCCTCGCTCGCCAACCAGCCCTGGCTGATCCTGGCGGCGGTGATCACCATCTATATCGTGCTGGGCGTCCTCTATGAGAGCGCGATCCATCCGGTGACGATCCTCTCGACACTGCCATCGGCCGGCGTCGGCGCCCTGCTCGCGCTCGAATATACCGGCCACGAGCTTTCGCTCATCGCGCTGATCGGCATCGTGCTCCTGATGGGCATCGTGAAGAAGAACGCCATCATGATGATCGACTTCGCCATCGAGGCGCAGCGCGAGCAGGGCCTGGATCCGCATGAGGCGATCGTCACCGCATCCGCCCTGCGCTTCCGCCCCATCATGATGACCACCCTGGCCGCCCTGTTCGGCGCCCTGCCCCTGGCGCTCGGCCACGGCATGGGATCGGAACTGCGCATACCGCTCGGCATCACCATCATCGGCGGTTTGCTGCTCAGCCAGCTGCTGACGCTCTACACCACGCCGGTGATCTATCTCGGCTTCGAGCGGCTGCGTGAGCGCTTTGCCCGCAAGCCGCAGGCGATGCCGCAGACATGAGCATCTCGGAGCCCTTCATCCGCAGGCCGATCGGCACCATCCTGCTGGCGATGGGGCTCCTGCTGGTGGGGCTCGCCGCCTATCGCCAATTGCCGGTCTCGAGCCTGCCTGCCATCGACCTGCCGACCATCGTGGTGACGGCGAGCCGTCCTGGCGCCGACCCGTCGACCATGGCTGCCAGTGTCGCAGCGCCGCTCGAACGCAAGCTGGGGTCGATCGCGGGGGTGACCGAGATCACCTCGCGCTCGTCCCTCGGCTCCACCCTCATCATCATCCAGTTCGATATTTCGCGGAACGTCGACAGCGCGGCCCAGGATGTGCAGGCGGCCATCAATGCCGCAGCCTCCGACCTTCCGTCGGACTTGTCGACGGCGCCCTCCTTCCGCAAGTTCAACCCGAATGCCCGTCCGATCCTGATCCTGGCGATGACTTCCGACACGGTCGATGCCAGCGACATGTTCGATGCCGCCGACAGCGTGATCGTGCAGCGCATCTCCCAGGTCGAGGGGGTCGGCGAGGTCGCGGTCAGCGGGGCCGATCAGCCGGCAATCCGGGTCACACTCAACCCCGATCGCGTTTCTGCCATGGGCCTGTCGATGGAGGCGGTGCGCCAGGCGATCGTGGCGGCCAACGCCATCAGCCCCCTCGGTTCGCTGGATGGCCCCGACATCGTCATGGCGCTCGATACCGGGAGCCAGATGTCGGCCCCCGAGGATTATGCCTCCATCATCATCCGGGCCGGCAACGGCACCGCCGTGCGGCTTGGCGACATCGCCACGGTGGAGCGCGGTGTCCGCAACCTCAACTCCAGCGCAACCTATAACGGCAAGCCGGCGATCCTGCTCAACATCACCAAGGAAGCCAATGGCAACGTCATCGATACCGTGAACGCTATCAAGGCGTTATTGCCGGTTTTGAAGACACGAATTCCGGCCGGCATCGACATCGACATCCTGACCGACCGGACCACCACGATCCGCGCCAGCGTCGACGACATGCAATGGACGCTGATGGCTTCGGTCATCCTGGTCGTGCTTGTCGTCTTCGTCTTTCTTCGCCGCACTACGCCGGTCCTGGCGGCGGGTGTCACCGTGCCGCTTTCGCTGGCCGCCACCTTCGGCGCTATGTGGCTTGCCGATTTTTCCATCGACAATCTCTCCCTGATGGCGCTGGTCGTCTCGGTCGGTTTCGTCGTCGACGACGCCATCGTCATGGTCGAGAATGTGCATGCCAAACGAGAGGCCGGCCTGCCGCCGCTGCAGGCCGCCATCGAGGGCGCCCGGCAGATCGGCTTTACCGTGGTCTCGATCAGCCTTTCGCTCCTGGCCGTTTTCATTCCCTTGCTCTTTGCCGGAGGAATTACCGGCAAGTTCCTGTTCGAATTCGCAATGACGCTGGCTTTTGCGGTGATCGCCTCCACCGCGATCTCCCTCACCCTGACCCCGATGATCCTGGCCCATCGCGGCCATGACGGCATCGAGGCCAGGCGGGGACTGTTCGACCGCGCGATCGAGGGCGCACTGCGGCGGGTGGTGAGCCTCTACGGCGCCAGCCTGCGCGGTGTGCTCAATCACGGCTTCCTGACGCTGCTGGTGATCTTCGCCACGGTGTTCGGAACCGCATGGCTCTATTACGCCCTGCCGAAATCCCTGGTTCCTCAGGATGATGGCGGCTTCATTCAAGGTTTTTCTCAAGCATCGTCAGATGCCTCCTACGAAGCGGTGGTAGCCTGGCAGCGCGAGGTCGCGGCGATCATCCAGCGCAATCCCTACGTCACCGGCGTGGGCTCCTCCATCGGCTCGAGCCCCTTTGGCGGCACCAATTCCGGCCAGCTCAGCATTTCCTTGCTCCCTCCGGACCAGCGTCCGCCCACGGAGGATGTCATCGCGCAGTTGCGCAAGAGCGTGCGAGCGGTGGCCGGACTGAACGTCTTCATGTTCTCGCCGCAGGATGTGTCGGCGGGCGGGCGTCAGTCCCAGTCACAATATCAGTACACGCTTTGGTCCGGTGATGCCGACCTCCTGGTCGAATGGGCCCCGAAGGTGATGGAGAGGCTGAAGACCGTACCGGGTTTGACCGATGTAAATTCCGATAGGCAGCGCAACGGGTTGCAAGCCAAACTTGTCATCGACCGCGAGGCGGCGGCGCGTCTCGGTGTGGCCATCACGTCCATCGACAGCGCCCTCAACAATGCCTTTTCGCAGCGGCAGATCTCGACGATCTACACCCAGCGCAACCAGTATCGCGTGGTGCTTGCCGCCTCCCCCGAACAAAGCCGCGATCCCAGCGACATGACCGGCCTCTACGTGCCCGGCCGGTCGGGCCTGGTGCCGCTTTCGGCGGTTGCCTCGGTGGAACGCGGGTTAGCGCCGCAGCAAGTCAACCACCAGGGACAATATCCAGCCATTACCCTGTCCTACAATCTCGCGCCGGGCACCAAGATCCAGGAAGCCTCGGAGGCCATCGAGGGGGCGGTCGCCGGCATGCACCTGCCCGCCGAGATCAGGGGGGAATTTGCCGGCGATGCCAAGCAGGCGGCCCAAGCCGGATCAAGCCAGCCCTTGCTGATCCTGGCCGCCTTGCTGGCGGTCTACATCGTGCTCGGCGTGCTCTATGAGAGCCTGGCGCATCCGCTCACCATCCTCTCGACCCTGCCTTCGGCCGGATTGGGAGGGCTGCTTGCCCTGCATTTCGCCAATATGGAACTGACGATCGTCGCCTTCATCGGCATCATCCTGCTGATCGGCATCGTCAAGAAGAATGGCATCATGCTGGTGGATTTCGCCCTGGAAGCCGAACGGGACCGCAATCTCAGCGCCAGGGATGCCATCTTCGAGGCCTGCCTGGTGCGATTCCGGCCAATCCTGATGACCACCCTCGCCGCTATTCTGGGCGCCCTGCCCCTGATCCTGGCGACCGGCCCCGGCACGGAACTGCGCCGCCCGCTCGGCGTCACCATCGTCGGCGGCCTGATCGTCAGCCAGATCCTCACGCTCTATACCACGCCGGTGATCTATCTGATGCTGTCGCGCCTTCATCGCCGCTGGAGTGTCAAGCCCCAGCGGCCGGTGGAAGACACCAGGCCCGCCCCCAATCCGGGTTAAACGAACAGGGGCATGAGATCCATCAGGCTTCTACCCGTGGCATTGGGAGAAACACCCAGTCTTTCAGGAGGGTGGCCGGCACGGTTCACCCAAAAGGTGCGATAGCCGAACCAGGTTGCGCCGCAGATATCCCAGCCATTCGACGAGACGAAGAGGATGCGCTCGGGTGGCAGGTTCAGGCGGTCCGGGCCCAGCTGGTAGGCAGCTCTCGCCGTCTTGTAGCAGCCGGCCGCGTCGACACTGAGGACGTCGTCGAAGAGGCCATCAAGGCCCGATGACCGCAAGGCGGCCTCGAGCATGGCCGGCGTGCCATTCGAAAGGACGCCGAGCCGCAGACCCTTGTGCCTGAGATGGGTCAGGGCCGCGGAGGCTTCGGGAAAGCTCGGCAAGGAGCAATAGGCCGCCAGCAATTCGTCCCGGCTTTGCGGAGACGCGGTCAGGGCGAGCCGCTCGATCGAATAGTCCAGGGCGTCGGCCGTGACAGTCGCGAAATCGGTATAGTGACCGGCGATCGTACGCAGCCATGTGTAGTTGAGCTGCTTGTCGCGCCAGAGCGCGGAGAGCTGGGCGCCGTGACCGGGAAAAGCCTGTTCTGCCCTCTCGGTAATGAAGCCGAGATCGAGCAACGTGCCGTAAGCATCGAACAATATGGCTGAAAATGGAATGGAGATACTCATCGAAGAACCCTCGGAATGCGTCAAACGATGGAGGAGAGCAACGGTGATGCCCTCCGCCTGCGTGTTTCCAAGCGCCTTGAAAGGCAGGCGCATGGGCGAATGCCCACGGCAGGTCGGATGCCTGAGGGTGGCTCGCCTTTATCCCGCCATCCAATGATACCTGCCTATGGGGAAGATGAATGGAACGGCCCGCCGTCTCCTTGGAAATAGCTCCAGTGCCCGTTGAAATCCGCTTGTGCGACATCCCTGTGACTGTAATCTGCCTGTGGGCATCAGGAGATCTGGGGAGAATTGGCCGACAGATTCGACATTGAGCCGATCAGTATCTTCGACGATGCGTGACGAGCGCGGCGGTTGCCTGAAGGAATGTGTATGAAGCACTTTCAAGCCTTTCCTTCGGAAGACCAACCTATGATGTCCGCGATCACCTCTCGCGAAGAAATCACAAAATATAACGATAAGGCGTTGGAGGAATATATGAATGCCGGGATCTCGTTCGACAAAAGCAAGAATTCGCTGAGCCGTCATCGGAGCGTATGGGAAATGCGCTCGGAAAGCTGGATCGGCCTTGTCGACGATCTGAGCCGATTGGTGGCCCTCCCGCCTGATCATCCCGAACGCCAGTCCCGCCTGACCCATATCGGCGAGCTGATCGCCGCCCTGGCGCCGATCGAAAGCTATTGGGCCTTTCCGGGTGGAAGGGTTTTCGCCGATCTCTGCAGCTGGATCGAACGGGGTGAACTGGCGCGTGCGCATCAGACAGCGCGCCGCATCCATCGCGTGCTGGTAGCCCGGACCTATCGGCATGAGGCGAGCTCCCTCGATGGCGATGGCGAACTACCCTCCCAGATCGAGACCGAAAGCGAACGCCAGGCCCAATTGTCGCGCCCTTATTTCGAGGTGCTCATCGTCGACGAGATGTCGGCGAGCGAGGAGGCCGCGCTGCGCCGGCGCGTTCAGCGCAAGCGCCATGCCGAGGACGAGTTCATCTTCGACATCGTCATCGTGCCCAGTTTCGAAGACGCCCTGATCGCCACCCTGGTGAACTTCAATCTGCAGGCGGTGGTGATCCGCCACGGCTTTCCCTTCCGCTCGATCTATAGCGACGACATGCTGCGCCGCTTCCTTGACGGCGTTCAGGACGGCATCGAAACCATACCCGAATTCGAGCGAGGGCCCCTGCTCGGCCGCCAGATCGCGCGCTTGCGCCCGGAGCTCGACCTCTATCTCGTCACCGACATGAAGGTGGAGGACATCGCGGCGACGGCGGGCGAAGTATTCAAGCGCATCTTCTTCGGCGAAGAGGACCATGTCGAGCTCTACGGCGCCATCATGCAAGGCGTCGGCGAGCGCTACCACACCCCCTTCTTCGATGCCCTGCGCGATTATGCCAAGCAGCCGACGGGCGTGTTCCATGCCCTGCCCCTGGCCCGTGGCAAGGCGATCCTCAATTCGAGCTGGATCGGCGATCTCTCGCAATTCTACGGCATGAACCTGTTCATGGCCGAGACCTCGGCGACATCGGGCGGCCTGGATTCACTGCTCGATCCGGTCGGCCCTCTCAAGATCGCCCAGGAACACGCGGCGCGTGCCTTCGGCGCCCGGCGCACCTATTTCGCCACCAACGGCACCTCGACCTGCAACAAGATCGTGGTGCAGGCCCTGGTGCGGCCCGACGACATCGTGCTGGTCGACCGCAACTGCCATAAGTCGCATCATTACGGCCTGGTGCTGGCGGGCGCGCAGGTCGCCTACCTCGATTCCTATCCGCTCGATCAATATTCGATGTATGGCGCGGTGCCGATCCGCCATATCAAGCAGCAGCTGCTGAGCTTCAAGCGGGCCGGCACGCTCGATCGCGTCCGCATGGTGCTTTTGACCAACTGCACCTTCGACGGCATCGTCTACGACGTCGAGCGCGTCATGCTGGAATGTCTGGCGATCAAGCCCGATCTGGTCTTCCTGTGGGACGAGGCCTGGTTTGCGTTCGCGCGCTGCCATCCCGTCTATCGTCCGCGCACGGCCATGGCGACGGCGGCGCGCCTTGCCGAGATGTTCAAGGATCCGGCCTACGCCAAGCATTATGAGGAGTTCTCGGCCAGCGTCGATTGGGACGACGAGGAGGCGCTGCTCGAACGGCGATTGGTCCCGGATCCCGACAAGGTGCGCATACGCGCCTATGCCACCCATTCCACGCACAAGACCCTGACGGCCCTGCGCCAGGGCTCGATGATCCATGTCTGGGATCAGGATTTCCGCGACAAGGCGGAAGAGGCTTTCCACGAAGCCTATATGACCCATACCTCGACCTCGCCCAACTACCAGATCCTGGCTTCCCTCGATGTCGGGCGGAGGCAGGTGGAACTGGAGGGCTACGAGCTCGTGCAGCGCCAGCTCGAGCTCGCCATGAACCTGCGCGACCAGGTGCAGGCCCATCCCCTGCTCAAGCGTTACTTCCGCTTCCTGGCCGTCGGCGACCTCGTGCCGCTACAGCACCGGGAATCCGGTGTCGAAAGCTATTTCAACGAGGAGACGGGCTGGAACAATTTCGAGCTGGCGTGGCGCACCGACGAGTTCGCGCTCGACCCGACCCGGGCGACGCTGGCGATCGGCGCCACCGGTCTCGACGGCGACACTTTCAAGAACAAGGAGCTGATGGACAAATACGGCATCCAGATCAACAAGACCTCCCGAAACACCGTGTTGTTCATGACCAATATCGGTTCGACACGTTCGGCGGTGGCCTATCTGATCGAGGTGCTGGTCAAGATCGCCCGGGATCTCGACCGCCGCGCGGCAGACATGAGCAGCATCGAGCGGCGCATCCATGCCAAGAAGGTGCGTTCTCTGACGCTTGAACATCCGCCGCTGCCGGACTTTTCCAGCTTCCATCGGGCTTTCCGCGGCGACAATCTCGCCAGCAATACCCAGACCCGCAATGGCGATATCCGCAGCGCCTTCTTCCTGTCCTATGACGACAGCAATTGCGAGTACGTGAACATGATGGAGGCCTCGCGGGCGATCCAGGCGGGGCGCGAACTGGTCTCGGCCCTGTTCGTGATACCCTACCCGCCGGGCTTTCCCATCCTGGTGCCCGGCCAGGTCATCAGCATGGAGATCCTCCAGTTCATGTCGGCGCTGGACGTGCACGAGATCCACGGCTACCGCCCTGATCTCGGTTTCCGCATCTTCAGCGAGGAAGCCCTGGCCCGTACCGAAGAGCGGACTCTGGCCAAGACCACTGTGATCCAGGCCCAGCAGGAGGCCATGCAGAGCTGAAGCACGGTTTTCCGGCATCGGCTCGAAGCTTCCCGCTGATCGAACTCGTCATTACGAGCGAAGCGAAGCAATCCACGGGGGCCGCGCCGCGCCGAGCTGGATTGCTTCGCTTCGCTCGCAATGACGCTCGACTTAAAGAAAATGGACGGCGTCAGAACAGATTGCCGTAGAGCGGCATGGCGGCGGCGCCGAGGGCCGCGACCAAATCGCTCGGTGCCTGCGCCCGTTCCAGCACGATGGGCCTGGGGCGTGCATTCATCTGATAGGCGGCAACAGTCCGGCGTGTGCGCTCGACCAGGCGTCCCAGTACGGGTTCGGGCAGCAGGCCGCTCATCAGGATGTTGGATATGTCGACGATGTTGGAGACGCTGGTCAGGGCGCGGCCGAGATCGGTGCCCGCCTGCTCGACCCAGCGGCCGAGATCGGGATCGTCACAAAAGCCCGGTGCGGTGAAATCAAGGGCCTCGACGGTAGGCTTGCCCAGGAAACGCGCCAGTCCGCGCAGTGACACCACCGTTTCCAGGCACCCCCGGGCGCCGCAATAGCAGATCTCGCCGTCGGGATAGGTGTGGATATGGCCGATCTCGCCGGCATTGCCATAGGAGCCGCGCACCGCCCGGCGATTGAAGATCAGGGCGCCTCCAAGGCCATAGCCGACAAAGGCATAGATGTAGCTCGGCAGATGGTGGCCGCCGCCGAACCAGTATTCGCCCAGACCGGCGGCCGCCCCGTTGATGGCGATGAAGACATCGTGCCCGATCCGTTCGGACAGGGCCTTTTCGAAGGGATAGTTGCGCCAGGCGGGATATTGGCTCGATTGCCCGACGGCGCCCCTGTCGTGATCGACCGGCCCCATGACCGAGACACCGACGCCCAAGAGGCGATTCGGCCGCAGCGGGTGGGCATCGAGACGGGAGAAGAGCGTGGCGAGGAGATGGGTGGAAGCTTCAGGCTCCTCGATACGCAACTGCTCCTTCTCATGCGCAATGATGTTGCCGGCCACATCGACGAGCACGGCCCGGGCGAATTCATGGTCGAAATGCAGGCCGATCGTGGCGGCATAGCCCGAGATCAGGCGCAATCCACGGATGGGCTGCCCAAGGCGGGGACGCCCGGCACCATCCGCAGCCGGCGTGGCGGCCACTTCCGCCACCAGCCCCTCTTCCATCAACGCCGCGACGATCTGGGTGATGGCAGAAGGGGTCAGGCCCGTCTCAGCGGCGAGATGCGTGCGTCCGATCCCCGGTGACTGCCGGATGCCTTCGATGACCAGGCCACGATTGAGATCGCCGACCCGCGAGGCATTGTAGCCTCGCTGCCTGCGCCGCCCGGCGGACGATGGGACCGGTCCTTCCCGGCTGGACTCATTCATGACGCGACCGATACCGGCAGGGTGTCAGCCCTGCCCCTACGAGACATTCCTGTCTACACCCTAAAGCGCTTTGCGGTTCGGCGGAATTGCCAAGAATCGCAAAAAGAGGTCGATAGCGGCATCAGCGCGTCAGATAGCCGCCGTCCACGACCAGCACCTCGCCGGTGACATAGCTCGACGCCGGCGCGCACAGGAACAGCACGCAGGCGGCGACTTCCTCCGGCTGCCCGACCCTGGCCATTGGGGTCATGTCGCGCCAGATCGGGAACCACTCCGGGTTTTCGATGCCGCCGCGCGACATGTTGGTGTCGATATAGCCGGGCGCCACCGCGTTGATGCGGATGTTCTCGGCGGCGAACTCGCTGGCCAGGCTCTTCGTCATCATGTGAACCGCGGCCTTGGAGGCGTTGTAGGCGACCTGGTTCTGCGGCACGTTGGAAATGAATCCCGAAATCGAGCCGACATTCACGATCGCGCCGCTGCCTTGCTTGCGCATCGGCACGAGGGCGGCGCGGCAGCCGCGAAAGACGGCATCGACATTGGTGTCCATCACCTGGCGCCAGCGCTCCTCGTCGAAATCGGGGGTATCGCCGTGGCTGGCGATGCCGGCATTGTTGACGAGGATGTCGAGCCGCCCCCAGCGCGCGAGGGCGGCATCGACCAGTTGCTGCGGCGCGGCCGGATCGCGAATGTCGGCCTGGACGAAGGCGACGTCATAGCCGGCATCGGCCAGGCTCTTCTCGGCCTCCTCGACCTTGCTTCGTCCTGAAATCAGGAGCTTCGCGCCTGCCTCGCCCAAAGCGTGGGCGACCGCGAGCCCAATGCCGCGATTGCCGCCGGTGATGAGAGCGGTCTTGCCGTCCAGACGAAATTTCTCGAGCATCCGTTTTTCCTATGTGGTGGTGGCTATTTCATCACGCCCTTGGGCGCGTGGCCGCTGTTGAGGCAGACAGCCAGGATCAGGATCGTGCCGAAGACGATCTGTTGAGCGAGGGCGTTGACGCCCACGAAGGTCATGCCCGTGCGGAAGACTGCGATCAGCATGGTGCCCGCCAGCGTACGCAGGACGCCGCCATTGCCGCCGGTCAGCGAGGTGCCGCCCAGCACGACGGCGGCAATGGCCGGGAGCAGGAATTCGTTGGCGATGGTGGGCGTACCGCTCGACAGGCGGCCCGCCAGCATGATCCCGGACAGCCCGGCAAAGGCGCCGGCCAGGGCAAAGACGGCAAGCTTGATCCGGATGACGCGAATGCCGGACACGGTCGCGGCAGGTTCGCTGCAGCCCACGGCCTTCATCATCTTGCCGAAAGGCGTCGCCTGCTCCAGCACGAAGGCCAGGACGAAGACGACCAGGCCGACCCAGATTTCATTGGGCAGGCCGAGCGTGGAGCCGATGATCCAGCCCAGGGTGTCGCCGCGGACGTCGCCGGCGATGCCGACGGCCCTCTGGCCCGAAATCCACAAAGCCGCCGTCGCCGCGATGCCGCCGGTGGCAAGGGTGGCGACGAAGCTCGGGATACGCAGCTTGCCATGCACGAAGCCTGAAAGCAGGCCGAACATCCCGCCTATGACGATGGCGGCCGGAATGGCGGCCAGGCCATATCCGGGCAGTAGAAGGGCGAGCACGATGGAGGCGACGGCCGCCACCGATTGCATCGACAGATCGACCGACCCGACATAGATCACGAAGGTCATGCCGAGGGCCATCACGAACAGCGTGGCATTGTCCGCCATCAGGCCGATCAGGGTCATGGGATCGAGAAAGCGCGCGTCGAACAGGCCCACGACGAGGATGGCGAGGATCAGCGCGATCCAGGGCAGATAGGGCGTAAGGGAACGCAGACGTACCATGCTCACACCATGTGCCGGATGAGGTCGAGCGGTTCAGGCGGCGGGACCGCCAGCGTGTCGAAGCGTGCTGTCTGGCGCCCGTCCTTCATCACGATGATGGTGTGGGCCAGTCCGAGTGCCTCTTCCAGGGTGTCGCCGATCAGGATGACGGAACAGCCATTGGCGCAAAGCTCGCGGATCAGGCCGTAGACATCCTCCTTGGCGCCGACATCGAGGCCACGGGTGGGATGATCGAGCAGGAAGATGCGCGCCCCGGCATTGTACCATTTCGCCAGCACGACCTTTTGCTGATTGCCGCCCGACAGATTTGCGCAAAGCGTATCGGCGCCGGGGGTCTTGATCCGCATGCGGTCGATGAGGCTGTGCGTCGCGCGGCCGATCTCGCCGAATTTGAGGATGCCGAAGCGACTCATGCCGCCGAGATGAGCGAGGCTGATGTTCTCCTCGACCGTCATTTCTTCGACGATGCCTTCGAATTTGCGCTCGCGCGGGACATAGCCGAGCCCGAGGGACACCGCCTGGCTGGGGGAGACGAAACGCAGATTGCGTCCACGATAATGAGCACTGCCGAGGTGGATCTTCTCCAGGCCGAACAGGCTGCGGATCAGGGCCTCGCTGCCGGCCCCCTCGGTGCCGACAAGGGCGAGGACCTCACCCACATGAAGGTCGAGATCGATGTCGGCATAAGCCCGAGCCCGCGCCAGCCCCCTGGCCTTCAGGGCTATTTCCGCCCCAAATGGCGCCCGTCTGTCCTCCTTGTAATAGGAGCCCGTGGCGGCGCGCCCGACCATCAGGTGATGGATGCGTTCCGGGCTTGCCTCATCCTTGCTCATCTGGCTGACGACCACGCCATCCTTGAGAACGTAGATCCGGTCGGAAATGTCGATGACCTCGTCGAGCCGGTGCGAGACGAAGATGATGCCAGCCCGCTGCTTCAGCTTGCGGATGACATCGAAGAGGATGTCGATCTCCGCCTGCTCCAGTACCGACGTCGGTTCGTCGAGCAGGATGCACAGGCTTCCCTCCACCGCCTCCTCCAGGGTCAGGACCTTGGCGAGTTCGACCATCTGGCGCTGCACGAAGCTGAGTTCGGAGGTGATGGTCAGGGGATCGATGTCCAGGCCGACCTTTGCGAGCTGATGCCTGGCGGCCGCGGCCATGCGCCGCCAATCGATGCGGCCGAGGCGGATGTACGGGGTTTCGTTTCCGAGGAAGATGTTCTCCGCCACCGACAGGTTGGTGATCAGGGATTGCTCCTGGAACACCATGCCGATGCCGCGAGCCGCCGCATCCTTGGGGCCGGTGATCGAGCCGGCCTTGCCGTGAATGCGGATCTCGCCGGCATCGGGTTGATTGATGCCGTTGAGCACCTTCATCAGCGTCGATTTGCCGGCCCCGTTCTCTCCGACCAGTCCGACGACTTCGCCGGCCGACACGGTAATCGATACATTCTTGAGGGCTTCGACCTTGCCGAAGCGCTTGGTGATGCCGAGAAGTTCGAGCACGGCGCCGACCCTCACTTCACCACGGAGAGCGCGCGCAGGGGCGTGTTCAAGAGCACCGCCCCGATGATCACCACGCCGAGCACGCCCTGCTGCACGAAAGTCGGCAGGCCGATGATGATCATGCCGTTGTTGAGCACCATCACGATCAGCACACCGACGAGCGTGTTGAACACCCCGCCCGTGCCGCCGGTCAGGGCAGTTCCGCCCACCACGACGGCGCTGACGGCGGTGAAGAGCTGTCCGCTGCCGATCAGGGCGCTGCCGGCTCCCAGCCGCGCGCAGGCCAGGACGGCTCCGACCCCGAAGAAGACGCCCGCCAGGGTAAAGGCCAGGATGCGGACGCGGCCAGCGGCCACGCCGGAAGCCCTGGCGAGGTCCTCGCCGCCTCCCAGCGCCATGATGTGGCGGCCGAGGCGGGTATGATCCTGCACATACCAGGCGACGAGCAGCATGAAGGCCGCGACATAGACGGCCAGGGGAACCCCGCCCAGGCGAGAGAGCGCTAGAGCACGGATCGACGGATCGAGGATCTGCACCCTCTCGCCGCCGAGCAGGACCGTGGCGAGGCCGGTGCCGACGAAGCCCATGCCGAGGCTGACCATGAAGGATGGCACCTTCATGACCACATGGATGGTCCCGACGATGCAGCCGAAGATGGCAGCCGTCGCCAGCGCCAGCGGCAGCGCCAGCAGGCCGAGATTGAATCCGCTGCCGGTGGAATTGGCCACGAAGGCGCAAAGCGCGGCCGCCGTCACGGCCATCGAGCCCTCGATCGACAGATCGATCGACCCCATCAGGATGATGAAAGTCACGCCCAGAGCCAGGGTCAGCGGCGCTGCCGCCGATGCGGCCACGCGGATGAGGTTGCCGAGCGAGAGGAACTGGGCATCCAGCAGCGAAATGCCGAGGCAGAGGCCGAACAGGACCATGACCGGCGCGGCACGCGCGAAGGATTGTCTGGAGATCACCATTTCGACAGTCTCGGTTCGAGAATTCCGCCTGGATCCCTGCGAGAGGGGCGATGCGCGGCCGCCGGTGAGGAAAGGTTGGGAGAGACCTTGCCCCGCGGGCCGCGCATCGCCGACGGGCGCGATCTCAATAGGTGATCTGGCCCGTAACCTTGCCCCACAGATCGTTCCAGTCGACCTTGGGGGTCTCGTCAATATTGGCCTTCCAATAGGCCTCGACATCCGCCTGCGTGATCAGGACGCCGGTACCGTAGAATTCTCGGTGCTCCTTGGGTTCCTTGGAAGGAGAGAAAGCACCGGTCGCCGCGTGATAGCCGAGGGAAAGGGCGATGCCGCCGATCCAGTAGGGGTTCCAGTCGACGGTCGCGGCCATCTCCTTGTTGCGGATTGCCGTGACTGCATCCTTGGTGCCGTCGATGCCGGTCACCAGGACCTTGCCGGCCAGGCCCTCGGCGCGCAGCGCCTCGAGCGCCCCGACGGCCATGCCGTCATTGGCGGCCCAGATGCCCTTGATCTTGTCGCCGAAGCGCGTGATCCAGGCGGCCACGACATTGTTGGCCTTGGTGGAATCCCAGTCGGCATCCTGGAAATCGAGGAGTTCCACCTTGCCATTGGCCTTGATCGCATTCATCAGGCCTTGCTTGCGCTGGATGGCCGGGGCGTTGGAGGCAATGCCGCCAAGCGCCACGATGCCGCCCTCGCCGCCGAAACTGTCGAACAGGGCCTTGGCCGTCTGCTCACCGGCCGGCACGCCGTTGAACGACATGTGGGCGACGTAATTGTCGCCGAAATCCCAGGGATGCAGGTCGTCCGGTTTGTTCCACACCGTCACGACATGCGCGCCGGCCTTGGTGACGGCTTCCACGATCGGCCGGGCATCGGGGACATCGTTGGGATCGACGCCGAGCACCAGCTTGTTGCCGACCTTGGCGAGCATGGCCTTGATGTCGGCGATTCCCTTTTCACTGTTGCCCTCCGTCACCAGGGCCGCATAGGGCGCACTCACCGTATCGGCATACGCCTTCGATCCTTTGTCCCAAGCGACGTGAAAGGCGTTCGACAGCGAACGGATCGAGCTGGCGAGCTGAAGGTCTGAAGCCGCGAAGGCGCGTCTTGCCCCGGGAGGCAGCAACAGCGACCCGGCCGCGAGGGCCGAGCCGATCAGGAAACGGCGGCGTTCGATCAGGGCCGCCTCAATGAATTCAAGGCTAGAAGCCATTGGACAATTCCTCCTCGGATCTCGTTGTTCGAGAGGCGGTTTTTTCATGCTTCTGGTTCGTCCCGCCGAGATTTAGTTAAATTGATGAATTTAAGTGAGTCAAGCGTGTTTCTGTCGGTAGAATGTGGGGGCCGCTCATGGCACAAGCCAAACCGCGGCGCGCCCCACCATGCGGCACCAGCCATGGGACGATCAAAGCCCCTTCTCGACGCGGAAGGTCTTGACGAAGCCCCCTACTCTGCTAGACCGCCCCTATTCGCACGCAGCGGTGCGAAGGCGCGGAAGGGTGGCCGAGTGGTTTAAGGCAACGGTCTTGAAAACCGTCGTAGGCGCAAGTCTACCGTGGGTTCGAATCCCACCCCTTCCGCCACTTCACAACGCCTTTGAGCCTGCCGCACCAGTCGCGCTCAATACGCCGAAGTCGCGTCCGCAACACCTGCCATCATCTCCTTCGGAAGTTTCCTGTGGGGACCGCTAACGGGTCGCATGCAGCAACCATGAAGATCGCCGGCGTACCTGCCGGTTATCCCTGGACAATTACTTCGGTCCAGGGGTTTGCCGGGCTTGTGGCCGGGTAGCACCACAAGAAAAGGACGCAGGCTGTTGCGCCTGTTTCCAAAGATAGAGTGCGCCGGCATCCCAGCTGGATAGAAGCGGACGCCTCTGCCCAACCCCCGCCTGGGACTTTCGCGCCCAGCGTCCTTTCCCTTGATCGTGGCAATCACTTGTGGCCGCCCGCCCAGGCCGCCGCCGGGCGTGCCATAGTCTGATTCTTCAGACCAGGTCATAAAATCCATCCTACTTGCTGCTTTGCAACAAATATTCAAAGATGCAAATCAACGCAGCGGGGGCAGCGAAATTCATGAATATATCGATTTATAGAACCGCGCCTGACTAGCTTAATTCGAAAAAGCTCGGCTTTTTCTGGTGCGGTTTATTTGGGATTGCCAAAATTGCTCGTCGATTATTGCTGCGCGCTGAGCATGCTCAGGTGCGAAGCAAAGCGATCATCCCATCCGGCAAAGCAGGCCCAACGAAGAATAGCCGCTCTGTCATGAGCGAAAACGGGGATGATGATGACGGACATAAGACCACATGAACAGGCCGATCCCGGCCGTCGCGAACTGCTTGCCCTCGGGCTCGGCGCGGCGACGCTGGCGATGCTTCCGGCCTGGCCGGCCGCAGCGCAATCAACCACAACCCAAGGCCCAACCTCTGAAAGGGACCAAAGCATGGCCACCATCACCACGCGTGACGGCGTCGAGATCTTCTATAAGGACTGGGGCCCGAAGACGGCCCAACCGATCATGTTCCACCATGGCTGGCCGCTGTCCTCGGACGACTGGGACACCCAGATGCTGTTCTTCCTGCACAATGGCTATCGCGTCGTGGCGCATGATCGGCGTGGGCATGGGCGCTCGGCACAGGTGAGCGAAGGCCATGACATGGACCACTACGCGGCCGACGCCGCGGCGGTCGTCGAGCATCTCGATCTCAAGAATGCCGTGCATATCGGCCACTCGACCGGCGGCGGCGAGGCGACGCATTACGTGGCCAGGCATGGGCAGCCGCAAGGCCGCGTCGCCAAGCTGATCATCATCGGCGCGGTTCCCCCGATCATGGTGAAGACGGCGGCCAATCCCGGTGGCTTGCCGATCGAGGTATTCGACGGCCTGCGCAAGGCACTCGCCGACAACCGTTCCAAATTCTACGTCGACCTGCCTGCCGGTCCCTTCTACAGCTTCAACCGCCCTGGCGCACAGCCGATTCAGGCCGTCATCGACAATTGGTGGCGACAGGGCATGATGGGCGGTGCCAAGGCCCACTATGACGGCATCAAGGCATTCTCCGAGACCGATTTCACGGAAGACCTGAAGATCATCACCGTGCCGACCCTCGTCATGCATGGTGACGACGATCAGATCGTACCGATTGCGGACTCCGCGCTCCTTTCGGCCAAGCTTCTGAAGAACAGCACGCTGAAGGTGTATGAGAAGTTCCCGCACGGCATGTGCACGACCCATGCCGATGTGGTGAATCCGGACCTCCTCGCTTTCGTGAAGGGCTGAGTCTCCCAAAGCCGGCGCTCTGGAGCGCCGGCTTTTGACCCGCGTTCCAACGGAGACAGTTTCATGAAGATCGTCGTTATCGGCGGCAGCGGACTGATCGGGTCGCGCACCGTGGCTCTCCTGCGCGAAGCGGGTCACGAAGCGATTGCCGCCTCGCCCAGCACTGGCGTCAACACGCTCACCGGCGAGGGACTCTCGGAAGCCCTCGCCGGTGCGGAGGTGGTGGTCGATGTTGCCAATTCCCCCTCCTTCGAGCCGCAAGCGGTGCTCGCCTTCTTCGAGACCTCGGGCCGCAATCTGCTCGCCGCCGAACGCGCCGCCGGTATCCGCCATCACGTCGCTCTTTCCATCGTCGGCACAGACCGCATGCCCGACAACGGCTATTTTCTGGCCAAGATGGCGCAGGAAAGGCTCATCGAAGGCTCGGGCATCCCCTACAGCATCGTGCGCGCCACTCAGTTCATGGAATTTCTGGGTGCCATCGCCGACGGCAGCATGGCTGATGGCAGCGTGCGTCTACCTGCCGGCCTGTTCCAGCCGATCGCCGCCGACGATGTTGCTGCTATCGTGGCGGAGACAGCGACCGGAACTCCACGCGGTGGCCATTTCGACATCGCCGGTCCTGACCGGGCGCCCTTCGATCGGATCATCGCGCGCTATCTGGAGGCGACAGGCGATAGCCGTAGCGTGGTGGGCGACCCGCAAGCTCGATATTTCGGCGGCACCGTCGTGGAGACGTCGCTGGTGCCGCTCGGAGAGGCGATAATCGGCCGCATTTCACTCGACAGTTGGTTGGGCGCCCACCGCCCCGCCTGATGTTCCCAACCTCCGAGGACACGCCCATGAAGTACTGTCTTCCTCCATTGCTCCTGGCTGCCGCGCTCGCCACACCGGCGCTGGCCGACGAAGTGCCGGGAGCCAAGAACGCAAAGATCACGCTCGTCTATGAGCATGCGCTTCCGGATGTACCCGGTAAGAGCATTCGCGGCGTCCTTGTCGAATATGGTCCCGGCGGTTACTCGCCGGCACATACCCACGCGAAATCGGCGATCATCTACGCGACCGTTTTGGAAGGCGCGGTGAAAAGCCAGATCAATGGGGGGCCGGTTCGAACCTTCAAGGCCGGCGAAAGCTTCACGGAGTTGCCGGGCGACCACCATGGCGTCAGTGCAAATGCCAGCGACACGCAGCCGTCGAAACTGTTGGCGGTGTTCGTCGTCAATACCGACGAGAAGGTGCTGACGATTCCGGATCAGAAATGACGCGGCTCCCCCTCGCCGCGTCCGGCGGACCACCATCCAGAAAGAAGCGGAGCCGGCCATGACCGAAATTCCCAGCCGAATGCTCGCGGGGGTGTCCGTCCCCGACACGCCGCTGGTGGACAAGGCGATCGGATATGCGCGGGAGAAATGCGAACCTTATCTGTTCAATCATGTGGTCCGCTCCTGGCTTTTCGCGGCGCGGCTCGGACAACTCGAAAGCATTGAGCACGACCCGGAAGTCGTCGCCGTGGGGACGCTGCTGCACGACATCACGCTGAACGAAAGCTTTGCCGGTCCGCGCCGCTTCGAGGTGGAAGGGGCGGATCTGGCCCGGACATTCGCGAGGCAGAGCGGTGTCGATAGCCGGCGCGCACAACTGGTCTGGGACAGCGTCGCTCTCAACTCGACGCCCTCGATCGGTCTGCACAAAGAGCCGGAGGTCGCGCTTTGTACCGCCGGCATCGGCGTCGATGTCATCGGGTGGCGCTACGATGCCATTCCCGCCGCCGAGATGTCGAGGATCGTCTCGGAATTCCCGCGCCTCGGCATGAAGAAGATGATGACGAGGTGCTTTTGCTGTATCGCCGAGAAGAATCCGGAAACAACCTACGACAACTTCGCCCGTGACTTCGGCGAACGGTTCGTTCAGGGCTACAGAGCTCCCTCGGTGGTGGATTTCGTCCTGAACGCTCCATTCGACGAGTGAGGGCGCCGCGGCAGCCGGACCCGTGAGAGCGGAGCAATCAGGAAGCCGTCAGTTGATGCTCATATTTCAGCATCCAGTCTCGCATCTCCCGCAGCGTCGGCATCAAATCAATCCCGGCCTGCGACAGTTCGTACTCCACGCGTGGCGGAATCTCTGCAAAGGCATTGCGGATCACGATGCCGTTGTTGGCCAGATCGCGCAACTGCTCGGTCAGCATGTGCTGGGTGATCCCCGGAAGGCGTCGCCGCAACTCACCGAAACGCAACGGCCCTTCGACCAGAATACAAACGATCTCGATCTTCCACTTGCCCGTGATGGCGCGAATGGCTCGCTGGAAACGCAGAATATCGATTGCGTCCGGGCCTCTGCACCCGGCGCATTCATCTTCGTCATAGATTCGTGGCTCTATAGTTTGATTTTTCATACTAGGTCCGAAAATTCATCCTACTTGCCATTTTCATATTACAGCTCGATGTTGCAGTAAAGCAAACGATCAGAGTAGTGCCATGGGCAAGATATTGGTTACCGGCGGTTCGGGTTTTGTCGGCAGTCACCTCGTTGCGAGGCTTTTGAGCGAAGGTCATCAGGTTCGAACAACTGTGAGGAACGTCCAGCGTGAAACCGATGTCCGGACGATGGTGCGCAACGGCGGTGTCGAACCCGGTCTGGGACTTTCCTTCGGCCAGGCGGATCTGACCGACGACTGTGGCTGGGCCGCCGCCGTCGCCGGATGTGACTATGTTCTGCATGTGGCATCCCCATTTCCGCAGACTGCGCCAGAGAACGAGGACGAACTGATCGTACCCGCGCGCGATGGTACCTTGCGAGTTCTGCGCGCCGCGAGGGACGCCGGCGTCAAGCGTGTCGTGCTGACCTCCTCGTTTGCGGCGATCGGCTACGGCCACACGACCTATGACGAGGTCTTCAACGAGGAGGATTGGACGGATCCGAACGGCCCGGGCATGCAGCCCTACATCAAATCCAAGGTCCTTGCCGAACGGGCGGCCTGGGATTTCATCGACAGGGAGGGTGGCTCCCTCGAAATGTCGGTCATCAATCCGGTCGGCGTTTTCGGGCCGGTTCTGGGGCCCGATATTTCCGCTTCCGTCGCCTTCATCAAGCAGATCCTTGAAGGGGCTGCGCCCCTGCCCGGCCTGAATTTCGGCATGGTCGACGTCCGCGATCTAGCCGATCTCCACATCCTCGCGATGATGGCGGAAGCGGCAAAAGGACAGCGTTTCATTGGGGTGAGTGGCGATGTCGTCACGCTGTTCGATATCGTCCGCATCCTCAAGGAAAACCTGGGCAATCTCGCTGCGAAGATACAGACACCACAGAGGGAACAGGCCACAGGCACGCCAATTCGCAGAAGTACCAGCGAGAAAGCCAGGCGAGTTCTGGGATGGCGTCCGCGGGCCCGTGAGGAAACCATCGTCGACACCGCCCGGAGCCTATTCCACCATGGCGTCGTAAGCCCGCGCTAAAGCTGAACGGAAGGGCGGGCTACGCCGTGCGGGCCGCAATAGGCTCGCGGGTTTTCGAAGGCTGACGGCCGACACGGAACGCGAAGGGGAACATACCCGCCGTCCTCCGTAACGGCCGCCTTCAGCCACTCAATCGCCCTTACTTGAGCGAGATTGCAAGGCCGGTGACATCGGCGTTGACCTGCAAGCCAACCTGCCTGCCTTGAAGTTCGAGCTGGGCGCCCTTTCCATTGGTCATGACGATCACTTGCGCCCCTTTGCCGACGGCACCACCGCCACCCGCCGCGCCATAGACCCCTGTCGCGTCTCGGACACGCTGAATGTTGCGCACGCGACCTTGGAAATAGGTCTTGGAAGCCCCGAAGGCGAGGCCGCCCGAGACACCGCCGATGGAGATGGGATAACGGCGGCCGTGGAAGGTCAAAGTGCCCTCGCCTCCCGAGCCGCCGACAAAGAAGGCAGCCTTGTAGACGTAGAAGCGGATCGTGCCGCTGTCGGCCTGTGCGGAACTCGCGAGGCCGACTCCCGCCGTAGCGACAAGCGCAGCCACGATCGTACGAAATCTGGACGAAATATTCATGATGCAAGTCTCTCAATACAGCCGGTCGCCCGGCAAGAAGGGCATGTCAGCGTCACGTCAAAGTTACTGCTAAACAGTCTCGCCCGGCGTTGGTTCCAAGCAGGCGGGCTGCAATTGCAGCCTCCCGGCCTTTCATCCAGGCCGGCAACATGACGGTGGCCGCCTGCGATCCCATGCCCACCTGCAGCGTCGGCCCATTCCCCCCGGCCACGCTCTGGCCCTGAGGCCAGAGGGGTTTTGTTTGCATTGGTGCTTTGCAGGTATTCCTATCGGCAAACGCGCCGCGTCACCCAGATCGGCCGGCCATGTTTGAAGGTCTTCGTCTTGACGATCTTGCATACCGGCCGGTGGTGGTGTCGATCAAAACCCGGATGTCGCCAGTCATGCCGCGGGGCAGCCGAAGCAGAAAGAGTTGTCCCGCCAAGTGCCGCAATGCAAAGAACGGCGGCGCAAATAAGTTTTTTCATTAATATTATCCTAGAGAAGCCGCCCCCAGCTCTGGCAGCAAGCTAGCGAGACAAAGATGAACGGTTTCTGAAAAATGACGGTATGGATCGCGCCATAGCGGGCACTGCCGAAGCATGGTTAATGGGACATCGATGGCATGCCCCTGCCCACCGGCATCCTTGGCCATCGCCCATCTGCGATGGCTGTCCCGTCAATAGGATTGTCCCGCCGCAACCCTCCCCGATCTGCGAAGGTAGATGATCTGGGCCGTTAGGCCTATGATCAGCATGACAAGAAGGCTGCCCTGAGCCCCGAGGAGGAGCGGCGACTTCAAGTCGGTGACGAGGGGATGGCCGTCCGGCACGCGGCGCAGGGTCTCGGTGACGGTTGGCACCATCAGCAGAAATACGGTCAGGCTCAAGCAGACCGTCTCGATAAATCGCCCGGTACGCCCCAGCCAATGAAGACGCCCGACACCATAGCCGGCGACCAGCAACGCGATGGTTGATGCACCGATGACGTAGCTCACCGGTTGATGGGCGACCAGGAACACTGTTGCCGCGCCGATCAGCATCGAAACGAAATAAACGATGCCGGCCGTCGAGCGCGGCACGATCCGTCCGTCGCGAACGAACATGTACAGGGCGAGCGGAATCGCGGGCAGGCTGCCGAGCGTATGCACCCAGCCAATGGGGGAGATTCCAAACATCTCAGTCTCCTAAAGTTTAAATGATAATAGGCTTCCAACTAGTAGGTAGATATGCAGGGTGAACTCTAGAGGATCTTTGAAAGTCCGAACCGGATCGCTGGATGGGGCGATTCCGATCGTTTCAGCGATAAGGGCGGCTCAGTCCGTCCGCGGCGCGAGACGCCGCAGGAGGGGGCCTGTCACCACACCGAAAATCGTCGGATCGCCATAGGCGCGTGCCGAGAGCATCGCGCCGTGCACCGTTGCCATGAACGCTTCGGCCTCGTCATGAGCGGAACTCGTCAGTCGCAGTCGCCCCTGCTGCGCGCCGCGCTCCAATACGGATGCCAGCCACTGCGACAGGGAACGGAAATGCGCCCGGACCTCCACGCCGATTTCCTCGGGCAGGACCGGGAGTTGGCTCGCCAGCAGCGCGCAGAGACAGAACGGAGCGCTGGCATCTGCGATGCAGGCTTCCCAATAGCCGGTGTAGGACCGAATCTGTTCGAGCGGGTCGGACACCTGACCTTCGAGATTTGCCAGCCCTGCTTCAGCCTCTTCCCGATACCGGGCAACCAGTGTTCGGACCAGATCGACCTTGCTTGGGAAATGGTGATGGATGCTCGCCTTGCGAATCCCGACCACGGCCGCGATGTCAGCGTAGCTGAAGCCGTTATAGCCGCCGGCGATGATCAAGGATTGCGCGCAGGCCAGAATGTCGTCGGCGGTGGTTGATAAATTGCCCATCGCCCCACCTACCTTCTGGTAGGATGGCTGTCAAGTCCTTCGAACCGAAACGCGACGAAACCTCATCCTGCGGAATGTTAGAGACGCTTGATCTGCTCGACGAGGTCTTTGCGACGCGACGGGCTGGCGAAGCCGAGAAGAAGCGCGGAAGCGCCGGACCTGAAGGCGATAGCGAGGTCCTCGCCCTGAAGTTCGCCTGCGATCCAGAACGAGACGCAACCCCGAAAAGTGAAGGCAAGCTGGTCCGCCAGCACGCTCTGGGCGAGCGCCTTCATCTCGGTGGCCACCCCGACATAATCCCCCAACGCAAGCGACCAGAGTTCCCGCGAGTTCTGCCGGACAGGCCCTGGCTCGGAATTGGCGATGCCGAGCGATCCCACCACCGCCTTGTGAACATCCGGCTTCTCCAGCAGAAGCGCGACGCTGATCCGTCCCATCACCAACACATGGTCGATCGCGTCTCCGTCGGCCGCCTCCTCGCGGAACTGCGCTGCCATTCGTTGGATCAGACGGGCCGAAAGGGCCTGCATGATCGCATTCTTGCTGCCGAAATGATTGAAGGGCGTCGCGAACCCAACGCCCGCCTCGGCCGCCAGCGCGCGCATCGAGAAGTCCGCCGTTTCTCCCCTCTCAAGCAGCCGCTCGGCCGCGTCGAGCACGACTTCGCGAGCAAGCTGCCGGTTCCTTTCCCTGAGGGGCTGTCGCTCCGTTTCGGCCATGACCGTTCAATTCCCTGTTTCGAACACTGCTTGAAAATTTATATCATGATATATAATTAAGATCGAGATACAACACCGCGAGCCAGATGGCACGCGAAAAGGAGATTCCATGAGCAGCAACAAGACTTTTCTCATTACGGGCGTGAGTTCGGGGTTGGGCAAAGCCTTCGCCGAAGGCGCGCTCGCAGCCGGCCACCGCGTGATCGGCACGGTCCGCAATGCGGAAGCGGCATCGATATTCACGGCACTCGCACCCGATCGCGCGCACGCCATGCTCCTCGACGTAACGAATTTCGATGCCGTGTCGAAGGCCGTCGCCCGAGCGGAGAGCGAGGTTGGTCCGATTGACGTCCTCGTCAACAACGCCGGCTACGGCCATGAGGGCATCCTGGAGGAATCGTCGCTGGACGAGATGCGCCGCCAGTTCGATGCCAATGTGTTCGGCGCGGTCGCTATGATCAAGGCGGTGCTGCCAGGCATGCGGGCGCGGCGTTCCGGCCATATCGTCAATGTCACCTCCATGGGCGGCTTCATCACTATGCCGGGCATTACCTATTATTGCGGCAGCAAGTTTGCCCTCGAAGGCATCTCCGAAGCCCTCGGCAAGGAAGTGAAACCGCTTGGCATCCATGTGACGGCGCTGGCGCCGGGCCAGTTTCGCACCGACTGGGCTGGGCGTTCGATGGTCCGCTCCGAGCGCAGCCTTGCCGACTACGATGCGATCATGGACCCGATCCGCGCTGCCCGGCAGGCAAAAAGCGGCAATCAGCCGGGTGACCCCACCAAGGCGGCACAGGCGCTGCTCAAGCTGGTTTCGGCCGAGAACCCGCCCGTCCGGCTCTATCTCGGGGCCGATGCGCTCAAGCTCGTCCAAGACAAGATCGAAGCGATGAAGGCGGAAATGGCGGCTTGGGAAGAGGTCTCCCGTTCGACCGATTTTACCGCGTGAGCCTGACTGGAGAGACTGTCGCTGCGCCGGCGGGCAGGAGACACCCGCTCGGCGCCCCTCAGTTGCCCTGCCCTGCCCATCATCGGGGGACGGTGAAACGGCCTCGATCTGCAGGCCGCCTGTCTTTCAGGCGAATACCGCTCCCCTCCACTCCTGATATAGGGCGCCCACCCCTCTTGCTTCAAGACGCAGGTCATCGCGTAGAAAACGGGCCCCAACCGTGATTGAGGAGGTGGCAGGTGAGCTCGTCCGAACATGACGTGGTTATCGCTGGATGTGGCCCGACCGGATTGATGCTGGCGGGTGAGCTGGCCCTGGCGGGCGTCGATGTCGCCATTGTCGAACGGCGCGTGAATCAGGATGTCGAGGGCTCTCGCGCAAGCGGATTGCATCCGCGATCGATCGAGGTGCTGGACCAGCGCGGCATCGCCGACCGCTTCGTTTCACAGGGCGAAAAACATCGGGTCGTGCCGTTTGCCGGAACCGTTCTGGATGCCAGCGACCGGCCAACCCGCCACAACTACACGCTCGCGCTCTGGCAGGCCAAGATCGAGCGCATTCTCGCCGACTGGATCGGTGAACTGGCGGTGCCGGTCTATCGCGGCTGTGAGGTGACGGGCTTCACGCAGGACGACACCGGCGTCACCATCGGCTTGAACGACGGCCGGACGATGAGGGCAAAATACCTTGCCGGATGCGATGGCGGTCGCAGCCTTGTCCGCAAGACGGCGGGCATAGATTTCCCCGGATGGGGCCCCGATATCAGCTACCTGATTTTCGAAGCCGACATGGCCGAGGAGCCAGCGCTGGGTATGCGCCATGGCACAAGGGGTGTCTATGCCCTCGGCAGGTTGGAAGACGGCAAGCGGATCCGCGGCGTGGTGACGGAGCCGCGCCTCGAACGGGGCAACAAACCCACAATCGACGAACTTCGCAAGGCGCTCGTCGCGGCCTACGGATCAGATTTCGGGGTCGATGACATCACCTGGCTGTCCAGGTTCACCGACGCTGCGCGGCAGGCCTCCTCCTATCGGCAGGGACGGGTATTGCTGGCCGGCGATGCCGCCCATGTGCATTCTCCGGTTGGCGGACAGGGTCTGAATATCGGCCTGCAGGATGCGGTCAATCTGGGATGGAAACTGGCGCAGGTGATCAAGGGCATCTCGCCGCACGACCTGCTCGATACCTATCACGCCGAACGCCATCCGGTGGGAGCGGCCCTGCTGAAGCACACTTTGGCGCTCACAGCGCTCAATCGCGGCGATGAACGCACGAATGCCTTGCGCGACATGATGGCGGCCGTGATGCAAATGGATGCGCCGCGCAGATGGTATTGCGCCGTGATGTCCGGCCTCGACATTCGCTACGACCTCGGCGAGGGACATCCCTTGCTTGGCCGCCGCATGCCCGATCTCGACCTTGTGGGGGCCGAAGGGCCGATGCGGGTCTTCGATCTTCTGCGCGAGGCCCGGCCCGTGCTGCTCAATCTCGGCGAGACGGGCAGCCACGACATCGAGGCCTGGGCAGATCGGGTCAAGCTGGTGAAGGCGAAATTCGAGGGGATATGCGAGCTTCCGGTGGTCGGCGCGGTCCAAACTCCAACCGCCGTGTTGATCCGGCCCGATGGGCATGTGGCCTGGGTCGGGAATGGAAGCGCCGCGGGCCTCGAGACTGCCCTTGAAGCCTGGTTCGGCAAGCCCGCACCGAAATTCGCTCGCACTCTTCAAAGACCCGAGAAGCAAGGCGATGGCGCCCGAAGAGTGAAATGCATTCAGCATCCATTCAGATTACGTAACGGAATGTCAGTGCCGTCATATCCGACTGGAGATGTTCAATGAAAAAGATGCTTCTTGCTGCCCTTATTGCCGTCGGCGCGTTGTCGGCCAGCGTTGCGCCATCGTCTGCCCTTGCTCCGGTTCATCCGGGTACTCCCGGCGTAACGCAGGCCGAGCAGATCGGCTGGCATGGTTGGAGGAAGCACGGCTGGCGCCGGCACCATGACAATGGCTTGCATCGAGGCTGGTGGCGCGGTCGCCATGAAGGCTGGCGCAGGCATGGTGGCCGGCATCACCGCTGGTGATCGCTATACGCTCGCAATGTCGCCGACCGAGGCAGCCGACAAAAAAGCCCGACGCTCCATGCGCCGGGCGAGTTCTATTGGGGTACTATCGTCAACCGGACTGTCCTATCGGAAAGGCCGTTGACGGGCGCGAGTGTGTCGACAGCCTGTGACTTCGGCGTGATTCCAGCCGACCCTCACCGCGTTTCTCGCTGTCCAAGCCTATCGCACCGCCCTGTAAAATGTCGTTGCACCGGTACTGGCGCTACGCTCGGTAACCCCGCTAACAGCCTGCCCCTGCAGCAGCCAGATCAGCCCCATCACATCATAGCGTGCGAGAGGCGCGGTCGGATGGAGGCCGAAAAGGTCATCGGCACTCCAGCCGAGTTCGGCCACCTGGTCGCCCCAGTCGGTCAGAAATTCGATCGCATCATGCTTGGCTTGTTCCCAGCGCTTGGGATCGGCAATCGGGTTGGATTTCTGAAGCTTGGCCAATTCTTCGGCAAATGGCCCCCTATAGGCCTGGGCGATGGCGAGCGCTGCGGGCATGTTCGAACTCCGTCTTGAGATAGACGGATTCACGACCCGAACGGTGCAGATTCGGTTGCCTGCCGTACCATTGACCACGCACTCCACAGCAAGGGCCTGGAGGTAATCGCCTCCGGCCATGGAGCAGCGGGCTTCCCTTAACCTGGAGCAAAACCGGGCCAATAATGCCCGTCGGCGGTCGGGCGTTTGCCGAAGATGGCCTGGCCGACGCGAACCACGTCGGCCCCCTCCTCGATCGCGGCTTCGAAATCCCCGGACATGCCCATGGAGAGCTCGGTCAAGGCCGCATTGCGCTTCACCGCTCGATCGCGCAGCGCCCGCAGCAGCCGAAAGCAGGGGCGCACGCGGGCCATGTCGTCGCTGAAGAGGGCCAATGTCATCAGCCCGCGGGGGCGCAGGCGCGCGAAGCCTTCGAGCCGAACGACGAAATCGAGCAGCGCATCGGGATGCAAGCCGAACTTGCTGTCCTCGCCCGATGTATTGACCTGGACATAGACGTCGAGGAAACGGTCCTCGATGGCCAGGCGCTTGTCCAGCATCTCGGCGACCCGCAGACTGTCGAGGGCATGAAACTCGCGGGCGAAGCGGGCGAGATATTTCACCTTGTTGGTCTGCAGATGCCCGACGATGCTCCAGGCGATCGGCAGGTCGACAAGGTCATCGCGCTTGCTCAGCGCCTCCTGGATCTTGTTTTCCCCGAAATCGTGGATACCGGCCGCGAAGGCGAGCCGCAGAACGCGGGCCGGCACGGTCTTGGTGATGGGAAGAAGGCGCACCGCAGCCGGCTGCCGGCCCGCCCGCAGGCTGGCCGTCTCGATCCTGTGCTGCACGGCGGCGAGGTTGGCGGCAAAATTCGTCTGCGGATCGGGACCGAAGCGGGCGATGTCCGTTTCGTCGAGCTCGGTCGTCCCTGCGGCGCTGACAACCGGCTCATGGCTGTCGGCGGCGTCCATGTGGTGTTCGTTCATTTCAAGCGTCCAGTCTCGGAGCGAGCCGTCACATCAGGCGGGATCGAGGGGAATGAGCGCGGCAATCCGGCGATCGCCGGGATCGGGGCTGTCGGCGAGAGCGCGAGCCACGCCGGCCCGATCGGCGGCCGGTCGGTTCTGGCTTAGCTTGCGCTTGCCTTCCAGGCGGCTGACTGAGAGGCGCACACCGACGATACCGCGCAGTTGCGCTTGGATGAAGGCAGGCGGCGCGTCGCCGACCTGCCAGGGGGTGGTCATCGTCCCCTCATGCAACTCCGTGATGCGGGTGACGGCCTCGAGCAGACGCTGGGAATCCTCGAAAAATTCGACCGGCCCGTAAGCGTGGACGGCTTCGTAGTTCCAGGTTGGCACGACCTTGTGATGTTCCTGCTTGGCGGCATACCAGCTGGGCGAGACATAGGCGTCGGCGCCCATGAAGATGGCCATGGCATCACCGATGGGTTCGGCCCGCCATTGCGGATTGGCCCGTGCGAGGTGGCCATAGAGGGTGCCGTGCTCTCCCTCGTCCGGATCGAAGAACAGAGGCAAGGGTGTGCCGATCGGGCCGGCTGCAGTCGCGGTCACCAGCGTGCACAGGCGCGTATCCCGCATCAGGCGGTGGAGGATGGCCTGATCGTCTTCACGGAAGGCGGGCGGTATGTACATCGCAAGGGCTCGCAGGAATTCAGCTTGTGAAACTCGGCTTGGTTTCGTGTCAGAATAGGAGCAAACTGGCTTAACAAGAACGTCCAGTTTGTATGATTTTTGCTAGGCCAGTTGTGATGGCGCAGAACCGGCAGGCGCGAGGTCCGGGAGCCAGGCAGATCTATGAGGCGCTGCGGGCCCAGATTCTGGCGGGAACCTATGGGGATGGTAGCGCCCTGCCGTCCTCGCGCGCCCTCGCCTCCGAACTCGGCGTGGCGCGCGCGACCGTCACATCGGCCTATGAGCAGTTGTCGGCGGAAGGTTTCATCCTCAGCCGGCGAGGCGCCAGGCCGAAAGTGGCCGCCGTTCTGGACCGCATGCCGCCGACCTCGCCAACACCGGCAGGCTTGGTTCCCCTTCCCCTGTCGGGCTATGGCGAGCGCCTGGCCCTGCAGCCGGCGTCGCTTTCGCCCGCAACCCGGCCGGCCATCGACTTTCGCTACGGCGATCTTGCCGCGTCGGATTTTCCCACGCCGATCTGGCGGCGCGCCCTGTTGGGAGCGCTCGCGCAGAGGCAGGATCGCCTTTCCTATGGCCATCCGGCAGGCTCCCACCGGCTTCGGCGGGCCCTCCAGGGTTATCTCTGGCGCGCTCGTACGCTGCGTTGCGATGCCGAGCAGATCATCGTCGTCAACGGCTCCCAGCAGGGATTGGATCTTTGCACCCGCCTGCTGCTGGACCCAGGTGATGGCGCTGTGATCGAGGACCCCTGCTATCCGATGGCGCGGGATATTTTCAGGGCGGCCGGTGCCAGGATCACGCCGATTGCGGCCGATCAGGACGGGCTGGACACCTCGCAGCTCGCCCACGTCGCGGCGCGGCTGGCCTATGTTACGCCTTCGCACCAGTTTCCCCTCGGCAGTGTACTGTCGATCGCGAGGCGTCACCGCTTGCTCGCCTGGGCCCAGGAGCGCGATGCCTATCTCATCGAGGACGACTACGACAGCGAGTATCGCTACGACATCAATCCCGTGCCGCCCCTTTACGGCCTGGGCGACGGCCGGAACGTTCTCTATCTCGGCACGGTTTCGAAGACCATGTCGCCAACCCTGCGCATCGGCTATCTGGTAGTCCCTTCCAACCTGGCCCCCGTTTTCACCCGGGCCAAGCAGATCATGGACAGGCACAGCCCGGCTCTGGAGCAGGAAACTCTCGCCACCCTCCTGGAGAACGGGGCCTATGAACGCCATATCCGTCGCATTCGCCGGCGGATGGCCGAACGCCGCAACGCCCTGCTCGATGGGCTGCGACATCGTCTTGGTGACAGGCTGGTCCTGGAAGGCGCCAAGGCGGGCCTTCACATCATCGCCTGGTTCCGTCATATTCCGGCGGCACTAGAGGGAGAACTGATCCGGAAAGCCGGTCAGGCCGGCCTCGGTCTCCACCCTCTGTCGCCGCTCTATGCCGAAGGCAGCTCGACAAAGCCGGATCGGGCCGGCCTGGTGATGGGGTATGGCAGCCTGGATGTGCGCCAGATCAAGCGAGGCGTCGAGCTGCTGGCCGATTGCGCGGCTGCGGTCGAGAGTGGCGGTTAGAGCTGGCCCCACCTTGTCTGGAACGGGAACGGAGTGACGGCTCTCCCGTTGAAATATTGAAGGTGAGGATATGGTGGTGCAGGATATTGGCGACCGGCCGTTTTTCCAACGGGACCGCCAAGTGCCTGGGTGGCTCCGCCGATTTCCCGACCTTGCCATCCCCTTCACGAGCGGCTCACGCCTTGATGCTATTACGCGCTTGCAAAATGTGACGAACCGAAAAGCCAAGGAACAGGCGAGATGACACAACAGCCCCAGTCCAGAACCACATCCGGCCGCGGCCGCCTTTTCGAAAGCATCCTGGAGACGGTGGGCGACACACCCGTCATCAAGATCAACAACCTCGCCCCTGATCACGCCACGATCTATGTCAAGGCGGAGTTCTTCAATCCGGCCGCGTCGGTGAAGGACAGGCTGGCGCTCAGCATCATCGAGCATGGCGAGCGCACCGGCGCGCTGAAGCCGGGCATGACCGTGGTCGAGGCGACCAGCGGCAATACCGGCATCGGCCTTGCCATGGTTTGTGCGCAGAAAGGCTATCCGCTGGTCGTCACCATGGCGGACAGTTTCTCCATCGAGCGCCGCAAGCTCATGCGCATGCTCGGCGCCAAGGTGGTGCTGACGCCGCGCGCCCAGAAGGGCTTCGGCATGTATCGCAAGGCGGTGGAACTGGCCGAGGCCAATGGCTGGTTCCTGGCCCATCAGTTCGAGACCGAGGCCAATGCCGCCATCCATGAGGCGACGACCGCGCGCGAGATCATCAACGATTTCGCCGGCAAGCGGCTCGATGTCTTCGTCACCGGTTATGGCACTGGCGGTACCGCCGTCGGGGTCGGGCGCGTCTTGCGCCGGGAGCGGCCGGAGACGCGCATCGTCCTGTGCGAGCCTGCCAATGCCCAGCTGGTCGGCAGCGGCCAGAAGCAGGAACGGACGGCCGATGGCTCGCCCGCCGTCGGCCACCCCGCCTTCGAGCCGCATCCGATCCAGGGCTGGACGCCGGACTTCATTCCTAAGGTGCTGCAGGAAGCGATCGACAACAATCTCTATGACGAACTCGTTCCGATCGCCGGTGCCGAGGGCGTGAAATGGGCGAAGGCCCTGGCCCAGAAGGAAGGCATCTTCGTCGGCATTTCGGCCGGAGCCACCTTCGGCGTCGCCCGCCAGATTGCCGAGAAGGCGCCCGCTGGCTCCGTCATCCTCTGCATGCTGCCCGATACCGGCGAGCGCTATATGACGACGCCTCTGTTCGACGGCATCGAGGCGGAAATGGACGCCGAGGAGATCGCGCTGTCGAAGTCGACGCCGGGCTATCAGTTCCCGGCGTGAGCGTCATCCCGGACGCATTGCAGCATGAAATGGTGCGATGCAGATCCGGGACCGCAAGACGAGAAAAGCGCAAATTCAACGCGATCCCGCGTCTGCGCTGCAGCATTGCATGCCGCAGCGCGCGCGGGATGACTTCTTACCCCAGCACCGATTTCACGGCCTTGGCGGCCGCCGACACCACGATGTCGGCTTCCTCGCGCGTGAGACAGAGCGGCGGCGCAAAGCCCATGATGTCGCCTTGCGGCATGGCGCGGCCGATCACGCCGTTCTCCAGCATGGCCGCGACCACGCGCGGCCCGACCTTTTCGGACGCGTCGAAGAAGATGCGGTCGTCACGATCCCTCACGAGCTCGACAGCCGCCATCAATCCCTCGCCCCTGATCTCGCCGACATGGTTGTGTGCGCCGAGCGCATCCGTCAGCGCCTGCTTGAAATAGGCGCCGACGCTGCCGGCATTGGCGACCAGATCGAGTTCGTCGACGAGTTCGAGATTGGCGACGCCCGCCGCCGCGCAGAGCGGGTGGGAAGAATAGGTCCAGCCATGGCCGATCGGGCCGAACTCGTCCGAACCCTTCTCGAGAATGCGCCAGACCTTTTCCGAGACGATCACGCCGGAAAGCGGGGCATAGGCGGAGGTCAAGCCCTTGGCGATGGTGATCAGGTCAGGCTTGATGCCGTAGTGATCCGAGCCGAACATCGAGCCGAGCCGGCCGAACCCGGTGATGACCTCGTCGGCGATCAAGAGGATGTCGTATTTGCCGAGAACGGCCTGGATCTTATCCCAATAGGTCCGGGGCGGCGGCACGATGCCGCCGGTCCCGAGTACGGGCTCGCCGATGAAGGCGGCGATCGTATCCGGCCCTTCGGCCAGGATCAGTTCCTCGAGTTTGGCCGCGCAATGATCGGCGAATTGCTCCTCGCTCTGGGAGCGGTCCTCCCGCCGGAAATAATACGGGGCTTCGGTGTGCAGGATCGGCGGCTTGGGCAGGTCGAACAGGTTGTGGAAAGCGGCGAGGCCGGTAAGGCTGCCCGACATCAGGCCCGAACCATGATAGCCGCGCCAGCGCGAGATGATCTTCTTCTTCTCAGGCCGCCCCAGCACATTGTTGATGTACCAGACCAGCTTGATGTTGGTCTCGTTGGCGTCCGAACCCGACAGGCCGAAGAAGACCCGGCTCATGCCCTTCGGCGCTCGGTCGATGATCATCTTGGCCAGGGTGATCGACGGCTGGGAGCCATGGCCGACATAGGCATGGTAGTAGGGCAGTTGCGCCGCCTGTTCGGCGATCGCCTCGGCGATTTTGGTGCGGCCGTAGCCGACATTGACGCAATAGAGGCCGGCAAAGGCATCGAGACTGCTCTTGCCGTTGCGGTCGGTGATGTAGACCCCCTCGGCGCCGGTGATGATGCGGTTCGGTGTCTCGCCGCGGGCATGCTGGGCCATATGGGTCGAGGGATGGAAGAAGTGGTCGCGATCCCAGGCGGTGAGTTCATTGTCGGAAACGGCGCGGTCGAGCATGGCAGCTCCTTTCAAGCGAGGTCGAGACAGGTATATTTGAGATCGGTGAAGGCTTCGAGGCCGTGGCGTGAACCTTCGCGCCCCATGCCGGATTGTTTGACGCCGCCGAAAGGGATGGGTGCGCCGGTCAGCTTCACGCGGTTGACGGCCACCATGCCATAGTCGAGCGCACGGCTGAGGCGCAGCGCCCGGCCGGCATTCTCGGTGACGACATAGGCGACGAGGCCATATTCGGTGGCGTTGGCACGCGCCACCACTTCGTCCTCCTCATCGAAGGGCGTGATGCTGGCGACCGGCGCAAAGACCTCCTCCTGCATGATGGCGGCCTCGTCGGGGACGTCGGCGAGGACGGTCGGCGCCACGAAAAGCGATCCGGGCGTAATGTCTCCGCCCGTCAACTTGCGGGCGCCCCGCTGCAAGGCCTCGGCGATGCGCTCCCTGGTGCGCGCAACGGCACGTTCATGCATCAACGGGCCGATGTCGGTTTCCTCTTCGAGACCATGCCCGACCTTGAGTTCCCGGGCACGGCGAGCGAAAGCCTCGCAGAAAGCCGGATAGAGCGAGCGCTGCACGAAGATGCGGTTGGCCGCGAGACAGTCCTGGCCGGACGTCGCGAATTTCGTATCGACCGCAATTTTGACTGCTCGATCCAGATTCGAATCATCGAAGACGATGAGAGGCGCATTGCCGCCAAGTTCCATCACCAGGCGCTTGACGCTCGGCGCGCATTGGGCCGCGATGAGGCGTCCGATCTCGGTCGAGCCGGTGAAGCTGACCACCCGAACGCGGGTGTCCTCGCACAGGCGCCGGGCGATCGGAGCCGCCTCGCCCGTGACGACGTTGAAGACGCCCGCGGGCAAGCCCGCCCGTTCGGCGAGCTCGGCAAGCGCCAGTGCGGAGAGCGGCGTATAGGATGAAGGATGAAGCACGATCGTGCAGCCGGCCGCCAGGGCTGCCGCCGCCTTGCGGGTCACCATGGCGGAAGGAAAGTTCCAGGGCGTCAGCAGGGCGGCCACGCCGAGCGGCTCGCGGGAAACCTGCATATGCGCTCCGGGAAGGTGGCTGCTCACGCTCTCGGCGTTCACCCGCTTGGCTTCTTCCGCATACCATTCGACGAAGGAGGCGCCATAGTCGATCTCGCCGCGGCTTTCGGCAAGGGGCTTGCCCTGTTCGAGCGTCATCAGCAGGGCAAGATCCTCGCGCGCGGCAAGGATGAGCTGGTGCCAGGTGCGCAGGCGCGCAGACCGCTCCTGGGGTGTCAGGGCCTTCCAGGCCGGAAAGGCTCTCGCGGCGGCGTCGATCGCCCGGCCCGTTTCCTCGGCGCCCAGGCTGGCGACATGGGCGAGGACGGTACCCGAACCGGGATCCCGCAGCTCGAAGCTCGCAGCTTGCCGGCCCTGGACCCAGCGGCCGTCGACATAGGCGAGTTCCCTGAGCAGTCGTCGGTCGTTGAGCCGGCCGAGGGCGGGATGGCCGGTGTGTTTCAAGGCAGTGGCGATCATCGAAGAAACTCCGGTGGCGTCATGTCCTGAAGGTTAGCCCGAGGCGCCGCGAGAATGTCTCGCTTCCCCCCTGCGCTCGCCGTCAAAGCCTCGGTATTTGCCGGGGCGCGCCGACAGAATATCGGCATTTGTCTGGGGCGTTTCGCTCAATCGATCTGCCAGGGTCATTGCGATAGAAGCGAAGCGATCCAGGAGCCCGAAACGCGATACCTCTTGGCCCTGTATTGCTTCGCTTCGCTCGCAATGACGCACTTTAAACGAAGGCCGCTTCACAGCACCGATTGCAGGAACTCGCGCGTTCGCGCCTGTTCCGGACTGGAGAAGATGCGCTCGGGCTCCCCCTGCTCGACGATACGACCCTTGTCGAAGAAGCAGACGCGATCGGAAACTTCGCGGGCAAAGCGCATCTCGTGGGTGACCAGCAGCATGGTGAGATCGTGCTCGCTGGCCAGCGAGCGGATCACGCCGAGGACTTCGCCGACGAGCTGGGGATCGAGCGCGGATGTCGGCTCGTCGAACAGCAGCACCCGGGGCCGCATAGCGAGGGCGCGGGCGATGGCGACGCGCTGCTGCTGGCCGCCGGAAAGCTGGCTGGGAAAATGGTCCTTCTTGTCGGCCATGCCGACCATGCCGAGCAGATCGAGGGCCCGGCATTCCGCTTCCTCGCGCTTCAGGCCGAGCACGGCAATGGGCGCCTCCACCACATTGCGCAGCACGGTCATGTGCGGGAACAGGTTGAAGCTCTGGAACACCATGCCGACCTGCGTGCGGATCTGGCGCAGATGCCGCTCGCTGGCCTTGAAGGGGCCGTGGCCGCCGGGTTCGTGATAGCCGATGCCGCCAAGCTCCAGCGTGCCGTCCTGAAAGGGCTCGAGCGTCATCAGGATGCGCAGCACCGTGGTCTTGCCCGACCCCGACGGGCCGATCAGCGAGACCTTCTCGCCCGGCGCGACGGTGAAATCGAAATCATGCAGAACCGTCAGGGTGCCGAAGCGCTTGGTCACATTGGAAAAGCGGATGATGTCGGATTGGGCGTTCGCGGTCATCGCATCGGTATCCCTGCTTTCGGCAAGGCCCTTTCCAGCCGGTGGACACCGGCGGAACAGACCAGGGTAAGGATGAGGAAGATGATGCCGACCATGCTCAGTGGCACCAGATATTCGAAGGTATTTTCACCGATCATGTTGGCGAGGCCGAGCATTTCCAGCACGGTCACTACCGAGAGCACCGGCGTTTCCTTGAGCATGGCGATCAGGTAATTGCCCATGGTGGGCAGGATGCGCGGCACCATCTGAGGGATGATGACGTTCCGGTAGAGCTGCCAGCGTGACATGTTGAGCGCGGTGGCGGCCTCCCACTGGCCGCGCGGCACTGCTTCTATACCGCCGCGATAGACCTCCGAGGTATAGGCCGAATATTGCAGGCCGAGCGCGATCGCGCCCGTCAGGAAAGCCGGCAAGGCGATGCCGTAGTCGGGCAGGACGTAATAGAGAAAGAAGAGCTGTACCAGGAGGGGCGTGTCGCGCAGGAATTCGACGACGAAGGCGGTTCCCCAGCTCACCACGGCAAAGCGGCTGCGCCGCATCAGGGCGAAGACGAGGCCGAGCACCAGCGCGATCGCGAAGCCTGCCGCCGCGGCCTGCAGCGTCACGGTGAGGCCGATGAGCAGGATCGGCAGGATCGACTGCGCGTAGGTCAGCGGTGTCGACGGGTCCCATTCGAAGCCGTACATCATGATTGCACCGCCTTCGGAAAGGCAGCGCCGCGACGCGCCAGGCGTTCCAGGAAGCGCATGGCAACCATGATCACCAGCGACATCAGGAAGTAGCCGACGAGAGTGAGGGTGTAGATCGTCGTACTGTCCTGCGTCAGGTTGCGCAGGGTCTGCGCCCGGAAGGTCATGTCCGCGATCGAGATGAAGGACACCAGCGAGGAGAGCTTCAAGGTCTCGATGGCGAGGTTGCCGAAGGCCGGCATCATTTCGACGATGGCCTGCGGCAGCGTGATGTGCAGCAATTTGTGCACCGGGCCGAAATTCAGGGCCCGGGCCGCCTCATGCTGCTGTTGCGGCACCGATTTGAGGCCGGCCCGCACGATCTCCGAGCCATAGGCGCCGACATGCATCGAGAGCACCAGGATGCCGGTGGACACCGGCGAGAAGGAAAAGCCGACCAGAGGCAGGGCGTAATAGAACCAGAACAGCTGCACCAGGAGCGAGGTGCCGCGGAACAACTCGGTATAGCAAAGCGCGATGATGGACAGGATGCGCCCGCCCTCGACCCTGACGATCCCGGCCAGGAAGGCCAGGAAGGCGCCGATGGCCAGCGAGGCCAGGGTGATCTCGGCGGTGATCAGCGCGCCCCGGCCGAGGGCGGGCAGATAGGAGATCCAATGCATGAGGCTCCCTCGTCGGTTGCTCGAGGCTTGGCATGGTCTTACCCTCCCCCTGGAGGGAGGATCGGCCTGAAGGCCGGTGCGGGGTGAGAAGCCGCTAGTTTTGACGATTGTGACCTCTCATTTTGTGAAAAGGTCACCCCACCCACCCCGACACTGCGTGTCGACCCAGCGCCGGCTACTTGCCTGCGCAGAGATCCGCGACCTTCTTTTCGGCCGCGGCCTTGATGCTGGCCTCGCTCAACCCGTAATTGGTAAGGATCGCCTTGTACTCGTCGCTCTTGCGGAACTCCACAAGGGCGGCGTCATAGGCATCGCGCAGGTCCTTGTCCTCCGGACGGAAGGCGAAGCCGCCATAGTTGCGCACCGGCTTGCCATTGACGACCGGATCGGTGAAGGGCTTGACCTGTTCCACCTCCGTCTGGCCCTTGGCCAGGCTGGCTACCGTCAGTTCGGTGGCAGCATAGGCGTCGGCCCGGCTCTTCACCGTGGCGATGGCGTCGGCATTGGCCTGGATGAAGACGACCTGGCTGTCCTTGACCCCGACGGCGCGCAGAAAGTCGATATTGTTGGCACCCGATACCACCGCAACCTTGAGCGAGGGATCCTTGGCGATGTCGGCATAGGTCGTCAGCTTCTTGGGATTGCCGGCCTTGACCAGGAGGCCTTCGCCATAGCTGGAGTTCGGCTCGGTGAAGGAGACCTGCTTGCAGCGGTCGGGGGAGATGTTCTGCTCGGCCGCCACGAAATCATAGCGCCGCGCCTTGAGGCCCGGGATCAGGGTGCCGAACGGCGCGACCGTCCAGGCGACCTCGCTGACGCCCATCTTCTTGAGGACGGCGATGGCCACCTCCGGACCAATGCCGGCGGCCGTGCCGTCTTCCTTGGTGAAACCGTAGGGAACCTCGTTGGCCGTGACGGCGCGGACGAAGCCGTTGCTCTTGACCTCCTCGAGAGTGGTGGCCTGAACGCTGGCGGCGCTCATGACGAGAGCCAATCCGGCGAAGCCGGCAAGTCGGGGCAGTTTCATCATCTCATTCTCCTGTCTGGTATGATTGCCTGCCTGGTTGGGTCCGGCAGGTCGTTGTCGATTGTCAGGCATTCTCCGCGGTGGTTGCGATCACCGAGAGACAGTCACCGGCCTTGACGAGGCCGGGGAAATGGCGGGCCGCCAGCAGACCATCCAGCGCTGCCCGATGCTCGTAGGGGGCGAGGCCGGTGTGGCCGAGCGGATATATACGAGCGAAGACTTCTCCCTTGGCCACGGGCTCGCCGAGATCCTTGAGGAACTCGACCAGCCCCTCTTCCGGGCTGAAACCGAAACACTCCGAGGAAGGCATATCGAGCCAACGCGTCTCGCCGAGTTCAGGCCGTCCCGCCAGGATGCCGGCATGCCTGAGGAGATTGGCGACTCCGCGCTTGGCGATGCCGGCCGAGCGTGCCGTCGCGGTGCCGCCGCCACCGAGCTCGGTGGTGACGAAGACCTTGCCCGCCATCTCGGCCGTGGTGTCGAACATGCCGACCGCGTCGATCTCGATCATGCGCATCGACCAGGGTGCCGAGAAGGCGGCCACAGCGGCAAAGCAGCGGTCTTCCTGCGCCTTGTCGGGCAATTCGTGCGCTGCGGCATAGGGAAGGAAATCCAGCGTCCGCCCGCCGGAATGGAAGTCGAGCACGATATCGGCCAGAGGCAATAGCGACCGGGTGACATAGTCGGCGATCTTCTCGGTGACGCTGCCGTCCGGGCGTCCGGGGAAGCTGCGATTGAGATTGCCCTTGTCGATCGGCGAGGTGCGCTTGGCGGCCCGAAAGGCGGGATAGTTCAAGGCCGGCACGATGATGACGCGCCCGCTCACCGCCTCCGCCCGCAGCGTGCGGGCGAGGTCGAACAGGGCGATCGGTCCCTCATATTCGTCGCCGTGATTGGCGCCGGTCAAAAGGGCCGTCGGCCCCTCGCCATGCTTCACCACGGTGACCGGGATCATCACCGATCCCCAGGCGGAATCGTCCCGGCTCCAGGGCAGGCGCAGATGGCCGTGCTGGATGCCGTCGGCGTCGAAATCGACACTGGCGCTGATGGGGGACGGGCGCAGGATCGGATCGGCGTTCATGGTTTCACGAAAAGCTGGCGCGGCACATTGGCGAGGCAGTCCACGCCGTTCTCGGTGATCAGGATGCTCTCGGTGATCTCCAGCCCCATGTTTTCGAGCCAGAGACCCGTCATGAAATGGAAGGTCATGCCGGGACGCAGCTCCGTGCGGTCGCCCGGCCGCAGGCTCATGGTGCGCTCGCCCCAATCGGGCGGATAGCTCAGGCCGATCGGGTAGCCGGTGCGGTTGTCCTTGACGATGCCGTATTTCTTCAGCACGGCGAAGAAGGCGTTGGCAATGTCTTCGCAGGTGTTGCCGGGCCTGGCCGCGGCGAGCCCGGCCTCCATACCCTCTACGGTTGCCTTCTCGGCGTCGAGAAACGCCTGGGTCGGCTTGCCGAGGAAGACGGTGCGCGACAGCGGGCAGTGATAGCGTCGGTAGCAGCCGGCGATCTCGAAGAAGGTGCCCTCCCCGGCTTTCATCGGCAGGTCGTTCCAGGTCAGATGCGGCGCAGAGGCCTCCTCGCCCGACGGCAACAACGGCACGATGGCGGCATAGTCGCCGCCGAAGCCGTCGACGCCCCGGATGGCGGCGTCATAGATCTCGGCGACGAGATCGCTCTTGCGCATGCCGGGCTCGACCTTGTCGAGAATGCGCCGATGCATCGCCTCGACGATGCGGCCGGCCTTGCGCATATAGTCGATCTCGGTCGGGCTCTTGATCGCCCGCTGCCAGTTGACCAATGACAGGCAGTCCTTGAAGCGGGCATTCGGCAAATGCCGGACCAGCGAGGCATAGGCCGCGGCGCTGAACCAGTAATTGTCCATTTCGACGCCGATCGTGGCCTTGGCCCAGCCGCGCTGCTCGATGATGCCCGACAGGTAGTCCATCGGATGGCGCTCGGTGGACTGCACATAGTGATCGGGATAGCCGACGATATTGTCGTGGCTGAGCCAGGCCGTGCGCTTGGCGCCGTTGGCGTCCTGTCCCCGGCCGAACCAGACCGGCTCTCCTTCGCCCCCGACGAGAACGCATTGGTGCACGTAGAAGGACCAGCCGTCATAGCCGGTAAGCCAGTGCATGTTCGAAGGGTCGGTGACGACAAGAAGATCGATGCCGGCCTGGGCCATGGCCGCGCGTGTCTTGGCCAGGCGCCCGGCATATTCCTCGCGGCTGAAATTAAGCGTGGGAGCGATCATTCCGTCACTTTCTGCAGTAATGCTCTGCGATTGGGTGGAAAGCCCCCCAACCGCAAAGACGCGTCCAAACAGGGGCTGGAGATAGAAAGCGTTTTCACCTAAACGCGCCTGGCTCCAGTCGTCTCGAAGGCTTGGCCAACGCCGGCGGCGGTGGCCCGGCGAAAAGCGAGTGTGGCGATGGCGGTGTCCTGCACCCCGGTGCCTGTCAGGTCGCAAAGGGTGATGTCGGCATCGCTTTGGCGCCCCTTCGCCTTACCGGCGATCACCTGTCCCAGTTCGGCAAACATTGCATCGGTGTCCGCGGTTCCCGCCTCGATGGCATGGGCCAGTTCGCCGAGTCGCCTTGTCTGCGCGAGACTGTCGGCGACATAGACCACCCTGCCGAAGACGGCCGGATCCACTTCGTTCTTATGTTCGGAATCCGAGCCCATTGCCGTGACGTGCTGGCCGGGTGACAGCCATTCGGCCTTGAGCACCGGGCTCTCGGCCGGTGTGGTGGTGACGATGATATCGGCCCCGGCGCAGGCCGCCTCGACGCTGGCAGCCGGCGCGACCGGGATGCCCAGGCGCTGCGACAGCTCCTCGGCCGTAGCCACAGCCTTGGCGGCATCGCGAGCCCAGAGCCGAGCCCGATCGATCGGCCGGACCAGGCGGAGCGCTTCGAGTTGCAGCCGGGCCTGCTCGCCGGCGCCGATGATGGCGGCAGTCCGGGCATCGGCCCGTGCGAGGTGGCGGGCGGCGACGGCCCCAGCAGCGGCGGTCCGGATCTGCGTGAGATAGCCATTGTCGAGCAGCAGGGCTTCGACCAGACCCGTCCGGCTGCTCAGCAGCACCATCAGGCCGTTGAGGCTGGGAAGGCCGAGCTTGGGATTGTCGAAGAAGCCCGGGCTGATCTTGATGGCGAAGCCCTCGACACCAGGAATATAGGCCGTCTTGACGTCCACCTCGCCGCGATGCTCGGGGATGTCGAGCCGCAGGATCGGCGGCATCGCCACCGCTTCGGTGGCGAGCGCCAGGAAAGCCTGCTCGACGCAATCGACGGCATCGGTATCGAGCGCCACGCAATGGCGCAATTCGGCTTCGGTCAGCACGATCATGCCGCCACTCCCTGTTCGACGATGCGCCGATGCAAGCCCGGGTCGATATTGCGGCCGGAAACCACCACCGCGGTCGGCCCCGGCGGCTTGACCTTGCCGGCCAGCAGGGCGGCGATACCCACGCCCGCGGCTCCCTCGACGATTTCGCCTTCCGCCGTGAAGGCATGTCGGATGCCGGTCGCCACTTCTTCTTCGGTCAGCAGGACGACCTCGTCGAGGAAATCACGGCACAGGGCGAAACTGTAGTGATTGGCGAGCCCGATGCCTCCGCCGAGCGAATCCGCCAGTGTCGGCAACTCCTCCACCTGAACCGGCTTGCCGGCCAGCAGGCTGGCATGCATGGCGGCCCCCCGGGCCATCGAAATGCCGACGACCTTGGTCCGGGGGCGGAGCGCCTTGACGGCTGCCGCGATCCCGCCTGCCAGTCCGCCGCCCGACAGCGGCACCAGCACGAGTTCGACCTCCGGCATGTCCTCGATGATTTCGAGCCCGATCGTTCCCTGCCCGGCAATCACGGCCGGGTGGTCGAAAGGCGGGATTTCAGCCAGATTTTCCTCGGCCACCAGCCGGTCGACTTCCTCCTGCGCGTCGTCCTGAGAGTGGCCGACGATACGCACCTCGGCGCCGAGCGAGCGGACGGCCTCGACCTTGTTTTCCGGCACGAGGTGGGACATGCACACTACGGCCCGGATACCGCGAGCCTTGGCCGCATGCGCGACCGCTCGGCCGTGGTTTCCCGTCGAGGCGGTGACGACCCCCGTTGCCCCGCGTGTGGGCGCTGTCTTGAGAGAGAGCACCGCGTTGGTTGCGCCACGCAGCTTGAACGAGCCGGTGGTCTGGCGCGTTTCCAGCTTGAGGTGAACCGGCGAATTGTCATGCGAGAGCGAAGGCGCATGGCGCAGCGGCGTGCGCACCACATGCCCCGCGATCCGCGCCTGGGCGGCCTTGATCTCGTCGATGGTGACCGAAACCGGCATCGAACCACCCCTCCTGGCTTGGGAGGGATGGTGTTACGATACAAAAATCATGTCAATTATTATATTGTAATGATACAGATGCGATCAGGCGATCAGGCGTGCGTCGAAGACGGGCGGCAGTTGTTCGAAGGTGGCCCGGACCGATGCGAGCGTCTCCGCCAGGGCGGCGTGCGACAGCCGTCCGCCGAGACAGATGCGAATCCCGCCGCCGCCCACCTCGCCGGCAACGAAGGGATCGGAGGGCGTCACAGCGATCGCGCGCTGGGCAAGAGCGCGCACCAGCCCCTCCTCCGTCCAGCGCGAGGGCACTTTCAGCCAGGCGCAAAGCGAGAGGGGATGGCTGGAGGCGACGATGTCGCCGAGCACCTGGGCCACGATGGCCTGGCGGGCCCGGGCTTCCTGGCGCTGAAGGCCGATGAGGGCCTGCGCCGTGCCGTCCTCGATCCACAGCGAGGCGATTTCCGCCGGCAGATTGGTGGCGCTCCAGCTCGTGACCCGCATGATGCTGCCGACACGGATCGAATAGGCCGGCGGCACCACGAGATAGCCGACTCGCAGTCCCGTCATCACCGACTTGGTCATCGAGGTGGCGAAGAAGCCAAGCTCGGGCAACATCTGGGCGATCGAGGGCAAGGGCTCGTCGAGCAGGGGCTTGTAGACCTCGTCCTCGATCACGAAGATGCCATAGCGGCCCGCTATGTCGGCAATCGCACGCCGGCGTTCGGCGCCGGCCACATGACTGGTCGGGTTTCCCAGCGAGGGAATGAGGACAAGTGCCTTGACGCCTCCCGCCGCGCAGGCGGCTTCGAGGACCTCCGGCAGAATGCCTTCGGCATCCGTCGGCAAGCCGCGCAGGGTGAAGCCCAATAGCGACGCCAGGCCGATGATGCCGTGATCCGTCAGGTTTTCGGTCAGCACTAGGTCACCGGGATGGACGACCGAGGCCACGGCCAGGAAGAGGCCATGAGCCGCGCCATTGGTGATCAGGATGCGTTCGGATTCCGCTTCCACACCGAGCCCGCGCAGCCAGAGCCTAGCCGCGGCGCGATGCCGGTCGAGCCCGGCGATCGGGCGGCAGGTGCGCATGAAGGCGCTGTTGTCCCCGTCGCCCAGGCGGGCCATCACCTGCCGCGAGGCGCGCTCATGGGCTTCCGTGTAGACGGCGCGGATGATGGAGAGGTCGGCCGTCTGGCCGGGAGAGCGATCCAGCATGAAGCGCTCGGCCCGCTCGGTCACCCGGTCCCGCACGAAGGTGCCCCGCCCGACTTCGCCGCGCAACACCCCGCGCCGTTCCGCTTCCTTATAGCTGATGCTGACCGTCTGCACCGAAACCTTGAGGGCGTGGGCGAGATCGCGATGGGTCGGCATGCGCGTGCCCGGCTTCAGGACCTCGGCCTCGACATCGGCAATGATCAGGTCGGTGAGCAGCTTGTGCTTGGTCACGCCCTTGCGGCGCGGTAGGACTGGCCGCCATTCTGCTGCTGCCGCCAGAGGCGCGCGCGACTCGACAAATCGCGCGGACCGGTCAGAATTGGAGAATGACATGAAATTGTCCTGATACAATATCCGAGCCTATCCGTATTATACCAATCCATTCGCCGGCGCCATGTTGAAACTCGACAAGATCGATCTGAATATCCTCGCGGCCCTGCAGCGCGATGGTCGCATCACCAAGCTGAACCTCGCCGTCGAGGCCGGCCTGTCGGCGGCTGCGTGCTGGGAACGGCTGCGCCGTCTGGAAAAAGCCGGCGTGATCGCCCGTTACGGTGCCGTCATCGACGCGGCTCGCCTGGGACGCTTTGCCACCGTGCTGGTCGAGATCACGCTCAAGAGCCATCGCCAGGCGGACTTCCAGCGTTTCGAAGCCGCCGTGATCAGAGAGCCGGCCGTCGTCGCCTGCGACGCTGTCGGGGGCGGCATCGATTATCTCCTGCGCGTGGTCACCACCGACATCGATTCCTATCAGCGCCTGATCGACGCCTTGCTCGAGGCCGAGATCGGCATCGACCGCTATTTCACCTATATCGTTACCAAGACCATCAAGCAGACCGGATTCCCGCTCGAAATCGTCGAGGCCTCCGTTTCCTGAATTGCTGCCGACAGGATCGCGTCCCATGACCGCCGCACCCACCTTCCTGGATTTTCCCGCAGACCTTGCCGGCGACCGCGAGCCCGCGATGGTGATCTTCGGAGCCGGCCATGGCAGCACCTATCCCGGCAAGGACAGCAGTCCCTATGCCCTGGCGCCGGATGCTATTCGTGTCGCCAGCCAAGAAGATGCCGGTCTGGCCGAGCATTGGGATTTCGACCTCGGTGGTCCGCTCTTCGCTGGCAAGCCTGCTTCCTGCGTCGATATCGGCAATATCGAAACGGTCATGCATGACAATGCCGCGAACCGCGGCCGAATCGAGGCGAAGACACGCGCGATACTGGCGGCGGGCGCCGTCCCTCTCCTCCTCGGCGGCGACGATTCCGTCCCCATTCCCTTCCTTGCTGGGTTCGCCGACCACGGCCCGATCTGGATCCTGCAGATCGATGCGCATATCGACTGGCGCGACGAAGTGCACGGGGAACGTTACGGCTATTCCAGCCCGATGCGCCGCGCCAGCGAGATGGCGCACGTGGCCGGCATGGTGCAGGTGGGCATGCGTGGCGTCGGCAGTGCTCGCCTGTCGGAAATCGAAGCGGCTCGAGCCTATGCCAGCCGCATCGTAACCGCCCGCGAGATTCACGCCCGGGGCATCGAGGCCGCTCTCGAGCTCGTTCCCGCGGGAGCCAAGGTCGTTATCAGCCTCGATTGCGACGGCCTCGATCCCGGCCTCATGCCGGGGGTGGCGGCCCGCACGCCTGGCGGCCTCAGCTACACCCAGGTGATCGACCTGATCGCGGGTCTCGGCCAGCGAGCCAGGATTGCGGGTTTCGATCTCGTCGAACTCTATCCGCCCGCCGACGGGAGCGGCTTGTCGGCGCTGACCGCCGCCCGGCTTCTCGTCAATGTGATCGGGACCATTGCCCGCCAGGTTTGAAAGCCGGCCCGCTCTGGTAGCATGATGGCCCGACAGGGTTTCATCTGCCGCCAAGAGGACCTCCCATGCGCCTTGCCCGTTTCGTTCTGCCTTTACTCGCGCTTTTCGTTGCCACGCCCGCCCTTGCCAAGATGGTGGTCAAGCCCGTCGACTGGACCCTGGACGGCACGACGTTCAAGAGCATGCTGATCTATGACGACGCCGCCAAAGCCAAACGGCCCGGCCTGGTCATGGTGCCCAATTGGTACGGCGTTGGCGACACCGCCGTCGAGAAGGCCAAGAAGATCGCCGGCAAGGAGTACGTCATCCTTCTCACCGACATGTATGGCGAGGGTGTCCGCCCCAAGAACGACGATGAAGCCAAGGCTGCCATCGGGCCGCTCTATGGCAATCGCGCATTGATGCGCAAGCGTATCGACAAGGCCTTCGAGCAGTTGAAGGCCAATGCCACCAACGCGCCGATCGACCAGGCCCGGCTGGCGGCGATCGGCTTCTGTTTCGGCGGCAGCGCCGTACTCGACCTGGCGCGCAGCGGTTCCGACGCCAAGGCCGTGATCTCCTTCCATGGCGGCCTCGGCACCGACGATCCGACGCTGGCCAAGTCCATCAAGGCGCGCGTGCTCGCCATCAATGGGGCTGACGACAGCGCCACCATGCCGGACGTACCCAAATTCACCGAGGAGATGCGAGGCAGTCCGGCCGACTGGCAGTTCGTCGAGATCGGCCACGCCGTGCATTGCTTCACCGAAACCGAGGCCACCGGCAAGACGGGCAATTGCCGCTACGATGCCAAGGCCGCGGCGAGGTCCTATGCGATGATGCACGCCTGGCTGGCCGAGAGTTTCGCCAAAAACTGACCCAAGCCGGCGGCGGTCAGCTTTTATACCAGCATAAGAACGGGCCTTCCCGGCATCTCTCCTCCCGAGCAAAGGAGCGATGTCCAGGGAGAATACCATGACCAAGACTGGGAACGCCGCCGGAAAGTTCAATGCCGGCAGGGCGGCCGAATATGCGGTCCAGAGCCGGATAGCCCTGGCAGGCTACGATGCCTGCCACGAACTTGCTGCCTGCCTGCTCGCCGCCGACCTCGGCCCAGGCCGGCCGGCACGGATTCTGGTGGCGGGCGCCGGCGGCACCGCCCGCGAAATCGTCTCGGCCGCCCGCCTCGAGCGTCTCTGGCACTTCACCGCCGTGGACCCTTCGGCCCCCATGCTCGAACTCGCCATGGCCGCGGTCGGCGAAGCGGGTCTCACGGCACGAACGACGCCCGTGCTGGGCGAGGTCGCGGCCCTGCCCGAGGAGCCGATCTATGATGCCGCGACCCTGATCGGGGTGTTGCACCATCTGCCCGGCGAGGCAGCCAAGCAAAGCGTTCTGGACGCCCTGGCCAAACGCCTCAAGCCCAAGGCGCCGCTGATCCTGGCGGGCAATCGCCATGCCTATGAAAGCAGGCCGCTCTTCCTCTCCGCCTGGGGGGAACGCTGGCGCATGCATGGCGCAACGGCTGCAGAGATCGAGGCAAAGCTGGGCAAGATCCGCCAGGGCGCCGATCCGCCCGCTTCGGACCAGGAGGTCGCTGGGTTGTTGACGCAGGCCGGTTTTGAGGAACCGACCTTGTTCTTTTCGAGCCTGTTCTGGGGCGGCTGGATCACGCATCGGCGCGGCTGAGACGGAATGGGGATCATGTCGGCTGAGCTTTCCCCCCGGCGTCGATCCGGTAGGCAGCAAGGAAGATGCGAACCGCCTCCCTGGCATGGGCCCGCAGCACTTCCGGCTTTGGTATCGCACCATTGCCCAGGAGCATGACGTCGTTGACCGGCCCCCCCATCACCAGCCAGTTGAAGAAGGCGGCGGCGGCGCGAACATCAGATGTCTGGATGAGGCCCAACTCGACATAGCGCGCAAATATCGTCGCCAGCCGGTTGATCGAGCGCATCGGGCCGCGCTCGTACAGCACCTTGCCGAGGTCGGGAAAGCGCTCGGCCTCGGCAATCGCCAAGCGCCGCAATTGCAGCAGGCGTGGCGTCATCACCAAGGCAAGCTGCAGATCGGCGAACCTGAGCAGAAACTTTTCAATCGGGAGGTCGTCGGGTGGATCCGCCACCTGTTCCTGCAATTCGTCGCCGGCCTGCCCCGTCATGCCGTTCGCTATTTCGAGGAACAGCGTCTCCTTGTTTTGGAAATGGGCATAGACGGTCTGCTTGGATACGTCGGCCGTCGCGGCGATCTCGTCCATGTTGGTGGCCAAGAAGCCATGCTTGAGGAAGAGTTCGGTTGCGGCCGCAACGATACCTTTGCGCGTACGCTCGACCCGAATTCTTGCACCGTTGCTCATGGTAGCCATGCCTCCTGCCGCTGGATAGCACCGGTTTGCGAATAGACCATACGGATTGACAAATCAAACTAGACGGTCCAGTCTAATTATAGGACAATGTTGGAGGACCGGCCATGGCGCGTTCACCTGGAAGGGTTCGCCCTTTCACCTGTCAGTGCGGACGCGTCGTCCTCGAAACGGTCGATTCCCCTATCGTCACCGCCATTTGTCATTGCACGAGTTGCCGTACCGCACGGAAACGGATCGAGGCTCTGCCGGGAGCGCCCAACATGGCAGAGGACGATGGGGGCACCGCCTTCGTGCTCTACCGGAAGGACCGGATTCGTTACGTCAAGGGAGCCGAGTTGCTGCGCGAATATCGCCTGACACCTGCCGCCAAGACCAGGCGTGTTCTGGCGCAGTGTTGCAACGCTCCCATGTTTCTCGAATTCGAAAACGGGCACTGGCTCAGCCTCTACAGGCAACGCTTCGCCGCCAGCGATCGACCCGCTCCGCAAATGCGCGTGATGACAGGGGATCGGCAGGGCGGCTTTGACCGAGAAGGCGACATGCCCAGCTATGCCTCGCATTCGGGCCGTTTCATGTGGAAGCTGCTTTTGGCCTGGATCGCGATGGGCTTTCGGGCGCCGAAGATCGATTATGTGAAAGGCGGGGTTGGTCATTATGCTGGTTGAGAGGATTGCGATCCAGAACGTGATTTCGCCCGGCCATGTCGTTCGCGTCGACAGAGCGAAATATGAGGCGATGAAAGCGGCACTCCTCGCCGTTTTGCCGGATATCTCGCCTGGCCTGACCGTAGCCGAAGCCAAGCAGCATTTGCTGCCCCTGCTGTCGCAGGATCTCTTTCCCGGCGGGGCGAAAGCCGGCTGGTGGCTGAAAGCCGTTCAGCTCGATCTCGAGGCGAAGGGTACCGTGGTGCGCGCAGCGACCAAACCCCTGCGTCTCCATCGTCGGGCCTGAAACTATTGGCGTTGGGCCTGAACGCGCGCTGTTGCCATGGCTCTTCGACCTGCCTTTGAAGCGGATATGATCTTCATTCGGTCGCATTCTTCTGTAGATTCCGCGGTCAACCTGCCGAATTGCCGGAGTCGACCATGAAGATCCCTGCTATCGCTGCCGGCGCGTTGCTGCTGTTGACCGGCACCGCCCTTGCCGACGGCTTTGCTCCCAGGGAGAACAAATTCGCCCCGCCGCCCCTGGATGCCAAAAAGGCGCCCGGGCCTCATGACTGGACGGGGTTCTATGTCGGCGGCCATGGCGGCCTGTCCCAGGGAAGGTCGAAATGGAGTACGGACGGCGCCAGCCGGTCCTCCTCGGATCTCGGCTCCACCTTCGGGGCGCATGCGGGTTATAATTACCAATTCAATCGCGGGGTCGTATTCGGAGGCGAAACCGACGTTTCTCGCTGAACGACCCTTCCGGACGCAAGCCGGGCTTGGTTGCTGCGATGACAATGCCGAGGCAGACCAGCAAGAGGCCCGCCGCGAAGTTCCAGCCCAGTCTTTCTGCGAGAAAGAACTCCCCCGCCAGGCTGGCGGTGATCGGATTGACGGCCACCGCGATCGCCACCAGAGTCGGCGTCGTATGGGTGACTGCGAAGGACCACAGGAAGAAGACCAGCGCGCTGCCGGCAATGCCGAGATAGGCGGCAGCCAGCCAGGCTTCCGGCGGAAGCCCGCGAATATTCGCTAATCCCCCGCCGATCGCCGCCACCAAAACGAGGCAGAGGGCACCGATTCCCATCGCCACCAGGGTGAAGCGAACGGGGCCTGAACGGGCGATAAAAGGCCGGGACCAGATTGTGTAGAGTGCCATCACGAGCGCTGCTCCGAGCATCAGGAAATCACCGCGCCAGGCGCCGGCGGGCGCTTCGGAGAGACCCGAAAGCAGCGCCAGTGCCACCCCGGTCATGGTGACCAGCACGCCCAGCACCTTGCGTGAAGTCATGGCCTCTGCTCCCAGCGCCGCGGCCGCCAGCATGGTCAGGACCGGCAGGGCCGAGAGGGCAATGGCGCCGCGCGCCGCCGTGGTGAAATAAAGCGCGGCATTGAACAGGATCGGAAAGAGCCCGAAGAACAGAAAGCCCAGTCCGGCCACGCCCGGCCAGTCGCGCCGCGGCGGCCAGGCTTCGCGGCGCAGGCACGCGACCGGCAGGAGAAAAACAAAGCCGAGACCGAAACGCAGGGCGCCGAGCGTAATCGGATCGATCGTTTGGGAAAGCGAACGCGTGGCGACCACGGCGGTGCCCCCGATGCCGCTCGACAGGACGGCCGCCAGAACACCCCACATCGCCCTGCTCCCCTGGTGATCGTTGCGAGCGCAGGCTAGCGGAAGCCAGTCTCATAAGGGAATTGCATTTGATTGATGAACATCATCATGATGTGTGATGACGTTACCGATGCTCGATCCCGATCTATTGAGAGCCTTCCTGGCCGTGGCCGACCACCGCTCCTTCACGCGGGCAGCGGCCCAGCTCAATCGCACGCAATCTGCCGTGAGCATGCAGATCAGGCGCCTGGAAATGCGCGTCGCCGCCGATTTGTTCCGGCGTAACACCACCATGGTCGAACTGACCCAGGCCGGTGAAAGCCTGGTTGCCTATGCACGCCGCATCCTCGCCCTGAACGAGGAGGCGGTCGGCAAGCTTCGCGAGCACCGGATCGAGGGGCGCGTTCGCCTGGGCGTGATGGACGATTACGGGAGCCACGTTCTGCCCGCCATGCTGGCGCGCTTCCTCACGCTCTATCCCCGCATTCACATCGAGATGGAAACCGGCCTGACCAGCACTATGCTCGGCCGCCTCGGCGAAAGCTATGATCTCGTCATCGCCATGCATGCCGAGGGGCATGAACACGGCGAATTGCTGCGGCGCGAACAACCGGTCTGGGCCGCCAGCGCGACGCACGAGGCTTGGCTGATCGATCCTCTCCCCGTGGCGCTCTACCCAATGGGCTGTCTCTTCCGCAAGTGGGCAATCGAGGCCCTCGATGCCGTCCGGCGTCCGTGGCGACTGGCTTTCGTCTCGCACAACCTGGCTACGGTGGAGGCCGTTGCGGCCCAGGGATTGGCGGTCACGGTGGTGAAAGCGAGTTTTCTGCCGCATAGTTTGCGCGGCCTGTCGCCGCGGGATGGTCTGCCCGCCCTGCCCGGTGCCGAGATCCGGTTACATGCCGGACCCAGCCCGACACGGGCGGCCGCGTTGCTCGCCGGCCATCTCCGCGAGGCCCTGGCAATGGCGCCGGCAAGGAGCCATCCGCCCCGTTGAAGGTGTCACGCGACGTGGCCCGCCGCGAGCAGAGGTATTCCTATTTCCGCGAGACCAGCGCCGCCGTTACGCCGAGGCCGATGAAGGACAGGCCGGCGAACCAGCGCTGGAACCGCAGGAACCGGCGGCTGCGGCGCAGGAAATCCCCAGCCGCTCCGGCGGCCAGTGCAAACATGGCATCGCTCAGCATGCCGAGCCCCATGAAGGTGAAGCCGAGCACGAGAATCTGCCAATGCAGGGCGCCGCGGCCCGGATCGACGAATTGCGGCAGGAACGCCAGGAAGAAGATCGCGGTCTTCGGGTTGAACAGGTTGACGATGAAGCCTTCCTGAAAGAGCCGATGCAGCGGTTTGTTCGATTTGGCAGAGATCTCCGGCGGCAGGTCCGGCGCCAGCAGCGTACGGATGCCGATCCAGATCAGGTAGGCCGCGCCCAGATATTTGACCACGGAAAAGGCCAGGGTGGAGGAAACGACCAAGGCTGACAGCCCGACGGCCGCGGCGACGATATGGACGATGGTGCCGAGATGGATGCCGAGGACCGAAACCAAGCCCGCGACCTTGCCTCGCTCGACCGAGCGCGCCACGATGAACAACACTGCCGGCCCAGGTGTCAGCAGCAGCGTGACCGATGCGAGAACGAACAGTCCCCAGAGTGTCGGATCAGGCATTGGTCGCTCCTTGTCAATTCTCGCGGCGAAGCAAGCCACAAGGCCGGAGCCAAAGCAATAGCCACAGCCGCAGCAGAGGAGCGGATCTGCCGGCCAGCCCCTCCTCCCTTGTCGGGAGCATGTTATGTTGGGATATTGCCGTCGACTCGTCGACCGTGTCCTGCCGGCGATGCCTGACGCTGGGGCTCCTCAATGAAGCTGTCCGCCTGTACCGCTCTCCTCCTCCTGCCACTGCTGGGCACCTCCGTCCTGGCAGAGGAATTCGCACTGCCGGATCTGACGGTGGAGCAACCCCGGCACAAGAAGCCGGCTCCTGTGGCCGGCAAGGCGCCTGCCTTGGGAAATCCCGCCTCACAATGGGCTCCGGATGCCGAGGACAAATCATCCAAGGCTTTCACGGCTCGCCCGGACATTTGCGGTGGCTGTGAACTCAAGCTCAACGCCCGCCAGGTCACCCGAGAAGATCGGCTGCGGCGTCCATTCGAGGTGTTCGAGTGAGGGCCGTTCGCTTGCCGGTTTCCTGGAGGCGGCATGGCGCGTGAGCTCTGGCTGATCCGCCATGGCGAAAGCACTGCCAATGCGGGGGCGGCAAGCAAGGACGCCTCATCGGCGCCGCTGACCGACACGGGCTGGCAGCAGGCGCATCAGATAGCGGCCACGTTCGAACGTGCCCCGGAATTGATCGTCGTGTCGCCTTATCTGCGAGCACGCCAAACCGCAGCCCCGACGGCAGAGCGCTTTGCAGCGGTGCCGATTGAAACCTGGCCGGTGCAGGAATTCACCTATCTGTCGCCTATCCGCTGCGCCAACACCACGATGGAGCAGCGTCGCCCGCTGGTGGAGGCCTATTGGGACCTCGCCGATCCGGAGCGGATCGACGGCCCCGGCGCCGAATCATTCACCCAGATGCTGGAGCGCGTGCGCGCCGCAGCCCGCCATATCGAAGCGCTTGATCTCGATCGCATCGTCATTTTCACGCATGGCCACATCATGCAGGCTTGGCGCATGCTGGCCGAACATCCCGAGGCGAGCGACAGGAGCGACATGAAGCGCTATTTCAGCGCCTTCCTGGGCTGTCCGATCGAGAATGGCGAATGGATGTCCGCAAATGCCTTCGCCCGTGTGGCGCGGAGCTGAAGCGCTTTGCGATTTGGCGGTCATGCCAAGAATCGCAAAGACGCGTTGAGCCGACAACCGTGGGAACAGCAACTTTGCAAACCCACCTGCGCCTTACAGACTTTCGCAGAAAGAATACTTTCTAGTATTGTGAACTGAAATATTTTGAATACCTACAATTCAAATGTTATCAAGTTGCAATGTAGCGACAGTAGCTATCGAATCGACATCAAACACAAAATATATGATGTAGGTATCCTGTGCGCAGATTGAATATAGCGAACATATGCGAGCGGATCGCCGTGCAAGCACCTTATTTTGCTTTCGGAGACCTTGAAGAAGGAGAAGATGGCACTATCCGTGGCGCGTTCGCGTCAGAACAGGCGATCGGCTATGAACGCGGGCCGATTGCCTCAGCCGAAATCGGCCGGCATCTGGCCATTCTCGGATCATGTGCCGCAGCTGCCCGGTCGGGGGCTGAGCGGGTCTATTATCTGGCCACCAAGGCACGCTACAGCAAGCTTTCCGATGCGCGATACCAGGGAACAGGCCGCGAGTTCCAGGCCCTTTCGGAGGTCTTGAAGCAAGATCGACGGTCGCTTGCGGCGCAGGCCGTCGTCGGAGGCGATGATGGGCCCTTCGCCCATCTTCATTGCGAATATCAGGCTCTGTCGGCTCCGGTCTTCGCCCGCTTGTTCGAGGACTTTCGAACCGAGCAGCGTTTCATTCCGGACGGATCGCCTTACCGGCATCCGATTGCCCTGACGTTTCAGGAACCCCGCGGCAGAGTGCTCACAGCACGCAGCCAGCCTCTCCCACCAGTCCGATGCGCCGGTCACTTCCTCGACTATCCAGCTTGGCCGATTGCGATCATCGCTGAAACCATCACCCAGGTGGTGACCCGTCTTCTCCACCACATCGTGGGGCGGGAGGTCGACTATTCCGTGGTCCGGACCGATATCGCCGCTCTCAAGCTGGTCTCCGCCGCCAGCGAATTGCTCTTCGAGGTCGAAAGCCTTTCGGCATCCCGGGCTCTCTCGCATTACGCCTTTTCTGCGCGGGTGAAGCGTGAAGGGGAGGTGGTCGTCTCGTTCGAAACCGAGCTGCAGGTATAGTTCGGACCACCGAGGCTGGCCGCAACATTCCTGTTTCCGGCGGGCCGAGGCCTTCGCAGCTCGAAGAGGAAGGCGCACTCGTCATTGCAAAGTGCGCCTTGGGAAGGGCGATCAGGCCGTCGCGGTGACCTGGATCTCGACCAGGAGTTCCGGCGCGGCCAGGCGGGCTTCCACGGTGGCGCGGACAGGCAGGTTATCCATGTCGACCCACTTGTCCCACACGGCATTCATCTGGGAGAAATGAGAGATGTCGCGCAGCCAGATGCTGGCCGTGAGCAGGTTCGACTTGGAACTGCCGGCTTCGGCCAGCAGGCCGTCGATCTGCGCCAGGATGTCGGCGGTCTGTGCCGCGGTGTCGCCGCTGGTGTCGGCGGCGGTGATGCCGGCCGTGGTGACAATGCCGTTGGCGACGACCGCCTTGCAAAAACGCGGGCCGGGATGGAGACGCTTGACCATGGGAGTGTCCTTCCTTGAAATCGGGGCTCTCCTCTACAGCATCCGATCCGATTCAGAAATCGCCTCCGGTACGGAAACTCTTCCCTGCAATATTGGCGGATGAACTGGCTGAACGCCTCGCTGCTTCCTACATCTCCTGTTAAGGCCGGCTGTTGCCAGATATCGGCCTGTTCATCTGTATGAGGCGTTCATGATGTCCCTCACCCCTTCCCTCAGCCGCGCCGCCCGTGCCCTCCTGGATTTCGATGTCGCCGATCTGGTGAAGCGGTCTGGCGTGCCCAAAGTCATCATCGCCGAGTTCGAAAAGGGCGGCCGGATGCCGCAGAGACAGGACCTGGCAGCCATGCGGCTCGCCTTCGAGGAGGCCGGCATCCAGTTCCTGGACGACGACGGCCAGGGGCCGGGCTTGCGGCTGCGCCGGGGAGAGCGCCAATCCGGTCTTCGGCCGGAAGAACTCACGGCCGAAAACGACGATTGAGCCATCGGTTGCCCGCCTGCGCTGCGGGCGGCGACGGCAAGAAGGCGCGCCTGTTCCGGAGTCACGCGCGGAACAGACAGCCATGTGCGGGCGTGACAGAAGGAGACCAAGCAAGGTCGCAGGTCCGGCAGCCGCCAGGAAATTCGCCCGCGATGACTGGGACATTTCGATTGAGACACATTGCTTTGACGTCTTCCTCCTCCGCCCCTCCCGTCCAAATCCGCCGCGCCGTCATGGCGATCATTGAAATGGATGGCGAGGATGCCCTGGCGCAATTGCGCCGGCACCTTCCCAATGCCACGATCTTTCTGCTGACGGCTCAGCCTGGCGGTTCCGACGGCAAGCTGGTTGCGGCCGAACAGGTCATGGCAGCGCTCGAAAGCTGGGCCGGCCCGGACCAGGGCCTGCACCTGACGCCGATGCTCACGCCGCGCCAGCAGGACATTCTGGACCTGATCGTCCAGGGCAAGTCGAACAAGGAGATCGCCCGGGCGCTGGCCATCTCCCCCTTTACGGTTCGCAACCACGTCTCGTTGCTGCTGCGCGTTCTCAATGTGGCCTCGAGAGAGGAAGCCGCGAGCAAGGCAGCCGACGGAGCAACATTGCGCCAGTGATCGGTATGCAGACTGCGCCTCATCAGAGGCGCGGTTGCCGAATGCGCGCAAGACATCGCCATCGGCTCAGTCTGTGGCTTACGGATGCTCGGCCGCAGCGGGCAATTGCTCAATGCCAGGCAGCATATAGCCCGAAGTCGCGTTCCCCGTGAGTTCACCACCCTGGCATTCGAGGGCGGTCTCTTCATAGCTGAAGGTCGTTTCGATCATTCCCTTCTGGCGATCGGTGACGCGGAACTGGTTGCCGACGCGAGCCCGGTAGCGCGCGGTCTGCGCGCCGACACGCACGATACCCTCGCTGTCGACCAGTTTCTGGCGCGTGCGGTTCTCGCCATCGGCAACCGCTCCCTCGGCCACCCCGGCCATGTCGGCGCGCTGCACGGCCTCCAAATGTTCGAGGCAGGTCTCGAAACTGGCGAAGTGCTGGGCAGGAAGCGGAAGCGGCGGCAGGCGCCCGCTGGCCAGCGCCGACGCCGCGGGAAATCCAGCTGCAAGACTCGCAAGCAGGACAGCGGCGAGGCGTCTGCGGCCGAAGGGAAAGGAGATCATGGGTTCATTCTCAGACGTTGCCCGCGTCCGGGCAGATATGCGGATGGATGGAGACTTTTAGCGGCCGCTATCCCGCTTGGCGATTTCCCAGGAAACAGGGAATGGCTGAAAACAGCGAGACCAGAGGAAACGGGTCGCGATCAGCCCATGCCTGGAGAACAAGAACCTCCCAAGCGAATTGGAGGTTCGGGAAATGAAGTCTACGCTCGAAAACAAGGTTGCCATCATAACCGGCGCCAGTTCGGGTATCGGCGAAGCCTCGGCGCGCCTGTTTGCCGCCGAAGGTGCTGCGGTCGTCCTGTCGGGGCGCCGCCGCGGTGCCCTCGGCAAGGTCGCTGCAGACATCGCCGCTGCCGGCGGCAAGGCCGTCGCGCTCGCCGGCAACATCCAGGACGAGCACCACCAGCTTGCCCTGGTAGATGCCGCCCAGCGGCATTTCGGCGGGCTCGACATCGCCTTCAATAATGCGGGCACCACCGGAGAAATGGCGCCGCTGACCGATATCTCCCCGGAAAGCTGGCGCGATACAATTGAGATCAACCTGACCAGTGCCTTCCTGGCGGCGCGGCACCAGATCCCCGCCATGCTGGCGCGTGGTGGCGGAACCCTGGTGTTCACCTCGACTTTCGTCGGCTACACCGTCGGCTTTCCCGGCATGGCCGCCTACGCCGCCAGCAAGGCCGGCCTGATAGGCCTCACCCAGGTAATCGCCAGCGAATACAGCGCCAGGGGCATTCGCGCCAACGCCCTGTTGCCGGGAGGGACCGATACACCAATGGGGCGAAGCGTCTCCAACACCCCGGAGGCACGCGCCTTCGTCGAAGGGCTGCACGCCCTCAAGCGCCTGGCCAGCCCCGAGGAGATCGCCCGTTCCGCGCTCTATCTCGCTTCGGACCTGTCGAGCTTCGTGACGGGGACGGCCCTGCTGGCGGATGGCGGCGTCTCGATGACGAGGACCTAGAGCGTTTTCCAGAAAAGTTGATAGACTTTTCGATTAAGAAAACGCGTCAAAATAAGGAATTAGAGAGCAAAGTGCAATTCGGAGAAATTGCACTTTGCTCTAGCACGACGACTGCGTTTGCGAATGCAGGAAACGGAGGGTGTTCAGCCTCTGGAGTCCAACGTCTCGGCCAAATCACGACGTGGGTTCTAGGTCCCTTCGATGAAGGCGCGGCGCCGGACGATCTCCGCCGCAATGAAATCGAGGAACGCTCGTATGCGCGGGGCGTCCCGGAGATCAGGGTGGGTGAGCAGCCAGAGATCCGCCCCGAATTCCGGATTGACTGATCCAATACGCCGCAACCCCGGCCGGGTTCCGGCGATGAAACAGGGCAGGTGGCCGATACCGATGCCGGCCTCGACGGCTTCGGCCAGGCCGAGCACCGAGTTGACGCGGTAGACGATGCGCTCCGGCGCGACGTGAGCCTTGACATAGCGCACGGCCTTGAGCGTGGCGAGATTGTCACCGAGTGCCACCCAGCGCCGGCCATGCAGCGCTTCCAGATCCGGCAGGCCAGGCTCGGGAAAATCTTCCGCCCTGCCATAGAGAGCCCAGCCGATACGCGCGACGCGCCGGCCGACCAGCGTGTCCGGCGGCGCATCGGACGCACGAATGGCAATATCGGCATCGCGCTTGGAAAGATTCAGCGCGGCATTCGACAGGACCACGTCGAGCCGCATACCCGGATAGGCTTCCGCGAACCGGGCCAGCAGCGGCGTCAGCAGTTCGACCAGCAGGGTGTCGTTGGTGGTTATGCGCAACTCGCCGGCAAGGTCGAGTTCGCTGCCGGCGAGCCGGCGCAGCACCGAGACGATATCCTCGTCGACACGGTCGGCGAGCCCGGCCACTTCCTCGCCCGCCGATGTCAGCGTGTAGCCCGTACGGTGCTTTTCAAACAGTGTGACCCCCAGCGTCTGCTCGATCTGGCGCAGCCGCCGGAAAGCGGTCGAGTGATCGATATCGATGCGCGCTGCCGCCGTGGGCAGGTTACGGGTATCGGCGATCGCCTTTACAGGGCGCAGATCGTCCCAGGCCAAATTCGGAAAACCGTCCCCCACCTTAAATTCCCCAGCGACGCCTCCGACCCATCCGGCACCTATATTACCTTTCATATCGACAATTCAATACCGTGGACGCCAACCATCTCATTGCATCGGCGCAATGGAAATTCCCGGCATATCGGGCCTATCTCAGTGGCGAAGGAACCAACGATCCCCACCGGAAGGAATTTCGCCATGAGCAGCAAAGGCATCCATCACGTCACGGCCATTGCGGGTCCCGCCCAGCGAAACCTCGATTTCTACACTCGGATACTTGGCCTTAGGCTGGTCAAGAAGACCGTGAATTTCGATGATCCCGGCACCTATCATCTCTATTACGGCGACGAGGCCGGCCATCCCGGCAGCATCCTCACCTTCTTTCCCTGGGAGCATGTCGCGCCGGGCCGCATCGGTCTCGGCGAGACGCAGGAAACAGTGTTCCGGGTGCCGGAGGGCTCGATCGCCTATTGGACGCAGCGCTTCGTCGAGAACGGCGTCGCCCATCAGCCGCTGACCCGGCGTTTTGGCGACCCCGTGCTGTCCTTCCAGGACCCGGACGGCATGCGCCTCGCGCTCGCCGCCGTGCCCGGTATCGAGAATGAGACCGGTTGGACCGACGCCGGCATTCCTGCCGATGCCGCTATCCGCGGTTTCCATGGCGTCAACCTGCTGCTTGCGCAGGCGGCTCCGACCGGTGCCGTCCTCACCGACATCTTCGGTTTCAGCGAAATCGGCCGCGAGGGCAGCCTGGTGCGGTATCGCGTGCCGGACGGCGGCGCCGGCAGCGTCATCGACATTCGCGAGGCCAGCGGCTACCTGCCGGCTCGCCTCGGCGGCGGCTCCGTACATCACATCGCCTTTCGCGCGGCCGATGACGCCGAGGAAGCCGCAATGGTTCGCAAGCTTGCCGAAAACCACGGCATCCGCACCACGGAGCAGAAGGACCGCAACTATTTCCGCTCGGTCTATTTCCGCGAACCCGGGCATGTTCTGTTCGAGATCGCGACCGATATTCCCGGTTTTGCCGTGGACGAGCCTGCGTCCGAGCTCGGCCAAACCCTGAAACTTCCTCCCTTCCTGGAAGCCCGCCGTTCGGCTCTGGAAGCCTCCCTGCCCCGCCTCGGGCAAAGCGCGCCCTAGATGCGCCCCGTTTAAGTTCCCACCACCCTCGATCCGAGGAGACAATCATCATGACGACGACATCCAACTTATCGCATATCCACCGCTTCGTTCCCGGACAGGATAGGCAGCACCCCCCTCTCCTGCTCCTGCACGGGACGGGCGGCGACGAAAACGATCTCATCGGCCTCGGCGAACTGGTCGCTCCCGGCCGGGCCCTCATTTCTCCGCGCGGCAAGGTGCTGGAAAACGGCATGCCCCGCTTCTTCCGGCGACTGAGCGAAGGTGTGTTCGATGAAGAGGACCTGCGCCGGCGGGCCTCCGACCTGGCTGGCTTCATTGCCGAGGCAAGTGAGGCTTATGGCCTCGGGGCACCTGTCGCTTTGGGCTTTTCCAATGGCGCCAATATCGCCGCTGCGCTCCTGTTGCTGCATCCGCAGGCCCTGGCCGGCGCGGTGCTTCTCAGGCCGATGACTCCCCTGCGCTCGCCTCCGCCGGCGGAGCTGGGCGGCAAGCCGGTGCTGATGCTCTCCGGAGCCGCCGACCCAATCGTGCCTGCCGCCAACGCCGGCGCACTGGCCGATGTTCTCAGGGAACGCGGAGCCTCCGTGCGCCACGAGACGTTGCCGGCCGGCCATGGCTTGACGCAGGCGGATGTCCAGCAGACCAAGATCTGGCTCGCCGGCCTGTAGTTCCCCGGCAGAAGCGTTCTTCCGGAGGCGCGGTCATTGGTGCCTCCGGAAAACCTGCCTGTCCGGCCATCAATCGTGAACCGGATAAGGCCCTTCCGAGAACACTGTGTCGTGATAGCCCTTGCTGCCGACCAGACCTGCAAGGGAGCTCCGGAAATCCTGCCCCTCGCGCAGGCAGTCGAGCATATGCCGGAAATCATAGCGCGGGCGCCAGCCGAGTTCGGCCCGTGCCCGGGCATTGACGTAAATGCGATCCAACTGCGGAAACAAGCTCCAACCCTTGGCGACATAGAGTTCGGCGCAATCGGGAAACAGACGGTGCACGAGCGCCGGTGCGGCCGTCCGCAGCGCCGCGCAGTCGCCCGGGCCGAACGGCGTGGTTGCAGAGATGATGTAGCGGCCGAAACCGAGCGAGGGCGCCCTGTCCGCCGCCGCCAGATGGGCGTCGACCACGTCCTGGATGTCGCAGCGGCGGTTGAGCAGTTCGTTGGCCTGGGCATTGTCCGTGCCGTAGCGCTGTCTCATCTCGGGATCGTCGTCGGCTTCCGGGAAGAAGCGCGAAGTGCGCAGCACGATGACCGGCAGGCGATGGCGGCGGGCGAAAAGCTCGCACAAGGTCTCCGCCGCGATCTTGCTGGCGCCATAGATGTTCTTCGGGATGGGCGTTACGTCCTCGGTGACCCAGGCGGCCGGTTCACCCGCCGCTGGCGTCAGGGCAGAGCCGAAAGCGCTGGTCGTGCTGGTGAAGACGAAGGCTTCCACGCCGGCGGCAGCGGCCGCCTCGAGCAGCACCAGCGTCCCCTGGACATTGACGTCGAGAAAGTCCCGGTAGCCGTGGGTGGCCACATGCGGCTTGTGCAGCGTCGCCGCGTGGAGAACCGTGCGCACGCCCGGCAGGTGGCGCTCCACGAATGCGCGATCACCGATCGAGCCGACAATATCGGTGAAGGGCGAGGCCTTGAGGTCGAGGCCGATGGCAGGCCGGCCGCCGGCCCGCAAGGTGCGCATCAGACCCTCGCCCAGATGTCCGGCACTGCCTGTTACCAAAATCGTCATGGTGAACTATCCGCTATTGGCATCCGGCACCGACGACTAACGATCGCAAGCTGCACCGGGCACGCATAAAATATGCAGGCGCCGATCAGGTGACGGTGGTGACCAGCCGCCCGGCGCTGCCGTCCGCCAGCCTCACGCGCTCCCACAGCACACGGCTCGGCTCGATCGGCAGGACGGGATCGCCATTGGCGCCCGTCTCCAGCGTCAGCGACGCCAGGTAGCCTTCATGCCAGCCCCGGGCAGCAAGCCTCTCCTCTGCCGCCAGGATTTCATCCGAGGCATAGGGGAGCAGCGACCTGCCGAGCAGTTCGGGCAGATCGACATGCCATTCTGCCTGCCGCGGCAGGGACGCCGCCAGAAGGCGATGGCTATGGTCGCAGATGAGATGGACCTTGGCGGTCGACGATGCCACCAGGCGCTTCAGGGCGGCATCTTCCGCCGGAACCGGCGTAGCGGCAAGAAGATCCAGGATGGCCACCCAACGATCCTGCCCGAGCGGCATGATCCCTCTTTCCCAACGGGAAATGCTGGCCTGGTCCACGCCGAGCAGTTCGGCCAGATGGCTCTGCTTGATGCCTTTCAGCATGCGCAGCCTGCGCAAGGCACGTCCCTGCTCGATCGCATTCATCGCTGCAATCTCTCCCTCATGCCGGCAATGATGAAGCTCAATCCCCGTTCGAACGCCGCCTCGGACCCATCCCGGTCGAAGGTCTCCATCGCCTCAGCCAGCAGGGGCGACACCGCGGCCGCGGAACGCGTCTCGTCGCGCTCGACTCCATCCGCCTGCGCCGATTGTTGCTCCATCACCGAACCGACTACGAAATAGCTGATGGTCATCAGCGCGTAGGTGGTGTCGGCCATGGTGAACCCCGCCTCGGTCAGGCAGCGCAATTGTGCCTCGGCATTTGCGGTTTCCGCACCGCTGGGCCTGGTGCCGGCATGGATGCGTGCGCCGTCCCGATAGGAAAGCAGGGCCCGCCTGAAACTGCGGGCATTGTTGGTGACGAAAGAACACCAATCTTCACCCGGCTTCGGCACCGCATGCGTGTGCCGTTCGGCGAGCATGGCATGGGCCAGGGCATCGAGCAGAGCCCGCTTGTTCTTGAAATGCCAATAGAGGGCTGGCTGCTGCACGCCGAGATGGTCGGCCAGCCTGCGGGTGGTCAGGCCGTCGACGCCGACCTCGTTCAAGAGATCCAGTGCGGCTCGGATGACCTTTTCGCGCTGCAGTTTCGCCATAACGTCCTTCCCCGGCATCGCCTCGAGAAGGGCCGGCCTCCGGCCCCGGCGATGCGGCCATGCAGAACTACCTCATCGATCCCGATTCAGTAAGCCGGATCCATCGCGGCCGGCTTGACTATTTATCGGTGATAAGTTCTATGGTTCCGCTTATCAATGATAAATTATGATCGAATGGACCGGGGTGCGCCGATGACAACCAGATTTGCTCTCCCGCTCATACTCGGCGTCGTGGCCCTCGATGCCGTCGGCATTGGCCTGGTCATGCCCGTCTTGCCCGAGCTCTTGCGCAATCTCGTCCATGCCGATGCGGTGGCCGGACATTACGGCGTGCTGCTGGCGACCTATGCCCTGATGCAGTTCCTGTGCGCGCCAGCCCTCGGCGCCCTGTCGGACCGGTTCGGCCGCCGTCCGGTGCTGCTGGCTTCGCTGGCCGGCGCGGCCATCGACTACGCCATCATGGCGACAGCGCCGGTTCTGTGGATCCTCTATGTCGGGCGCGCCCTCGCCGGCATCACCAGCGCGACGGCGGCCGTGGCCGGCGCGGCGATCGCCGACATCACGCCGGAAGAACAGCGTGCGCGGCGTTTCGGCCTGATGAGCGCATTCTTCGGGCTTGGCCTCGTCGGCGGACCCGCCCTCGGCGGCCTGCTCGGCGGCCTTTCCCCGCACGCCCCCTTCCTCATGGCTGCCGCCCTGAATGGCCTGAACGGCCTGCTCGCCCTGCTGTTTCTCCCGGAAACCCATCGAGGCGAGCGCCGTCCGCTCTCCCGGGCTGCCCTTAATCCCATTGCCTCTTTCCGCTGGGTGCGTGGCTTGCCGGCGGTGATGGCCTTGATGGCGGTGTTCTTCGTCATGCAGCTGGTCGGCCAGGTGCCCGGCTCGATCTGGGTCCTTTTCGGCGAAAACCGTTTCCACTGGGATACGGGTGCCGTCGGACTTTCTTTGGCTGTCTTCGGCATTCTCCATGCCGTCGCGCAAGGAGTCGTGACGGGTCCCCTGGCGCGGCGGCTCGGGGAACACCGAGCCGTCATTCTCGGCATGTCTGCCGACGCGCTCGGCTATGTGCTGCTGGCCTTCGCCTCGCAAGGCTGGATGGCCTTTGTCATCATGGTTCCGCTGGCGGCTGGAGGCATCGGCGCCCCCGCTTTGCAGGCAATGCTGTCGCGGGAGGCCGGAGAAGGCAGGCAGGGCCAGTTGCAGGGGTCGCTGTCCGCCCTTACCAGCCTGACGTCTATCATCGGCCCGCTGCTCTTTACCGCGATCTATGCGGCTTCCCTAACCAGCTGGAATGGCTGGGCCTGGCTGGCGGGCGCCCTGCTCTATCTCCTATGTCCGCCACTTCTGCAGCGATCGGCGCGGACATAGAGCAGGAGCGGCGTCGCCGGGCGGCTTGCGTTTAAAGCACCCTGCCCGGCCGTTCGCCTGTCTGACGGCCCTCGGCCACCACAGCGCCTCCGTTCACCCAGACATGGGAGATGCCGGTCGGCAACTGAGTCGAGTTCTCGAAGGTCGCCCGATCGGTGATGGCGTCCTCGAACAGCACGAGGTCGGCGGCAAGGCCTGGACGCACCAAACCGCGGTCGCCGAGCTGGAAACGCTGCGCTGCGACCGACGTCATGCGACGCACGGCATCTTCCAGGCTGAACCAGTTCTTCTCGCGCCTGAGCGGCCCGGCGATGCGCGGAAAGGTGCCGAAGGCGCGCGGATGCGGCTTGGAGCCTGGCCGAGGCAGGCCGTCGGAGCCCGCCATGTAAAGCCGGTGGCAGCAGGCTGCGTGCAGATCGTCTTCGTCGAGCTGGAACAGGATGATGCCGGTCTGGCCGTCATCCTCCTCGATGAAACGCAGCATCAGGTCGAAAGGCGTGACGCCGAGCTGCCCGGCCGCCTTTTCCATGTCGAGGCCTTCCAGATGCTTGAGCTCGGCGGTGCCGACCGCCGACAGGCGGACATTGCCCCAACCGATCAGCGATACCTTGCTCTGGCCATGGAAGGCCGGGCCGCCATGTTCGACCCATTCGCGCAAAACCGCCAATTGCCCGGGATCGCGCAGGCGGGCCTTGAGGCCGTCAAGCCCGCCATCCATGGCGGCAGGTGGCAGCAATTGCAGGAGCCAGGTGCTGCCGGCCGGATAGGGATACATGTCGAAGCTGATGTCGATGCCTTCGCAGCGCATGCCTTCGAGCACTTCGATCGCCGCCGGGATCTGCCCCCAGTTCGGCCGCCCGGCCGATTGCAGATGCGAGAGCAGGCCGGCCGAGCCGGAATGCCTGAGAATAGCGCCGAACTCCTGGATCGCGTCCAGCAGCCCGGCCTCGTAGGAACGGACATGGGCGGCCAGCACCTTGCCGCGGCTGCGCACGGTGCTTCCAAGGGCAAAGAGCTCGTCCTCTTCGGCGAAGGCGCTCGGGGGATAGACGAGGCCGAGCGAAAGGCCCGCCGCCCCCTGGTCGAGCTGGGTGGCGAGCAGCGTGCACATCGCCTCGATCTCGGCCGCTCCGGCCGGGCGACGATCGTGCCCCATCACGGCAAGGCGCAGCGCCGCGTGGCCGACCAGCGATACCAGGTTGAGCGCGATGCCCTCCCCCGTCAGTGCCCGGCGATATCCGTCGAGGTCCTCGAAGATCTCGCTATCCAGGGTCTCGCCGAGCAGGCCGGAAAAATGCAGCCGCAGGTTTTCGCGCGACGCCGGAACCGCCGGATAGAGCGAGAAGGAACAATTGCCGACAACGATGCTGGTGACGCCCTGCAACGCCTTTTCCGGCCGGTCCCGCTCGCGCAGGAAGATAAGGTCGTCATGGCAATGGGCGTCGATGAAGCCTGGTGCGAGATAGCGCTCAGCCGCATCGACGATCGCGGTGCCGTTGTCGGCCTTGAGATCCTGGCCTATGCGGACGATGGCACCGCCCGAAATCAGCACATCGCCGCGATACCAGGGCGCTCCCGTGCCGTCGATGATGCGTGCGCCCCGGATGAGTGTATCGGCCATGACGCCTGATCCTTTCTGGAGCAAAACGGGGTTTTCAAGGAAAACGCCTCGCAGCTCTGGCCCCTTGCTTCGAGCTGTCTTTACGCCTCTTGGCGATTCAGCCAAATCGCAAAAACGTGTCAGTCCTCGATCGCCTCGGCGACCCGGATGAGGCAGGCTGTCGCATGCGACCGGTGTGCGGTCGCGATGCCGGCCTCGGCGGCGGTTGACGGGCGGTCCCACTGGACGAAATGTCCAGTCGCCCGGTTTCCACCCGCCTGCTACCCCATGGACGTGGTCGCAACGCGATGGGTTCCATCATGGGCGCAGCAGCCGGTTTCCGCTCTTCTCTCACGCTCGTCCGCAAAGCCTGCGGAGCCTGCCGCGAGTGCGACGTTCGGCATCGGGCCCTCTGCGCGGCCATGGCCGACGACGATCTTCATCGTCTCGAAGGCATCATGAGCCCGACGGCGCTCCAGCCCAACCAGACACTGCTGCGCCAGGGCGATCCCTGCCGCAAGGTCTATAGCCTGACATCCGGCATGCTGCGGCTCTTCACCGATCTGCCGGACGGCAGGCGCCAGATCACCGGTTTCCTGCTGCCGGGCGACTATCTCGGCCTGGTCGACGACGACGTCCATTCCCAATCGGCGGAAGCCGTCGTCGCCTCCCAACTGTGCGCCTTTCCCATCCGCCAGATGGAGCTGCTGATGGGCGAATTTCCGAGCCTGCGGGACCGGCTCCATCGCATGACCAGGGCGGCCTTGCGCCAGGCCCACGACAGTCAGCTCATGCTCGGCCGGCTGGCGCCGCTCGAAAAGCTGGCCGGCTTCCTGCTCATGCTCGATGCCCGGGCCAATCGCCAGCCCCGCGGTGGACGGGTGCTGCAGCTGGCCATGTCGCGTACCGATATCGCCGACCATCTCGGCCTGACCATCGAGACCGTCAGTCGCTGCTTCACCAGGCTGAAGATGCAGGGCCTGATCCGGCTGCCGGACGCCCATCTGGTGGAAATTCTGCACGAGGACCGGCTCGCCGACATTGCCGGCATCGGCATACAGCCCGAGCAGTTGCGGTCAACCGCCTGCTAGCGACACCGGTACCAGGCGACCGTCGGCGAGCGTGAGCACCCTGTCGCACGCTCCCGCCGGGATCTCGGCATGGGTGGCGAGGATGACGCTGCGTCCCTTGGCGGCGACTGCGAGATCGGCGAGAAAATCCGCCTCCATGGTACGATCGAGGCCGGTAGTCGGCTCATCGAAGACCAGGATTTCGGCCGGTGACAGCAGGACACGGGCGAGGCAGAGCCGCCGTGCCTGCCCCACGGACAGAGTGCGCCCGGCTTCTCCGACGAAGGCATCGAGCCCTTCGGGGAGGCTCCGTATGAAATCGGCGATCCGTGCGGCCTCCAGCGCCGACCAGAGTTCGGCGTCGCTCGCCTCCGGCCTGCCGATCAGCAGATTGTCGCGCACCGACCCCAGAAAGACGGGGGAGGATTGGCTCAGCAGGGCGATCCGCGCATGCAGGTCGGCCTGGCGCACGGTGCGGATATCCGTGCCGCCCATGGCGATCGATCCGGCTTGGGGATCGTGCAGCCTGAGTAGCAAGGCGAGCAGGGTCGATTTGCCGCTGCCGCTCTCGCCGACGATCGCCACGCGTTCGCCGGCTGCGATGGTGAGGCTGAGGTCGCGCAGCACCGGCCGCGCCGGATCGAAGCCGAACGTCACCCGGTTTACGGCAAGCGTGCCGCCTGGCAGCGTAACCGGCCGTTGGGGATCGTTGATCGCCGGCGCCATCTGCGCAATCGCCCGTACCCGCTCGGCCGCCGCCACGGCGGCACCGAATTTGGCGACGCTGCGCACCAGCATGGCCGTCGCCTCGAAACTGGCGAGCACCGCAAGCAGCAGCCCGACGAGCAGAGGACCGCCGATCTCGGCCCGCCCCAGAGCGTCGATGCCGCACCAGAGCACGCCGACAAGGGCGAGCCCGGCCAGAAGCTGGACGGCCGCTGCGGCCGCCAGGCCGGCCCGCGCCGAGCGACGCCGGGCGCAGGCGAGCCGCCTGGCGGCTGCCTCGAATTCCTGTCTTGCGGCCGCGACCGCCCCGAAAGCGACCAGATCGGCATGGCCATCGATGCGATCCAGCATGGCGATACGCAGCGCGGCGGAGGCTTCCACCAGGTCCGCACCCAGCCGGTGCGAGAACAGGATCAGCACGGCCGGAACGCCGGCAAGAGCGAGGATGATCGCCGTTGCGTAAATGGGAGCGGCGGCCGGCAGCAGAACGAAAAGCCCGGCCGTCATGGCGGTCCCGATCAGCAAGGCCGTGAGGATGGGGCCGAACGCCGTCAGGAAGACCGTGTCGAGCGTATCGACGTCGGCCGTGAGCCTGCTGACGAGATCGCCATGCCTGAGATCGCGCGAAGGCAGGGGAATGCGGGGAAACAGGCGCGCGAACAGCCAGCCCCTGAGAGCGGACAGAAGGCGCAAGGTCGCGTCGTGCCCGACCAGCCTTTCGCCATAGCGCGAAAGGATTCGCACCAGGGACAGGCCCCGGATCAGGGAGGACGGACCGAACAGATTGAAGCTCGCCGCCGCGGTGGTGAGAGCCGCCGCCGTCAGGAACCAGCCCGAGACCCAGAGCAAGGCCACGCCGGCGGCAAGGGTGAGTACGGACAAGGTCAGCGCCAATCCCATGCGGCCGACATGCTGGCGAAACAGCGGCCAGAAGGACAGCAAGGCGGTCATGCGGTCCACCTCGGCTGTTTCTGCAGCCTGCCGGCGTGGGGATGGGGCATCGGCAGCAGCTTGCCGCCGGCCAGCCGCCAGGCTTCATTCAGCCGGGCGGCCACGGCGGGCGAATGGGTCGCGACGATCATGGTGCGCCCTTTTGCGAAATCGAGCAGCGCGTCGAGCACGCGAGCCTGCGTGGCGGCATCCAGATGCGCGGTCGGCTCGTCCAGGAGAATCAGACCGGGATCGCGCAAGAACAGACGGGCCAGCGCCACGCGATGTCCCTCCCCGCCCGACAGGCCGACGCCGCCTTCCCCGACCGGGGTGTCGAGCCCCTCCGGCAGTTTCGAGGCAAAATCCCGAACGCATGCCTGCTCCGCCGCGCGCGCGATTTCCGCGGCCGAGGCGGAAGGCTTGCCCAGCCGGATATTGTCGGCGATCGAGCCATGAAAGAGGCGCGAGCGCTGGCTGATGAAGGCGACGCCCGCCCGCAGGCTGGCTTCGTCGATCGTTGCGAGGTCGAATCCGGCGATATGGATGCCGTCTCCCGGCCTGAGGCGAGCCAGTGTTTCCAGCAAGCTCGACTTGCCGATGCCGCTTTCGCCGAACAGCGCCAGATGCCGGCCGGCGCCGATCTCCAACGAGACATCGTCGAGCAGGACGCGGTCGGTCTCGGGCACCCGGATGGTCAGGTGCTCGACCCGGAGCGGCAGCCCGCCGGACAACATGGGAAGATGAACGGATTGCTCAGCGGCGGCACCGGCTTCCGGCGAACCTGCGAAGCGCGTCTCGATCTCGGCGATGGCTGCCTTGGCGGAAGCCCTGTCGTGGTAATGGGCGGCGAGCAGGCGCAGCGGCTGATAGACCTCCGGCGCCATCAGCAGGCAGAACAGACCGGCCTGCAATGTGAGGGAGGAGCCGCGCAGGTCCGCAAACCCGAGATAAGTCAGGCCCACATAGAGCGCCACGCCGGCCACGCCGAGGGCCGCGAAGAACTCCAGCACGGCGGAGGACAGGAAGGCGATGCGCAGCACCCGCAGGGTCCGGCGGCGCAGATCCTCGCTCGCCCGTTCGACGTCGCGGGTCTCGAACTCGGCACGCCCGAACAGCTTCAGCGTGGTCATGCCGCGCAGGCGATCGGCGAAATGCCCGGACAGCCGCGCGAGCGCATCGGCCTGGGCCCTGGTCGCCGCCTCCGCTCCCCAGCCGACCAGCGCCATGAACAGGGGAATGAGCGGTGCCGTCAGCAGGAACAGCAGCCCGACCAGCCAGTCGACCGGCAGGACCGCGGCGGCAAAAGCCAGCGGCAGCACGGCCGCCTGTATGCTCGCGGGCAGGAAGCGGGCGAAGAAGCCGTCAAGCGCCTCGACCTGGTCGACGACCGCCGCGCTCAAGGCGCCGGAAGAGCGGGATGCCGACCACTCGATCGAGCTTGCCGACAATTTCGCGGCAAGCCGGTTGCGCAAATTGAATTTGATGCTCTCGGCGGCGGCGATGCCCGCCTGCTCTCCCAGAGCTGCCAGGCCCAGCCTCAAGACGATCAGCATGGCAATCCAGGTTATCGGACCGGCCAGCGCGACAACGCTCTCGCCCTCCACCACGGCCCGATGCAGCACCGAAGCCAGCAGGTAGGCCTGAGCGACCAGGAGGGCCCCGGAGGCGAGCGGCAGTATGGTCGCGATCGCCAGTCCTCGCCCTGCACTGCGCGCGAGGCTGGTGAGCGTGGAACGACCTTGCCCGCTCGCCCCTCCTGCGATCCCCGGGGTGGACGTCTCGCTCACCTGTTGCACGCGCCCCTCATTTGAACTTCCAAGCAACATTGACTTCGATAGTTTACCAATGACGCCAGTTATCTATCGCTCTTCTTGCAGCACAAAGTGTTGCACACCTTAGATTTTGTCTTGAAAAAGCAAAACCGACCGAAGCACAATCTCCACCATCTTTAGCCGCCGTGGGCAGCTTGGGGCATTGATTTCGATCAATGCCCGACGCGGGCTGCCCGTTTAGAGAAACTTGAAACTGGCGCAATGCCAGTATTGGACCGGGTTTGGCGTCTATGATTGATTTCACCATCGTCGATCTGTCGCGACTGCAATTTGCAGCGACAGCCATGTATCACTTCATCTTCGTGCCCTTGACGCTCGGCCTTTCCTTCCTGATGGCCATCATGGAGAGCGTCTATGTGATGAGCGGCAACCCGATCTGGCGTCGCATGACGCTGTTCTGGGGCACGCTGTTCGGCATCAACTTCGCCATGGGCGTCGCCACCGGCATCGTGATGGAATTCCAGTTCGGCATGAACTGGAGCTATTACAGCCACTATGTCGGCGATGTCTTCGGTGCGCCGCTCGCGATCGAAGGCCTGATGGCGTTCTTCCTGGAGGCGACCTTCATCGGCCTGTTCTTCTTCGGTTGGGACCGTCTGTCGAAGGTGGCGCATCTGGCCGTTACCTGGCTGGTCGCACTGGGCGCGAATTTCTCGGCCCTGTGGATCCTGATCGCCAATGGCTGGATGCAGAACCCGGTCGGCTCGGTCTTCAATCCCGACACGATGCGCATGGAGATCACCGATTTCGTCGCGGTCATCTTCAATCCGGTCGCCCAGGCCAAGTTCGTGCACACGGTCAGCGCCGGCTATGTCGCCGGTTCGATGTTCGTGATGGCGATCAGCGCCTTCTTCCTGCTGCGCGGACGCCACCGCGAGCTCGCCCGCCGCTCCATGGTGGTAGCGGCGAGCTTCGGCCTCGCCTCGGCCCTGTCGGTCGTCGTCCTTGGGGACGAGAGCGGCTATGTCGCCACCGAGCACCAGAAGATGAAGATCGCCGCCATCGAGGCCATGTGGGAGACCGAACCCGCACCGGCCGGCCTCACGCTCTTCGCCCTGCCCGGCAAGGACGGCAACCGCTACGAGGTCAAGGTGCCCTGGGTACTGGGCCTGATCACCACCCGCAGCCTGAACAAGGAATTGCCGGGTATCCGGCCTCTGGTCGAGCATGCGGAACTCCGCATCCGCAACGGCATCCAGGCTTCGGCCAGCCTCGACGCCATCCGCAAGAACCCGAACGACAAGGCAGCCCGTGAGGCCTTCGCCAAGCAATGGCCGGATCTCGGCTATGCCCTGCTGCTCAAGCGCTACCGCCCCGATATCCAGAACGCCACGCCGGAGGAAATCCAGCGCGCGGCGTTGGATACCGTGCCCGGCGTGGCGCCCTTGTTCTGGAGCTTCCGGGTCATGGTGGCACTGGGCTTTTATTTCATCGCCTTCTTCGGCCTCGCCTTCCTGATGAGCTGCCGGCACCGCCTCGGCGAGAACCGGGCCTTCCTGCGTGTGGCCTTGTGGAGCCTGCCCCTGCCTTGGGTGGCGATCGAAGCGGGCTGGCTGGTCGCCGAATATGGCCGGCAACCCTGGGCGATCGAAGGCGTGCTGCCGACCTTCTACGCCGCCTCCGGCCTCACCCTGACCGATCTCGTCATCAGCCTCGGTTTCTTCCTGGCGCTCTATACGAGCCTGCTCATCGTCATGGTCTTCCTGATGGTGAAGGCCATCCGCAAGGGACCGTCCGAACATAGCGTACTGGACGAAGCGCCGGCGGGCGCAGGCCCCCTGCCCGAGCCCGCCTTCGCCCGCGCGCCGCGCTGAGCCAGATCAGGATACGCAACCATGAACACGATCCCTCTCGACTATGAAACCCTGCGCCTGATCTGGTGGGCCCTGCTCGGCGTGCTCCTGATCGGCTTTGCCATCATGGATGGCTACGACCTCGGCATCGGGGCCCTGCTGCCCTTTGCCGCCCGCACCGACGAGGAACGCCGCATCCTCATCAACCTGATGGGGCCGACCTGGGAAGGCAACCAGGTCTGGCTGATCCTGGGCGGCGGCGCGATTTTCGCCGCCTGGCCGGCGCTCTATGCCACGTCCTTTTCCGGCTTCTATCTGGCAATGATCGCCATATTGCTGGCCTTGATCCTGCGGCCCGTCGGTTTCAAGTTCCGCGGCAAACTCCAGGACCCGCGCTGGCGCACTTTGTGGGATTGCGCCCTGTTCCTCGGCGGTTTCGTGCCCGCCCTGATCTTCGGGGTCGCCGTCGGCAATGTGCTGCTGGGCGTGCCCTTCGGCCTCGACGCCACGCTACGCCCGTCCTATAGCGGCACCTTCTTCGGTCTCCTGAGGCCCTTCCCGCTGCTCGCCGGGCTGGTCAGCCTCGCCATGCTGGTCACCCATGGCGCGACCGTGATTTCGGCCCGAACGCAGGGGCCGATGACGGAGCGAGCGCGCTCTTATGGCCGTCTTGCCGCGCTGGCAACCCTGGCGCTGTTCGCCCTCGGCGGTGTGTGGATCGCTTATGGCATAGACGGCTATGTCGTCACCAGCCAGCAGGACCCGCTCGGGCCATCCAATCCGCTCGGCAAGTCGGTCGCGCTCGAAACGGGGCGCTGGCTCGCCAACTTCCATAGCCACGGCTGGATGTGGACCGCGCCGACCCTTGGCCTGCTTGGCCCGCTGGTGGCTTTTGCCGGCCTGTCGGCCCGCATGGGTAAACTCGCGATCGCCGGCAGCAGCCTCGGCATCATCGGCATCATCGCCACGGCTGGCCTGGCGCTGTTTCCCTTCCTGCTGCCGAGTTCGCTCGATCCCAAGGTCAGCCTCACCGTGTGGGACGCGTCCTCCAGTCACATGACGCTCTTCGTCATGCTGCTGGCGACGGCGGTCTTCCTGCCGCTGATCCTGGCCTACACCACTTGGGTCTTCCGCGTGATGCGCGGCCCTGTCACGGCCGACTCGATCGGCCGCAATCCCAACGCCTACTGAGGAGGTCGGTCCATGTGGTACTTTTCCTGGATCCTCGGGGTCGGCCTTGCCTGCTCCTTCGCCATTCTCAACGCCATGTGGTTCGAGTTGCGCGAGCAGAAGGTCGACGCCGCGAAGCCGGAGAACAGGCCTGATCGTCAACCGATCGGTTGACGGTCACCCATCCGATCCCGCCGGCGCCCCATCAGGCCGACGACGAGGGCCGTCAGCAGGAAGAGCAGCGAGCAGACGGCGAGCACGCCGAGAAAGGCCTGCTCGAAAGCCAAACGTGCCAGCCGCACCAGCGTGTCGGCCGAGGGCGAAGGGAGTCCTTCGGCCGCAAGCAGGGCCTCGTCCAGACTGTCGCGCACGGTACCGGCAACCGGCAGGTCGGACGGCAGCACCAGCATTGCCGTGTAGATCGCCGACATGATGGTGCCCATCACGGCAACCCCAAGTGCACCGCCGAGTTCGTAGGAGACCTCCTCGATCGAAGCGGCCATGCCGGCCCGCTCCTCCGGCGCATTGACCATGATCGCACTGGACGCGGCCGACATCGACGCCCCGACGCCGAACCCCATGGCGCTCAGCGCCGTCAGCCAGAGCGCCGCCGTTCCATCATGCGTCAGCAGGAAGACGGCGAGACCGCCACCCGCCAGTGTCAGCGACATCCACAGCACGTGACGGGTCCCGAGCCGCGGCGGAGCGAGGCCCGCCAATGGCCCCGCCACGATCGATGCCAGGGGAACGGGAAGCAGCAGCAGGCCTGCCTGCAGCGGCGACAGACCCCGCACCAGTTGCAGATGCTGGCTGAACACCAGTTCCACGCCGATCAGGGCCGCCGATGATACGGTGGCGACGATGACGCCCGCGGCGAATTCGGGATTGCGGAACAGGCCGAAATCGATCAGCGGCATCTCGCTCCGGCGCTGCCGCCGCCTGAAAAGGAAGAATGCCAGAGCGGCAAGGAGCCCAGCCGGGAGGGCGGCCTCCCAGCTCGGCGAACGCTTGCCCAGTTCCTTGATGGCATAGGCCGCGGCGATCAGCCCGACCATGATCTGCAGCGAGCCGACGAGGTCCCAAGGATGGGTGGCACGGCTCGGACGGTTTTCCAGCACAAGCCAAGCCGCCAGCCACGCTCCGATCACCACGGGAACGTTGATCAGGAAGACCGAACCCCACCAGAAGAATTCGAGCAGCAGGCCGCCGAGCACGGGTCCGAAAGCCGCGCCGCTCGAGGCAACGGCTGCCCAGACACCGATGGCGAAGGCCCTCTCCTTCTCGCTGGAAAAGGTGAGGCGAATGATGGCAAGGGTGGCAGGCATCATCATGGCCGCGCCGACGGCCAGCAAGCCGCGGGCGGCGATCAGCACGGCCGAACCGGGTGCGAAGGCCGCCAGCAGCGAGGCCGCGCCGAAGGCGATCAGGCCGGCCATGAACAGGCGCTTGGCGCCGATGCGATCGCCCAGCGTGCCGCAGCCCGGCAGCAGGCCGGCGACGACCAGCGGATAGGCATTGAGGATCCAGAGCTTTTCGGAGGCGGTCGCCGCCAGGTCATGGGTCAGCCGCGGCAACGCCGTGTAGAGCACGGTCAGGTCGACGACGATGAGGAACAGGGCACTCGAAACGATTGCGAGAACCAGCCAGCGATTGTGATATGCCATGATCGAGTTCAGCGTTGAATGAAACTTGTCCGCGCAAAGCGGACCGCTTGCCCACCCCACCCGGTCAATATAAATACATACGTATGGAAACAAAAGAGAGAAGTGGCCTCGGCCGGCCCCGCAGCATCGATCGCAACAAGGTTCTCGATGCGGCCGAAGCCGTGGTGGCGCGCACCGGCCCCGCCGGCCTGACTATCGATGCGGTTGCCAAGGAAGCGGGCATCACCAAGGGCGGCGTGCAATATTGCTTCGGTAGCAAGGACGGCCTGCTCAAAGCCATGCTGGAGCGTTGGACTGCAGGTTTCGACGCCGAGGTCGCCCGGATCGCGGCCAAACAGCCAGGTCCTCTCGCCATGGTGCGGGCCTATGTCGAGGCCAATCGCCATACGGACGAAAAAGATGCTTCCCGTTCGGCCGCCATGCTGGCAACCCTGATCCAGAGCCCGGACCAGCTGGCCGATACCCGGGCCTGGTACCGCCGTTATCTGACGGCTATCGATCCCTCTTCTCCCGAAGGACGCAAGGCGCGCCTCGCCTTTCTCGCCTCCGAGGGCCTCTTCTTCCTGCACAGCTTTCAATTCGTGCAGATGACCGAAGCCGAATGGCAGGAGATATTCGAGGACATAATGCGCCTGCTGCCGGACAGCCCTGCGTGATGCGGGCGAATAGACTGCGGGTCGGACTTCCGAAGCCATTCCGAGGCGAAGCCTGGTGATTTTCCAACCGTCGGCTTGACATATGAGGCATTTCGTTTTTCAAAGAAAAAACTTTGAAAATGGATTGCGCGTCCGTGGATGGCGGGCGCGGTCCTCAAGGATGGAGAAAGACCATGGCCTTCACGCTGCCCGCCCTGCCCTATGGCATCAATGCCCTCGCCGCACGCGGCATGAGCCAGGAAACGCTGGAGCTCCACCACGGCAAGCATCACCAGGCCTATGTCACGGCCCTGAACGGTTTCGTGGAAAAGAATCCTGCACTCGCGGGCAAGACACTCGAAGAGATCATCGCCCAGGTCAAGGACCGGCCGGAGGCGGCACCGGTGTTCAACAATGCCGGACAGCATTGGAACCATATTCACTTCTGGCAGGCGCTCAGCCCGAATGGCGGCGGCATTCCCGGCAAGCTGCAGGCCAGGATCGATGCCGATCTCGGCGGCACCGAGGCTTTCAAGGAAGCCTTCAAGACCGCGGCGACCACGCAGTTCGGATCGGGCTGGGCCTGGCTCGTCGCGGGCAAGGACGGCAAGCTGAAGGTCACCAAGACGCCCAACGGCTCCAATCCGCTCGCCACCGGCGAAGGCACGCCCCTGCTCGGCCTCGACGTCTGGGAGCACAGCTATTACGTCGACTTCCGCAACCGTCGCCCCGATTACGTCGCGAACTTCCTCGACAAGCTGGCCAATTACGAATTCGCCGAAGCCAATCTGGCTGCGCTTTGACCACTGGCCGGGGTATGTCGGGCAGAGCGGGAGAAGGTATCATGCGTGAGATCGACCGTTCCGCCCCCGTCACCCCGATGGCATGGACATCGCCGCAGCGGTCTCCCATCGACCGGTCGGAGTTCGCCGAGGCGATGTCGAACCTGGCGGCGACGGTGTGCGTCGTCGCCGCTCATTGGCAGGGCGAACGCCAGGGGCGTACGGCAACGGCCGTGCTATCCCTTTCGGCAGACCCGCCTTCCGTTCTGGTTTCGATCAATCGGACATGCCGCCTGGCCGAGCTCATTCTTGCCACCGGCCGCTTTTCCGTGGCGATGCTCGCCAGCAACCAGGAAACCATCGCCGATGCCTTCGCCGGCAAGCTCGGCGACATAGACCGCTTCAGCGTCGGTGACTGGCAGAACTGGAAATCCGGCGCCCCGCGCCTGTCCTCGGCCGCCGCTTCCATCGAGTGCGAATTGATCGGCAGCATGTCGATCCCCACGCATCTCGTCATCGCCGGCGCGATCGTCGGAACCGAACTCGCGAAGACGACGGCCCCGCTGCTCTGGCACCGGCGGCAATACCACCGGCCGGCCCCGCTTTCGGGATGGTCGACACTCTCGATCCAGGAACCCCAGCCATGGCCGACTCCGGCGGATTGATCGCCCGCCTCGAACAGCAGATTGCCTCCGGCCGCGACAATGCCCTTGCGCGCTTCACACTCGGCCGCGCCCGGCTGGAACAAGGCGACCCGGCCGGGGCCATCATGCACCTCACGCAAGCCATCGCCCTGAAACCCGATTATGCCGCCGCCTACAAGCAGCTCGGTGCCGCCCATGCCAAGGCAGGCAATGCGCCGGAGGCGATCACCGTCTGGGATAGGGGCTGCGCCGTTGCCCAGGACAGCGGCGAGTTGCAGGCCCTCAGGGAAATGACGTCGCTGCTCGGCAAGCTGAAGCGGCGCCATTCGGCCTGAACCCCTCGATCGCGCACCATTACTCGGCGGCATTGATCGCCTGCGTCGCCTCCCTGGGGGTTGCCCGCAGGGTTGCCGCCCAGAACACCAAGGTAGTCGCCGCAATGGCAGCGCCGAGCAGGCTGACGCCGGTCCAGCCGGCATAGGCATAGACCATCGTCGAGGACGACGAGCCGACGGCACTGCCGATCGAATAGAACACCATATAGGCGGCCGTCAGCCGGCTCTGCGCCTCCGGCCTGACGCGGTAGATCATGCCCTGATTGGTGACATGCACGGCCTGGAGGCCGAAATCGATGACGAGAACGCCGAGGACCAGCCACAGGATCGAATAGGGCAATAATCCGATCGGCAGCCAGGCAAGCAGCATCAGGCCGAGTGCGATTCCGGTTACGCGCTGCCCATGGCCCCTGTCGGTCCAGCGTCCCGCCCTGGACGCCCCGAGAGCTCCAGCAGCGCCGGCTAGGCCGAACAGGCCGATCACGCTGTGCGAGAAGGAAAAGGGCGGCGCGCTCAGGGGCATCACCAGCGGCGCCAGCAGCGTGGTGATGTCGGCAAAGATCAGCATGGCGATAATGGCGCGGATCCGCAGCACCGGCTCCTGCACGAACAGGCTGAAGAGAGAGGCGATCAGCTTGGGGTATGCCAGACGCTGCGCTGGTCGCTGTTGCGCCGGCAGCATCTTCCACAAGGCCAGGACGATGGCGAGCGTGGCAGCTGCGGAGACGACATAGACGGTGCGCCAGCCGGAGAGATCGGTGAGAGCGCCGGCGACGGTGCGGGCCAGAAGAATGCCGAGCACGATGCCGCTGGTGACGATACCGACCACCTCGCCGCGTGCCGATGGCTGTGCCAGGCTGGCGGCATAGGCGACGAAAGCCTGGGTGACCACGGCCAGCAGACCCATCACGGCCATCGAGGCGAGCAGCATGGCAGCGCTTGAGGCGAAAGCGATCGAGACGAGGGCGAGCACTGACAGCAGCGACTGCCCGATGACCAGCTTGCGCCGGTCGACCAGATCCCCGATCGGCACCAGCAGGATGAGACCGAGACCATAACCAAGCTGGGTCGCGCCGACGATGAGGCCGGCGGTTGCACGCGACAGGCCGAGATCGTCCGCCATGACGTCGAGCAAGGGGTGGGCAAAATAGGCATTGGCGACGGCAAGGCCGCTCGCCACCGCAAAAAGCAGAATGAGAGAGCGGGACAGCAGCCCGGAAGGCTGCGGCGCGCCGGCCTTCAATGCGGCAGTGCAGGAGGACCCCAATTCCACGTCCGAGGGCATGGCAACTCCACCTCAAATAGGTTTAATAATGAAACCATTGCCTCATAGACGATGAGGTTTTATGATGCAACCGAAATTGGGGAAAGCATCCGGAAACAAACGAGACGATGGTCAAGCGCAAGAGCCTTACCGGGGACTATTGTCCGAGCGCGCGATCGCTCGATGTGATCGGCGACTGGTGGTCGCTGCTGATCGTGCGCGATGCTTTCGACGGGCTGACGCGCTTCGGCGAGTTTCAGAAGAGTCTCGGCATCGCCAAGAACATCCTGTCCGAACGGCTGAAGACGCTGATCGCCCGCGGCATTCTCAAGGCCGTGCCGGCGACGGATGGCGGCGCACACCAGGAATATCACCTCACCGAGATGGGCCGGGATCTCTTCCCGGTGATGGTCGCCCTGCGGAAGTTCGGCGAGGCGCATTTGTTCGCACCCGGCGAGCCGCATTCGCGGCTGGTGGAACGCGAGACCGGACAGGCCATCCAGCTCGAGATCCGCACCAGCGACGGGCGAGCCGTCGATGCCAAGGATGCCGTCATCCTCAAGGTCGAGGAAGACGGCGCGGCGTGATGGAGAGCCGGCAGGCTTGATCTTGCCCTTGGGGCCGTCTCGATAAGAGGATGGTCAGCCAGCGAGGGGTGATTCATACCGGCGCTGGGCGTCTCGGCCAAGACCCTGCGGCTTTATGAGCCCGCACGGGAGGGTCATGGCCTGGCGGTCAGGGCATGGAAACCAACCCGCCTCCCCTGACCTGCTCCAGCCCGCGGATATGTGACTGCAGCAGGGTGGCCGCGCGGCCGGCGTCGCGCTGCCTCAGGGCATCGAGGATCTGCCGGTGGGCGTGACTCGTGCCGGGCCGCCAACCGGCCGTGCGTGTCGCGGCGAAGATGATGCGTGAGTTGGCTAGCTGCAGTCCGTCCAGCATGGCCAGCAGCCGGGGCATGCGGCAGGGCGCCACGATCTCACGGTGGAAGGCGCGGTTGGCCAACTCCCACTCCTCGATGGTCTCGGCCCGGTCGCCTGCCCGAAGCGCCTGCTCCATTCGCTCCAAGCTCACCGCATTCAGCCAGGGAATGGCCTGGCTGACGGCCAACACTTCAAGGTTCGCCCGGATCTCGACGATTTCCTGCGCCGCCTTGCGGTCGAGCGGTGCCACCCGCATGCCGCGCCGGGGCTCACTGACGGCGAGCCCCTGGGCGCGCAGCAGCTGGAAGGCCTCGCGAGCGGGCACATGGCTCGCCTCGAACTCCGCCGCGATCCTGTCCTGCCGGAGCGGGGTGCCAGGCCCCAGTTCTCCCCGCACGATGCGCTCGGCCAGGGTGCGTGCGATGCGCTCGGCGACGGTTTCAGCCATGGCAGCTCCATAGATTATCTATGATAAAATCAGATGCATCCTCTCTTCGCAACTTTATGATGATTCCTGATAGATAGATTTCAAATTTTATCTATAATTTGAGGCGTCCGGTGTTGGCTGCCTCTCGGTCCCAGACTCGCGTCTCCCCCATGGGATCCGTGAGTGGTCATGCGAGGAGACGACATGCACGATCAGCTATCGACAGTTCAGAGCCGTGAAACCACAGCCTTTGATTCGGACGCTGACAGCGCTATCCCCCTGGCCTGGAACCGTGCCGATGCGCGTGCGATCTATGACCTGCCGTTCAACGACCTGCTGTTTCGCGCCCAGACCGTTCATCGCCGGTATTTCGATCCCAACCGCATCCAGCTCAGCAAGCTGCTCAGCATCAAGACCGGCGGCTGTCCGGAAGATTGCGGCTATTGCAGCCAGTCCGCCCATCACAACAGCGGGCTGAAGGCCTCCAAGCTCCTGGAAGTGCAGCGAGTGATCGAGGAAGCGCGCCAGGCCAAGGCGGGCGGTGCCACGCGCTATTGCATGGGCGCGGCGTGGCGCGGCCCCAAGCAGCGCGACATGGCCATGCTCGTCGCCATGGTGGAAGGCGTGAAGGCGCTCGGCATGGAGACCTGCATGACGCTCGGCATGCTCTCGCCCCAGCAGGCCGGGACGCTCGCCGAGGCCGGCCTCGACTATTACAACCACAATATCGATACGTCCGAGCGCTTCTACCCCGAGGTGATCACCACCCGCAGCTTCGCCGAGCGGCTGGATACGCTGGCCAATGTCCGCGAGGCCGGCATCAAGGTCTGCTCGGGCGGCATTCTCGGCCTCGGCGAGGCGGTCGATGACCGCATCGACATGCTGGTGACCTTGGCCAACCTGCCCGAGGCGCCGGAGAGCGTGCCGATCAACATGCTGATCCCCGTGCCCGGCACCAGGCTGGCGGATGCCCCGCCGGTCGATCCGATCGAGTTCATCCGCATCATCGCCCTCGCCCGCATCCTGATGCCGGCCTCGCATGTACGCCTGACGGCTGGCCGCACGGCGATGAGCGACGAGATGCAGGCGCTGTGTTTCTTCGCCGGCGCCAATTCCATCTTCGTCGGCGACACGCTGCTCACCGCCGCCAACCCGGGCGACGACAAGGACACCAGCCTGATGCGTCGCCTTGGCCTGACGGCGGCGCCGCCGGAGGATGCGCCATGAGCTTGGCACTGCCGGGCGAACGACCCCGGCTGGCGCGCTATGCGGCAAGGCTCGACCAGTTCGAGCGCAAGGGGCGGCGGCGCGTCCTGGCGCCGCAAAGCGGCATCGATTTCAGCTCCAACGATTATCTGGGGCTGGCGTCGTCATCGCGCTTGCGCGAAGCCCTCCTCTCTGCCGTCGATCGCGGCGTGCCCGCCGGTGCCGGCGGCTCGCGCCTGCTGCGCGGCAATCATCCCGAGCACGAAGCCCTGGAGGTCGAGGCTGCCACGTTCTTCGGTTCGGGGCGCATGCTCTATTTCAACGGCGGCTATACCGCCAATCTCGCCGCGCTCTCCACCTTGCCGCAGCGCGGCGACCTCGTCGTCTACGACGCCCTCATCCATGCCAGCGCCCATGCCGGTATCGCGGCTGGCCGCGCAGCGGCGGTGGCCGTGCCGCATAATGACGTCGCCGCCGTCGAACAGGCCATCCGTGCCTGGCGGGCGGCGGGCGGCAGCGGCCATCCCTGGATCGTGGTCGAGAGCCTCTATTCCATGGATGGCGACATCGCGCCCCTGGCGGAGCTGATGGCGCTCGCCGATGTCCATGATGGTTTCCTCTATGTGGATGAAGCCCACGCCACCGGTGTTCACGGTGCTGGGGGGCGCGGCTTTGCCGCCGCCTTGGAGGGGCGTGACAATGTCGTGGTGCTGCATACCTGCGGCAAGGCGCTCGGCTCCTCGGGGGCGCTCATCGGCGCCAGCGCGGTGCTTTGCGACGTCCTGGTCAATCACGCCGCGCCCTTCATCTATGCCACCGCGCCCTCGCCGTTCCAGGCCGCACTCGTGCGGGAGGCGCTCCGCGCGCTGGCGGATGAACCGGAACGGCGCGAGCGGGAACTGGCACTAATCGCCTTCGCCAACCGGCTCCTGGCCGAGCGGCTCGGCATCGCAGGCAGCGGCTCGCAGATCCTGCCTGTCATCATCGGTGACAATGAGCGCTGCCTCGCTATCGCCGGGCGGATGCAGGCGGACGGCTTCGATATCCGCGCCATCCGTCCGCCGACGGTTCCGGCCGGCACGGCACGCCTGCGGATCGCCATCACCCTCAATGTCCACGAGGAGGCTATCGCGCAGATGGTCGAGCGGCTTGCGATGGTGATGGCGGAGGATGGGCGATGAAGCACAGATCCTGGGACCGCGGACGTCCCGTCCGCCTCTTCCTCTCATCGAGGCGCAGTGTTTCCAAGAGCGGACGAGGACGTCCGCGGTCCCGGGAGCTGTGCCATGATCGGTAAGGCTCATCCACGCATCGTCATCACCGGCACCGATACCGGCATCGGCAAGACGGTGCTCTCGGCTGCCCTCGCCCATGCCCTCGGGGCCAGCTACTGGAAGCCGGTGCAATCGGGCCTCGACGAGGAGACAGACAGCGAGACGGTGCAGCGCCTGGGCAGACTCCCATCGAACCGCATCCTGCCCGAAACCTACCGGCTCGCCACGCCGGCTTCGCCGCATCTCTCGGCTGCCATCGACGGCATGGAACTCGATCCCGATATGCTCAATCCGCCGCCGGTCGCCAGCCCCCTCGTCATAGAGGGTGCCGGTGGGTTGCTGGTCCCGCTGACACGCCGGACCGTGTTCGCCGACGTCTTCGCGCGCTGGCGCTATCCGGCGATCCTCTGCGCCCGCACGGCGCTCGGCACCATCAACCACACGCTGCTGTCGCTCGAAGCCATGCGTCGCCGGGATATCCCCCTCCTCGGCCTCGTCTTCATCGGCGACGAGCAGCCGGACAGTCAATCCATCATTGCCGACCTCGGCAACGTCCGGAGCCTGGGCCGGCTGCCAAAACTCGATCCCCTCACCGCCGATGGCCTGCATGCCGGCTTCCAGAAGTGGATCGACCTATCCACTATCAAGAAGGGGCTTGCCTCATGCTGAAATCCCTGCCCTCGCCGGTCTGGCATCCCTTCACCCAGCATCAGCTCGATCCGGTGACGCGCCGGATCGCCCGCACGGAAGGCGCTTTCCTCTATGAGGAGGACGGGCAGGCCGTGCTCGATGCGATCTCCTCCTGGTGGGTGATCACCCATGGCCACCGGCATCCCGCCATCATGCAGGCGATCCGGGAGGCCAGCGAACGCTTCGACCAGATCATCTTCGCCGACTACACGCATGAGCCGGCCGAGACGCTGGCCAGGGGCTTGATCGAGCTCGCGCCCTCAGGCCTCGCCCATGTCTTCTATTCCGACAGTGGCTCGACCGCGGTCGAGGTCGCCCTGAAGATGGCGCTCGGCTTCTTTCACAATCGCGGCATGCCCCGTTCCCGCATCGTGGTGATGGAGCACAGCTATCACGGCGACACCATCGGCACGATGTCGGCCGGTCAACGCGGTGTCTTCAATGCGGCCTATGGCTCCTTGCTGTTCTCGGTCGACAGCCTGCCCTTTCCCGCCGCCGGGCAGGAACAGCGCACGCTTGATGCCTTCGAACATCTCTGCCGGCAGGGCGACATTGCCGCCCTGTTGATCGAGCCTTTGGTGCTGGGCGCCGGGGGCATGCGCATCTATGCCCCCTGGGTTCTCGCCGAACTGAAACGGATCGCAGAGCCACACGGCGTCCTCCTGATCGCCGACGAGGTGATGACAGGCTGGGGCCGCACCGGTTCGCTCTTCGCCTGCCAGCAGGCCGGCATCACGCCCGACATCCTCTGTCTGTCCAAGGGCCTCACGGGCGGTGCGGTGCCGCTCGCGGCCACCCTGTGCACGGCCGAGATCTTCGAGGCGCATCTGTCCGATGACCGCAGCCACACCTTCTTCCATTCCAGTTCCTATACCGCAAATCCCATTGCCTGCGCGGCGGCCTGCGCCAATCTCGACATCTGGCGTTCCGAGCCGGTTGCCGAACGTATCGCCACCCTGGCGGCAGGACACAGCCGCCGCCTGAAGCGTTTTCGGGGCGATCCGCGTTTCGCCGACCTCCGGCAATGCGGCACCATCGCGGTCATGGAGATCAATGCCCCCTCCAGTGGTTATCTTTCCGATGCAGGGCCGCGGCTGCGCACCTTCTTCAAGGCGCGCGGCCTGCTCATCCGCCCGCTCGGCAATGTGATCTATCTGATGACGCCCTATTGCGTCACGCCGGATGATCTCGACCGCGCCTATGCGACCATCGACGAGGCGGTGGACCTGGTCGCCGGCGACGGCCGATGACCCGCTGCCGTTCGAGCCGCGTGCTCGGCTTCGGCCATCACGTCCCGGAACGCCGGGTCGGCAATGCCGAGATCGAGGCGAGCCTCGGCCTGGAGGCCGGATGGATCGAGCGGCGGACGGGTATCCGCCATCGCCATTGGGCTGGCGCCGGGGACACGCTGAGCGGCCTAGCCGCCGGGGCCGGTGCCGCAGCCCTGGCGGATGCCGGCATTGCGCCCGATGCGGTGGGGCTCGTCCTGCTCGCGACCTCGACGCCCGATCATCTGCTGCCGCCCTCGGCGCCTCTGCTGGCGCATCGGTTGGGGCTGCCGAAAGCAGGCGCCGTCGATCTCGCCGGCGCCTGCTCGGGCTTCCTCTATGCCCTCACTTTGGCGGACGGTTTCGTGCGAACCCAGGAGAAGGCCGTATTGGTGGTGGCCGCCAACATCTTGAGCCGCCGCATCAATCCGCAAGAACGCGCCAGCGCCGTGGTGTTCGCCGATGCCGCGGGAGCCCTCGTGCTCGGCCCTTCGCGCGACGAAGAGACCGGCCTCCTCGGCATCGACCTTGCCTCCGACGGCAGCCAATACGACCTGATTTCCGTTCCGGCCGGCGGCAGCAATCGCCCCTTCGCCCCGGATATCGCCCCGCAGGACTTCCTGATGACCATGCGCGACGGCAAGGCGGTGTTCTCGCAGGCGATACACATGATGAGCCGCTGCGCCGAACGGGCCATGGCCCGCGCGGAGCTGACGGCCGCGGACATCGATCGTTTCGTGCCACATCAGGCCAATGCCCGCATCTTCGATGCCGTCGCGGCCGAACTCGGGCTCGATGCAGCAAAAACCGTGCGCAGCATCAAGGATTACGGCAATTCCTCGGCGGCCACGATCGCGCTGTCGCTGTCGCTCGCCCATCAGGCCGAACCGTTCAGGTCGGGCGAAAAGCTGCTGCTTTCCGCGGCCGGCGCCGGCATGACCGGGGGCGCCGTCGTGCTAGGTATAAGGTGATGACGGGTGCGAAAGCTTCAGTTTTGAGGAACAGCGAAGACCTCGATGCCGAAATCTAGGCCAAGCTCGACTAATTTAGCCAATGTCCGCAGCGGAATTTCATCGCCGAAGTAGCCATCGCCAAGAAACTCGACGATGATCCACGTCCTGCCGCCACTTTCCCTCAGGCTAAGCAGAAAGGCTTTGTGGTCTCCCGTGAAGTAGTCGCGTTCAAGGGGCTTTGCCGTTGGCGGTGCGCGATCGCGAGCCGACGAGCGCGGCCAGG
>NZ_JAGIPY010000086.1:0-275 GCF_017813775.1 Labrys sp. LIt4
GCCTTCATCACGTCGTCGCGCACCAGGCGGAACAGCTTGCCGATCTCGATGCCGGGTTTCTGCAAATTGGCGGTCAGGGCGGTGACGAAGGGCGAATTGCCGCCGCTGCCGTCGAGGGCGACTTCGCCGGCCTTGGCGGCGTAGACGACAAGCGTGCCGCCATCCGGCTCCACCCGGCTGAGGCCGCGCGAGACCGCGCGCGTGGCCGTCTTGCGGGTCATGTTGGCGAGGAAGGGATTGTTGCGGCAGGCATCGAGGATGACCAGGCGCATGCC
>NZ_JAGIPY010000087.1:0-274 GCF_017813775.1 Labrys sp. LIt4
ACGCAGCACCGTGTCCGCAGCTCAGGCGTCGAGAGGTTCAGCGTTCCGTTCTTCTGCGAGCCTGGCGTTGAGGCAATGGTTGGCGAAAAGGGCCGGGAGGTGCGGTCTGAAGAATTTGTACGAAATAAGATGGGAACGTGGGTGGAATTTCAAGATCCTATGGAGGAGGCTGAATCTATGAGCGCGCACTCTGTTGTGAGCATGAACTCGGACGTGGCTGCTTACTGATTGTGTGTTGCATTTTCGAGCTTGGCGGCAGCGCGTTTCTTTCTCT
>NZ_JAGIPY010000009.1:0-280327 GCF_017813775.1 Labrys sp. LIt4
CTTCAGGAGGAGATCAAGACCGACGAGCTTCTCACCAAGCTCGCAGTGGCAGGCGTCAACAAGAAGGCGGCCTGATCAGCGAGCCGGATGCGTTTGCGGTACCGCTTCGTTGGCTTCGGCGATAGGCCGGAGCCATTTTGCCGAGTCCGGCCATCGCTCTCATTGCCGAGCCCGGTGATGTCGGCGATGGCGGATCGGCTGTCCAGCTCGCGACAGCCTGTCGTTATGGCGTTCTTCGATTCGATGGAGACGCCAAGCATCGCGAAGACGCGTCGACGCAAAGAGCTAGAGCAAATAAGCGTTCACATTTGAACGTATTTCGCTCTGGCGCGCCGGCGGCACGCGAGGCGAACCTCAGGTTTCAAGAAGGGCGCCGAATGCTTAAGCGAGGCCGGATGCTTGGGAAGCGCGAAGATTCAGCAACTGCGAAACCCGGGTCTCGATCTGGGCCCTGATCTGCTCGGGCTTGCCATGGACGACGACGAAGTGCTCCACGTCGAAGTACAATGTCGAACTATCGCAATCATTGCCTTCGATATAGCAGATGCGTGTCACATTCACTTCGATCGGATGTCGATCGAAACTTCGTTCGAATGCGCAGAATATCGGGATATTGGCCTTCGTTCTCGTCCCTTCCGGCTGGAACGTCGTCTCCTGCGCTTCCTGCATTCCTACCATCCCACACAAACGCGAGCGCAACGATGGCTCTTCCAGTGGCGGAATTTAACGATGGCGTTTTCGGGTTCAATACCGCCTGAAACCCTACGGTTAAAAAATTTGCCCGCCGTGCACAGGAAGCAACGAGCGGGCAAATATGGAAGGCACTTGGGTGAACTCTTGGCCGGCAGTATCGTGCGTTATCTTCAGGCCGCTACGTCCGCTGGCGGGGTTATCGACGCGCACGTTTCGATGTGGCCGCGGGTCTCGGCGAGGTTACCCCTGACGACCACGAATTCGTCCTTCGCGAAATACATCGTCGTCGTGCCGTCGTCATTGCCTTCCAGATAGAGGACAAGGTTCACGTTCACCTCGATCTGGTGACGATCGAAACTGCGTTCGAAACTGCAGAAAATCGGTTTCACCGGTCCTGCTCCTTTCGGGTTAGCAGGCCCTGTACTAGGACCGTGGACACCATGCCCACTGCGTGTCGCTTCTCGCGTTCGCGAGCGCCCTTTACGCCTTCTCCTCCCGGAAAAGAATAGCCCGCTTGCCTCTCAGGCAGCGGGCGAGTTGGGCTGTCTAAAATCGACGAAGACTCAACCGATGAGCGAAGGCTTAGTTCCACGCCGGCGTCTAACAGGATTGATGGAGGACCAGGCCAGGCCTGCTTCTCGGCCTGGGCGGTTTTCTCTGGCTTGCGTCCTGGATGCGCATGCAGACGCTGAGCGCGTTGCCGTAGACCACGATGTATTCGCCATCGTCGAAGTGGATGGACGTGGTGTGGCCTTTGCCTTCCAGATAGCGGATCCGATTTATGTTCACATCGACAGGATGAAAGTCGCGTCCCCGCTCGAAGCGGCAAAAAGCAGGCGTCATGGGCTTTTCCTTTCGCAATGCGCGTGCCCAGAAGCGAGGCAGAAGAGCACCCGAACGTCGCCGTGCGCGACCCGGCAGCTTGACCGGATAGGGACAGTAGCACCCTGCGGCTTGGCGTCTATGGTGACCAAACGGCACTTGCGGTGAAAAGAATTCCCGTCGGCCACGATGCCGAGCCTGGGCCTGCCATTGAGGAACAAAACATCCGGGCCTGAGTTCAGCCGGAGGGTCTGGGGCAGCGTGCAGTTCGAAGACGGGATGAGCACAATGGCCATATCACCGAAGGTGAGCAGTGAATTACCGATCTCTCGGGATCGTCTTGCGGAATTATTGAACGAGGATCTTTCCCGCGAATATCAGGCGATTATTGCTTATGTCGTGTACTCGCAGGTCATCAAGGGCCCCGAATATATGAGTATCGCCGCCCAGCTGGAAGCTCATGCCCATGACGAACTGAAGCATGCGCTCATCCTGTCCCGTCAAATCGATTATCTCGGCAAGGTGCCGACCGTCGTGCCGAAGCCAGTGAAGACGTCCGAGGTGGCCCGGGAATTGCTGCGATACGACCTGGATAACGAGAATGAGACAGTACGCAATTATCGGGAACGCGTGCGTCAATGCGAGGCCTTGGGTGAGTTTGCCCTCGCCGAACAGATTCGTCAGATCCTCGTGGATGAACAGGACCACCAGATCGATCTTGCCACCGCCCTTGGGGAGGAGGTTCCTGATATGAGCAATCCCGTGAAGAAGTAATGTTCTGCTCGCGCTCGTGATCGTTCTCTGCAGAATAGACGGCAGTCCCGAGAAATCTCAGGACGATGGAAATTCTCGATTTCGAGCCATATCGACTTCTCGCCCGCGATGATATTGCGGAACATGTGGCGAACTCAGCTGTTATATACGATCAAACCTTACAGGAGGACCGGCCATGGACCACAGCTCCCATATCAGGCTTGCCGCCAGCGAACTGACGCCCGAATTTCTGGAAGGCGCGACGATATACGGACCGGGAGACGAGAATATCGGCAGTGTTTCCCATGTCCACGGTGTGGGCACGGACACGATTGTCGTTATCGATGTGGGTGGCTTCCTCGGCATCGGCGCCAAGCCCGTGGCCGTGAGGGTTGCCGACCTCGATTTCATGCGGGACGAGAATGGTCAGATACACGCGGTGACGCCCTGGACAAAGGATCAGCTCAAGGCCATGCCCGAGCATCAAGACTGAGGGCCGGCTTGCCCTGGGCCGAGCAGCTCTATCTGGCGCCTGTCGATCAGGCCTGACCGTTGTGCCACTTCTCCGCCTGCAGTGCGGTCCTGCCGGCCTCGGTAATCTCCCAGTAATTGGCCGATGGCCGAGGCTTGATCGCCACGAAGCCGAGGAAGCGCAGGCGCCAAAAGGTCCGCTGCGATCGAACGCCGTCGGGCATGTCTCCGATGGGCACGCCTCCGGGCGTCATCATGACTTCGGCCCCCGCCTCGAGCGCGGTCAGTGCACGGATCTGGGCGGGGGATAGCTTCGCCATCTCAGCATCGCCGTCCTGGCATGTGAGCGCCGATTCAAGCCTTGGGATGCGGCCTCAATACGCTCGCGACATTCATTCTACATGAGATCGGGCCGAAGCAGAGAGGAATTGCCTCTGGCTGCGCCGGCGGGTTGCTTGCGCTTTCCCGACACATCACGTGGAAGATCCTCTCGGTGTTTCCATCGTCCAAACAGCGGTCCAGGCGCCAAGGACTGCGCCCTCCCATTGCCCTTCCGTCCAGATGGGGTCGCCATCCGCCGGCTTTTCCATCGGCTTCGACGCATCGCTGAGGTTGAGAACGAGGCGAAGCATCGTTTCGCTCGTGCTCCGCCAATCAACGCAGACGATCCCGTCCTGGCCGATCCTATAGCGGCCGGCCTTCGGGAGCATCGGCATGAGCGGCATGATCCTGGCGGCCCGCACCGCCAGGATCCGCCGGTACCAATCCAGCATTTCGGCATGCAGGGGGCTCTCGCGTTCCTGCCACAGCAACTTGGCCGAGAGGAAGGTCTGTTCGCTGACGGGATCGGGAATGGCGTCGCGCGCTTGTGGTTCGGCATATTCGGGAAAGCGCGAGAATTCTTCGCGCCGGCCCTTGCGCACGGCATCGGCCAGTTCACCCTCGACATCGCAGAAGAAGGTAAAAGGCGTGGAGGCAGCCCACTCCTCGCCCTGGAACAGCATGGGGATCTGCGGTGCCAGGAGATAGGCGGCCGCGGCAGCCTTCACGGCCTGGAGTGGATGGCGGTGGTGAATGCGATCGCCCAGGGCGCGATTGCCGATCTGGTCGTGATTTTGCAGGAAGGCGACAAAGGCATGCGGTGGCAAATGGGCCGAGGGTTGCCCGCGGATGCTGCCGCGATAGGGCATCGTCTCGCCCTGGAAGGCGAAGCCCTGCGCCAAGGCGCGGCCGAGCAATTCGGGCCGACGGGCATAGTCGCCATAATAGCCGGCATCCTCGCCGGTCACGGCCACATGCAGGGCGTGATGGACGTCGTCATTCCACTGCGCGGTGAAAGTGGGTGTTCCATCCGGTTGCCGGGCGAGCCATTCGGCGCTGTTTTCCTCATTCTCCAGCACGAGATGAACAGGGCGATCGTCTATGACGGCGCCGACCGCGGCGCGGATCTCGGCAAGCAGATGGCGTTCACCCGCGTCCCGTATCTCGTGCACGGCATCGAAACGCAATCCGTCGAGGCGGAACTCCTTCAGCCAGTAGAGCACGTTCTCGATGGTGAAGGCCCGGATCTCCGCGGACCCCTCGTCGTCATAGTTGACGGCCGGGCCCCAGGGGGTCCGGTGGCGTTCGGTAAAGACGGGAGCATAGAGCGGCAGATAGTTACCCTCGGCGCCGTAGTGGTTGTAGACGACGTCGAGCAGCACCGAGAGGCCGAGGCCATGGGCTTCGTCGATGAAGGCCTTCAGGTGCTCCGGCCGACCATAGGCGGCGTCCGGGGCGAAGGGAAGGACGCCGTCATAGCCCCAGTTGCGTTGCCCCGGAAAATCCGCGACCGGCATGAGCTGAATGGCGGTCACTCCCAGTTCCTTGAGTCGGCCGAGCTGCTGCGCGGCGCTGGCGAAGGTGCCCTCCGGCGTGAAGGTGCCGATATGAAGTTCGTAAAGCACCGTTTCATGCCAGGCGCGTCCCCGCCAGTTCGTGTTGCGCCAGCGATAGGCCGTCGGGTCGATCAGCTCGCTCGGACCATGGACGTCCTCGGGCTGGAAGCGGCTGGCCGGATCAGGCACCGTCATGCCGTCTTCCAACACGAAGCTGTAGCGGGCACCGAAGTCGGCGGCCACCGGCAGGCAATGCCAACCGCCATGGTTTTGCATCGAGTAGGTCTTCTGGCCCAGTTGCAGGCCGATCCGGCGCTGCTTGGGTGCCCAGAGGCGAAACAATACCTTGCCGTCGCACAGGGCGGGGCCGAAGCGTGGTTCGTAACGGCCTGGGAACGTGGTCATGGCTGGGAATGCCGGATTGCGGGCGGTGTCTGCGGCACCAGCACGGCGGCGGGCAGCTCCGCCAGCAGCATCGCAAGATCGATGCCTTCCTTGCCGGGGGTGATCTGGCGTCCGGAGAGGATATCGCCATAGACCGGGTCGTGATGGGGAAGGGGCAGGAACCCATCGATGGGACCCCGGCCCGGAAACCGGGCAGCCACGACGATGAGGGCGCAATCGCCGTGCTGGCGCGAAAAGGCGATGAAGCGATCGCCTGCCATCTCGATGGGCCGATAGTCCCCTTCGGCAAACAAGGCCTCATGCCGGCGGCGCAGCGCGAGCAGATTGGCGATGACGGCCAATTTGGCGCTTCCGTCGAGCAGATCGTCTCGCGCGATCGGCCGAAGCTTCTCCAGGCCGTCCTTGCGCCAGGCCCAGTCGACCGGGCGGCGATTGTCCGGATCGACCAGGCTGAAATCATAGGCCTCGGCGCCCTGGTAGATATCGGGAATGCCGGGCACGGTGAATTTCAACACGGTTTGCGTGAGGCTGTTGGCGGCACCGAGTTCGATGACGCGCTTTTCGAAGCCGATGAAATCGGCAAGAAAATCCTGATTCGCGAAAGCGGTTGCAACATAGTCGTGCAGGCACTTTTCATAGGCTTCGTCGGGTGCGGCCCAATTGGTATGAATCTTGGCCTCGCGCGCCGATTTCAGCATGGCGAGCTCGAGGCGCTCCTGAAAACGCTGCAGCGCGCCGGGGTCGGCAGGGACGAGGCCCGGGGGCCAGGCGCCGACGAGCAATTGGAAGAACAGGAAGATGTCGTTGCCATCAGGCCCGGCCTCAGTTCCGACGAGCATGGTGCGCCAGCGGGCGGCGGCCTCGGCGAAGTCCACGGGAATCTCGCTGAGAACGGCCAGGCGCGCCCGGCAATCTTCGCCTCGTTTGGTGTCATGTGTCGAAGTCGCCAGCATGGCACCCGCATGGCGGGCGAGATTGGCGGCATGGAAAGCCTCGACGCTGGCGCCGAGGTGGCCGGGATGGCCTCCCACCTCGTTGGCCGCAATAAAGCGGTTGTAGCGATAGAAGGCGGTGTCCTCGACCCCCTTGGCCATGATCGGCCCGGTATATTGCTGGAACCGCATGGCAAAACCCAGGACGTCCTGTCTGCTGAAGCCGCTGCCGGGCCTTGCAACGGCCTCGCCGCTGAGCAGCGCGAACAGGAAGTCGAACACCGAACGATCGATGCCGCCTCCCGAGCGCCGTGCATGGGCGAAGGCGGTTTCGAGCTCCTTGAGGTCGGCCGCCGTGGCGCCATCCATGTCGACATAAGTGCGATAGACCCGAAACCCGGCGACGATTTCCCTGAGGGCGCGCTGCAGCACATTGCGGGTAAAATCGGCGGTACGCGGATTGGAACGAGCGATGCGGGCCGCTTCGCGAGCCAGGCCGCCGAGTTCACCGGCCATCTCGTCTTCCATGATGGCCAGCTTGCACTCGCGGCTGATGGCCTTGAAGCTGCGCCGCTCGCCGCTGAAGCGGCGATAGAGTTCGTCGAGCCTCGCCTGGCCGTTCGGGTCGATCAGGAGATTGGTGAGAAGGTTGGCGAATTCGTAGCCGGTGGTGCCATCGGCTTGCCAATCCTCGCGCAGTTCCTCGCTCTCTCCGAGGATCTTCTCGACAAACAGGTAGACTGGCCGGGGCGTTTTCTCGCGCAAGCGTCGGCAATAGGTCTTGGGGTCGAGCAGGCCGTCGATATGGTCGATGCGCAGCCCGTCCAGCACGCCCTTGGCAATCAATTCGAAGACAAAGCGATGGGCGTGCTCGAACAACTCCTCATGCTCGATGCGCAAGCCGGCCAGATCGCTGATATTGAAGAAGCGGCGATAGTTGATATCGTCGGCCGCTACGCGAAAATGGGCCACGCGCCAGTGCTGGTCGGCTATCAGATGGTCGAGCCGTTTCCAGCTCTCCAAGTCGCCGGCCAGGCCGGCGAAATGCCCCAGACGTTCGGCGACGGCCGCCGCCATCTTCGGATCCGCCGCGACCAGGGCGGCAAGGTCGGCCTTGAGTTCTCCGGCCCGGCGTCGTTCATGCGGGTGGAACCCCTCGAGGTGGGAGAAGGCATCGCTCAGTCTTTCGAGCTCGGCGTGATCGTTCCCGAGGATGCGGCCATAATGCCCGGGACGGATGGGAAGCTTGTGGGCGCCATGCGCCCAAACGGCGATCTCCCCGGCCGCGGCGTCGAGGCACAGCTCCAGGCCGCCGCCGGCAAGCACCGCGCCGTACTGGTCGCCGAGCACAGGGACCAGGACCTTGCCCTCGAGATGCGACGGTTCCGGCCGCCAGTCGATATCGAACCAGCCGGCATAAGCGGACTCCTGGCCCCATTCGAGCACGTCGAGCCAGTAGGGATTGTCGGCGCCGTTCACGCCCATATGGTTCGGGACGAAGTCGAGGATGAGCCCCAGGCCATTGGCGCGCAGCGCCTGCGTCATCCGGTCGAAATCTTCCGTCGTGCCGAGCTCGGGATTGAGAGCGGAATGGTCGACGATATCGTAGCCATGGCTGCTGCCCGGCCGCGCTTTCAAGAACGGGGAAGCATAGACGTGGCTGACTCCCAAACGGGCGAGATAGCCGGCTATGGCTTCGACTGCAGCAAAATTGAAGCGGGAGTTCAGCTGCAAACGGTAGGTCGCCCGCGGCGGCGGGCAATCAGCTTTCGACATGGGACCTTCCAGATCGCGTCTCGTCCAGGAACCAGCGGCGAGGCTGAAAGTTTCGTGCTCCGGAAAATCAGGTGGAGCCGAGCAGACGGCCCACCGCGACCAGGGAGAAGTGACCGCAGGTCACGGTGTCGACCAGGGCCGCAACCTGGATCTTTTGTGCCGCTCATGGGTTGTGAGGCCAGAGGGAGTAGAAGTGATGATTTCAACGTTCGATTACGACCCGGAAGAGATCGTCAGTTTCGAAGGCCATGATGTCAGTCTGAAGGAAGCAGTGATGCGTTATCGGCAGTCGAAAGCCCATCCAGACGTGTCCGCGGACTTTTCGGCTATTCGCGATCCTGGCAAGATACCTCAGCTGTTCGAAGCCGAACACTTCGAGGTACTCGCCGCGCTTCCGGAGTTTGAGCGCGCGGACTGAGTATTGCGCAGCGACGGACATAGCCGTCCGCGCGCTTGAAGATTGACCCCGGTGTCCGGAAGGATCATATCCATGGTTTCAAACACTCCCGAACCGATCGCGGTGGGTAGCCTCGTCACGTTCTCTGCCGCGCACGGCCAGAGCCAGCCCGATTTTCACGAAGGCGCCCTGATAACGCTCGTGCCCGGAGTGGGAGATCCCGTTATCGGCCGTATTCTCGTTCATACCTCCGAGGAAGTGTCGGTCGCCGTTGGGGACGCGCAATTGGTGCTGACGCCCGTAGCGCTGACCTTGGATGAGAATGAAGGCTTCGATTATACAGGGGCTTGGGCAGTTCGATCGACAAAACCCCTAGCCTAGAGCGATGTCGCTCGTGCTGGATCGGACATTGTCCATAATAAAAACGAGACGCGCTCGCGCACGAACAGGCCCGGCTCCGAATGCAAGGCTCGATGCGATTTTAGGGAACGGTCAGGCCTCGGAGCAGTTTGGAAGGGGCGAGGTCGTTAGGTTCTTGTGTCACTCTGGATGGACCTCGCAAGTAGAGTCCGACGGTCCGGTTCCTCGTTGCTGACCTTCCCTGAGGTCCGGGAGCCGGGCCGTTCCATTTTCCTCGGGGCTCATGCAACAACGACGACAAGCTGCAGCGCGCAAAGCGGCGGCCTATCGGATGACAATCGGGAACACTGGCTTCCCGCGGTGTTGCGCGAGAGTGCGGTGACGGACTGCCCTTAGAGGACATGCATACGATCGACGCCGCGCCTCCTTCTCTTGGCCGGCTGTGGGGAAGGCTCGATGACAGGTTTGTCATCCGCCTGGGCCGGATAGTCGACGCTGGGAGGCACGAGCGGTGTTTCTTCCGGCTGGCTTTCCTTGCCGCCAGGTTCTTTGTGCTTCGGGCCGGTGAGTGGTTTCCGACGCTTGGATTCGGGCATTCGGATCTCCTTCACGGCATGAGCCACCCGCGCGCTTCTCTACAGGCTCAGACGGTCTTTCTGGCATCCTCGGCGTCATTCATGCCGGCCGCCACATCGAACGGCCGCGCCGGGACATCGGGCGGGACGGCGCCGCTATGGTTTCCATTCCGGTCACTCTTGCTTGGGATCGACCAGAGGAGGCATTTCCGGCGGATTCGGCACATCCGGCATGAGCGGCGTATTGCCCGGAGGCGGCGGTATGATCGGCACCTCGTCGGGGGGCTTGGGATTGGGCTCCGGCATCGGCGGCGGACTTTCCGTGGGAGCCGGCGACGGCGATTTCGGTTCTTTCGGATCAGGCATTCCACTCTCTCCCTCAAGGCACGACGTGCATGCCGGATTCCTCGCAGGCTTCGATAAATGCCTTCCGGGCGAGGCTGGCGGGGATCGATCCGGCCAAGGCTTCAACACAAGCGCGTCTGGCGAGGAGATGCTTGTCCCCGCCTTCGGTCGGCCAATGGTTCAGGAGGAAATCGGAAGCTTCCTCCGCCGATGCAATCAGCCGGACCTGCCCGACAGGGGTTTCGAGTTTCACGGGGACACTCCAGAGTCTGACATTCATGGCGTAGCTCAGCAAATCGATCGTCGGCAGGGCGATAGGTTCAATAATTACCGGTTCGGCTTTTCCCACCCCATTTCTCGACGACATGCATTTCGAGTTGAATGCAGGCCTCGATGAATGCGGCACGGGCATCGTCGACCGATTCTGCCCCTTCAAGGGCATCCAAGAAGCCCTGACGTCCCGAAGCAGGCGCCCCGTCCGCATCGATGGGCCAATGCTTCAGCAAGAAGATGACAGCTTCGTCTGTCGAACCAATGATGCGGTAATCTCCGATATAGGTTTGGAGTTCGACGGGGCGCTGCCAAGCACGGTTGTACATATCGGTCCTCCACCGTCTCAACCGCCGTGGCCTCATTTCGTTCCGGCAAACGGGGGTTTATCTGGCAAGGATCACCCCAGCTTCTTCCGCAGCGAGCAGGAAGGCGGCCCTGGCGTCTTCGGGGTCGCGCTTGCCCTCGATCACCTCGAGGCAGACTCGCTTTGCGAAGTCATATCGCTCGCCGCTGTCGACGGGCCAGTTGTTGAGCAGATAGTCAGCCGCCGCGTCTGCATCGCTGATGGAGATACCGTCGATATCGATCGGATGGGTGAACGCTATGGAAGCCATGTGTTACCTCCTCCTCTGGGAAAACGGAAGGAGAGGGCGATGGTTCCAAGAGGGCGAGCGGCCGGCCAAGCGTTGCGGAATCTGGCCGATCCGGCCGTTCGCCGCGAGCAGCACATACGACAAGAAGAAGGCTACCTCGCCCTCCAAAACGTCCACGATCGGGAGCAGAATGATACGAGCAAGCTGGCGGTGTAACGGAACGAGGCGTTGGCAGGATGGCGAAACGATTTGAGATTGGCGATCACGTCACATGGAATTCGGAGGCAGGCCGTGTATCGGGGACGATTATCGCGGTCCACACCCGTGATTTCGACTATAAGGGGCATACGCACCGGGCGACGGAAGACGATCCCCAATATGAAATCAAGAGCGACAAGACCAACCATGTCGCCGCTCACAGGGGTGGCGCCCTCGAGCCGGCGTGAACTCGGGTGTGTGGAGCTGTCCGGCGCAGCAAGATGAGCACTGACGACGCGATCGAGCCACGGATGTCCGGAGAGCCCTGCTTTTCGAGAGCGAACGAGCGGGGTTCCCCGTTTGAGACGCTGGTGAGCAGCATTCGCGCCTGCCGCATTTGCCGCGATCACCCTCGTTACGGCGCGCCGCTGGCTCATGAACCGAGACCGGTGATACAGGCGTCTCAGGATGCCCGCATCTGCATAGTCGGCCAAGCTCCGGGAACCAGGGTGCATAAGAGCGGGCGTCCCTTCGACGACCCATCCGGGGTACGTTTGAGGCGATGGCTCGGAATTGATGAAGCGAGCTTCTACGATCCGGCGAAGTTTGCCATTCTGCCGATGGGATTTTGCTTTCCCGGCTTGGCTTCCAACGGCGGTGATCTGCCGCCGCGTCGGGAGTGTGCAGAACTCTGGCGCGCCAGGCTGTTCTCGCAAATGCCGCGGGTGCAGCTTTTGCTGGTCATTGGGTCCTATGCCCAACGTTGGCATCTCGGGCCAGAAGCCGCGCGATGGGGCGTCAATGAGACCGTCAGACGCTGGCGGGATGTCTATCGACGCGACCCGCGGATGCGTAAGTTTCCGTTGCCCCATCCATCCTGGCACAACAACAAATGGCTCAGCCGGAATCCGTGGTTCGAAACCGATGTGCTGCCGGTACTGCAGGCGGACATACGTGATGTCCTTCTCTGACGGCGGCGTGGGCCGACGGGAAAAGGCGGCCTTCCGACGGCCTCAGCTTGCCTCCAGCTTCGCCATGAACGTCTTCAATTCATCCGGCGGCATATGCACGATGTGCTGTTCCCGAGGATAGGCATTGGTTTCCACATCCGACACATATTCGCGGAAGGCCGCGATGCGCTCGGCCTGCAGGCGATCATATTCGGCGGCGAAATTGCGATAGACCTTGGAATGCCTGGGCATGTGGCCGCGATTCATGCCGAGGATATCCTCGGCGAACAGATATTGCGCGTCGCAGCCGGCGCCCGCGCCCATCGACAGCATGAAGAGGCTGGTGCGCTGCGAGATCGCCTCGGCGACCTCCACCGGCACCACCTCGATCTCGGCCCCGAAGGCGCCGGCCGCTTCGAGCTGCTTGACGGCCTCGAACACCTGGAGGGCACTGTCGGCCGTCTTGCCGACGGCCTTGAAGCCGCCGGTCCAGGTCTTGCGCGAGGGGATCAGGCCGACATGGCCGATGACGGGAACCGCCTCATCCGCCATGCGCTTGATCGTGGCATAGGAGGCGCTGCAATAGACGGCATCGGCGCCGGCCTTGATCATGCGGAACGACCAGCGCACGAAGTCGTCGGCCGTACCGATCTCGTAGAAATTATCGCCGGGCATGGAAAACAGGCTCGGCGCGGCATCGCGATAGTGCGGGTGGAGGATCAGCTCTGGCGGAATGGAGACGATGTCGACGCCCGCCCGCTCGGCGGCCTCGGCCTCTTCCAGCGTGGTGACGCGCAGCATGGTCAGCTGCTTCTTGCCCTTGAGGGCGCGCAGATCGGCGATCGTGGGTCTGGTGCGGGTCATTCCTAGTCCTCACTCGGCGGCCGTGGCCACGGCCAATTCATGGAATTCGGCGCGATAGGGCCGGGCCGTGGGCGGCAGTTCCCGCAGCAGGAAGTAATCCTCGTTGCGAAGCTGCCGCAGCACGACGGGAAACACCTCGCGATAGGCATGCCACATCGAGGGATTGGGCGCCGGCAGATCGTGCTTGATCAGCTCATGCAGCCTGGGCAAGGCGTGATAGGGCACCATCGGGAACATGTGATGCTCCACGTGGTAGTTCATGTTCCAGTAGATGAAGCGGCTGATCGGATTCATGTAGACGGTGCGGGTGTTGAGCCGGTGGTCCGTCACATTGTCGGCAAGGCCGATATGCTGGAGCAGGCCGGTCATCACCATGTGCCAGCAGCCATAGAGCCGGGGCAGGCCGATCAGCATCAGCGGCAGCCACGACCAGGTGGCGAGTGCCGCGATGATGGCGGCAAGATAGATCGCCATATGCCAGCGCGCCGCCGTCACGGCCCTGGGCCGCTCCATCTCGGGAATGAAGCTCTGCTCGTCGGGTGTCAGGATCCCCAGCGCGTTGCGGCTGAGGGCGATCAGCGAATACCAGGCGTCGATGATGCCCACGAAGTTCAGCACCAGCCGGATCAGGTCCGGCGGCCTCATCACGGCGATCTCGGCATCGCGCCCGACGATGATGGTGTCGGTGTGGTGGCGGGCATGGCTCCAGCGCCAGGTGACGGGATTGCGCATCAGCATGAAGCTGGCGATCTGGTAGACCACGTCGTTCATCCAGCGGGTGCGAAAGGCGGTGCCGTGGCCGCATTCGTGCCAGCGCGAGTCGCTCGAGGAGCCATAGAGAACGCCGTAGACGAAGAAGAAGGGCAGGCACCACCAGCTGCCCCAGAACCAGATACCGCCTGCCGCGGAGGTAAGGATGGCGGCAATCCAGATGATGGTGTCACGGATGGCAGGCCCATCCGAGCGTTGCATCAGCTCCTTCATGACCTTGCGCGGAATATCGGTATGGTACCACTCCGCGGAGGCCAGTCCCGTCTCGATGGCCTGGCGCGTGCTTTCGCCGACCAGGCTGTAGTCCCGTTTCCTATGCATCGTCGCCATGGCCATGCCGTTCATTTCGTGTGGTTGTCGCGGCCTCAGCCCGCGTCTTCCCGGTCAGCGCCGCCCCTGTCACGAGCGTCCCTCCAGGCGCGGAAACAGCCCGGATGGCAGGGGGAAATCCTGCTGGGGCTGCCGGGCGATGCCGGTGATGAGATTTTCCGCCGCCGCGATCTCATCGCCGCCGTCGAGGATCTTGAAGCGTGCCTGGTAGCGACGCTCCTCGCCATGCTCCAGCCAGATCATCTCGCCGCGCTCGCGCGCCGCGAGATCGCCGAGAACGTGATGCGTCGAGGGCTCGATGCCGAGGACATATTCGCCGGGCTGGAAGTTCTGCCATTGATAGAGGCAGGGCAGCTGGTCCTGCCGCGTCACCACCATCAGGCCCAGGCCGATGCGATCATTGACGAGAGCCACCGGCTGTTCGCCGGCGACATCGGCGGCGAGCCTGTGCTGCCAGACCTGCTCGCGGAAGCCGGTCTGGGGGGCAGGGGCAACGCGATAGCCGACCTCCTGCCGGCGATAGGCCTCGCCGGCATGGGCGGCCCAGATGACATCCTCGATGGGGGCGAGGTAGCGCGAGCCCTCGTCAAGCACGGGATGGCCGATATTGATGTGGTAGAAATACATGTGCGGCGTGCGACGGAAGCCGTGATTGACCACGCGGTCGCTGATGCGGATCTCGTTGCCGCCGAGATCGGCCTCGATGCGTCGCAGGAGATGCAGGTCCTCGCCGAACACGGCCGATTGCTGCACGACACCCTCCGCCCAGAGCACGCAGCGCTCGCCGTCCCAGCTCTCGCCATAGCCGGTCAGGCGGGCGGGGATGGTGCCGATGCGGCCATGCAGCGAGTGCCTGATGCTCTTCTTGCCCGGATAATTGTAGCTGTCGGCCGGCGTTTCTTCCGGCCCGAGGATATGATCGAGGCCGCAGGTCACCATGAGGCCCGAGAAGGAACGAGCCCAGGCGAGGCCGTTCTCCCCCTCATAATCATGCAGGGCCGGGTGCCGGAAACCGGTGGGGGAATGCCAGCCGATCGATCGTCCCCGATACTCGCAGTCGGCGATGTCGAGAGCCCGGTCGACCAGCGCGGTGAAACGCAGGCCCGTGCCGGTGCGGAATTCCAGCATGCGGATGCCGCGCTCGACGCCGTCGCCCAGCGTCATCAGCCGCACGCCGGCGAATTGCGAGAGCATGCCGGCCCGTTCGCCGATCTGGCGGCGCGTGAGGGTGCGTCCGAACAGTTCGACCATTCTCAATGCGCCTTCGCGTCCTTGAGCAGCGCCTTGATGTCGACGCCCATGATGATGCCCTCGACGGTGAGAAGATCGGTCTCCGCCACCGTCTTCTCCGCGACGACCTCGCCGCGGCGCATCACCACCAGGCGATCGCAGACTTCGAAGACGTGGTGGATGTTGTGGGTGATGAACAGCACACTATGGCCCGCGTCGCGCATGTCTCTGACGAAGCGCAGCACGCCATGGGTCTCCTCCACGCCGAGATTGTTGGTCGGCTCGTCGAGGATGATCACCTTGGCGGCGAACTGCATGGCGCGGGAAATGGCGATGGACTGGCGCTCGCCGCCCGAGAGCGTCGAGACCAGGGCGTCGGCGTCGAGCTTCTTGGAAATGCCGACACGCTTCAGCAGCGCGGCCGCCACGCGGCGCAGCTCACCGAAATCGATGGGCGCGAACACGCCGAGCCAGCCGAGCCTCACCGGCTCGCGGCCGAGAAACAGGTTGCGCGCGATGCTCAGATCCGGGGCCAGGGAAGTGTCCTGATGGATCGTCTCGATGCCGAGATCCATCGCGTCACGTGCCGAGCGGATGGAGGCCTTGTCGCCGCGCACATAGATGGCCCCGCCATCGCTCGGATGGACGCCGGAGATCGCCTTGATCAGGGTGGACTTGCCGGCACCGTTGTCCCCGAGCAGGGCGACGACCTCTCCTTCCCGCAATGTCAGCGAGGCGCCCTTCAGGGCCTGCACGCTGCCGAAGGACTTCTGCAGGTTTTCGAGCCGCAGCACTTCTCTTTCCATCAGCGCCTCCCGCCATTCTTCTGCAGCAAGGCGTGCAGGATCAGCATCACCAGGATGATGCCGCCGAGGAAGATGTTGTAAGCCAGGCCCGGCACGCCGATCAGCACGATGCCGTTGCGGATGGCGCGCAGCATGAGCACGCCGACCACCGTGCCGAGGATGGTGCCTCGCCCGCCTGTGAGGGCGGTGCCGCCCACCACGACCATGGCGATGACCTCGAGCTCATAGCCGGTGCCGGCCACCGGGGACGCGGCGGAGATGCGGAAGGCGCTGATCATGCCGGCGAGCCCGGCCAGCACCGAGGTGAGAATGAACAGCCAGATCTTCACGGCGTCGGCCGGCACGCCGCGGGCGACCGCGGCATTGCGGTTCGAGCCGATGGCGCTGATCCAATTGCCGAGCTTGGCATAGTTCAGGAGATAGATGCACACGGCCGTGAGGCCGATGAACCACCACAGCGAGGTGTAGAGCTTGAAGGCTCCGGCCTGGAAGCTGCCGGCCAGCAGCGTCACCAAGGGGCCGGGCTGGTCCCACGACTTCAGGGGAAACCCCTGGGTGATGTAGAGCGCCACCCCCCGCAGGATCAGCAGCATGGAGAGGGTGACGAGAAAGGAGGAGATGCCGATCTTCGTCACGATCACGCCATTGACCCAGCCGATCGCGACGCAGAGGAGGAGGCCGACCAGCAGCGCCAGGCCGATATCCATCACGCCCTGCTGTACCAGCAGCATCACCAGCACCGGTGCCAGCGCGAAGACGGCGCCGACCGAAAGATCGAACTCGCCTGCCGTGAGCAGCAGCGTCATGCCGAGCGCGATGATGCCGAGCTCGGGCAGGAACGCCATCATGTTGGTGATGTTGAGCGGGGAGAGGAAATTCTCGTCGGCCACCGCGAAGCCCGCCAGGACCACGAGGAGGATGACGAGCGATGCCATCTGCGGCGAGCGCGGGAGGTTTGCCCGCAGGCCCCTTCTGGGTGCGTTGTTTTCGGCGACCAAAGCCATGACGGTCTCATTCGCTCCGAAAAGGAGGGTGCCGGCCAAGGCCAGCTCCTCCGGTTACTTGCCGGCGTAGAGCTTCAGGATCGGCTCGACGCTGGAAGCGTCGTAGAGGCTGAACGTATGCACGTCGTAGCCGATGGGCTGGCCCGAGGCGGCGAGATTGAGGAGGGCGACCGGCATGAAGCCCTGCGCCGAGGGGTATTGCCAGGCGGCGGCGTTGACATACCCGGCCTTGACCGCCTCGGCCGTCTCCCGCGAATTGCCCCAGCCGACGACGGGGACCTGGCCCGCCGAAACGCCGGCGCCCTCGAAAACGCGCTTGACGCTGGCGGCCACGGAGTCGCCGAGGGCGATGACCGCCGGCGGTTTGTTGGCGACCATGTAGTCCGTCATCTTGGCGATGATGCCGGCAGGATCGGTGCCGCAATCGACCACGTCATATTTGATGCCGAGCGGGTCGAAGACGCTGGCGATGCCTTCCGTCTCCAGCTGTTGGTAGCTGGCGCCGGGCACCTCCACGGGCAGGAACACCTTGTCGCCCTGCTTCACCAGCTTCTTGTCGACCAGATATCTGGCCCAGGTGACGCCGGCCTCCTTGAGATCGGCCCCGACATAGGCCTGGCGGCCGGTGGCGACGTCATCGGTGTTGTAGAAGACGATCGGGATGCCGGCTGCCTTGGCGGCCTTCACCTCTTCGGTCCACAGGCCCGGCTGTGCGGAGGTGGTGGCGATGCCATCCGGCTTGGCAGCGATGGCCGAGTTGAAGGCCTCCTTCTGGGCAGCCATGTCGCCGCCGCTGAAGGAAATCTTGCAGGTGACCCTGAGCTGGTCGCAGGCCTTGGTGGCACCGGCGTTCCAGTCGATCCAGAACGCGTCGGAGGGCCCGCCATGGGAGAGAAGATAGAAGGTCTTCTGCTGTTCCTGTGCCTGCGGCGCGGTGATCGCCGCTGCCAGCAAGGCCGCCGCGGCAGCCAGTTTCAGTCCGAGGTTCATCATGTTCGCCTCCCTCAACCTTCAAAGACCGTTCTGGCGGAACTTGCCGTCGAGAAATTTCTTGGCGCGGGGCACGTCGTCCTCGGACAGGTGCTCGATGATCACCGGGATGTTGGGATGCTTCTGGGAAAGACGCTGCAGGTAGAGATCGTAATTGAGCGAGCCGAGGCCGGGGGCGGGCAGCTCGATCTCGCCGACGCCGCGGAAGGTATGGCTTTCGAGAGCGTCCGCGTCGCCGATATCGGCATGTTTCTCGCTCTTGTCGTCGCCCGAGCGCTTCACGTCCTTGGCATGGGCGATCCGGATCTTGTCGCTGAGCGTGTCGAAGACCTGGTTGAGGATCTGGTCCATCCGGTCGATGTTGTGGGTCTCGAAGTAATTGGTCGGATCCATCAGCAGGCCGAGGCCGGGATGATCGACCTGGGCGAACATGCGCACGGTCTCCTCGACCGAGCCGACGACATTGTTCACATAGGTTTCGAGCAGGAAGACCGCGCCGTGGTCATAGGCTGTCTGGGCGAGGTCGGCGATCACCTTGCGGCATTCCTCGAACCCTTCCTCGGTCTTGTTCTTGGGGTGATGCACCCAATCGGACTCGGTGTTGAAGGTCCCCGTCTCGGAGATCACATAGGGCGAGCCGAAATGGCGCGCATTGCGGATGATCTCCTTGAGATAGCCGACGCGCTTCTCGCGCTCGGCTTTGTCGGGATGGATGATGTTGGTGTAGCCGGAGATGCAGCAGATCGGCAGATGGTGGTCGCGGAAGGTATCGCGCACCTTCTTTGCCTTGTCCGGGGTGATCTGGCCGGCGGAGAGATCGACATCCTTGAAATGCAGGTCGAGCTGCACGGTGTTGAAGTCGAGCGAACGGATCTTCCTTGCTGTTTCCTCCAGGCTATAGGGAAAATAGCCAGTGAAGATACCTGCCTGCATCATGGTCGATTTCCTTCCCGTATCTGTATTTTTTGATTTTCAATGGATGGGTATTTCGCTGAGCCTGACGGTGCGACTTTCCTTGATGGAGCGGTATCCCGCTTCCACCAGCGCCATCGTCCTCACGTTGTCGGCGACCGAAAGAGCCGGGGCGGTTCCGGTTTCCACCGCGTGCTGAAGCTGCTCCATCACGCCGATGAAAGCGTGCGGGAACCACATGGTCTGCCATTGCGGCGTGACCCACTCGCCGCCCGTGGCCTTGGCCGAGGCGTAGCTGAAGGTGGAGGGGGCGCCGGTGGGCCAGCCGATGCTGCCCTTGGCCACGCCCTCGGTTCCCTCCACCCGCCAGGTGATGTGCTGGTCGTCGCGATAGCCTTCCTGCCTCGGACCCGACCAGACGTCTTCGAGCGACAGGGCCAGCACTCCGGAGGCAAAGCGCAGGGTCGAGACCGTGATGCCGTCGCGATGGTCGAAGGCGGTGCGAGGGTCCTTGCGGGTGAGGGTGGTGATCTCGTCTGGTTCGCCGAACAGGAAGCGCAGCACGTCGAGGTGATGCACGCTCATATTGGCGAGCGTCAGCCGGTCGTAATTGCGCAGGAAGGGCTGCCAATGGGGGATCGCATGCATGTCGATCTGGGCGAACACCACCTGCCCGAGATCGCCTGCCTCAAGGACCTGCTTGAGCACGCGCATCGACTGGTCGTAGCGCATGTTCTGGTTGACGGAGAGGATCTTGCCGGCGGCCTCGGCCTCGTCCCGCAGCTTGATGGCTTCCGCCAGCGAGAGGGCAAGCGGCTTTTGGGCAAGGATCGCCTTGATGTGCTTTTGCTTGAGGGCGTGACGGATGAGCGCCGGCTGCTGGTCGGGCGGAAAGGCAAGGTCGAGGATCTCGACGCCGCTGTCCTCGATCAACGCCTCGGGGGTGTCATGCACGATCGGGATCTGCCAGCGAGTGGCGACCTTTTCGGCATTGGCCCTGGTGCGGGAGGCGATGGCGACGACAGGGAAGCCCGCCTCCTTGTAGGCCGCCAGATGGCATTCGGCCATGATCATGCCGGCGCCGATGCAGCCGATCGCGTAGCGCCTGGTACGCACGGGGGCATCCGGCGCGAAACGCCTGGGTTCGTTCATGCATCCTCCCAAACGGTCTGTTTGTCCGACCTTTCGGGCGATATTGATGTTGATGGATTTTGATGTCAACATCATTTGAAATCATTGTAAATCATCCGGACTGGAGGATTTGGAGGAATTGTCGAAAACGCAAGATAGAACAAGTGGATAAATAGCTGCGTGCACTGAGGGAAGCGTAGGCGCCGCTTGCGCCGGCCTCGTAAAAAATCCATCATTTTCCATCAGAATCACAAAGTAGAAGGCGAGTCCCAGATTGCGTGCCACCCTGTCAGACGTTGCGCGAGAGGCCGGTTTCTCGTCGGCAACGGTGGATCGTGTCCTGAACGGGCGCCCGGGCGTGCGCGGCCGCACCCGCGAGATCATTCTCGAAACGGCCCAGCGCCTGGGCTATGTGCTCGAGGATACCGAGGTGCAGGATGCGGGAAACGGGCGCAGCCTGCGCCTCGATTTCGTGCTGCCCTCCCATTCCAATGCGTTCATGCGCAAGCTGTGCGGGCAGATTGCCGAGCAGGCGGCTTACCGCGCTGGCGTCGACGCGCGGATCCATACGGTCGACGACTTCACGCCGGACAGGCTCGCCCGCGCGCTCTACGAGCTGCAGGGCGAAACCAACGGGGTGGGGGTCATTGCGCTGGATCATCCCACGGTGCGCGAGGCGATCCGGTCGCTGGCGGCCACCGGCATCAAGATCGTGACGATCGTTTCCGACATCCAATCCGTGCCGCGCGTGGCTTATGTCGGCATCGACAACCGGGCGGCCGGCCGCCTGGCCGGCTATCTCGCCGGCCGCTTCATGGGTGTCGGCAGGATGGGCAAGGTGGGGCTGCTGGCCGGGTCACTGTCCTATCGCGGCCATGAGGAGCGCGAGATGGGCTTTCGCCATATCCTCGCCGAGGAGAATCCCGGTCTGCATATCGTGGAGCTTCGCGAAATGGGCGACGACAACGCGCGCGCCTACGCGGAAACCAAGGCCCTGCTGCAGCGCCATCCGGACCTTGCCGCCATCTACAATATCGGCGCCGGCATCCCCGGCATCGCCCGCGCCCTGAAAGAATGCGGCCGGGCGAACTCCGTCGTCTTCGTCGGCCATGAGGTGACGGAGGACACCAAACCCTTGCTGCTCGACGGCACGCTCGATGCGGTCATCGACCAGAACCCACGGGTGGAGGCGCGCGAAGCGCTGAACACGCTGATCCACTCCTTGCGGGACCAGCCGATCATTGCCCACCCGCCGCGCCTGCAGGTGGTATTCAAGGAGAATATTCCGGAGGTCTGAGAGGCGCAGCCGCCCGGAAGGGGGTTCAGGTCAGAGCAGGCCATATTGGCGCAGGAGGCTGGCGACCTGGGCATCCTGCTCATCGTTGGGCAGCAATGCCGGCTGGCGGCTGGCGCCAACGGACGCGTCCTGCAGATAGAGCGCGCGCTTGACCATGGCGGGAGCAAATCCAAGCGCATAAAGATCGGTGCGAAAAGCGGCGAAAACAGCCTGCTGCCTTTCGGCCTCGGCAATGTTGCCGGCATTGAAGGCGCTCAAAATGCCGGCCAGGACGTGCGGCATCGCATTGCCCAGGCCCGATATGCAGCCAGCCGCTCCGTTCTGGAGTGCCCACAGCACCAGATGATCGGGCCCGGAATAGACCTGGAACCCGTCGACCTCCTTGGAGACCTGAAGATAGGCCTCGAGCGTCTCCTTTGCGCCTCCCGAATCCTTGATGCCGGCAATATTGCCGTGATTGGCCAGGGTCCGGGCGGTCTGGGGTTCGATGTGGTTTTGCGTGCGCGCCGGGATGTCGTAGAGGTAGACCGGCGTCTGCACCGCATCGGCGACGGTCGAGAAATGGCGGATGAGGCCATCCTGCGTGCAGGCGATGAAGAAGGGCGTGATCACGGCAATGCCGTCGACGCCGACGCGGTCGAATTCGCGCGCCAGCTTCGTCGTTTCGAAGGTCGCCGGCATGCCGGCATTGACGATCACCCTGACGCGGCCGCCGACCTCATCCACCACCTCTTCAGTCAACCGCACCTTTTCCTCGAAGGTGAGCGCGGTGAAATCGCCATTGGTGCCGGCGCACATGATGTTGTTGCCGGCCTCGACCTGGCGGCGAACCTGGGCGCGCGTCGCCTTGTAGTTGATGGTTTCGTCCGCATTGAAGCAGGTCACGAGGGCCACGAAGGCGTGTCTGGACATGGGGTCTTCCTTGGACTGGGGCCGGCTCTTCAGGAGGCTATGCGCAGGCGGGCGGCGCGATGAGTAGCCTGGATATCCGGATCGGGATCGAGCGCCGCCGCGAGAAGGGCGCGGGTATAGTCCTGGCGCGGGGCTTCGAACACCTCGCGCACCGTGCCGAGTTCCACGATGCTCCCCTTCTGCATGACCATGACGTGATCGGCGAAGTCGCGCACCACCGGCAGGTCATGGGCTATGAAGATGAAGGCGATCCCGAGCTGCTGGCGCAGCCTGTCGAGCAGCGCGATGACCTGGGCCTGCACCGAGACGTCGAGGGCCGACACGGCCTCGTCGCAGATGATGAGCTGGGGTTCGAGCGCGAGGGCCCTGGCGATGGCGATGCGCTGGCGCTGGCCGCCGGAGAATTGATGCGGATAGCGGCCCATATGTTCGGCTCCGAGCCCCACCTGCATCAGGAGTTCGGCCACGCGCTCGCGCCATCTCGCCTTGGGCAGGATATCGGGATGGATGGCCCATGCTTCGGAAATGAGCTGGTATACGGTCATGCGCGTATTGAGCGACTGGGTGGGATCCTGGAACACCATCTGCAGGTCGCGGCGCAGCCTGTAGAGCTCGGCGGGCGACATCGTGAAAAGATCGCGTCCCTTCCACAGCGCGCTGCCGCTATCGGGCTCGTCGAGGCGCAGCAGGATGCGGGCGAGCGTCGACTTGCCCGAGCCGCTCTCGCCGACGACCGCCATCGTCTCCCCCGCCATGAGATCGAAGGAAATGCCCTTCAGGGCCTCGAAGGCGCCATAGCGCTTGCGCACGTCGCGCACCGACAGCACGGGTTCGGCGCGGGCGGCCGGTTCGTGCATCTGGCCCTTGCCGGGGGCCGCGGCGATGAGTTTGCGGGTATAGGGATGCTGGGGGTCCTTGTAGACTTGGCCGACAGTGCCTGCCTCGACCAGCTCGCCCTTTTCCATCACCACGACCCTGTCGGCGATTTCGGCGACGACGCCGAGATCATGTGTGATGATGAGGATGGCCATGCCGGTTTCCCGCTGCAATTCCTTCAGCAGGGCGAGGACTTCCGCCTGGACCGTGACGTCGAGCGCGGTGGTCGGCTCGTCGGCGATCAGAAGGTCGGGCCGTAGCGCGAGCGCCATGGCGATCATCACGCGCTGGCGCTGGCCACCCGAGAATTCATGCGGATATTTGCCGAGCGAGAACTCGGGATCGGGGATGCCGACCCGCGTCAGCAGGCGCAGCGTCTCGGCCCGGGCAGCGGCCGCATTGGTTCCATGGGCAGTGAGGGCCTCGCGGATCTGCCAGCCGACCGTGTAGACCGGGTTGAGGTGGCTGAGAGGATCCTGGAAGATCATGGCGATGCGGCGCCCGTTCACCTCGCGCCGTTCACGCGGCGGCATCGTCAGGAGATCGATCCCGTCGAGGAGGATTTCGCCCGAGGCTATGCGTCCCGGCGGCATGTCGATCAGGTTCATGATGGCCGACGATGAAACCGACTTGCCCGAGCCGCTCTCGCCGAGGATCGCCAGTGTCTCGCCCCGGTCGAGATGGTAGGAGACGTTGCGAACCGCCTTGACCACGCCCATCGCCGTATGAAACTCGACGGAGAGGTCGCGAACCTCCAGGAGATGATCAGCCATTCTTGCGTGCCTTCATTTCCAGGCGCCAGCGTTGCGTCGGATCGAGCGCGATGCGCAGCCAGTTCGACAAAAGATTCAGCGACAGGGTCGTCACTATGATCGCCAGGCCGGGCCAGAAGGACAGCCACCAAGCATTGGTCAGATATTGCCGACCCTGCGAGATCATCAGGCCCCAGGTGATCTCCGGCGGCTGAATGCCGATGCCGAGGAAAGACAAGGCACTTTCGGCCAGCATGACATAGGCAAAATCCAGCGTGGCGAGCGTGGTCAGCGTCGGCAGGACGACGGGCAGGATATGCCGGAAGAGGATGCGCGTTCTGGAGGCTCCCATCACCCTGGCAGCCTGCACGAACATGCGTTCGCGGATCTCGAGCACTTCGGCCCGCGTGGTTCTGAGGTAGACGGGAATGCGGGTGATTGCCAACACCAGCATCAGGTTCAGGATCGAGGGGCCCAGGATATAGAGCACGATCACGGCGATCAGCAGCGACGGGAAGGACATGATGACGTCCGCCAGCCGCATGATCACCTGGTTCACGCGCGCCGAGGAAAAGCCGGCCAAAAGCCCAAGCAGGGTGCCGATACCGGCCGACAGGGCGACGGCGCCGGCGGCCACCAGCAGCGTGTTGCGCGTGGCGACGACGATGCGAGCCAACAGGGGGCGACCGAGTGCGTCGGCGCCCATCCACCACACCCAGCCGCGTTCCCAGTCGAAGGGGGCTGCGTTGCGCCCGCGGAGATTTTGCTTGGTCGCGAGGTCGCCGAGCCAGCTCGGTCCTATGACGGCGAGGACCACGACCAGGAGCAGCAGGATGGCGGCGCAAAGGGCGAATTTGTCGGCGAGCAACATGCGAACCATGCGTGTCGCGAAAGAAGGTTCGGCTGTGATCGCGGTATGGATCGTGGGGTGGGTCATGGCCGCGGTCCTCAGTGACGGATCCGCGGATCGAGCAGTGCATAGGCAAAATCGATCAGGAGATTCATGAGGAAGATCGCCAGCGCCGTGACGAGGATCGCCGCCAGCACGACATTGAAGTCACGCTGCAGAATGGAATCGATCATCAGCTTGCCGATCCCCGGAAAGCCGAAAATGGTCTCGACGATGACGGCACCGTTGAGCAGGCTCGCGGCCTGGTCGCCGATCACGGTGATGACCGGCAGCATCGCGTTGCGCAGGGCATGGATGAAGATGATCGGCCCCGATTTGACGCCCTTGGCGCGGGCCGTCTTCACATAGGCCGAGGAGAGGGCGCCGATCATCGATCCGCGTACCACCTGCACGATGATGCCGAAGGGGCGGATGAACAGCACGCAGATCGGCAGGATCCAGTGCAGAAGGGAACCCGTGCCCGAGGTCGGCAGCCAGGCCAGCTTCACTGAAAACACGACGATCGCCACGATCGCGATCCAGAAATCGGGAACCGAGGCACCGAGCAGGGAGATGAGGGAGGAGAGCCGGTCGAAAAAACCGCCGGCGCGGAAGGCGGCAAGCGAACCCACGACGATGGCGGCACTGGCAACCAGCGTCATCGTGATGGCAGCAAGCCAAAGGGTCCATACGAAGGCTTCGAGTACGACGTCGAGGGCGGGCCGGGCCTTGCGCAGGGACTCGCCGAAATCACCGACCGTCACGTCACCGACATAGCGCAGGAACTGGACCAGCAGAGGATCGTTCAATCCATGCAACTGGCGGAACTGCTCCTTCATTTCAGCCGAGGCTTCGACCGGGAGGAACAGGGCGGCCGGATCGCCGGTCAGACGCGACAGGAAGAAGACCATGACGATCAGTCCGATCAGGGAGATCAGACTGGCCATGGCGCGTTTTCGGATGAAGCTCAGCATGGCGTCCTCGAGGAGGAGGGCGGTGGGATGACCCACCGCCCCGATGGCTGGTGCGACCGGCAAGCCTGTCGTTTGCCAGGGTAAGTCCAGTCGGGACAGGTCTATTTGATCTTGATCTCGGAGAGCTGGAGCATGGAGTTGGTCGCCATGGTCGGCTTGTAGTCCAGTCGCTCGGAAACCCGCGAGAAGCCGACCATGTGGAACAGCAGCACGTCGGCGACGACGTCGTCATGCAGATAGGCGAACAGCTCCGACCATAGCTTGGCCCTGTTCTCGCCGACCGCCGAGGAAGCGCGCTTGATCAAGTCGTCGACCTTCGGATCCGAAAAGCCGGACTGGGTGCCGTTGGTCGCATATTTGAAGAACATCGAAAAGGAAGGGTCGCCCTTGGCATTGTCGTGCATGGCGGCGACGATCTGAGGCCCGCGGCCCTCCTTGAAGGGCTTGGAATAATATTGTTCGTGCTCGGCGACCTCGACGAATTTCAGGTCGACCTTGAAACCGACATCCTGCAATTGCGCCTGGATGGCCTCCATGATCTCGGTGACGTTGGGAAAATTCGCGGTGCGGGCGATGATGGTGATCGGCGTGTCGAGCTTGACGCCATCGGCCTTGGCTTCCGCCAGCAATTTCTTGGCGCCGTCGGGATCGTAGGGGAAGACCTTGACGTTCGGGTTCCAGCCGAGCGTCGGCGGGGGCACGATCGCCGTGGCGAGCAGGGCATCCTTGGGAACCAGCGTGCCGAGGAAGGCCTGACGGTCGATGGCCAGATTGAGCGCGCGGCGGATGCGGACATCGTTCAGCGGCGGGATGTTGTGATCGATGCGCAGATAGACCGTTTCGCTGTCGAGATAGGAGAAATCGGTGGCTGGATTGGTGGCGTCGAGCTGCGATATCGACGGCGACAGATCGGCTTCCCCGGTCTGGACCATGGCGGCACGGACGGAAGGATCGGCGCGGAACAGATAGGTCGCCTGCGTCACTTCCGGCTTCGGGCCCCAGTAGTCGTCGCGGCTGGTGAGGACGATCTGCTGGCCCGGCGTCCAGTTGGTCAATTTGTATGGACCCGTGCCGACCGGCTCGCGCACGAATTGGAGTGGCGTTTCCTCGGGCACGATGGTGACGAGGGACATCAGCAGCGGCAGGATCGGCTGGGCCGGGTCGGCCTTGAAGTCGATGGTGTAGTCGTCGACGATGGCGGGGGTTATCGTCATGCCGCCGAAATAGCGACGCGATTCACAGGCGTTCTTGTCGCTCATGATGCGCTCGAAGCTGTGCTTGACGTCCTTGGCATCGAACGCCGTGCCGTCGGAGAATTTGACGCCATGGCGCAGATGAAAGCGCCAGCTGCCGTCGGCGTTCTGCTCCCATTTTTCGGCGAGGCGCGGCATCAGGCCCTTGTGGTTGCGCACGTCGAGCTCGGTCAGCGTCTCGCTGACATTCTGCATGATGACGCGCCCGATATTGGAGCGGGTCGCCATGCAGGGCTCCAGCAGGTCAGCCTCCTCGGCCAGTACGATCTTGATTGGTCCGGATCCGGCGAAGGCGGGCGAGAGGGCCGAGCCCAGCATCAGCGCCCCCAAGACAAGCATTTTCTTCACGGCAGTCCTCCCTCCGACGTCCTTTCGCCGGTTGCCCAAAACCATCTCCCTTTCCTATAAATTTGTCAATTTATTTCCTAATGTAAATCTTTGTGCGGTCATTATCAGAAATTTTCCTATTTTTAATCAATAAGTTAGTATAAATAATTCTATTTTTTGATCGATGCGGTAACATTGAAAAACTTGACAACTTTGTGTTTTTGGGGATGGTGGCCTCATATTGGGAGGGAGCGAATGGACCCCGAGGAAATAGCCCGGAACATGAATGGCCGGCTCCAGGGCGTGTCGCCAGGGCGCCAGGGGGCTTTGCTGCCTTCGCCCATGGTCCAGAATCATGCGGCCTATCTGCACCTGCTTCAGGATGGTGCCCTGGTGTGCGCCTGGTTCGGCGGCACGCTGGAAGGCAAGTCCGATATTTCGATCTTCGCCAGCGTATTGCCGAAGGGGGCACCATGCTGGGGGCCGCCGCAAAGGCTGAGCTTCGATCCCGCCCATTCGGAGCAAAATCCCGTGCTCTTCACCGCCCAGGATGGAAAGCTGTGGCTCTTCCATACCTCTCAGCCTTCCGGCAATCAGGACGAATGCAGGATCCGAATGGCCGAGATTCGCCGGGACGTCTCGCAGCCGCTGGCACTGACGGCCGGGGAGGGCAACTATCTCGATCTGCCGCGCGGCTGTTTCGTGCGCGCGCCGCTGGCGGTGCGCGACGACGGAGCCTGGCTGTTGCCCATCTTTCGGTGCGTCCAGCGGCCCGGTCAGAAATGGAACGGCAGCCATGACACGGCCGCCGTCGGCATCAGCCTCGACGAGGGCAGGACCTGGCGGCTTGAGGACCTGGACCAGTCGATCGGCTGCGTGCACATGTCGCCGGTCCGGTTGGGCGAAAGACGTTTCGCCGCCTTCTTCCGCCGGCGGCAGGCCGATTGGGTCTTCAGGAGCCAGAGCGTGGACGGAGGCCGGTCATGGTCCGCCCCGCAGGCGACCGACGTGCCGAACAACAATTCTTCCATCGCCGTGATACGCCTCGGCGACGGCAGGGTCGCGATGATCTGCAATCCGGTGAGCGCGGCGCAGTCAGCGGACCGGCGCGCCTCGCTCTATGACGAACTCGGCGAGGACGACCGTCGTCCCGATGCGGATCCAACCGGCGGCTGCACGCCCATTTGGGGCGTGCCGCGGGCTCCGGTCTGCCTGTGCCTGTCGGACGACGGCGGCGAGACCTTTCCGCTGCGCCTTGTCGTCGAGGACGGGCCCGGCACCTGCCTTTCCAACGACTCGACCGATGGCCGCAACAAGGAAATGTCCTATCCCTGGCTGCTGGCGGAGCCTGACGGTACCATGCATCTGGCCTACACCTATCATCGGCGTGCCATCAAATATGTCCGGCTGGCTTCGGGCTGGGACAAGGCTGCCGTTCGGAGTTCTTCATGAGCAATATCATTGGCATCACCATGGGCGACCCCTGCGGCGTCGGCCCTGAGATTTCAGTCCGTGCGCTCGCCGGCATGTCTGCCCAGGAGCGTGAGACGATCCGCATCTACGGCAATTTGCCGACGTTGGAGGCTGCACGGGCGGCGCTCGGCCTCGATGTCGATCTTGCCGCTCACGTGGTGGATCTGCCCGTCGAGGGTGCCCCGCTGCCCTGGGGCAGGCTGAGCCCGGTCGCGGGCGATGCCGCCTTCCGCTTCATCGAGAAGGCGGTGCGCGATGCCGAAGCCGGCGTGATCGGCTGCATCGTCACCGCGCCGATCAGCAAGGAGGCCCTGAACCTCGCCGGCCATCACTATGACGGGCATACCGGCATGCTGCGCAGCCTGACGGGATCGAAGGCGGCCTACATGCTGCTCGCCTCCGAACGGCTGAAGGTCATTCACGTCTCCACCCATGTCTCGCTGCAGGAGGCGATCCGCCGTTCGACCACCGAGCGCGTGCTGGCAACCATCCGTGCCGGCGATGCCCACCTCAGGCGCATCGGTTACGCCGCGCCCAAGATCGCGGTGGCCGGCATCAATCCCCATTGCGGCGAGAATGGCCTGTTCGGCAGCGAGGACGATGACCAGATCGCGCCGGCGGTCAGGGCAGCCCGTGCCGAGGGCATCGACGTCCACGGCCCGATTTCCGCCGATACCGTGTTCCATCGCGCCTATTCGGGCGTGTTCGACCTGGTTGTCGCCCAATATCACGATCAGGGGCACATTCCGGTCAAGCTCGTCGCCTTCGATACGGCCGTGAACGTTTCGGTGGAGCTGCCGATCGACCGCACGTCCGTCGATCACGGCACGGCCTTCGACATTGCCGGCAAGGGTATTGCCAATCACGGCAACATGATTTCGGCCATCGCCTACGCCCGCAAGCTGGTGTCTGGCGCGGCCAGGCGGGGATGACGCATGACCATCGCTCCAATCGTTCTCCATCAGCCCCGCCGTCTTGTCGTGGGTGCCGGCACGGCGGCTGAGGTCGGCAACTGGGCCGGCGATGCCGGGTCGGTCCTGGTGATTGCGACGCCGATCACGGCGGGCTTTGCCGATCGTCTGAAGCTGTCCGGCCGCGTCAGCGTGTTCGATGCCATTCCCGGCGAGCCGGATATCAAGACGCTGGATGCGGCTCTTGAAGCCGCGCGTGGCAGCAAGCCGGACCTGATCGTCGGTCTTGGCGGCGGTTCGGTTCTCGATGTCGCCAAGCTGGTGGCCGTGCTCTGGGATTCGCCGCAGACGCTCGCCGACGTCGCCGGGCCGAACCGGGTGGCGGGCCGGCGCACGCGCCTCGCGCAGGTCGCCACCACCGCCGGTACCGGCTCGGAGGCCGGCATTCGTTCCTTGATCACCGATCCCGGCAAGGGCAACAAGATTGCCGTCGAAAGCCCGCATATGATCGCGGATCTCGCCGTGCTGGATCCGGAGCTGACCTATTCGGTGCCCCCGGCGGTGACGGCGGCAACCGGTGTCGATGCCATGGCGCACTGCGTCGAAGCCTTCACCAATCGCCGCGCCCATCCGATGATCGACGGTTTTGCCCGCATGGGCTTCGGGCTGGTCGGCAAATATCTGGCGCGTGCCGTCAGGGACGGCGCCGATACCGAGGCACGCGAGGGGCTGATGCTCGGCTCCTATTATGGCGGCATCTGCCTGGGGCCGGTGAACACCGCCGCCGGGCATGCCATCGCCTATCCGCTCGGCACGCGGCTCGGCCTGCCCCATGGTTTGGCGAATGCGATCATCTTCCCGCATGTGCTGGCCTTCAACCAACCCGCCGCCGCCGGCAAGACAGCTGAAGTGGCGCATGCGTTGGGATTGGGACAGGATCTTTCCAGCACCGGGCTGGTCAAGGCAGCCCATGATTTTTGCCGAGGACTCGGCATCGAAATGTCGCTTGCCGCTCACGGCGCCAGGGAGGACGACCTGCCGCTCTATGCGCGCGAGGCACATGCCAATCGTCGCCTGATGGACAACAATCCGATCGACATGAATGTCGACGACGTGCTCGCGATCTACCGGGCAGCCCTTTAGGTTCTGCTGCGATTTATCTGCTCGCCTGGAACAGGCGGTCGCGAGACCCGGTAAGATGGTCATGCATGAGCTGTCTCGCTTTCGCCCCGTCACGGGTGGCGATGGCTTTGGCGATGGCCTCATGCTCGGCGAAGACCCGGGTGAGGCCGGTCGCCTCGCGTTTGACCGAGGCGCCGTGGAAGCGCATGCCGACGGCGATGTGATCCTTCAGGGCTTCCATCGCGGTGAAGAAATAGCTGTTCTGAGCCGCTCGCGCGATGGCGAGATGGAACTGGAAGTCCGCGTCTTCCCGGTGGGACTGCCGGTTTGTGGCGTCCCGCATGAGTTCCAGGGCCTGGCGAATGGCGGCCAGATTGGCTGCGTCGTGGCGCTCCGCCGCCGCGGCTGCCGCCGCCGGCTCCACCGTGAGCCGGAACTCGTAACAGTTCAGAAGGTCGGCGACGTTTTCCAGCTGTCCGAAGCCGAGCGGCTCCCGCATGCCGACCGCGCGCACGAAGCTGCCCGCCCCTCGCCGCGAATAGATGAAGCCCTGCTCGCGAAGCCGGCGCAGCGCCTCCCGGATGATCGGGCGCGAGACCTCGAATTCGATGGCCAGATCGTGTTCGGTCGGCAGGCGTTCGTCCGGCTTGTATGCGCCGGACTTGATGGCACGATGCATGCGCTCGAAGACGAGATCGCCGAGACTCCTGCGCGCTGTTCCGTTCTGCAAACCCATCTGTCATCCCGTCTTGCGGAGGATCTGGCCGGCGATCCTGCTCAGCGTATCCGGCTGCCCGAACCCCCCCGATTTTGCAATGATGCAATGACCTCGGGCATGGGCCAAGCCCAGCCCCGGCTGGCATTCGCCCAGGAGCCGAAAACGCCCGATTTCCATTTTTTCCAGCAGGGCCTGCGCCGTTTCCCCGCCTGACAACAGCAGCGTCGATACCTGCGCGAGGCTGGGAAATACACTCTGCGCGAGGGCTTGGGAGACCTCCCGCGAGGTCACGGTCTCCTCGCCCGGCACCGCCTGCACGAGGGTGATGGCATTGCCGTCGACGAGGGGCTCGGCGAGGCGGCCATTGGGCGCCGGCAGGTAATGGGGATCGAACGCGGCCCTGAGCGCATCGACCTGGGCAAGGGTGATCGGATCATGGGATCCAATCACGAACAGGGCGGGTCCGTCCGCAATCTCGGCCAAGCTCCCGACGGCCCGCCCCGTAAGGCGTTCGGCAAGCGCTTCCGCCAAGCCTCGTGCGCCGATCAGAAGATCGATGCCCTCCTCTTCCGATCGGGCGAGCCAGACGCGCAACCCGTCCTGGTCCGGAATGTCCGGAATTGTGGCGCGCACTGCGTGCGGGCCGAGCTTCTCGACAATGGAGATCGGTGTCTCCACGCCGAACCCTTGCACGCAGCCGGCTTTAACCACCCGTCCGAAGTCGGGAATCGCCGGGGCCATCAGTGCGGCGCGAAAGGGCAGGGCATCGAGTTCGGCGGCAACATGCCCCTTGAGGCGCGAGTCCACCTTCTTGAACAGGCGGGTCCCGGCCGGCAGGGCGGCCAAGGCTGCGGCGGTCAAATGCCGCGCCGTATCGGCGCTCAGTTCGCGTGAAGCGAGATTGATCGAAACCACGTCCGGACCTTCCCGGACGGCCTCGTCAATGGCATCGATCGTCAAGGCCACCTGCGCATGCATGCCCCGCGCCGCGAATGGCGCGGCGGTGTCCAACGCGCCCGTCAAATCGTCGGCAAGAATGGCCAGCATGGTCGTTTCTCGGAATTGTTGTTATCTTAGATTTTCTCTTTATCATTGAAATGTCAACAATTTTTGTGCATACATTACAAATGTACCGAAAGTCTTTCGCCCACCCGATGCCGCAGGAATGCCGTGGTTCATATACCTCCCGGCTGATGGACCGAGACAAAACAGGGCAGGCGAGGCGATGTTCGGGATGCCGCTCACGAAGCCAACCAGGGCGTGATGGCTGACCGGTTTCGTTTGGTGTTACCCTCGACACAACAGGTCCGACGATCCGTCCGTAAGATAACAAAGAACCGACTCCGGCCCTGCCAGGGCGGCCTGAAAGTCGAACGAGCCATTAGCGGCCACCCTCACAGGGAGCAGCGCGATGGAAGACGATCCAAGATCTGCCTTTCTGGAATAAGCCGCATGGACTTCGCGGGTTGCCGGCCGCCGCCATTACGACCTGAATGGTGCTGACGGGGCCTTTCCTTGCAGGTTCCCTTGCTCCTGCCGGTTCGGTCGCGGGCCTCGTGGCCCTGTACAAGCAGTCGCCGCGATGCGGCAGGACCGCGCCGCCTGTCTTGCCGGCCGGCTTGAGCGGGACTTGCCGGAAGGTCCTGCATTCGTTTGGAGATAGCCATGATCAAGCAACGCATCCTTGCCTTTTCGTGCTGTGTCGCCATCGCTCTGAGTGACTTTTTGGTGCCTGCTGCCGCCGCCAAGGCGGAGAAAGGCCCGCACGAGGATCTCCCGGCCTATTGCGCGCGGGTCGGTACCGACGACACTGTCCGCGACTATACGCCTGACCTGCGCGATCGGACGCTGCGTGCCTACAAGACATTGCAGAGTGGGTCTGGCGCGCAGAGCACTTCCCAGGCAGATCCGGGCGAGCTCGATGTCCATTTGAAGGCCGACGCCAACTATCGCTGCATGAACGGCAGGGTGATGGTCTGTTCCGTCGGCGCGAACCTGCCTTGCGTGAAGATCAACATGGCGCGCAACATCCCTGAGATCACGAAATACTGCCGGGAGAATCCGGGCGCCGACGACGGCCATGACCTGGCTCTCGCGATTACGGGTCATGATACGGGCCATAGTTTCCAATGTCGCCATGGGCGCGCCGTTGTCACCGGCACGACCTGGGCACTCGACAAGCGCGGCTTTGCCAAGAAGATATGGTCCGTTCTTCCCGACTAGGAGCCGCCCCGTGCGGGCGGGGTCGACTGCGCACAGTCTAGAATCTGTATAAATTATTGTTATTGCAAGAGAATTCAGAGAATGGCAAAGGGGATCGGGTTCCTCCTTCATATCGGCTGTCGTCGTGCCTCAAGCTCAGCGCCTCTTTCTCTCTTGCTTCGCGACGGTCTGCTTTGATCCATGCAAGCGGGTGTCGCGGCAAGACTTACCGCATGGTGCGATGGCAGGCGGGAATTGCGTCCTCATGGAGGGGCGCTAGATGGTGCTGGATATCCGCACGCTGTTTCTGCGCCACGCCAAGGAGGTCTCCACCGCCCTGCGGCGCAAGGGAGTTACGGCCGAGAACGCCGCCGATCTGACACAGGAGACCTTTCTCAGGCTGCTTTCGGCTGAAGCGCATGCCGAGTTGAATCATGCCAATCCACAAGCCCTGATCCACCGCATCGCGCGCAATCTGCGCGTGGATCAGCAGCGCCGCGAGCGACTGGTGCTCCGGGACGACCTCGCGGACGAGGCCGTCGCCGCGATTTCGGACGACAGACCGTCTCCCGAGACCATCGTCATCGACCGTCAGCGCCTTGCGATCGTCGCAGCGGCGCTGGCGGACTTGCCGGATCGCACGCGCCAGGCTTTCCAGATGCATCGTCTGGGCGAGAAGACCATCGGCGAAATTGCGCAGGAGCTTGGCCTGTCGACGACCAGGACCTGGACACTGATCCGGGAAGCCTATCTTCATGTCCGGGCCCGGCTGCAGGAGAAGGTGTAGGCGCGGCGAAAGACATCCGGTTTGCCGGATGAAGCCAGCAGCCGGCGGGCCGCTTCGCAGGCGTTCGGAAAATTGTTTCCGCTCATCCGTTTGATTGATGTAGTCAGGAATGGCCGGCCGGTGCCCGCTCGCCTGCCCAAGGAACGTCAATGAACGATACTTCCCCACAGGAAGATCGGCTGTTCGAAGAGGCGGCCGATCTCATGATCCGTCTCCAGAATGATCCGGGCAATCCCGTGTCGAGGCAGATGGTGAAGCGCTGGCGCGCCAGGGGCCCGGCCTATGAGAAGGCATGGCTCGAAGTTTCGGAAATCCATGGCCTGACGGGCCGGGTTCTTGTTCCCGCCTATCGGGCCGAACAGCGTTCCCGGCAGGGGCTGAGCCGTCGCAGCGTCGTGGCGGCGGGAGTGGCCGGGGCAGGGGTCTTGGCCGGCGGTTATATTGCCTTGCCCGCCCTTGTTCTGCGCGCCAAGGCCGATCACCTCACCGGGACAGCCGAAATCCGCCGTATTGCGCTTCCCGATGGCGGCACGGCGACACTGGGTCCGGACAGTGCCATTGCCCTGCATTACGACGGCCGCCGGAGAGAGGTTGCCTTGCTGGCGGGCATGGCATTCTTCGAGGTTGCCAAGGACCCCTCGCGCCCCTTCCAGGCCAGGACGTCCGAAATGGCCGCGACCGCCCTCGGTACGGCCTTCGACCTCAGCAACGATGCCGGCCTGGTTTCGGTTTCGGTCGAACATGGCTTGGTCGAGATAAATGTTCCCGGTTCAGGTCCCGCTGATGGCAACCGGCTGGCGGCCGGGCAATGGGCGACCTTCGACGAACGCACCCACCTTACCACGCGCGGCAACCGGGATGCCCGCCAGATCGGTGCCTGGCGCAGCGGCCAGATTCTGGTCGAGAACGAGCCAGTGCGGGCCGTCGTGGCGAAGATCGCGCGCTGGCAGCCTGGGCGCGTGATGATCGCCGATGCGGGTCTCGGCGCCAACCGCATCAGCGGCGTTTTCGATCCCGGCAATCCCTTGCGCGCTTTGGAAGCAGTGGTTCATCCCTTCGGCGCCCGCGTTCGTTCGCTCGGCCCCTACCTCACCGTGATATCGTCGGTCTAAAGCGTTTTCCAGAAAAGTCGATAGACTTTTCAGTGAGAGAAAACGCGTCAAAACAAGGAGTTAGAGCAATATGACGCTTCGGAGCAAAGTGATCCTGCTCTAAAAAACTTCGTAGAAGAGAGAAATTTCGCGGCTCCCATTCGTCTTCACTCAAGGGGGCGGGCTTGCGACGCGGTCGTCGAGCCCTGCAGCCCCTTGGTGTCGGTGAGAGAGGAGGGTTGTCGATGGAATTGGCTCGAGGCTTTCGTGGGGGCCTTTCCGGCTGGGCGCTGAGTTCCGCCCTGATGGCTTCGAGCGTTATCGTCTCCATGCCGCTCCTTGTTCCGGCCAACGCGCAGGCGGCGCAGGTTCAATTCACCATTGCGAAGGGACCGCTCAGCCAAGCCTTGGCCGCATTCGGGCGTCAGAGCGGCTTGCAGATTACCTATCTGCCTGCGATTGCACGAGGCAAGTCCTCGCCCGGCATCGCCGGTTCCGCCACGCCGCAGCAGGCGCTGTCGCGCCTTTTGCGTGGCACGGGTCTGTCCTACACCTTCACGAATTCAAGCACGGTCGCGATCACGGCGCCCATCGTCCGGGACGAGACGGCCAGTATTCCCGGCGCGATCGAGCTCGATCCGGTCGTGGTGGAGAGCGGTGGGGATGGCAGCACCGGCTACGTCGCCCGGCGCAGCGTGGCGGGCACGAAGACCAACACACCGCTGATCGAGACCCCGCAATCGGTGACGGTGCTCACCCGCAAGGAACTGACCGACCGCAATGTCCAATCCCTGACGCAGGCCGTCGCCTACACGCCCGGCGTGCGTACGGAATCCGCGGGTTTCGACTCCCGCTTCGACTCCTTCTCCATCCGCGGCTTCGACGTCACCTATAACGGGATCTATCGCGACGGGCTGCGCCTCCCAGGCGCCAACATGGCGGTCTTCAAGGTGGACCCCTACAATGTCGAGAACATCTCGGTGCTGCGCGGCCCGAGTTCGGCTCTCTACGGTCTGGGATCGCCCGGCGGGCTCGTCGACATCACCTCCAAGCTCCCGGTCGACACGCGCTTTGGCGAGGTGGCGCTGGAAGGCGGCAACAGAGACCACATCCAGGGCAATTTCGATATTGGGGGCCCGCTCGACGCTCAGCAGACCTTGCTCTATCGCCTGACGGGAACCCTCAGGGACGGCAAGACAGCCAATGTTTTGGGCGGCGGCGATGACAAGCTCGCCAGCCTGGCGCCGGCCTTCACCTGGCGGCCGAACGACCAGACGACACTGACCATCCTCGGCGAATATCTCCAGGCCAAGACGCCAGCCGCCTTCCCCTTTTACACATGGGCGGGTTCACCCTCCAATCAGTATGCGCAAAGCGATCCCGATTATAACAGCCTCGAGCAGAGCCAATATCGCATCGGCTATCAGTTCGAGCACAAGTTCGACGATACTTTCACGTTCCGCCAGAAACTGCGTTACGGCGCCGCCGATACGGAGGTGCGCTTCACCGGGATCACCAGCGTCGATACCGATGCGATGATCGCCAAGCGCTATACCGGCTATGTCCATGACAGATTGAAGGCCTTGGCGGTCGACAATCAGCTCCAGGCCGATTTTTCGACCGGTCCCGTCGAGCACAAGATGTTGGTGGGCCTGGATTATTCCAATCTCACGCTGCGCAGCGGCGTCGGCTACGGGACGGCACCCGATCTCGACCTGACCACCGGCGCCTCGCTGGGGGCTTTCACCGATCCGCCCTTCAATTCCTCCAACATGTCCCAAAGGCAGAACCAGCTCGGCCTCTATGTGCAGGAGCAGGCCAAATATAATAACTGGGTCCTGACTCTGACGGGCCGGCAGGACTGGGTCCGAACCAAGACCTATGAGCGCCTTTCCGATTCACGCCAGAGCGCTAACGACAATGCCTTCACCGGGCGCGTGGGCCTGACCTATCTGTTCGACAACGGCCTCGCCCCCTATGTCAGCTATTCCACCTCCTTCAATCCCAATCTCGGTTCCGCCGACGGCGTCGCATTCAAGCCCACGACCGGCCGGCAGATCGAAGGAGGCGTCAAATACGCCCCCGCCTGGTTCGACGGGATGGTCACCGCGTCCGTCTTCGACATCACGCAGGATGGCGGTATCGTGTCCATCGGCAATGTTTCGACGCAGCGCGGCAAGATACGCGGACGCGGCTTCGAGCTGGAAGCCGTGGCCAATCTCGGTGCCGGCTTCAGCCTGCGCGGCGCCTATACCTTCCTGGACCTGAAGACCATCACCGGCGATGTCGGCACCGTCGGCAAGGTGCCGACCGCAACGCCGCGCAACAGCTTCTCGACCTGGGTCGACTACCAGGCGCCCGGCGATATCGCCCTGGCAGGCTTCGGCGTGGGGCTGGGCTTGCGTTACATCGGAGAAAGCTACGGCGACGCCAAGAATACCTTCAAGAACGATGCGGTCGCGCTTGTGGATGCCAAGCTCAGCTACGATCTCGGGCAGATCAGGCGGGGGCTGAAAGGCTGGGACGTGCAGGCCAATGCCCGCAACCTGTTCGACAAGAAATATGTCACCTGCGAGGCCGGTTTTTGCTACCAGGGGGCTCGCCGGGTGATGACCGCCAGCCTGCGCTATCGCTGGTGACGCCTTGCAGTTCGGCAAGGCTTCCTGTCTCTCGCCCAGCCGGCGGACTTTCCTGACCGGCGGGCTGGCCGCGCTCGCTTCAGGCCTTGGTTCCGCCTCGGCAGCGCCAACGGGTTTGCAATCGGCTCCTTATCCCACGCGCATTGTTTCGCTCGACGATGGCCTGACCGAAACCCTGCTCGGCCTGGGCGTGACGCCGATCGCCATGCCGCAAGTCGAAGCCTGGAACGACTGGGTGGTCGAACCACGCCTGCCGCCCGGCATCGTCGATCTGGGGACCGACCGAGAGCCCAATCTCGAGCTGTTGGTGCGGCTTGCGCCGGACCTCATCATCACGACGCCCTACCTGGCTGCGATCGAACCCGTGATGGCGCGTATTGCTCCCACACAGACCTTCTCCATCTACGCTCCGCCGGGGGGGCACCCCTATGAACTGAGCATCAAGGAGACACTCCGGCTCGGCGCCTTGCTTGGACGCGACAGCCAGGCACAGGCCCTGATTGCCAGGGGGGCGGCTACAATGACGCAACTGCTCTCCCGTCTTCGCAAGGCTGCCGACAGGCCGGTGCTGATCGTCAACTTCCTCGACGAGGGGCATCTGCGCATCTACGGCCAGCGCAGCCTGTTCCAGGATGTGATCGACCGCTGCGGCCTCGCCAATGGCTGGACGCGGCCGACCAACTATTGGGGTTTTTCCACCATCGGGCTGGGGGATCTGGTCGTCAGTCCTGAAAGCCGATTTTTCTATTTCGAACCGGTCGCCCCAGGCATCCTCCAAAGCCTCGAAACCAACCCCGTGTGGAACAGCCTGCCGTTCGTTCGCGCCGGGCGCATCCATCGTCTGCCTGCCGCATCGGCTTTCGGAATGCTGCCTTCCGCGATGCGCTTCGGCACGTTGCTGAGCAGCCATCTTGCAGATGTCGAAAACACCCATGGTTGAGACTGCACGTCATAGGGGAGCCACCGTTCTCACCGCGAGCCTGCTCGTTGCAGCGGGCGCCTTGAGCTGGTGGCACATTGCCGGATACCTGCCTGCGGGGTTTGGGCTCGATGCCTTATGGGCAGGAAATCCCGCCGACACCGCACAGATGCTGCTCGCCTATAATTTCCTGCCACGCCTCGTCGTCAGCCTCCTGTGCGGCGCCACGTTGGGCCTGGCCGGCGCGCTCTGCCAGCTTTCCTTGCGCAACCCCATTGCCTCACCGACCACGCTCGGCATCGAGGCCGGGGCAAGCCTTGCCCTGAGCGTGGCGATGCTATGGGCGCCATGGCTGTTCGCCTTCGGGCGGGTCTGGCCGGCCCTGGCGGGCGGCGCGCTGGCGGCAGCGGGGGTTCTGGCCCTTTCGTGGCGGCGGGGCCTCGCCCCGATTTCGGTCATTCTGGCAGGACTTGTGACGGGGCTCTTCTGTGCGGCCCTCACGGCCATGCTGACCCTGTTCAAGACGGAGTATCTCGCCGGGCTCTTCATCTGGGGCAGCGGCTCTCTCAGCCAGCAGGGGTGGACGGTGACGGCCAAGCTCGTCCCTGTCCTCCTCGCGGCCGCGCTGGCCGCCGGCATGCTCGCGCGTCCCTTGGCATTGCTGGGACTGGACGATGCCAAGGCACGAAGCCTCGGCCTTTCCGTCGCGACGGCAAGGCCGTCCGCCTTGGCGCTTGCCGTGGTGCTCAGCGTCAATGTCGTGAGCGCGGTCGGCGTCATCGGCTTCATCAGCCTCGCGGCTCCCGTGCTGGCCCGTGCCCTGGGCGCGCGACGGGCAGGGCATCAACTGGCGTGGTCGACTGTGTTCGGTGCCGGCCTGTTGTGGCTCGTGGACCAGGCCGTCCAGTCGGTGGATGCTTTATCGGGGCTGAGCCTGCCGACCGGCGCCGTCACGGCCCTGCTGGGCGCGCCTCTCCTCATCGTCCTGCTCGTACGGCAAAGGAGCGTGCCGCTGGTGCCTCCGGCCGCCGCGGTGGAGAAAGCACCGCCGTCGACCGCGATCACGAGCCGTCTCATCGCCGTGGCAGTCCTCCTGCTCATCCTCCTGGCGCTCTCCACGGCGATTGGACGCGACGGCAATGGATGGCATCTGAGCCTGGGGCAGGAACTCGACAGGGTGGTGGCGCTGCGCCTGCCGCGTGCAATTGCAGCTCTGGCCGCAGGCGTGATGCTTGGCCTCGCCGGATGCCTGCTACAGCGCCTGACGGGCAATCCCATGGCCGGCCCGGAGGTCATGGGTGTCAGCGCTGGCGCAGCCTTCGGCCTCGCCATCGCCCTGTTCTCTCTGTCGACCGTCGGCCGGGGCATGCAATTGCTTGCAGCGGCGATCGGCGCCTTCGCCGCATTGGCGGCCATCCTGGCCCTCGACCGCAAGGCGAGCCCCGACAGGGCCCTGATCGCCGGCATCGCCTTCGGGGCCATGTTCGACGCGGTGATCAACGTCTTGATGGCCGGCGGAGATCCGCGTGCGATGCTGCTGTTGAACTGGATGATGGGCTCGACCTATGCGGTGGATACCACTGCCGCGCTCGTGAGCATTGCGACGGCGCTCCTGCTCTTTGGCGGATTGTTGCTGACCGTGAGAATGCTGACCATTCTGCCGCTTGGCAGGGGCATGTCGTCCGCTCTCGGCCTCAATCCCGGCCACAGCCACGTCCTCACCCTGGCTCTCAGCGCTCTCCTTGCCGCCGCGGCGACCCTGATCGTCGGGCCGCTCAGCTTCGTGGGGCTGATGGCACCGCATCTGGCGCGCCGCCTCGGCATGCGCCGGGTCACCGCTGAGCTGGCTGGGGCGGCCCTCATAGGGGCGCTGGTCATGGTCGCCGCCGACTGGTTCGGCCGCACCATCGTTTTTCCTCGGCAAATTCCCGCCGGACTGGCGGCATCCCTGATCGGATGTCCGTCCCTGATCTGGCTCCTAGCGCGAAGGTCCCCATCGTGAGTACAGCAGCCCTCATTGCCGACACGATCCATTTCGATCTGGCGCCTGCGTCGCAAATGCCGCCCTACCGCATTTTCCTGCGCATTCCCAGGGAAGCGCCGCCGCCCCAGGGCTGGCCGATCCTCTATTTCCTTGATGCCAACGCCATTGTCGGGACGGCGGTCGACATCATGCGCGTCCAGTCGGCCTATCCGCGCGGCACCGGCATCATGCCTGGGGTGCTGGTTGGCATCGGCTACCCGACGCCGGAAGCCTATGACAGCGTGCGCCGATCCTGGGACATGGGGCCGCCGCCCGGCCAGACCTACCCGCCCCACACCGAGGGCGGCCCCGAGGTGCGAACCGGCGGAGCCGACCAGTTCCTGGCGTTCATCGAGGACGAACTCAAGCCGGTGATCGCCTCCCGAGCCCCCATCGATGGGAGGCGGCAAGCCCTATTCGGCCACTCCTTCGGCGGCCTGTTCACCCTGCATGCCTTGTTCCGCAAGCCGGAAGCCTTCTCGGCCTGGGTCGCGGCCAGCCCGGCGATCTGGTGGGAAGGCGCGGGTATCGTGGGTGAGGCCGAACGTTTCGCCGCGCGAAAGGAGGCAAACCCTCCGGGACGCGTGCTGGTGCTGGCCGGCGAGTATGAACAGCGCCTGGCGCCATTCCAGCTCGGCGCGAGCGACGCGGCCGAGCGCGAGCGGGGCTATGCGGAAAGCCGGATCGTCGACAATGCACGGGCCATGGCCGAGCGCCTGGCGAGCGTGCCGGGTCTTGCGGCATCCTTCCAATTGCTGGAAGGCGAAAACCACATGTCCGTCCTGCCTGGTGCCCTCAATCAAGCGATCCGCTTCGCCTTCGGCTCACCCTGAGATCTCTCGAACGCGCAAGGGGCATCTCGCCTCCAGGGTCGCCATCCGCGACGGTGCGGTCAGTCCGGAAGGAGAGACGGCGGCGAAGCCCTGCCGCCGAGTGGGGGGAGCCGGGCCTGTCGTCCTGGAAGATAATGCGTTCGCCGGCCCCATCGAGATCCTCATACTGGTCGCTGCTCATCGACCAGAAGAAGGCGCCCAATGCGGCGGCGCCGAGGATGAGCGCGATCGGGACGAGGAAGACGAGGCTGTTCATTTTGCTGCCGCCATGCTCATGCGCTCCACCGGTATCGAGGCCACCTTTTCGACGGTTGGACCGGCAGGGCGGAGACGAAGGGCGTTGGCGACGACGATGATCGACGAGACGGACATGGCGAGCGCGGCCAGCAAAGGCGTGACATAGCCAGCCATCGCGACCGGGACGGCGAGCGCGTTGTAGACGATGGCGATCACGAAATTCTGCCGGACCAGCCGGTTGGCCCTGTGCGCTATGTCGAGAGCCACGGGAATGGCGACGAGGCTGTCGTGCAGAAACACGAAATCGGCTGCGCTGCGTCCGATGTCCGCCGCGGTCGCGGGGGCCATCGACACATGAGCGGCCGACAGGGCAGGAGCATCGTTGAGGCCGTCGCCCACCATCAGCGTGCGGCGCCCCCCGGCTTTTGCCGCGGCCAGCCGTGCCACCTTCTCGCCCGGCATCAGGCCGGCTGCAAAATCCTCGATGTCCAGGGCCTTGGCGATGCCGGCGACGGCACTTGGCCTGTCGCCGGACAGGATCTCGACGGAGAGTCCGGCATGGCGCAGCAGCTTCACCGTTTCGGCGGCGTCCGGGCGCAGTGCCTCCGCAATTTCGAAACGAGCCATCTCCCTCCCGTCGCAGGAAAGGACCGTGCCGTCCGGGGCATCCTGCATGCCGAGAGCCCAACTCGCCCGGCCCAACCTAAATCGCCGGCCGTCGAGATGGGCTTCAAGGCCGAGCCCCGCCTGCTCGGTCACGTCGGAGGCATCGAGCCGCCGCCCTGCGCCGCCGGGTGCCGCCATCGCGATGGCCTGGGACACCGGATGGTTCGAATGCCGCGCCAGTGCGGCCGCGATCTCCAGGGCTCCGGGAGATACGCCGCGAAGATCGACGCGAGGCGTGCCGATGGTCAAGGTGCCGGTCTTGTCGAAGCAGACGGCCTCGACCTCGGCCAGGCGTTCGATGGCCGACCCATCCTTCATCATGATGCCGGCGTCGAACAGGCGGCGGGCGGCGATGACCTGGACGATGGGAACGGCGAGGCCGAGGGCGCAGGGGCAGGTGATGATCAGTACGGCGATCGCGATGCTGGTGGCGTTGTGCCAGTTTCCGCTGGCGGCCATCCAGCCGAGGAAGGTCACCAAGGCGGCGAGATGCACCACCGGTGAGTAGAGGCGGGCCGCCCGGTCGGCGATCCTGCGGTAACGCGCCCGCCCGTCTTCGGCGGCCTCCATTAGGCGTGTCATTTCAGCAAGGAAGGAGTCTCGTGCACGCGCCGTGGCCATGAGCCTGACGGGCGCACTCAGATTGAGCGCGCCGGCTTGGACGAAGGAGCCGGCCGCCACGGCCACCGGCATGCTTTCGCCTGTCGCCAAGGCGCAATCGAGGCTGGAGCTCCCGGACACGACCTGCCCGTCCACCGGTGCGCGGTCCCCCGCGGCGAGGATGATCGCCATGCCCGGCTCGATCTCGCCGATGGGCAGATAGTCGCGGCTGCCGTCGGGGCGCTCGACGGTCGCCCCGCGAGGAGAGAGCCGCAGCAAGGAGCGAACCACGCTGCGCGCACGCTGGCGCATGGCGTGGTCGAGGGTGCGGCCGATCAGCAGAAAGAAGATCAGGCTGGTCGCGGCATCGAAATAGGCCTGGTGGCCCTGGTGCAGCGTATCGTAGAGGCTGAGCCCGAAGGCAAGCGTGATGCCGATGCTGATCGGCACGTCCATATTGGTGCGACCATGCCTCAGCGCGGTCCAGGCCGAGCGGTAGAAGACGCCGCCGGAATAGAACAGCGTCGGCAGGGCCAAAGCTGCCGATATCCAGTGGAAGGCCTGCCGGGTTTCCGCCTCGGCTCCGGACCAGATCGAGACCGACAGCATCATGATGTTCATGGCCGCAAAGCCCGAGACCGCCAAGGCGCGGATGAGGTGGACCATTTCCGGATCGAAGCTCCGATCTTCAGCCTCGTCCAGATGCGCCTTGTAGCCCACTGCCGCGAGCGCCGAAATCATGTCGGGCGGCGCCGTGCCGCGCCAGGTGACGGCAACGCGGCGCGTGGTCAGGTTGGCGCGGGCGCGTTCGACATGACGAAGCTGCGAAAGCGCCCCTTCGATGCTCTGGATGCAGGCGCCGCAATGCATGTCGGGAACGGACAGGCTGGTCTGCCACGATCCGTTGCCCAGATCGCGGCTGGCCAGCGCGATCTCATCCTGGGAACTCGCCCGCCCGATGGCGGCGGCGAGTTCGACGCCATGTGCACAGCAGCTCATTCGATGGCCCGATAGCTGTGCCAGGTCGCATGGCCGAGCAGGGGGAAGATTACGATCAGCCCCAGCATTCCCGTCGCGAGGCTGGTGAGAAACAGGGCCAGAACGATGGCGCCCCACATCAGCATGACCGGCAGATTGCGGAACACCATGGAGATCGAGGTGCCCATGGCCGTGAAGGCATCGACGGGCTTGTCGAGCAGCATGGGAATGGAGAAGGTGCTGATGGCGAAAGCGAAGGCGGCGAAGACGCCTCCGACGACGGTGCCGGTCAACAGCATGGCCCAGCCGATGGGCGTGGTGAACAGCATCTCGGCGACATGGTCGAGACCCGGGAAAGGGCGATAGCCGAAAAACAGGGCGTAGATGATGACGGCCGCCCGCATCCAGACCAGCATGAGCAGACACAGGATCGCCCCGGTATAGAGCACCTGGCCGCCGGATCGGGCCCTGACGAACATCATGCTGGCGAGTGTGAACGGTTTTCCGGCCTCCAGGGCACGGCTCTTCTCATAGAGGCCGATGGCCAGCAGCGGGCCGAGCACCATGAAGCCGGCCAGCGCCGGGAAGAGGATGTAGTCGAGGCCGAGCGCGCCGAGTGTCCACACGATGACGACCGAAACCGCGAAGACGACAAGGCCATAGGCCAGGCTGGGACCAGGCCGTTGGGTGAGGTCGCGCCAGCCGGCGGCAAGCCAGCCGAAGGCGGCGGATGCCGGCAGATGCCGTCGGCGCCTTTCAGCAGCGGAGAGCAGGATGGCTTCGAGTTGGCTGTTGGATTGCATCATGGAATCCCCCTCAGCATGAGGATTGGGCGGCGCCGAACGAACCCGCATCGCGTGCCTCGCCCGTTGCCTTGTCGTGGGCGACGCAATCCGGCCGCGAGGCGAAAGCCACGTAGATCAGATGCGCATTGGCACCGGCGAACACGGCGACGACCAGCGCGCTCAGCACGATCGCCGCCAGGCGCCACGGGCGGGGCTGCGGGCCGGCGGATCGCCCGGTCATGGCTTGGCCGCCTCGAGCGTCGAGACGTAGAGCGCCAGGATCTTCCGGCTCGTCTCCGACAGGCGGCCTTCCCAATGCGGCATATACCCCTGCCGGCCTCCATAGATGGTGGTGTAGAGTGTCTGGCTGTCGCCGCCATAGATCCAGAAGCGATCGGTCAGATCCGGTGCGCCCACATCCGTCTTGCCTTTCGCATTGGCGCCGTGGCATGCGGCGCAGTTGGCGGCGAACACCTCTTGCCCCGCCTTGATCTGCGGGCTGTCGCCCTGCTTGCCGGATAGCGACTGCACATAGGCGACGACATCCTCGATCTTCGCCGCGTCGAGCACGTGCTGGCGGCCGAAGGCCAGCATCTGGGAAACCCTTGTATCGGGATGGCCCGAATTGATGCCGATGCGAATGGTCTCGGCGATGGTTTCGGGCGAGCCGCCCCACAGCCAGCTCTTCGATGTCAGATTGGGGAAGCCGGGGCCGCCGGTCGCCTTGGCGCCATGGCAGGCCGCGCAATTGTCGCGAAAGAGGGTCTGGCCGGTTTCTCTGACCTTTTGCATCAGGGCGGGATCGGCCTCGATCGCGGCGAAATCCCTGGAGGCGACCTCTGCCTCCCAGCTGCTGCGCTCGACGGCTGCCTGCTTGACCTGGTCACTCACCAATTGCTGCTGGTCGATACCGAGCAGGCCCTTGGTATAGGTCGTGACCAACGGAAAAGCCGGATAGAGCAGCCAGCAGATCAGCGAGAATGCAAAACCGAGCGCCAGAAAGACGAACACTACCTTCGGCACCGGGGTGTCGAGTTCCTCGATGCCGTTCCAATCATGGCCGGTGGTCATCCGGCCCGTGACGCTATCGCGTTTGCCTTCCTGCATGGCTCACCGTCCCGGCCGATCAGTCGTATCGAGGATGCTGTTTGCGGCCCTGTCGAATTCCGCCTTCTTGGCCGGCCACAGGGCGTAGATCGTGACCGCGATGGAAAAGCCGATCAGGTAGAAAAGGCCCCAGCTTTTTGAAAATGCGACGACGCTCTGGTGATCGAAATCCATCTCACTTCTCCGCGACGGTCGGGGCCGGCTGCGTCGCGCCAGCCGCCGGCTTGTAGGGAATGTCGGTTTGTCGGCCGAGGATCTGCAGATAGGCGACCAGCGCGTCCATCTCGGTCAGCTCGCCTGGATTGCCGTCGAAATCCCGGACATTGGTGGCCTCGCCATAACGCTCCTTCACGCCGGTGGAGGCGTCGGCATCCGGAGCAGCCTGGCCATAGGCGTCTGCTGTCGCGTTCTTGACCATGGCGTCGGTATAGGGAACACCCACCTTGCGCTGGGCTGCGAGATTGAGCGACAGGCCGTCGATCGTCAGGGCGTTGGCTGCCAGCCAGCCATATCTAGGCATGACCGATTCCGGCACCACGGCTCGAGGATTGATGAGATGGGCCACATGCCAGGCATCCGAATATTTGCCGCCGAGACGCGCGATATCGGGGCCGGTGCGCTTGGATCCCCACAGCATCGGGTGGTCGTATTTCGACTCCACCGCCAGGGAGTAGGGGCCGTAGCGCTCGACTTCGTCGCGCAGGGTGCGGATCATCTGGGAGTGGCAGGCATAGCAGCCTTCGCGGATGTAGATATCGCGCCCCGCCAGTTCCAGCGGCGTGTAGAGGCGCATATCCGGCGCCTTCTCGACCGTCTGATCGATGGTGAAGAGGGGCGCGATCTCGATGAAGCCGCCGATCGACGAGACGACGAGGATGGCGGCCAGGAAGGCGATGGAGTTGCGTTCGAGCTTGCGGTGAATTTCGGGCATGTCGTTACTCCGCCGGCATCGAGGCAAGGCTCGGCACATCCTGGGCCGGGACATCCTGGGACGGCGCATCGTGTTCGCCCTTGCGCCCGGTTTCGGCCTGGCTTGTGCGAATGGTCATCCAGACATTGAGGGAGCCCACCACGGCGCCGGCCAGGAAGAACAGGCCGCCAATGGTGCGGGCGATGTAATAGGGGTGCATCGCGACCAGGCTTTCGACGAAGGAATATTGGAGCGTGCCGCTGTCATTGTAGGTGCGCCACATCAGGCCCTGGATGATGCCCGAATTCCACATGGCGAAGACGTAGATGATGGTGCCGGAGAGGGCGAGCCAGAAGTGCAGCTCGATGAGCCTGGGCGACCACATGGCCTCGCGCTTCCACATCCAGGGCACCAGGGCGTAGATCGAGCCGAAGGTGATCATCGCCACCCAGCCCAGCGCCCCGGCATGGACGTGGCCGATGGTCCAGTCCGTGTAGTGCGACAGCGCGTTGACGGGGCGGATCGCCATGAACGAGCCTTCGAAGGTCGACAGCCCGTAAAAGACGGCGGCGACCATCATGAAGCGCAGCGTGGCGTCGTCGCGCACCTTGTGCCAAGCCCCGTTCAGCGTGGCGAGTGCATTGCCGGCCGATGCCCACGAGGGGACCAGCAGCATCACCGAGAACGTCATGCCGAGGGTCTGCACCCAATGGGGGAGGGCGGTGTAATGCAGGTGGTGCGAGCCAGCCCACATATAGAGGAAGGTGATGCCCCAGAAGCTGATGATCGAGAGCCGGTAGGAAAAGATCGGCCGGCCCGCGCGCTTGGGCAGATAGTAATACATCATGCCCAGGAAGCCGGAGGTCAGGAAGAAGGCCACCGCATTGTGGCCGTACCACCACTGCGTCATGGCATCCTGCACGCCCGAGAACAGCGAGTAGCTCTTGGTCGAGCCGAGGGAAAGCGGCACGGCGAGATTGTTGACGATATGCAGCACCGCCACGACCAGGATGAAGGCCATGTAGTACCAGTTGGCGACGTAGATATGCGGTTCCTTACGGCGCGCGAGCGTGCGGATGAAGATCAGGAAATAGACGACCCACACGATGACCAGCCAGAGGTCCGCATACCATTCCGGCTCGGCATATTCCTTGGATTGGGTCACGCCCATCAGGTAGCCGCTGGCGGCGACGATGCAGAACAGATTGTAGCCGAGCAGCACGAACCAGGGGCTGACCTGGTCCGGCAGCCGGGCGCGCGAGGTCCGCTGCAGGACGTGGAAGGAAGTCGCGATCAGCGCATTGCCGCCGAAGCCGAAAATGACCCCGCTGGTGTGAACCGGGCGAAGCCGGCCGAAACTCGCCCAGGCGGCGTCGAAGGTGAGATCCGGCCAGGCCAGGAGTGCGGCCACCCAGACCCCGACGAACATGCCGATGACGGCCCAGATCATGGTTAGGACGATGCCGACCCGGGTCGGATCGTCGTAATACTCCTCCAGGCGCGACGCCGTCGGCTCGGGATCGAAGTAATGCCCGATCAATGCGAAGGTGAGTCCCAGGGCCGCGGCCACCACGATGAAACCGTGCACCCCCAGCGGCTCGCCGCGGCCGCCAACCGCCATCGCCAGGCCGAAGATACCGACCAGGACTACAATCGCCAGCGCCAGCTGACGTTCGCTCACTGTGAGGCGGGAGATCATGCCATCGGCTCCATCGGCCTTCCACTCCGTTGCCGGACCGACAGGTCAGGCCCGAGGATTGACGATTGGCAGATCGCTGGCGGTTCTCCCTTGATTTAGATCAACGTCGAGGCCGGGAAGCGGCCGATTCACAAAATTGACGCTTGGGGACGGTTGATCGGTGGTCCGGGCGTGGCAGCCGAGCTTTCGAAGCGGCCGGCAACTGGCTCGCGCCTACCTCGGTGACATCGCCGCCGATGATCACGAGGTCCGGTTCCGGCCTGAGCGCGTTGAGCGTTTCTACCGCTAGATCGAACATGGCATTGGAATCCACCAGTCCCTGATAGAGGTGACCTTTCTCTCGCAGGTGAGGATCGGACAAATGGGCGATCAGCAATCTTGGCCTCATCAAAAGTCGTGTGTCGAGCCGGGTCACGTTTGCGAAAAGGAGTGACGGATCCTCATGCCGTGGGGCTCTCGACATCCTCGTCGGCCTGCATGATGAAGATCAGCACGAGGAGGATGGTGACATAGAATCTGAAGGCGGGATTCTGGCCGTTCCAGGTCGATGATTGCCACATGGCAAACCACTCTCCGCCGATCACCATGAAGCCGAAGAACCAGACGAGAAACCCGATCGTGGACGCGATGACGGCGTATTTCTTGGCGGCATGAAAACTCTTTGCCGGTGCGTGGCGTGCTTTCCAGAGCGAAGCGACGGCAAGCAAATACAAGATGCAGGTCACGGCTTCGCCGGCTATGATGAGAATATAGGAGGCATTCCATAGCAGTGGATTGCTGATCGACCGATACATCAGGCTATTGCCGGGAAATGTACTGTCCATGGACAGGACATGCTTCACGAATTCGTAGTTCGAGCCGTAGTCGGTGATATTGCCAAAGGTGACGAGAAAGGCGAAAGCCGCAAGGCAAAGGCACATGACGATCTTGGCGTAGCGCGTGGACATAGGCTGTATTTCCTCGATTGAGACGGATGGGCCTTGACGTGAACAACTCTCCAGCCAACCCACCACGGAGTGGCCGCATCGTTCTCACGGCCAGTGCGAAGGCTTTTGCGGACGGGGCGGGCATAGGGAAGGCCCTTCTCGCCGTGAACCTGCCACCGGAATGCGCGGTCGGCGATTGGGTGACTGTCTCCGGCTTTGATTTTGCCGTGTTACGTCGCCGCTGGATCTGCGTGGACGATGCCGCCAGCCTGGAGATCACACTCGACCATCCCGCGGGTCGCGGCCCACGCTGACAGGGCGTGCGGAACTGCCTCCGCCGTCCGGCAAAATCGCTTTGCGGCATCGGGTCTCCATCGAGAAGCTCGGACATCCGAACACCTCAGGCGGTATTGCGCATGCGATCTGGATTGCGAAGTCGTTGAACACAGGTCAGGGCGAGGGCCCGCGAGGCGTCGACCACCAGCATGCCCTCCGGCACCACATCTTCCGCCGCGATGGGAAGCTCCGTACAGGCGAGAATGACCGCTTCCAGGCCCTCGTCCCTGCAGCGCGCGAAAGCCGACGCGCAGGCATCTTTCGCCTGTTCGAGGTTCCCCAATTTTACCTGGCGGATCGCATCGTCGACGGCGTTCTGGAAGGTTGGCGCCGCGGGATTACGGCAAGTGAAGCCTGCCTCCTGCAGGCGTTTCTGGTAGAAACCCGACCGCAGGGTCCCTCGGGTCGCCATCACGGCGGCGCGGTTCCCCTTGTACCGGCGATGCAACTCGTCGATTGCCGCATCCGCGATGTGAACGATCTCGGCTCTGGAGTCGGCAGACAGGGCATCGTACCAGTGATGGGCCGTGTTGCAGGCGATGGCGATGATTTCGACGTTGAGACTGTTGAGCATCTCGACCGCTTCGAGCAGCCAGGGGAGGGGCCTGTCGCTGCCCTCGCGGATCGCTGCCGACCGGTCCGGTATCTGCGGCACGCTCAGGATCGCCATGGAGATATGGTCGGCATCGTTTTCGGCCGGAACCGCGTCGATCGTCTTGCGATAGAAATCCGCCGTGGCAAGCGGACCGAGACCGCCGACGACGCCGAGGCGTGGCCGCAGGAGCCGCCCGGTCATGCCGCGGCTTCCGCTTTGGGCACGTTGAGGGCGAAGCCTTCGCTCTCATCGATCGGATGCTGCGCCGAATCCCTGGGCGCGATCGCCGCCGTCGCCGCGGCGATGGTCGATACGACCGTCAGCGTCCGCATGGTATCGGTCAGCGCGTCGATGGTGAGAAACAGCACGAAGGGCGCCTCGAACGGCAGATTGAGATGGGCGCACAGGATCGCCATCTGCGACAGCGTGACCGCGCCGCTCATCCCGGCGGTGGTCAAGCCCACCAGGATCGAAGCACCGGCGATGTAGATATAGTCGTTCGTGCTCAGCGAACGGCCGTAGAGCTGGGCAATGAACAGCGAGCCGCACACGAACAGCATGATCGGCCCGGTGCGCAGCATGGTGACATGGAGCGGCACCAGCATCTCCACGACGATGCGGTTGAAGCGCAGGCGCTCGCCCACCAGGCTGATGATCCAGGGAATGCTTGCCGTGCTGGAGCGGGTTGCGATGGCGATCATGAACAAAGGCTGATGCGCCTTGAAGGTTGCCCACAGGGTCTCGCCGCTGCGCAGCCATACCACGAGCAGCGAGATCATGATGATGATGCCGGTTGCGATGGCGAAGGTCAGGATGAAACCAACCATCAGCATCAGAGGCTCGACGCCGGTCGAGGCGGTCTGGCTTGCGATGATCGCGAAGGACGCGAGAGGCAGGAGGACGTTGAACCAACCCGTCATGATCAGGCAGGCCCGGTAGATCGTCTCGAGGGCGTTGGCGAAGCTGACGGAGGTAGCCGCCGGCACGCGGCCGATGCCGATGCCGAACAACAGGCAAAAGACCAGCACTTGCATGGTATTGCCCACCGACAGCGAGTTGAAGATATTGCTGGGGATCAGTTCCAGCAGGCCGGAGAACGCGCCCTGGTCCGGCGCGGCCTGGCTCGGCGGGGCCAATGTCATCTGCAGGTCCGTGCCGACGGGCCCTCTGCTGTTGAGCACGGTGCCAAGCTGGATGCGTTCCTGCACGTCGGTGATGACGCCCGGCTTCAGCAGCAATGTCACCGTGCCCGTGATCGCGACGGTTGCCACCGATACCACCACGATCGCCATGACCACCTTGGAAAGATAGGCGGCCGTTTGCGGATCCCGGGTCATCGACTTGATCGCGAAGACCGTCGCCGAAACGATCAGCGGCAGGACGATCATTTTCAGGAGGTTGAGGTAAGCGTCGCTGATCGGGGCGAGGGACTTGGCGAAATCCGGCAGATAGGCGCCGCAGAGGGCGCCGAGAACCACCGATGCGATCACCGTCCAGGGCGATTGGGAGATACGCCGCAAGCCTGCATTCCAGGTCCACGATTTGTGCTCGCTCGGAAGGGACACGGAGCTCATGGGGTCAGGCCTTGCGCAAGTAGCGATCCACCAGTTCGTCGGCCGTCATGGGCTTGTCGCGTCCCGACAGTTCGAGGAACAGATTGACGAATTCCAGGAGGTGGGGAGAGTCGCGGCGTACGCCGATTGCAATGGTGTCGGTCAGATCGGTCAGAGTAACCGATCGCGCCACGATGGTGAGTGACGGATCCTCGTGCAACAGGCGCTTGATTTCCAGATCATCGCGATAGGCCGCGTCCACATGGCCGTCCCGCACGGCTGTGACCAGTTCCTGCCAGGCCAGGAAAGTCCGCACCTTCGCCTTGGTGAAATTGTTTCGCGCGTAATATTCGAACGATGATCCGGCGATCACACCCAACTCGCCGTCGAAAGAGCGCACGACGTCTTCCGGCTGCCTGCCATCGGCGAGGATCGCGAAACGAACCCGATTGATGATCAGGGCATGGCTCAACTGGGCGTAGGGACGCGAATAACTGATGTTTCGCGCCCGGCCGAGGGTGCGGCTGAGCTTGGCGACCACGATGTCGGCGCGGCCCTGCTCGATGAGCGCGACCGCGCCATCGAAAGTGGTGGGACTGCGGTCGAGCACCAGCTTGACGCCGAGGGCTGCGGCAAGTTGCTGGCTGGTGTCGGCATCGATGCCCTGCGGCTTGTCGTTGCTCCCTCCAAAGAACGGAAAGGACTGGAAACCCGGCATGGCGACGACGAGGGTTTGGCGGGCGAGAATTGCATCGATGTCCCCGGCCAGCGGCGCTGCGGAAGGCCCATCGGGCTGCTCGGGCTGCGCTGCTGCCGCAACCGGCGGAATGGCAAGAACAGGTGCTGCTAGAAAAAGAACGCGCCTGCTGATCATGATGCCGTGCAATCCCGAAAAGAAACAAGACTCACATCAAATTTGAATAAGCAACGAAACCCGGGACTTCCCTGCAGCACAACGCGTCGCCTTTCCAATCTACACTACATTCCTAGCCGCAGCTCGAAGCCCAAAGGAGACGCCCCGTTATGATTCAAGCAATGAATGGCCGTCGATCCGATCGAAACCATGTCGGCGGAGAACTGGCTGCTCATGCTCTCGGTCCGAAACTCCCAAGCCTCGCATAACATTGCAGCTAGGCGCGTTTTGTAAATTTAAATCTAGTGTAGCTGCAGTTGACCTTAGATGATGATTGAATTTTTACAAGGTAGCGCAAGGACAAAATTTCCTGTGAGTGCAGCTGCCTATGGCTTTTTACGCATGCCGCTGACGATGCGTGCCCTAGGGGTATCGTCGGATCTTTTCCTTTCGAGAAAAGAGCTCCTTTGTTCAGGCATTTAAAGTTAAAATACACGTAAAGATATATAAATATTATCTAGTAAACTAATAATTTCAAACTTATATAAAACTTGAAATTATAGTTCTTTTATTGCTTCAAAAAATCAGGATGTTTTGTAAGAAGGCTTGGATAAGGGCCATACTGTCGGTCTACCGGGCCCAGGTCAGCTTCCGAATGGCCCGCTCCCCTGGCTTGAAGGCGCCATGAGCGCCATCTTGGACGGAAGCATCGATTTTGTCGCAAATTGTGCGGCGCAGCAAAATCGGCACATCCTTCGACAAACTCTGCCCTTGGCGGGCACACTTTCAGGACAGGCTTCGAGCAATCTGGCCCGCAACGAGGGCGTTCCGCAGGCGGAACGCCGGCAGATGCAAGGCTTGGAGCTCCGAATTGAAGAATGCAAAGGCAATCATAGGGTTGGCTGGCCTGGCAATCCTGGTGGGCGCGAGCGCAGCCGGATGGAGCCTGTATCAGGCGCGAGCGGCGGTGACGCAGGCTCCCGTCCGTCCCGCACCTTCGGTCGTGGTCTCCCAGCCCCTGAAGATGCGTGTCAGCGACATGCAGGAGTTCGCCGGTCGTTTCCAGGCCAGTGCAATGGTCGAGATCAGGGCGCGGGTGCCGGGCTATCTGGATGCCATCAATTTCGAGGACGGACAGCTGGTCGAAAAAGGCCGCGTGCTCTTCGTCATCGACCAGCGTACCTATCAGGCCTCGCTCGACATGGCCAACGCTCAACTCAAGAGCGCCAGGGCGCAAGCGGAGCTGGCCGGCCAGGAACTGGACCGAGCCCGTCAACTGGCCGGCACTGCGGCCGTATCACGTGCTACGCTCGATCAGCGGCTGCAGCAGAAGGCAGCTGCCGATGCCGCGCTCGAGACCGCACGGGCCGCCCTGCGCCGGGCTGAGCTGGATCTCGAATTCGCGACCATCCGTGCCCCTATTGCCGGGCGGGTCTCCAATCGGCGACTGGATGTCGGCAGCCTCGTCTCCGACAGTGGCACGGTGCTCACCACCATCGTGGCGCTCGATCCGATCGACTTCGTCTTCGACATGAGCGAACAGGATTTTCTGCGCCATGAGCGCGCCATGAAGGCGGGAGCCATGCCGTCCATGCGCGACAAGGGCGTTGCGGTCCAGGCTCGCCCGGATGGAGAGGCGGCTTGGTCCAATGACGGTGTCATCAGTTTCGTCGACAATCGATTGGAGCCGGGTGCCGGTACCATCCGTGCCCGCGCCACGCTCGCCAATCCGAGCCTTGCCATTACGCCCGGCCAATTCGGCCGGGTTCGCATGGCCGCCTCCGCCGACTATCCGGCGTTGCTGGTCCCGGAGACCGCCATCCTTACCGACCAGGCGACCCGCATCGTGCTGAAGCTGGGCGCCGACAGCACCCTTCAGGCCACGACCGTCGGCCTCGGTCCCAGCCGGCCGGATGGGTTGCGGGTGGTGACCAGCGGGCTCGGTCCGGACGACCGTATCGTCGTCAACGGCCTGCTGCGGGCGCGGCCCGGCCAGAAGGTCGCGCCCCAACCGGGCAGCATCGCAACTCAGACCGCAGGCCTCTCGGAGTAGACGATGCGCATCGCCCACCTTTCGATCGATCGCCCGATCCTGGCGACGGTCATGTCCGTCCTCGTCGTGATCATCGGCATCGCGGCCTTTTTCACCTTGCCGCTGGCGCAATACCCGGAGATCGCCCCGCCGACGGTCGTGGTTCAGGCGCAATATCCCGGGGCTTCGGCCGAGACGGTGGGCGATACGGTTGCCGTGCCGCTCGAGCAGGAGATCAACGGCGTCGAGAACATGCTCTACATGTCCTCGCAGGCGACCGGTGACGGCCAGTTGACCCTCACCGTGACCTTCCAGCTCGGTACCGACCTGAACGAGGCCCAGGTGCTGGTGCAGAACCGGGTGGCGGTGGCCGAGCCTCGCCTGCCGGAGGAGGTTCGCCGCCTCGGTGTCACCGTGCGCAAGACCTCGCCTGACCTCTTGATGGTCGTGCAGCTCTTCTCCCCGGACGGCTCGCGCGATCCCCTCTACATGGCCAATTATGCCACGCTGCGCATCCGCGACGCCCTGCTGCGCCTGGCGGGCGTCGGCGATGTCCGTCTCGTCGCGTCCCGCGACTATGCCATGGTCGTGTGGCTCGATCCGGACAAGGTATCGGCGCATAATCTCTCGGCGGGCGAGGTGGTGGCGGCCCTTCGGGCGCAGAATGTCCAGGTCTCGGCGGGGGTTATGAACCTTTCACCGGTGCCGCGGCAAGGGGCATTCGAACTGAATGTCGAAACGCTCGGGCGGTTGACCGACAAGGAGCAGTTCGAAAACGTCGTCGTGCGCACCGACGGGGCGGGGCGCGTCATCCGCATCCGGGACGTCGCCCGCGTCGAGCTGACGGCGCAGAGTTTCCGCGGCACGGCCTATCTCAATGGCCAGCCGGCCCAGCCGATCCAGATTTTCCAGCAGCCGGGATCCAACGCCATCGAGACGGCGGAACGCGTCACCGCCGCCATGGCGCGTCTCGGCGCGGAGATGCCGAGCGGCCTGCGCTATGCCATTCCGTTCAATCCCACCGAATTCGTCGCCGAGTCGGTTCGCGAGGTCTACAAGACGATCTTCGAGGCCATCGGCCTGGTCGTGCTGGTGGTGCTCCTCTTCCTGCAAACCTGGCGTGCCGCCATCATTCCCATCCTGGCGATCCCGATATCCCTGGTCGGCACCTTTGCGGTCATGGCGGCGCTGGGCTACTCCCTCAACAACATTTCCCTGCTCGGCCTGGTGCTCGCGATCGGCATCGTGGTCGATGACGCCATCGTCGTCGTCGAGAATGTCGAACGCCACCTCGCGGCCGGACTTTCGGCACGGGAGGCGGCACACCGCTCCATGGACGAGATCGGCGGTGCCCTGATCGCCATCACCCTGGTATTGTGTGCCGTCTTCGTGCCCGCCGCCATGATGTCGGGGATTTCGGGACAATTCTTCCGGCAGTTCGCCGTCGTCGTCGCGGCGGCCACCGCCATCTCCGCCTTCGTTTCACTGACGCTCAGTCCGGCGCTGTGCGCGCTCCTGCTGAAACCGCATTCAGCCGAAGAGCCGCAGCGACGGCGCTTCCTGCCGGTGCGCGTGCTCCAGGGCTTCTTCGGTCTCTTCAACCGCGGCTTCGACCGTCTGTCCATCGCCTATGGCAGTGTGACCCGGCGGCTCCTGCGCGTCAGCGTTCTCGTCCTCGCCGCCTATGCCGGCCTCGTCGGCTTCTCGGGCTGGCAATTGGCCCGTGCACCCACCGGCTTCATTCCGGTGATGGACCAGGGATACATCATCAATGCCGTGCAGCTGCCGCCGGGCTCGGCCCTCGGCAGGACCGATGCCGTGATGAAGGAGGTCTCGCGCCGGCTCCTCGCCACGGAGGGCGTGGCGAACGTCGTGGCCATCGCCGGGCTCGACGGCGCCACCTTCACCAACGCCTCCGGCAGCGGTATCGCCTTCACCATCCTGAAGCCTTATGCGGAACGCGAGCGGCAGGGGCTGACCACCGACCGGATCATCGCCTCGCTGCAATCGCGTTTCGCCGACCTCTACGAAGCGCGCATCATCCCGATCAAGCCGCCCTCCGTGCGCGGCATGGGCAATGCCGGCGGCTTCAAGCTGATGGTGCAGGACCGCAACGGCCAGTCGCCCCAGGCCCTGGAGGCGGCGGCCCAGCAGGTGCTGGCGGCCGCGGCGCAGGCGCCCGGCATTGCCAACGCCTTCTCGCCGTTCAACACCGCCACTCCCAGGGTCTATGCCGACGTCGATCGCATCAAGGCGCAGATGCTGGGAGTGCCCGCCGGACGCATCTTCGAGGCGCTCGAAGTCTATCTGGGCTCGGCCTATGTCAACGACTTCAACATGCTCGGGCGGACCTTCCAGGTGCGCGCCCAGGCCGATGGGCGCTATCGCACCGACCTTGCGTCGATCGGCAATTTCAGGATGCGCGGCGATAGCGGCGCCATGGTGCCGCTGAGTGCGGTGGCGAGTTTCCAGGAGCGCTCTGGACCCTATCGCATTCCCCGCTTCAACCAATATCCGGCGGCGGAAATCCAGGGCGCCGCGGCGGCGGGAACCTCGACCGGCGCCGCCCTCGACCGCATGGAGCAGATCGCGCGCGACAACCTGCCGGAAGGCTTCGCCTTCGAATGGACCGAGGTGGCCCTCCAGGAGCGGCTGGCCGGCAATACCGGCCTTCTGATCTTCGGCGCCTCCGTCGTCTTCGTCTTTCTCCTGCTGGCGGCCCAATATGAGAGCTGGACGCTGCCGCTCGCCGTCCTGCTGATCGTGCCCGTATGCCTGCTCTCAGCCGTGAGCGGCCTGCTGATCTTCGCCATGGATGTGAACATCCTGGCCCAGATCGGCTTCGTCATCCTGATCGGGCTGGCGGCCAAGAATGCCATCCTCATCGTCGAGTTCGCCCGACAGGCCGAAGCGGAAGGGCTCGGCCGCGTCGAGGCGGTGGTGCAGGGCGCACGCATCCGCCTGCGGCCGATCCTGATGACCTCGCTCGCCTTCATTCTCGGCGTCCTGCCGCTGTTCCTGGCCACCGGCGCCGGTGCCGAGATGCGGCAATCGCTGGGCACGGCCGTCTTCTTCGGCATGATCGGCGTGACCGCCTTCGGCCTTGTCTGCACGCCGGTCTTCTATGTGTTGTGCCGGCTGCTCGAAGGAGGGGCCCGCCGAAGACCCGTCGCGACCCCGATCGAGGTTTCCTAGGGCTCAGCAATTAGAGTTTCACGCCGGCGCTCGCCAGGAAGCTTTCCATGCGGTTGTCGACCTCAGCCTTCGTCTCCGCCCATGCCGGGAACGACTGGAGAAGATTGTCGTGCCAGGCGATCAGGTTCGGATATTCCTCGAACGGAAACTTTGCACGACCGACCTGGGAAAAGGGAGCCGCGATATCGATATCGGCAAAGGTCAGCCCATTGCCGACCATGAACCGGCGGCCTTCAAGATGCCGGTCGAGCACCTTCGCTGCGGCGCGGATCTTGCCCTCGGCAAATTTGATGAGGGACTCGTCCTTCGCAATGCCCATGACCGTCTTGCCCACGCGCTCATCGAAGATCGTCGTGGTGAAGGTGCGCCACTGCTCGCCCGACCAGAACATCCACTGAAGCACCTGGAAGCGCTCCTCCTGCGTGGTTCCGACCAGCGGCGAGTTCACCTTGCCGGCGAGATACAGATTGATCGCAGAAGCTTCCCAGAGAATGGTGTCACCATCCTCCAGAACCGGTGTTAGACCGTTGGGATTGAGACGAGACTTGAACTCGTCCGTCTGGCTCTCGCCCTTGAAGAGGTCGACGCTAACGCGTTCGAGTTGAATGCCCATGATCTTCGCGGCGGTGGTCACGCGACGCAGGCTGCCCGAGCCGGCATCACCATAGATCTTGATTGTCATGACTGTCCCTTTCGGTTCCGAGCCCGTGAACGGGTGGCCGAACGCCAGTTCTCATATGCCTACTGAGAATGAAAGCCGTGCTTGACGAATGCCATCTATTCTTTAACGGAATTTATTGTGATGGTCGCGACGGGAGGGATACAGGGATGGATAAGCTCGATGCGATGCGGATGTTCGTGCGCCTCGTCGAAAGCGGAAGCTTTTCGAAGGCAGCGCGAGACCTGAACGTCAGCCAACCCACGGTCAGCAAACAGCTGGCCGCGCTCGAAGCGCGGCTCGGGACCCTACTCCTCACGAGAAGTTCGCGCGCTCTTGCCGTGACGCCCGCAGGGCAGGACTATTACGAGGCCGCCGTCCGTATCTTTCAGGATCTCGACTTCATCGAAGAGAGAATCCTTCAAGGGCAGTCGGCCCCTTCGGGACTGGTCCGCGTGACTCTCTCGCCGGCTTTCGGGAGGATGTTCGTCATTCCCCGTCTGGCGGATTTCAGGACCCGTTTCCCTGATATCGCGATTGAGATGGAAGTGTCCGGGCGGCACGTTAATCTTATCGAAGAGGGAATAGACGTCGCGATCCGGATCGGTCGGCTCTCGGATTCCGCACTCGTCGCCCGGCATATCGGCGACATGCAGATGATAACCCTGGCCTCCGCCGATTATCTGGCCCAACACGGCACGCCGCAAACGCTGGACGAGCTTCGCACCCACCAGCGCATCAGCTATGTCTACCAGGGAGAAATCATCGGGTGGGGTTTCCAGGTAGACGGCCGTCAGGTCGCAGTCGACGGTGGGGGAGCGTTCCGCACGAACGACGCTGAGCATATCCGCGGCGCGGTCCTTGCGGGCCTCGGCATCACCCATCATGCGAGTTGGCTATTCACGGATGTGCTGGCCTCAGGCGCGGTCGTCCGAATTTTGGACCAGCATGCCCCACCGCCTTTTCCGATCAGCGCAGCCACCGTCGCCGGGCGGCGCATGCCCTCCCGAGTGCGGCAATTCATCGATTTCCTCGCTGCGATTTGCGCCGAGGAGCCGGAATTAAGGATCGGCGGGGGCTAGAGCAAAGTGCGATTTCTCCGAACCGCACTTTGCTCTCTAATTCCTTGTTTCGACGCGTTTTCTTAATCGAAAAGTCTATCAACTTTTCTGGAAAACGCTCTAGCGCCTCATGGAGCGGTCGGCTCCGGGTAGGTTGGCCCTGCGCAGCAGGGTATCGGAGGACGCTGAAAAGGGCCTTGTGCAGCATCTCGCCCGGTCGGCAGGAAAAGTGTCGCAAGCTATGGCGTGAAATCGGCCCGATACAATTGGATACAGTTCGGGGCGATTTGCCGGGCGGGCCGGTCTACCCAGCCCACGACGACGCCATTACAATGGAGCATGGAACAGGGGGCGATCGGTGCATCGCAAGGAGCCGGTCTTGTCCCGCTCGCCCTAGGCCGGAGTGTCACGCATGGAATCGGTACCCCATATCGTCGTGGTCGACGACCATCGTGACATTCGCGACCTCGTCGGCAAATATCTCGCCCAGCATGGCTACCGCGTCAGCGTGGCCGAAAACGCTGCGGCGCTGCGGCGTCGGCTGGAGCGCAATGCGCCCGACCTCATCATCCTCGACGTGATGATGCCTGGCGAGGACGGCTTGAGCGTTTGCCGCCATCTGCGCAGCACCACGGTGGTGCCGATCATTTTCCTCACCGCCATGGTCGATGACACCGACAGGATCATCGGTCTCGAAATGGGGGCGGACGACTATCTCACCAAGCCGTTCAATCCGCGCGAATTGCTGGCGCGGATCAAGGCGGTGCTGCGCCGGGTCAACAGCCTGCCGCCCCAGCGCGGTGCCTTGAAGGCCAAGACCCTGCGCTTCGATCGCTGGCAGCTCAATGTCGGCCGCCGCGAGCTGGCCGGTTCGGACGGTGTCGCCATTCCCCTGAGCACGGCCGAGTTCCGGCTGCTGACGGCCTTCCTCGACCATGCCGGCCTGGTGCTGAGCCGCGATCAATTGCTCGATCTCACGGTCGGCCGGGCCGCCGACACATTCGACCGCAGCATCGACAACCAGGTCAGCCGGCTGCGCAAGAAGATCGAGTCCGACCCGAAAAACCCCATGCTCATCAAGACCCATTGGGGCGGCGGCTATAGTTTCACCGCGGAGGTCGAACAGGCATGATGGCCTTGTGGCGGCGCAGCCTGGCTGCCCAGATCATAACATTCATGCTGCTGGCCCTGGCGGTATCGCAGGGCATCGGCTTTCTCGTCTCCTGGGACGAGCGCGGCCAGGCCATGCGCGCGGCGGCCAAGGGCGAGTTCTTCAGCCGGGCTGCTTCGCTGGCTTTGTCGTTGAATGCGACGCCGGATGCGGTCCATGGCGACATCCTTGCCGTCAGCGGCACCATTTATTCGCGCTTCTGGTTGTCCACCCAGGAGCCAGTCGACGCGACGGCCTGGGCCAAGGACGCCTGGAAGCGCCTTCACGAGCCCCTTCCGCCCGCCAAAATGCCCGGCCATCCCAAGCCGAACCGTGGCCCGGCCATGGCGGCGGTCCCGGAAATACCAACCGGCGCCGCTTTCGCCAGCGAACCGTCCCGCTGGATGGAGATCGCACCCCAGTCCTGGCTGCTCGCCCGCCCGGCCAAGTTCCAATATCTCGACACCGCGATCGGCATGGGCCTGGCCGTCCAGCTCGACCGGGGCATGTGGCTCAACGCCGCTTACGCCAAGAACTATCATAACGCCTTCTGGACCTCGCAATCGGCCCTTTCTCTCGGCATCACGGCCCTGGTGCTGTCGGTCATTGCCGTGTTGGTGGCCCGCGGCATCGCCCGGCCGATGCGGCGCCTGGCAACCGCGGCGGAACTGCTCGGGCGAGGCGAGGCCGTGCCGCCTTTGCCGGAGTCCGGGCCTGACGACATCCGCCATACCGCCGAGGCCTTCAACCGCATGCAGGCCCGGCTGCAGCGCTTCGTCGAAGACCGCACCCGCATGCTCGCGGCCATCGGACATGATTTGCGCACGCCGCTGACCTCCTTGCGCCTGCGAGCCGAATTCGTCTCCGACCCGGAGATCCAGGACAAGATGCTCAAGACCATTGCCGAGATCCAGACCATGACGGAATCGGCGCTGGCCTTCGCGCGCGAGCAGGCCACGGCCGAGACCACTCGCACGGTCGATCTCTCCGCCCTGGTGGAAAGTCTGTGTGACGATCTGGTCGAGATCGGCCAGAACGTGGCCTTTCTCGATGGTCCGAAGATCAGTTATCGCTGTCGCCCCGATGCGCTGCGGCGGGCCGTCCGCAATCTGGTCGAGAATGCCGTGCGCTATGGCGAGCGCGCGCGGGTCACGCTGGCGCGCTCGGCCGAGAGCATCGACATCGTCATCGAGGACGACGGGCCGGGCATACCCGAGGGCGTCGGCGACCAGGTTTTCGCTCCCTTCTTCCGCCTCGAGCATTCGCGCAACCGCGAGACGGGCGGAGTAGGACTTGGCCTCTCGATCGCCCGGGCCATCGCCCGCCACCATGGCGGGGACATCCGGCTCTTCAACCAGGCCAAAGGCTTGCGGGCGGTGATCGGCCTGCCGCTCGTCACGGCCCGCAATGCCCGGGCCAGGGCTTGAGCCACCAGGCATCGGCGTCGTCTTCCCCGGCCGGCATGTGAGGCAGAATCCCTGCCTGGAGCAAAGCGCGATTCGTTGAACCGCACTTTCTCTCTATCTTTTGCTGTGGCGCGTTTTCTTCGTCGAAAAGTCCATCGACTTTTCTGGAGACGCTTTATTCGACCATCGGCAGGGACATGTGCCGCGGCATCGCCGCCGCCGGATCGGCGATTGCAGCGACCGACGTAAGATGGGCCGAGCCTTTGGCATGGGGATCCGGTCCGACGAGCAGGCTCACGGCGATGATCACCGGAATCGAGGCGATGACGAGGATATCGAAAAGCGTCCCGCCCGCGCGGCGATAGGCGATGGCGGCAGGGCCGTCCAGTTTTTCATAGGCCGGATCTCCGACGAAAGGCACCTCATCGTCGACGACCTTCGATCGCGTGGAAAAATCCGCAAAGGATGTCACGGTCTTGCCTCCAGTTGCATGGCACGACCGTAAGCACCCTTTGTCGCGGGACTTCGCCGGCTGGGTCGAAATTTGTCGAAAAGCTTGTACCCGCGCGCCCTGTGACATTTGGATACCGCTCGGGGAGCCGCCAAGCGTTGGGGCTGCAGCCCCTAGCTGCATCAGTGCGATCGCTTCTGCGCTTCGGCGTGGTTCGCCTCGGAGCTCGTCTCGGATAACGATTGCATCCCGAATCCAGCAATAGCCAAGGCGACACCCGCTTTGGCGCAACGGGGGCCTGTGACACTTTCTTACAGAACCGCGGTCTTCCCGACAAACTTGTGAGGCAGTTCCCAGCTATTATCAAAACAACGGCGACAGGAAATACGTTGCCGGATCGAGGAGGGCGATTACAGGATCGATCTTGTAACGTCCTTCGCTGCGCTGATGAGGACGGGCATCATCGGTATCTTCGGATTACTTCAAAACCGCTCTTCATTGTTGCCAAAAGACGTTCATGGGCGGAGCGAAAACACATTTTGTGAGGCAAAATGAGCGATCAGATAATTTCCGTCATTCTTCCGGCTGCAAAATATATCTATCCGCTCACGGTCATATCTTTTCTGTCGATCCAGATTTTAATCACCTATCGCTATTATACAGATTAATTCAGGCATTATTTCCATCCCCTGGTGCATTTGAGCAGGAGACGTTTCTCGGCCCGTATCGGTGATACGGGCCGAGTGCGTTTTTGGAGCTGTGACGCTCACCGCCCTTTTCCCGTCATCGAGGGCGGCACCCTCCGAGATAGTTTTTCGGGAGAGGACCTAGCGCCCTTCCGCTTCCGGCGAGAACGTCGACATGACCGGAGGAAGGGCAAAAAGCGCATTGGAGAGGCAGAACAGATCGCCTTCGGTGACGATGTAGTCGTTATAGGATGCGATGAAGCGATAGCCATGCGGGCGCAGGAGCGAGTCGATCGAGATCAGGTCTCCCCCCATGGCATTCTCCTTGGGCTGCAAGTCGTTGAACTCCACATAGATGAACCTGATGGCCCGCCGTTCGAGCATGCCCCGGCCGCCTTCGAGAACGATGCGGTCGAAACCCTCGGTGTCGAGCTTGAGAACGTCGACCGTCTCGAAGCCGTTGCGCTCGCAATAGGCGTCGAGCGTCGTCGACGGCACGCTGATGCGGTTGGCCTGCTGGGGATAGCGCAGCGCATATTGCGCCCGGTCGCTGAGACTGTTGATCTTCGAAGAGGGGTATTCGAACATGTCGACGGTGCCGTCCTGCACGCCCAGCGCCGCATTGACGCCGGCAAACCGGCGCTCCCCGCCGAGTCGCCGCATCAGAAGGGCGAATGTCTCAGGGTGCGGTTCGAAGCTGACGATTCGCGCCCCGGGGAATTTGTGCAGGGCGAGGGCCGCCGTCTCGCCATCATTGGCTCCGACATCGAAGACGGTCGCGATGGGATAGTGCCAGGCTTCGGCGAGACGGCGAATGTCGGCCCAGGGATCGTGGCCGAATTTGGCTCCGGCCCTGATCAGGAGCAGCCCGTGCCGGGCCAGCATCCCCTTTACCAGCCTGGAGATTTGCGCGCGGAGAACGCCCATCGCCGTGTTGCACTCCAAGCTCGCCCGCTTTGACCGCCGGGCGGGCATGATCGATGACGGCTTATTACGGCATTTTCCCGGGCATGGCAGCCCCGTGCGCGCCATGGCAAGGTCGGTTCGGGGCGAAAGGGCGGAAGGGCAAGGCAGGCCCGGCGACGGCGCGTGGTTTGCCGCCGGATTTGACGACTCCCGAAAAATCGATAGTTTTCTTGGTCATGACAGTCTTGAAACACAGCGTCACGCTCGCCGGAGCAACAGGAATGCGGCTGTGACCGGCGTCTTGGTGGCGGGTGGCGCTGGATTTCTCGGCTCGCATCTGTGCGAGCGCCTGTTGAGAGATAATAAAGAAGTTCTTTGCGTTGACAATTTCTTTACCGGCTCACGGCGCAACGTGGACCAACTTATCGGAAACCCCGCTTTTAAGCTACTGAACCACGATATTACGACGCCTTTGCGCGTCGAAGCCGGCGAGATCTACAATCTGGCCTGCCCGGCTTCGCCGAAACACTATCAGTTCGATCCGGTCCAGACGACCAAGACGAATGTGCTGGGTGCCATCAATGTGCTCGATCTGGCGCGGCTCCTGAAGGTCAAGGTCCTGCAGGCCTCCACCTCCGAGGTCTATGGCGACCCGCATACCCATCCCCAAGCGGAGGATTATTGGGGGAACGTCAATCCAATCGGGGCGCGCTCCTGCTATGACGAGGGCAAGCGCTGCGCCGAAACCTTGTTCTTCGACTATATCCGGCAATATGACGTCCCGGCCAAAGTCGTGCGGATTTTCAACACCTACGGCCCGCGCATGCAGCCAGACGACGGGCGGGCGGTGTCGAATTTCATCGTTCAGGCGCTGTGCAACCAGGACATCACGATCTATGGCGATGGCGGGCAGACGCGCTCCTTCTGCTATGTCGACGACCTGATCGAAGCCCTGGTCCGCATGATGGCGACGCCGGCCGACATTCACGGGCCGGTCAATATCGGCAATCCCGTGGAGATCACCGTTCGTCACCTTGCCGAGCTGATCATCGAGCTGACGGGTTCGTCGTCCCGGCTCGAATTCAGGCCCTTGCCGACGGATGACCCACGCCAGCGCCAGCCCGATATCGCCAAGGCGCGCGCGCTTCTAAGGTGGGCCCCGTCCATCGGCCTTCGCGATGGCCTCGCCAGGACGATCGCCTATTTCGAGGGTCTGCTGAGATCAGACGAATATGGGGCGCTGCGCAGTCTGAGCCCGGCTCAATGAGGTCTCGCGGTCCTCCTCCAGGGATTGGCCGCGCTCTCAATGCGATTGTTGATCGGCGGGGCTTGGTCTAACTTGCGAGGCTAACCTGACGGGACTGGCGCCGGGAGAGGGGCATGAAATTTCTGCTCAAGGCATGGGGGCCGTTGCTTCTGACATTCGCCCTTGCTGTTTCGCCAATTCTGCTCGCACAGGCCCGCGCCCAGATCATCACCAACGGCGGCTTCGAAACGACGACGGGGTGGAGTTACAGCGGAGGGTCTACGCGGACGCAAGAAGGCACGATATTTCTCAACCCGCCGGCACATAGCGGGAGTTTTTATGGCACGATTGCCACAGGCGGCGGCACGATTTCACAATCCATCACTATTCCGACCGCCGGTACCTATCAATTGAGCTTTTATCTCGCTCCACAGATTTCTCTTTCTATTGGATTTTTGAATTTTAGTGTACAAATAGGTGGAGTCACCTATAATTTGACTTATGGAATTACGATTGTTGGCTTAGGTGGATATAATCTTTACACCCTTACAGTAAATTTGCCTGCTGGTGTAACAAATCTCGTCTTCACCAACTTGCCGGGCTTGCTGACAGCGCCCCTGCGTCTGGACGACGTATCCCTCGTGCAGATCCCGGGGCCCGTGCCGGGTACGAGCACGATTTCCTATTTGGCGGTGGCGTTCCTGATCCTGATAATGGGACGAAAGAAAATGAGGGACTGGCTGCGGTGGTTCAGGAGCCTGTCAGCGACGGGCGGTTCGTAATTGTGGCTTGTTAGCCGCGCTCCATTTCCAGGTCACGCGTCAGGGCAAAAATCGAAATGCCGTCTCCGTCCATCGAGGTTTCACTGATCATTTTCGTGATCCTGATGGCGATCGGTATCGCTGGCTTCTTTGCCTCGTCGCGCCCCTATAATATTTTTGCCGAAAGCTGGCGGCAGGCAGGCATGACGATCATACGCCAGCCGGTTCTCTTCTTTGCGGCCTGGCTGATTTTCGCCGTTCAGGAACTGGTGCCGCCCATGTCCTTCCTGGTGGCGTGGCCCTCGGGTCTGGTCCAGGTCGGCCTGCTCATCGCCTTCCATGCCATGACGACCTATCTCCTGGCGCGCATTGCGCTGCGCCTGCACCGAGGCCTCATCCATGGCGAATGGCGCCCTGTATTTCCCACCGGCGGGCGGGCGCGGCGCATGGGTTTCTATGTGCTCGTGTGCTGGGCCGTCATAGGCCTGCTCAAGCATCCGCCCTTGCCGGGCGCGCCCGTCGCGCACGAACAGCTGGTACGGGGGGCGATCCTGCTCTCCTATGCGCTCGGCTTCATGGCGACAGCGGGCCTGGCCCTGGTGGGGCCTGCCGCGTCCCTTGACGAGCGTCGGCCGATCCGGACCTCCCTGCGAACGGCGCTGCGCGAACCGATCACCCTGTTGGTCATCATCATCGGCATCAGCCTGCAGATCGGCCTCGTGATGGAGGCAGCCAATCTGGCCCTCAGCCGCTATCCGCAGATCGGCGGTTTTCGCCTCCTGGCAGCGCCGGTCGTCTGGGCGTTCATGGCGCTCGTCCTGTTCATGTCGGAATTCGCGCTGGTGATATTCCTTACGCGCGTGTGGGAGGATCGCTATGAAGAAGACACACGCAACGCGGCGCACAACTTCAACTGGACCTGAGCGCAGAATTCAGGATTCGCTGAGCAGGGATGACCAGTCGGGGCCGCCGCCCCGGCATTGACGGGGCGAGAAAATGGCGAGGCCGATGGAGTCCCAGGGGTTCGACCGGTAAAGGCCGAGCATGACGCCGAGCTTGCGTTGCAGCCAGGGCCAGGCGATGTCTCGAAGATGCAGGCTGGGCACGGCCGCACCGCCATAGACCGTGATCACTTCTTCATCGGCCCCTGCCATGCCGGCAAGGATCTGCATGGCATCGCGATGGATCGTTTCCGTCAACACCGCTCGCATCGGTATGGCGCAATCGGACCGCGTGAAGGAGAGCTCCGGGCCGAGCAGGGTCCGGCGCTGGGTCGCGAGCGAAAAGCCGGCTTTGGCAAAAACCGATGCGATCTGGGCTTCCGGGGCAGGCTGGGGGGGAAGGCGAGCCTGCCGGACAGCCAAGGCAAGGGAACACACCACCAGCGCCGCAGCCAGGATGTGGAACAGGCGGATCACGCGGAGGGCTGCATCTGCCGGGGCCTGGCCCGGTAATAAGCGAGGACGAGGATCAGAACGGCATAGAACGCTGCCAGGATATTCGCGCCCGTGCCTTCATGCCAGGTGAGATATCCATCCTTCGAGGCGCAGATCAGCACCAGGCGCAGCCAATTCAAGGCAAGGGTGGCGCCGGTGACGAGCAGAAATGCCGTGGAGTCGGAACGACGGAGCGGCCCCCCGAGACCGACGGCGATGATGGCGTAGGCCATGAGGTTCTGGACCAGGGTGGTCGAGCTGGCACAGCCCCACATCACGTCGAAGCCGATCGCGTCGGCGGGACGGAGGATGTAGGTGCCGTGGCCCGATACATCCTGTCCCGCCATCTGCAGTGCGGTTCGCACGATCGCCGCATCGAGCAGGCCGACGACATTGTGAAGGACGAGAAAGGGCCAGCCCAGAAGCACGAACTGGGCAATGAAGGCCAGCAGTGCGACGGACGAGGCGCGGCAGGACGGGCGTTTACGCAGGTGCCACGCCGCAAGAAGGGCGAGCGCCAGCGCGGCGGCGAGCGGTACCTGGCGCAGTACGAGGACGCAGAAAGCCATCGCCGCGAGGGTCAGGGCGGCCTCGCTCGCCTGGAAGGGAGCGTCACGCCGCTCGCGTCCGATCAGGCGAACGATCATCGCGATCTCGATCACTTCGAGGACGGAGATCACATGGGGCAGGTCGCCGATCTGGCGCAAGGGCTGCTGGCCCAGCCGATAATACAGCCACTCCATGCAGACGAGGACGAGGCACCAGCCATACACGGCATGGCAGGAGAGCGCGCGCGAGGGCGCCGCGGCTTCAGGGGCCGGGGAGGGGATCATCGGCGGCGTGCTGGCTGTCGGGCATGGCGGCCGGCCCGGCGGTCTGCCGGCGCTGGATCAGCACCTGCCCGAGCACGAGAATGTCCATGCGCGTGCGCAGGAAGCAGTCGAGCGCCTCGCGCGGCGTGCAGACAATCGGTTCGTTCTCGTTGAAGGAGGTGTTGAGCACCATGGGCACGCCGGTCAACGCGAAAAACGCGGAAATCAGGGCATGATAGGCTGGGTTGGCCTGCCGCTGCACCGTCTGCGGCCGCCCGGAGCCGTCCACATGGGTGATGGCGGGCACGAGGGCACGCTTGTCGGGCCGGACCGGCAGGACCTCGGTCATGAATGGCACCGCATCGATATCCTCGAACCAGTCGGCGGCATGCTCGGCGAGAATGGACGGCGCGAACGGCCGGAACGACTCGCGGCGCTTTATCTTGTGGTTGAGAAGCTGCTTGATGTCCGCCCGCCGGGGGTCGCACAGGATGGAGCGGCTGCCGAGCGCGCGCGGTCCCCATTCCATGCGCCCGTCGAACCAGCCGATGACGTGGCCGGCCGCGATGGCTGATGCCGTCTCCCGGCAAAGCTCGGCTTCATCCTCAAAATGCCGGATGTCGCAGTCCATGGCGGCGAGCTTGACAGTTTCGGCCGCCAGAAGCCGATCGATGTCATCGGGACCGTAGGCCGGACCCCAATAGGCGTGGTCCATCGGGGTTGAGCGGTGGCCCCCGGACTGGTGCCAGACGGCCAGGGCGGCACCGAGCGATCCGCCGGCGTCGCCGGCCGCGGGCTGCACATAGAGGTGCCGGAAGGCCGAAGTTCGTCTGATCTTGCCATTGGCCACCGAATTGAGGGCGCAGCCGCCGGCAAAAGCGAGGTTTGGCAGGCGATATTTGTCCCAGACGGCCTGCAGGATATGGTCGAGGACTTCCTCAAAGAGGGCCTGGGCCGACGATGCGATATCGTGATGGCGTTCGGTCAGTGCCTCATTCGGCGCTCTCGCGGGGCCGAGCAGTCCCTCCAATGCATCCGAGTAGAGCGGGGCGAAGACCGGGGCTCCGCCTTGCCAGTCGAACGCGATCTTCTCGCGATGGTGCCGGAAATAGCTGAGGTCGAGCGCGAACGTTCCCCCAGCCTCGAGCCTTACGAGGCGCCGCAGCCTGTCGAGGAAGACCGGCTTGCCATAGGGCGCCAGGCCCATGACCTTGTATTCGTCGCCATAGTGCGGAAAGCCGAGATGTTGGGTGAGCGCCTGATAGAACAGGCCGATGGAATGGGGAAACAGCACCCGTTTTTCGACGGTGACCGCGCCGGCGTGCCCGCTGCCCCACGCCGTGGAGGAAAAGTCGCCGAAGCCGTCGAGGGAGAGGACGGCCGCCTCCTGGAAGGGGGAGGCGAAGAAGGCCGATGCCAGATGGGCCAGGTGATGCTCGACCTGGTGCACCGTGCCCTTGAAACGCTGCCCGGCAAAGGCGGCTGCGAGTTCATCGGCAACGGAGAGGCGCTTGCGGCGGTTGCTGAAGCGGTCGAGGACAAGAGAAAGATCGGGCCTGTGACGCGCCAGATGAGCCAGGCGCTCGAGGCGATGCACCCTGGGATCGCTGTTGACCGCGGCATGGTCGACATCCCCGAGCCCGATACCTGCCTCCCGCAGGCAATAGGCGATGGCCTGGCTGGGAAAGCCCGCCCAGTGCTTGATACGGCGAAAGCGCTCCTCCTCCGCGGCCGCAACGATCTGCCCGTCCCTGAGAAGGCAGGCGGCGGCATCGGCGTGGTAGGCGTTGAGGCCGAGGATGATCAAGCCGGAACCCTTCCTGTCATTTCGCCAGGCGCCGATCGATCAGGGCCAGCGCGATCAGGCATTCGGCGATCACGCGCTGCAGGGTGTAGTACCAACCCGCCCAGCCATCGAGGACGGCGCCTTTCCGGAACAAGGTATAGAAGAATACCAGGAGCGGTGCCGGCCATGCCTGCAGCCTGAGGCGGTCGACCCGGCTCAAGTCCTCCTTCGGGCTGGCGAGCAGGTGGTCCGCCTCGATCTGCGCATAGCGCTTCTGTGAATCGACCCATCTGAGAAGGGGCTTGCGGTCGTCGTGATAGAGGGGGGCCGCCAGGGTGCCGACCTCGCCCGCCACGGTGACGCGGTGGCCATGGCCCTCGTCGCGGTAGCGCGCGGCCTGCCGGCGATAGAGCACCGTGCGGGGCGGATAGAGGGTTCCGCGCAGGGGCCTGCCATGGATGCGGTAGATGAAGGCCGCCGAATAGCCCTGCGCCGTCCCCTCACGGAGGGACTGGATTTCGCAAACGAGATCCTCGCTCAATTCATAATCGGCGTCGAGCGAGAGCACCCAGGGCGTATCGACGAGGTCGAGGCCGAAATTGCACTGGCCGGCGAAGCTGTCGAAGGGGCGATGCACCACCTCGACATTGGCGTATCGGCCGGCAATATCGAGCGTCTCGTCCGTACTGCCGCTGTCCACCAGCAGGATACGCGGCGCCCAGCCGAGCCGATCGAGGCAGCGCGCCAGGTTGGGAGCCTCGTTGAAGCTCAGGACCAGGACCGTCGTCCGCGGTGCGATCAAGTCAGACATGCACGGCTCTTTCGGCGGGAGCAGCTTCTCCCGCCTGGGCGAGGATAGCCTCCTGGTAGACATCGATCATGGCAGCCGCAATGCCGGGCCAGGAGAATTGCTCGCGAGCCGTCTTCTCGCCGGCCTGTCCCAGCCGGGCGGCAAAGTCAGCGTCTGCCAGGAGGGAGGAGAGCGCCGCGCCAAGCGCCGCAGGGGAGCCGTCGACGACAAGGCCGCAGCCGGCGTCGGCGACCACATCGGCAAGCCCCACTTCGGGGGTGACCACGACAGGGCGGGCGCAGGCCATCGCCTCCAAGACGGCGTTGCCGAAGTTCTCCGAATGGGAGGCCAGTGCGAAGGCGGCGCAGTTGCGCAGCAGGGACCATTTCTCCTCGCCATGTACGGGGCCGACGAAGCGGATGCGGGCGTTAACCCCCAATGCTGCGGCGCGTGGCCTCAGCCGGGCGGTTTCGCCCTCGTCGTCATTGCCGGCGATGACGAGATCGGCATCGGCGACGACCTGCATGGCGTCGATCAAGCGCTCGATGCCCTTCTTCCAGCTGATCCGCCCCAGAAAGAGGACATAGGGCCGGGCATGATCCCGCGAGAGGAGACCGGCATTGAGGGGCGGCATGTCGATGCCATTGGGCACCAGGGCGAAAGCCCGGGCCGGCAATGCCAGTTTCTCGATGTCGAGGCGTTCGGATCGGCTGGTCACGTGAATGGCGGCGGCCCCGGCGAGGTTGGCGCGGTCGAAGGCCCGGATCCAGGCCGATTTCAGCAAGCGGCTTTTGCGCCGGATCAGCGGGCCAACCAGCATTCCCCTGGGCGCCAGCAGATAGGGAATGCCGTTTCGCCGTGCGAATCGTGCCGCAGCGGTGGTCGGCCACAGGAAGACGGAATGGAGATGCACGATATCGAAGGAGGCGATGTTCTGCGCCAGCGCGCGGCCCATCGCCGGGGAGCGATAGAGGCGACGTCCGAGCCCGGCCGGAAAATAGTGGACGTTCACCCCATCGAGTTGCACCGGCCGATCGGTCGGGACCGGCAGGACACCGTTACCGTCGACATTCGTGGTGTAGACCTGAACGTCGCAGCCGCGGCCTGCCAAGGCGCGGCACAAGCCGTGCACGGCGTGAATAGGCCCGCCATAGCGCAGCGCCGGCAGATAGGTCGGCACCACATGGAGGCAGCGCAGGCTCAAGGCGTCAGACCTGCGGTGGTGCGGATCCGCATCTTGACCCGATGTGCCAGCGAATAGCCTTCGCGCCAGCCCAGCGCCTTCCAGGCGCGGCCGGCCATCGCCCGGCCGCCGGCCTCGTGAGGAAGCGCAACCAGCGTGGCGAGCAGGCGGTCGAGGAAGATCTCGGGTGCGAAATGCGCCGCGAAGACCCGGCGCGCGCGTTCGCCCATGGAAGCGGCCTTCCCGCGAGCCTCCTCCAGGATCTGCGGTATGCGCATGATGTCCTTTTCGGCCACAAAGAGGCTGAACTCCCGCCAGTCGATATCAGGGGGCGGCAGCCAGGCATCGGCAATGATCACCGGTGCACAGCCGAGGGCTATCGCCTCGAAAAGGCGGATGCTGGAGGCGCCGAAGCCGCGGGGGCAAAGGGCGAATTGCGAGCGGAGCAGCAACTCGCGATAGGTCCTGCGATAGTCGAAATCGGCGAAACGAGCCGGTGCTGCCGCCAGATCGAGGCACGGCGTATCCGGGCTGTCGAGGGCCAGGAGGCGCTCTCGTATCGGATGGGTACTGGTCCGGCCGAGAAAGGAGAAGAGATGGGCCGGTTCCTTCCGCGGTAGGAAGGCAGCAGCGGCGGGGTGGTCGGGGTCGGGGAGGTAGCTCCAGCTCCGCGCCCAGGGAAGGGCCTTGGTGAGGGACGGATAGGCCCCTGGCAATATGGCGTAGGGCCAGTCGGATTCCGAGAACAGGAAGTGCCGGGCCGTCGGGTGCTTCGTGATCTGTCGCCGCAATTGCAGCAGGTCCGCAAGGCCGATATAGCCGCTGTCGAGATGCAACACGATGTCGGGGGCCTCGTCGTCGGCGGCGATCCGGAAGGCCGAGGGCGGATGCAGCGCCGCCAGTCTGCGGGCTTTCGCGAGAGCGGGGTTTTCCCGTAGGGCCGTCAGGAGAACGCAGGGGCGCATGGCGTCGCGTCGATCGTCTTGTCAGCGCCCGACCGGCCGGGTTTCCAGCCAGGAGCGCAGGCGTGGCGCCGCCAGCCGGACGAACAGGGCGGTGAGGAGGACCGAAACCATCACGCCGCCCACCAGTTTGGCCAGGCTGACTTCCAGCAGGGCGGCCTGGGCCAGGATGGCGCAGGCCGAGGTAAAGCCGAGCAGCGGTCCGGCTCGCGGAGAATGCACCAGCCAGCGGTAGATGCGGCCATAGAGCCAGCCGAACAGCAGGATGACGGCCATCATCGGTAGGGGACCGAAATCGATATAGAGTTCGGCCATATAGCCCAGACTGATCGAGGTGCCGCGATAGGTGCCCGACAGGCCTCCCGTGTAGTAATTGGTGCGGCGGGTGTCGTCGACCTGGCTCTTGTCGGCAAACAGGATGCGCGGCATGAAGGGCCGGCTCGTCGCATCCAGGAGGAGCGCGCCCTTCTCATGGGGAATGGTCTGCGGCACGCGGGCGAGAACCACGGCGAACAATTCGACATAGGAGATGCGGTGGAGCATCTTCCCGGTCGCCTCCGATATCGAGGCGCCGTCCAGCCTGCCGAGGAGCTGGGCTATGGTGCCCAGCCGGTCGCCGAGGTCGAGCGTGACGGCCTGTGAGGCCGAGCCGCCGGAGGCCGCGTTGCGATAATCTTCCTTGATGGCCGTCCACAGGATCCCGCTGACGACGATCAGGCAGACCAGGATCGCTCCGCCGATGACGTGAAGCCCGCGCAGGCGCGTTCCGGCCATGGCCGTTGCAAACAGCGTGAAGAACATCACCGTCTTGAAATCGGAGAAATACCCGCCCGTGCTCATGGCCAGTTCGGCAAGAAAGGCACAGGAAAACAAGGGGTTGCCCAGCTGGTTTCGCACGAAGGATGCATAGGCGAACATCATGAAGAACGCCCATTTCAACCCGGCCAGAGCGAGGAGCGGCTGCGCCAGCCCGGGACTGAGCGCGGCGGCCTGGAGGGCGCCGACAGCGACGATCGAAGCCACGAGATACAGGGAAAACCAGGTGGCAAGCGGCCGGGCCAGTACCGCTTCCCGCGCCTGCCGGCTCGCGGCCCTGTCGGGCGGGCCGCTGCCGAGCTGCATGCCCAGCGCCAGGAAGAGCAGGCCGGCCAGGGTCAGCAGGATCGCCGACTTGTTGTCCCCGCCATAGATCGTATAGGCGCCGACGTCGATGCCGAGCCAATTGGCATGAAAGGCCGATATCGATGCCTGCAGCCATTGATAGGCGAAAATGAACAGCCCGATCGGCGGCTCGCCAGGCCGCCACAGCAGGGCGACGCCGGCGACGAGAACGACCAGGCTGAAGGTGGTGAGCAGGGCGTTCTCGGCCGGCAGGTTCAGGATGGCGAGCAGCACCGCGCCGACGATCACGACCCCTGGCAACGGGGCCGACGAGCGCGGAGAGGTGGCTGACATCGGCATCAGGTCAGCACCTCTGATGTCCGGCGATGGTCGGCGGTTCTCTTTGAGCAAGAAGCCAAGCCAGCCTCGATGCCGTCGGCGGCCGCACCGACGCCATAGCGGCAAGCGAGCGCGGCAAGGGCGCTCCTCGTGGCAGTGCCCGTCGGCAAATCGGCGAGGGCCGCGGCGAGCGCCCCGACATTGCCGGTTTCGAAGACGCGACCGGTGTCACGGTCCGCGGCGAGGTCGGGAGCGCAGCCGCACTGGTCCGATACGATGACGGGTCGCCCGCAGGCCTGTGCCTCATTGGCCACCAGGCCCCAGGTTTCCTGCCCCGAGGAGGCCAGCGCCAGGCCATCGCAGGCCGCATAGACGGCCGGCATTTCGCTCTGGTTGCGAAAGCCGAGGAAATGCAGCCGCACCCCGAGCTGCGTGGCGCGTGCCTGCACCGCCTCGCGCAGCGGGCCGTCGCCGGCAATCACCACCTCGATCTCGCGCCCCCCGGCACCGCACAGGGCGGCGGCCTCGATGAGGTCGAGGGGGCGCTTGCGCTCGACGAGTTTGCCCACGAACGCGATGGCCCGGCTTGCCTCGCCGATGGACAGGCTGGAACGCAGGGCCTGGCGCGCCTGCGTCGTCGCCCGTGCGGCAAACCAGTCCGTGTCGACGCAATGCGGTGAAAAATGCAGCCGCTCCGGCGGATAGCCATAGTGGCGGTAATAGGCTAGGGAGTTCTGTCCGACATAGAGCGCGGCATCGAAGAAGCGCAGCAGGCGGGGATAGACTGCCCGCTTGGTCCAGGCCTTCAGCCGCCGGCGCGGTGTCAGCAGGTGGCTGTCCCCCCTCACCAGGACGGGCATGGCGAGGCGCCGGGCGGCGGCAATGGCCTGCAGATAGGATTTGAGCGCCCAGCCGCAGACGAGCAGGGCATCGAAACTACCTTCCCGCAACGCCTGGGCGATGGCCGGCGTGTCGCAGCCGAAGAAATTGTCCACGCCTGGATTGCTGGCCTTGTTGGCGAGGAAGCGGTTGGGATAGCCGGCGAGGAGGTCGATATCCCAGTCGAACGCAACTCCGAAGCCGGCATCGGCCTGCTGCCGGGGTGTGGGGCGGTGCGCGAAGAAGACCTCCAGATCCATGCGCCTCGCAAGTTCCCGGAAGATCGGCGCCTGGTACTGGATGGGATGGGAGGTAAGGATCGCCAGGCGCATGGTCAGCGCAGCCCATCGAAAATCGCGGCGTAGCGGCCGGCGATCGCCCTGGCCGAGAAGGGTTCCAGGCGATCCTGCCGGGACTGACCGAGGCTGGCGGGGTCGAGGGCCAGGCGCTCCAATCCGGTGGCGATGTCCTGCGGCAGTCCGGCCAGGCCGTTCGCGTCGGTGAAGGAGAAATGGATGCCGCCGCCGGCTGCCGCCAGAAGGGCATGAGCGCCGGACAGGCGATGAAACAGCGAAAGATAGGGGCGCTTTGTCAGCAAGGCGGGATAGATCTTGGACGCAGTGTAGTGGGCTTCGTCCGAGCCGACCAGCAGCAGGCCGTGCGACCCGGCCATCAGCCCCAGCGCTTCGGCATAGGCCAGGCGCCGAGGGATCTCGGCGACGAGATCGGCGACCCCTTCCGCTTCGGCGAGCGGAAGAATGGAGAACGTTTCGCTGTCGTTGGCCTGGTTGCTGGTGCCGATGAAATGCAGACGAAGGCGCGCGGCAAGACCCGGCTGGCGTGCCCTCATTTCGGCAAGACCTTTGAAAAGGACCCGGAAAAGCCCCTGGGATCGCGGCAGGGCCGTGCCGACATAGCTCAGATTGATCATCGCCGGATCGAGCCGGCTCCGGCGGATGTCCGGCATGGCCCGAAGGAGGTCGAGATCGCCGGGATCCCCGCCGATGGGCAGCGCCGCCATGCGCGAAGCGTCGAGCCAGGAATGGCGCGCGGCCAATTCCTCGTTCTGGCGTGTTGAGACCGATGTCACGAAGCGGGCCTTGCGCAAAGCCGGCCCTTCCAGGCGAAGCGCGAGCTGGTGGGATAGCCCGGCCTTGCTCAATGGTTTCTGGTCCCTGCCCCAGGCCGATACCCAGGGGTCCTGGAAATCGAGCACCACCGGCACGCCGAATTTCGGCTCGATCCAGCGCGACATCAGCATGGGGTAGAAGGGCGATCCCGTGATCAGCACGGTGTCGATCCGCCTGGCCGAGAGCAGGTCGGCTGCTCGGCTGGAAAGGGCCGACCAGGCCCGCAGGCTGAGATCCCCAATGCCGAAACGGCGCGTCATGCGGGCCTGCAGGGCGGGAACCCTGACGATCTCCAGCTCCGGCGAGACCAGGCTGCCGAGCAGGGGATCGGGGTCCTGCTCGTAGAAGCGGTCGTCCACGCAGAGGATGATGGGTGTCCAGCCCGCGGCCGGCAGATGATTGGCCAGATGCCGGGCTCGATGCACGCAGGCCAGGTTGGACGGCGGGAAATAGGGGGAGACGATCAGAACGGTACGCGGCACGGTCAAGCCCGCCTCCGCGACGAACCGTCCAGGGATTGACGCACCAGATCGACCACGATCGTGCTTTCCCGCTCCCAATTATAGGTTTGCTGCGCGAGATCGAAGGCATTCGCACGTGCCTGCGCCAAGCGCGCCGGCTCCTGCAGCAGGCTGTCGAGGCTCGCAGCCAGGCTCACGGCGTCCTCGACGGTGAAAAGCGCGGTGGCAAGCGGATGCGAACCGGCGAATGCCTTTTGAGCCGGCGTATCGGAGAGAACCGCAGGGACCCCGGCCATGAGATAGGCGAACAGCTTGTTGGAGAGGGCGAACGCATTGTTGGCCGTGTGCCCCGGTTCGGCGCACAGGCCGAGATCATGGCTGGCGGCCAGGCGGACGAGCTCGCCGGGGAGCGCGGAGGGCAGGAAATGCAGGCGTTCCGGCACGCCCTCCTGTTGCGCGAGGCTCCGCAATTGGCCGGCATATTGCTCGCTTACATGGCCGCGCAGATAGAGATGAGGTCTGGCTGCGGCCCTCGCTATGGCCTTGATCGCGCATTCCAGGCCGCGATCGGGGCCGGTCACCTGCGAGAACCAGTAGAGCGAGGGACCCGGGGCCGCCGTGCCCCTGACGGTCGCGGCCTCCGGGGCCTGCGACAGCGGAAAGCTGTTCAGCACGACGTACGGGCGGGGCATTCCATAGGCCTGCGCATAGGCGCAAGCAATCTCGGGAGAGGCGGCGGTGATATAGCGGCACCCTGGCAGGGCGGCCGCCTCGATGGCGCGCAGATGCGAGCGGTTCGCCTCGGCTGCCGGGCCCTCGCGCCATTCGCCGAGATGGAAATCCTCGGCGTCATAGGCATAACCCGCGCCGAAGCGCTGGGCCGCGGCCCTGGCCGCCGGCAGGGCCGGCGGATAATGGGCGATGTAGAGATCCGCCGTGATGCGGCTGGCCGCGGCCATCAGGGGAGGCGTGAACACGCTGAACGCCCGGGAACCGAAAAGGCGCCTGCCGCTCGCGGCGTGCGCCGCGCCCGCGAGTTCCTGGCCGAGCCGGCGCAGGCGCCAGCCCGCCCGCGAGCGCAGGTCGAGGCGCTCGATCCGGAACGGTGCCTCGCGCAGGATGGATTGGTCGCGCGGCTCCACGCCCTCCAGCATGCGGGTGGCGACGACGGTGACGGTAAAGCCCGCCTCGTGCAGGGCATGGGCCTCCTTGACCACGCGGGGATTGGATCCGAGCTGGCCCGGCGTGAGGATGCAGATATGCGCCCCTGGGCGGCGGCCCGTCATGTCCGCTCCATCTGCGGTGCGGAGGCACCCTGACCGGGGCTGCCCAGGCGCTGCCCGAGCCCGCCGGCCAGGGCGGTGCGATAGGCCGGCCATTGATGACGGCGGGCCGTCTCGAGCGCGGCGGTGCGCATGGCCTGCAGGCGCTCCCGATTGTCGAGGCACCAGGCAAGGGCCTGGGTCAAAGCTTCTGTATCGGCCGAGGGAATGACCAGCCCGTTCTCGGGCGTGACGAGATCGGCCGCCCCTGCCATATCCGTGACGATCACCGGCAGGCCATGGGCCATCGCCTCGGCGACGACCATGCCGAAGCCGTCGGCAAGGCTTGGAAACACCAGGATATCGGCCTGTTCGAAGGCCCGGAACAGTTCAGCACGTGGCCGGGCTCCATGAAAGCGGATCGCGTTATCCGCCGGGGCGAGAAGGTCGGCAGGCAGCCCGATCCAGCCATAGATGTCCAGCCTGGCATGGGCGGCGGCCGGCAATCGGCGCCAGGCTTCGAGCAGATAGGGCACACCCTTGCCCAGGGTGACGTTGCCGGCATAGACCACCCTTAAAGGGCCCGTTGCCTTACCGTCCTGAGGTTGGGCGCGATCGAGGACGGGGGGAGCGCCGAGTGGCACGACCAGCATTTTCGCCGGATCCGCGCCCCCGGCGATATGGGAGCGGGCGGTGAGGGCGGAATTGGTGACGATGAGATCGGCGAGCCCGATCTCCGCATCGCGCCGCGCCTGCCGTCGGGCAAAACGATCCGAAAAATAGGCGGCGTTGGCGTCGTCGAGCTGCTTCCACCGCGCCAGTTCGCGCCGGCGGATGCTCTCGAAGTGCCGGCTGCTGAGCGAGGGCAGGTGCAGGATCCGCGCCGCCCCCTCCTGAGCGGCGCGCTGGAAGCTCGCCAGCGCCGTATATTCGAAGGCATGGATGGCGTCCGCGCCGGGCACATGGCGGCTGGCGACGGCGGCATCGAAGCGGTGGCTCGTCAAGTCCCAGAGGCGATCGACGATCAGCGGTCCGGCACCGCCCCTGGCCGCGATGCTGCGCAGGATTTCCCAGGCCGGATAGGCTTGCACCAAGTTGGGGGGAACCGTCTCGATCGAACGACGCAGCAATTGCTGCCTCAGCGCGGCGACCTGGCTCGAGGGCAGGGCGCGCAGCAGGCGGTCGCCCCAGCCTTGCGCGGAATAATGGAAACTGGTCACGAAGGCCTTCAGCCAGCCCTGTTCATGCAAGGCCAGGGCGATCTGCTGGGCATGCGGCATAGTGCCGGGATAGCTCAGCACCGATCTCATGCAGGACACCCCGAAGCCCGGCCTGCGATCATGGTCTCGTAGATCTGCAGATAGCGATCGGTGACCGCATCCTCGCTATAGAGCGTTTCGACCCGCTGCCGGCACGCGGCCCGCGAGATCGCCTCGAGCTTGGCAATGGCGGCCGCCATCTCCTCGACGGTGTCGACGACATAGCCGGTGCGGCCATGCTCGACCACTTCGGGGACGGCGCCGCGCCTGAAGCCGATGACGGGCGTGCCGCACGCCATCGCCTCGGCCATCACGATGCCGAACGGCTCTTCCCACAGGATGGGCATCAGGAGAGCCGCGGCGCCGCCGAGCAACTCGTCCTTCTGCCAATCGTCGACGGGCCCGACATAGTCGATGTCGCCGTCATGCAGATGGGGAGCGACGTGAGCCTCGAACCAGGCCCGGTGTTCCCCGGCCAGATTGCCGGCGATGACCAGCCGCCGGCCCGCCAGCCTGGCCGCTGCGATGGCCAGATGCGGTCCCTTGATTTCCTCCAAGCGCCCCAGGAACACCAGCGGCGCGTCTTCCGGAACTTCCTGCCTGAAGGTGTAGGTCTCGCTCGGCACGCCATTGGGAACGATGTGCCAGGCGCCGATATGCCTGACATGGCGCACCATATGCTCGCTGATGGCGGAAAATTGCAGCGTGCCGCGCGACAGGCGCTGTGCCAACCCGGTGGTGCGCGGGCTGATCTCGCGCTGATAGGTCATCAGTTTGGGGATCGCGCGCGGCAGGAGGGGCGCCAGATAGGCCAGTCGGGAGAAGCTGTGGATGATGTCGAAGCGCTGCCCGGCGCTCGCCCTCGCCAGTTCGCCGGCATTCCTGAGCGTGTCGAAACGAGAAAGGCTGCTCGCGCCCGGCCAGGGCCGTTTCGGCACCGGACATTGCGAGGAGGGATGCGCGAACAAGGTCAAGTCATGGCCACGCGCCATGAGGCGGCGCGCCAGCATGTCGACCACGCGTTCGATGCCGCCATAGAACCGCGGCGGCACCGGCAGCTCGGGATCGCAGGTCAGGGCAATCCTCATGGCGCGATTTTCACGAGCCGGTTTTCCCCGCCGAAGGCGGGTGGCAGCGACCGGTAGAGACGGATCATGTCGTCTGCGACATCGGCCTGGCTGCGCAGATGGCCCTGGAATTTCGGGAGGGGGCCCCGGGATTTGCGAGCGACGAGCTGCTCGATCGCCTTGGCCCAGTCCGGCACGGCGCCCGGCCGGAGCAATTCGCCGGCACCCGTCCCGGCCAGGAGTTCGGCGATGCCGCCGAGATCCGATCCCAGCACGTAGAGCCCGGCCGCCTGCGCTTCCAGCACGACCAAAGGACCGGTTTCCAGCCAGAGCGAGGGCACGACAAGGACATCGTGCGCAGCCAGGGTATCGGCGATCTCCGCATGAGGCCGGGGCGGGTGGAACCGGATGCGCGGATCGCCCGCGGCCAGGGCCCGCACTTCAGCCTCATAGCCATCGCCCTCAGCGGCGCCGATGGCATGGATGGCGAGTTCGACGGGCGTCTCCGCCGGCAGGCTGCGGAGTGCGGCGACCGCGACATGAATGCCCTTGGCCCGATCCCATCGTCCGAGATAGAGGAGCCGCAGCCCGGTACCCTCGGATCTCTTTCGAGCTGACGCCTGCTGGGTCTCCGCCAGATAGGAGGCGGCGAGGCCATGGCGGCTGAGCGCGAGCTTGTCGGGCGGCGCGCCATTGCGCGTCAGCGTGTCGGCAAGCCACCGGCAGACGGCGACAAGCTGGTCACTCAGTTCGAAGGCTTCGTCCAGCTCCTGCCCCTTCCCGATGGCGAGCGCCCTTGCCGAAAGCGCTGTGGCAAGGCGCGTGCGACCCTGCCAGGCCCTGGCGGCAAGGGCGCGGGGCAGCCGGCCGACCGCCCAGGCAGCAACGCGGGGGGCGCCGCGGCTCTCGGCCCAGCAGGCGCCGCAGCGGATCTCCTCGACGAGGCCATCGCAAGGCGCCTCTCCAAAGCGCAGCAAGGTACCGCGCAGGCACACGGTTCCGGCGACGTGAAAGGTCAGAACGGTTCTCAGCCCCTGTGCGCGGGCGGCGCGCAGATGGTCGAGACCGCATCCGGTTGTCCAGGAATGCTGGTGATAGATGGCGCGTGGATTCTGCCGGAGCAAAGCCTGGAAACGATCGAACTGGCCATGCCTGCGCGTGCCTGGTCCCGGCTGTCTCGCCTCGGGCAACTCGACCGGATAGGTCCACACCGTCGTGCCCAGGTGTTCGTAGCGGTCCGGCGCGCCCGGCGCTCGCGGCACGAGCACGGCACATGTCAGGCCTTTGTGCGAGAGTTCCTGCACCAGCCCTTCCAGATAGACTTCGGTGCCGCCGAGATCATATGGCGGATACCAGGCGGTCGCCATGACGACATCGGCTGGCTTCTCGCTCATGGCCGCCCCATCATCGACAGCAAGCCATACGCGGCGCGCAGCCCCAGCAGGCGGGCGAGCGGCGTTGCGATACGCGTATGCCGCGATTGGCGAAGGCCGAGCGTACGGCTTGCGGCGCTCGCTTCGAAAAAGCCCTGGTCCCGGCAGCGCAGCAGGCCACGCCCGGCATTGTCGTAGAGGTCGCACAATGTGGCGATGCGGTCCGAAGTGAGGGTGCCGCGCTCGCGCCACAGCGCCTCGATCTGCCGCCCATTGCGGAGTACGTCGCGCCAGAACTGCACCGGCTCACGCCGCGACAGGCTCTGTGCCGTGATCCGGTAGCGGGCGCCAATATGGGGGCTGGGCACGAAGCGCGCCCCGTGAAAGGCAGCATCGAACATGAAGCGGGCATCCTGGGTTACCGGCAGATCGGGGCGAAAGCCGCCGATCGCCTCGACCAGGTGCCGGCGATAGAGCAGAGCACCGGTGGTGACCCAGACGTGGCTGGCGATCGCTCTTTCCGCGTCCTGGCGCAGCGCCGGCCAGTCGATGCCGCGGGCCTGCGAGGGCATGGCAGCGCCCTGCTCGTCCGTGCCGAATTCCTGATAGTCGCAGGCGACCACATCGGCTTCCCCGGCGACGGCAAGGCGCCGTTCGATGGTGCCGGGCGTGAGCAGATCATCCGCATCCAGGAACAGCAGCCATTCGGAGGAGGTTTCGGCGATGCCGCGATTGCGCGCCGCCGAGACCCCGCGATTGGGGCCCTCGATGACGTGATCGGCAGGCAGATAGCGCCGGGCGATCTCGGCCGAATCGTCGCTCGAGCCGTCGTCGACGACGACGAGTTCCGTGAGGCCGGGCTGGCCGATGGCGCTTTCGAGGGTCTCGCTCAAGGTGCGGCCGGCATTGTAGCAGGGAATGATGACGGCAACGCCCGGCAGAGGTGACGGCATGTCAGCTTGCCCCTCCGCCGGAAGACGGCACATGGGCAAGGAGGGGCGAGCGCGCTGCGTAAATCAGGGCCACAGGAAGCGAGACGCCCAGGGCCGCGGCCCTCGTCAGGTGCGTGCCGCCGCGCAGATAACCGGGCCGGCGCGTCTCGCTGACGATCACGCGCAACAAGGCGATGAGCACATCCGGCCAGCTTCGTCCGGTCTTGCGGCGGAAATAGGCGGTCTGCCGCATCAGGCGCGCGGCCGCTTCCATCAGCGAACGGGAATACCAGGTACCGTTTTCCTGCCGGTCGTGGTGTTGAGCCTGCAGATCAGGATGACGGACGAGACGCAGCCCCTGTCGCTTGAGGCGATGGGAGAATTCGGCGTCCTCGAAATTACGATCGAGCCGCTCGTCGAACCCGCCCGTCGCCAGGAAATCACGCCTGTGCATGGCCAGTGCGCAGGTGGGCAGGAAAATCAAAGGGTCATCGCCACGCCCGGTCAACGGCCTGCCGTCCGCCCGTCCTATCACGCCCTGACCGGGCCAAACCGCGCCAAATACGCCCAGGGGCATCTCGCGCATCAGCGAGAGCACACGCGGAATGTAGGATCTTTCAAGTTCCATGTCGTCATCGAGGAACAGCAGGATGTCGCAGGACGCTGCTTTTGCGCCGATATTCCGAGCCCCGGAGACATTGGCGCGAGCGAGGCTGATGAATCTCAGGGAAGCGAAATGCTCCGAAAAGCCCTGCAGCGTCGAAAGGTCGGCTCCCGGCGTCTGGTCGACGATGATTACATCGAGATCGCAGGCCTGGTCGATCACTGACAGTCCTGCGAGCAGAGTGGGCAGCCGTTCGACGCGGCGGAAGGTCGGCACCACCACGGAGACGAGCGTCGGCCGGGGCATCCGCTTCAAGCCGATATCCGCCGCGCCCAAAGGTTCTCCTCCGGCACGTCCTGCTCGGGCGTGTAGGCAATACCGTCGATCGTCAGCAGTTCATATCCGAAGTCTGCAAAATACCCTGCCAGATGGGGGCTTGAGATCGCGTAGTCGAAGCGGGAGGGAAGATACTCAAACAGGATATGCCGCGGCCGAAGAATGGAACTGCGGAACATGTCGTCGATGACAGAGAGGTCTTGACCCTCGATATCGATCTTCATCACGGCAATGGCGTCGATCTCCAACCGTTCGGCGAGTTCTCGGATTCTGACGCCCATGGTGAGGAGGCGCCGCGTTTCATCCGGTCTCCTCGGCCTCATGGTGCCAAGCGCTCCGGCTTCCGGAAGGCCGAATTCGATGAAGCCGGTCGTACCGGCAAGCGGGGAGGTGACCGGCAGGACGCGATCCTGGACCTTGCTCAACCGGATATTGTCGAGGAGCCGGGCACACACGCCCGGATGGGGCTCGATGGCAATGACACGTCCGGCCGGTCCCACCATGCGTGCGGCTGCAACAGTGTATTGGCCGACATTGGCGCCGAGGTCGATCACCGTTTCACCGCTGCCGATCAGGGATTGAAACAGGGCGAGGCTCTTTGGTTCGTAGGAGCCGTGCAGGAACATGGCATGCTGTACATAGTCGACGAGGTCCAGCTTGAATGTCCCGAAGGCGAAGCGGGCCGTGACATGGCGGAAGAGGCGGCTGGCACGCAGCCAATCGTATAGCCGCAGTTTCATCGGATGGTCCGGCATGTGCCAGTAGCAGCGTAGAAGCCGGGCGTGCGGCGGCATCGAGGGGGCCGTGGTCATTCCTGCCTTTCAAAGGTGATCGGGACGGCCACGCATCCGCGTTCATAGGATTGCTGAAAATCGAAGCCCACACGCCCCGGATCGGACTGCACGACATCGAAGCAGATGGGTTGGGACAGGCGATGAAATTCTTCGACCCAGGGCTTGGACAGCCACAGGTGAAGCTCATAGCTTCCCCGTGCCAGCGGCAGGGCCCCAATCTCAAGCATCAAGCGATTGGTGCCGGGATAGATGTCGAATTCCTGGCCGTGCATGGGGGCCGTCGATGAATAGATCAGCTTGCGCCCCAGTCCGTCGTGGATCTCGACCTCGATCGCGGCGCGGCGTCGGTCCGGGGACTGGATCATGCAGGTCACGGCAAGCTTCTCGCCGAAGAGGATCTGGTTGGTGGCCAAGGTTGCGCTGGCAATATGCGGCCCCAAGGGGGGCCTGTCCTCGACCACGACACCATCCTCGCCCCGGAAAAGACCGGAATAATGCGCGATGGTGTCCGCGGCGGCGCCGTGATGGAGAATGCGTCCGCCGTCCAGCAGGATGGCATTCTGGCACAGGGCGCCGATCGCGCTGAGATTGTGGCTGACGAGCAGGACCGTACGGCCCTGGCCGGCGATCTCGTTCATCTTGCCCAGGCATTTCTTCTGGAATTCCGCATCGCCGACGGCAAGGACCTCGTCCACGATCAGGATTTCCGGCTCGAGATGGGCCGCGACGGCGAAGGCCAGGCGCGTATACATCCCGCTGGAATAGTGTTTGATCGGCGTATCGATGAATTTCTCTACCTCCGAAAAGGCGACGATTCGATCGAATTTGCGGGCCACCTCGCTGCTCGTCATGCCGATGATGGCCCCGTTCAGCCGGATGTTCTCCCGTCCCGTCAGCTCGGGATGAAAGCCGGTGCCAACCTCCAGGAGGCTGGCAATGCGGCCTCTCACTTCGATACGGCCCGCCGTCGGCGCCGTGATGCGCGAGAGGATCTTGAGGAGCGTGGATTTTCCGGCTCCGTTCCGCCCGATGATCCCCATCACTTCGCCGGGATGGACGTCGAATGAGACGTCGGACAAGGCGAGGAAGCGATCGTCCCTGGGGGCCGGCCTTGCCGAGGGGCGAAAACGCCCGGTGACGGCGCCGGCCAGTGCCTCTCGAAAGGTACGCAGGGACGGGTTATGGCCGCCCCTGACATATTCCTTGCTGACCCCGAGGGCCCGGATGCTCGGCGCGCTCATCGTGAACGAGCTCTTCGTTGGGCCTCAGAGGATATCCGCAAAGCGCCTCTCCACCCGTTCGAAGTACCACACGCCGAGGACGAAGAGCCCGAGCGACAGGAGCAGCGAAAGGCTGATCGACAGCCAATCGAAGGGGTGCCCGAGAAACGCCGAGCGAAAACCTTCCACCAGCCCGGCCATGGGGTTGAGGAACAAGAGCCAGCGCCAGGGTTCGGGCACCAGGCTGGCCGGATAGACAACCGGGGTGGCGAACATCCAGAACTGCAGCAGGAAGGGCACGACAAAGCGGAAATCGCGATAGGTTGCCGTGAGGGCCGAAAGCCCGATGCCGACGCCGAGCGCGCAAAGGATGGTCCCGGCCATCAGCAGAGGGGCCGCGAGAAGATTGATGCTCCAGCCGACGCCATAGACCAGCATCATCGCCAGCAATATGGCGGTCGTGACCAGGAAGTCGACCAGGCCTGCTCCCGTGGACGCGAGCGGGATGATCAGGCGCGGGAAATAGACCTTGCTGATCAGGTTGACGGAACCGATCAGCGATCCGGCTGCCGCGGCCAGGGCATTGGAGAAGAAGACCCAGGGCAGAAGGCCGGCATAGACGAAGATCGGATAGGGCGAGCCATCGGTAGGGATCTTGGCGAGATGCCCGAACAGCACCGAGAAGATCAGCATCAGCAAAACGGGCTGGATGATCGCCCAGGCGAAGCCCAGCACGGTCTGCTTGTAGCGGACCTTGATATCGCGCTCCGTCAGCACCCACGCGAGGTCACGATAGCGCCAGATCTCGTAAAGGTCGGCAAAGCCCCACAGCCGGTCCGGGCCGATGATCGTGACCGCCGGCGTTGGCTCCGGCCGGGGCCGGTCGGCTCCGACTGGATCAGAATCGGCTCGAAACAAGATGGTCGACCTGTGCGGCGAAATGGGAGAAGGCAAAGCGGCTGGCGCGCTCCGGCGTGGGCCTGTCTCGATCGAGGCTGGCGATGATCGCTTCGGCGAGGGAATGGGGCGCGTCGGGGTCGATGAGGGCGCCCAGTTTTCCGTCCGCCAGGGCATCGGTGCTGCCGTCCCCTCTGGCCGCGACGATCGGCAGTCCCGTGGCGGCCGCCTCCAGAAAGACGATACCGAACCCCTCTCCGGTGCTGGGCATGGCGAAGACATCGGCCAGGCGATAGATATCCGGCAGTTGGGCCTGTGAAACCGGCCCGGTGAAGCGGATGAGGTCCGATACCCCCAGCCGCTGCCCGACCCGGGCGAGGCGGTCGCGGTCATCACCGTCGCCGGCGATGAGGTAGAGTATCTCCGGATAACGGCTTCTGATCCGAGGCAGGGCCTCGATGACGCGGTCATGGCCCTTGTAGCGTTCCTGCGAGGACAGGCGGCCCACGGTGAGGATCACCCTGCGCCCCTGTGTGCCCAGGCGATCGGCAAGTGCGGCAGGCGGCGTGCCGGGCGAGAAGCGCTCGTCGACGGTGTTCGGCAGGACCCGCACGCACTCGGGTTCGCAGTCGAGCCAGGCCAAGGCGCGGCTTCGGGTCGCCCGGCTGACGGCGGTGATCAGACGGGCCCGCCGCGCAGCCTGCCGGATGGCGAGGCTCGGCCTGGCCCAGCTCTCAATGCCGTGCAGCTGCAGCCAGAGCGGCATGCGAGCCAGCCTGGAAAGCGCGGCCGCAAGCGGCGCCATGAAGAGGTGGCCGCAGAAGATCAGATCGTAGCGACGTGAAAGCGCCTGCTTGCAGGCAGCTACGCTGTAGCTGCCTCGGTCGGGGCGCGGCGCCAGCTGAACGAGACGGGCGGGCAGTCCTGCGGCGGCGTCATTGGCCCACCGGGGCAGCACCACGACATCCCCGACCGTGACGCTTCCGGCCAGAGCGGTGAGAAAATCCTGGTTGTAGCGGGCAATGCCGCCGGCCATGCCCCAGCCGTCGGTCAACAGGACCAATATCCTCAGAGGCCGCGAAGCCATGTCAGGCGAACTGGCGGTGGACAAGGCGGCTCCAGTCTCGGGCCCAGCCGTGCCGGTGGGGCTTGCGCGGGGCGGGCGCTGAACCAAAGGAGGGCGCCGGCATCCACTCGGCGATCGGCAGGGCGAAACCGGTCTTGGGACGGTCGAGAACGGCCTGCGGCAGGGGCTGGGCCGGCGACCGGGCAAGGACCGTTTTGCCGGCGATGCCCCGCAGATCGAGCCGGGCTGAACGCTCGAGCACTTCGCTGTCGACCAGGGGTGTCCTGATCTCGACCGAATGCGCCATGCCGGCCCAATCGGCGTCGCGGAGCAATTGGTTGCGCAGATAGAGGCTCGACTCCAGCGTGGCGATACGGGCGAAGGGCTCCCTCGGGCGTCCGTGCAGCTGGGCCTTGATCAGCTTCAAGGGCTGGAGGCGGCGCAGGCCCGCCTCGATGGTGTCGCGGTCGAGGACCTCGCCGAGCTCCCAGGGCAAATAAAGCCCGCGCTTGAGGAGATAGGCACCCGCATAGGATCCGCCATATTCGGGCAGGCCGGCGAGCTTGGGATGAAGGCGCAACCGCTCGGAGAGGGGCTTGCCGAGCCGGCGCAGACCTTTGCCGAGCAGCGGGATGCGCGAAGGCAGCTGCAAGGTTCTCACCCAGCGGGGAATGTCCCGGAAGGACGGGTAGCCGCCCAGAAGCTCGTCGCCGCCCAGTCCCGACAACACCGCCTTCAGGCCGAGCTCACGGGCCGTCTTGGCGGCAAACCAAGTATTGAGGCCATCGATGCTGGGCTGGTCCATGGCCTCGAAGAAATGCGGCAGATCGGCCTCGAACTCGCTTCTGGTGATCATGCGCGTGACGTGGCGCGTACCATAGAAGCGGGCGATCTGCGCGGCCGTAGACGTCTCGTCCGCCGGCGTGTCGGCGAATTCCTCAAATCCGATGGTGATCGTCCTGATCTGTCCGGCGCCGGCATCGCGCATGAGGCCGACAAGGGCAGCGGAATCGACACCGGCTGAAAGAAAGGCACCGACCTCGACATCGCCGGCCAGATGATGCCGCACCGAGTCCAGGGCGATGTCGGCAAAGGTCGCGGAACTATCGCGCTCTTCCCCCGGATCATGCTCCGCGGCGTCATAGACCAATGCCACCCGGTGATAGCTGCGCGGCACCTGGGCGCCGGCACGGTCGACCAGCATCGTCGAGCCCGCCGGCAGGGCCCGAACCTCACGGAAGCAGGTAAAGGGCTCGGGCACGCTGCCGAACAAATAGAAGCCGACATCGCCGGCCGGATCCCGGTCGCGGGAGACTCCGCCTCCAGAAATCAGGGTCTTGACCAGGCTGGCGAAGCGGAACACCCAGCCGTCATCGCTGTAATAGAGCGGCTTGATGCCGTAGGGATCGCGCGCCAGAAACAAGGTATGGGCGAGCGTATCGTAGATGGCGAAGGCGAACATGCCGCGCAGCCGCGTGACCATCGCCCCGCCGCAGCGGGCGTAGAGCTGCAGCAGCACTTCGGTGTCGGACCGGGTCCTGAATTCGGCGCCTTCTTTCTGCAGGGCTTCGCGCAAGGCGAGGTGATTGTAGATCTCCCCGTTGAAGACGATGACGTGGCGGCCATCGACGCTCGCCATCGGCTGTAAGGCGCGATCCGCGAGGTCGATGATCGCCAGGCGGCGATGGGCCAGACCCAGGCGCTCCGAGGGATCGAACCATTCGCCGCTGGCGTCGGGTCCGCGCCGTGCCATGTGACGGCTCATCGCGCTCAGCTCAGGGCGGCTGATGGCGTTGGCCGCATAATGATAGGCGAAGATGCCTGCCACGCCGCACATCAGGCAGGCAACCATGGGCTGGTGTGGGCGGCAGCGTTCATCATGGAGCCGCCCCCTCGGGCTGGGCAGGGGCGGCCGGGCCAAGACCGAGATCGTCGAGCCTTGCCTGGTCCATGCCGTCTGCCTGGCGCAGCAGCGGTGCGAGTTCGCTGCGCATGGCGGGGGCTGTCGACAGCGTCAGGCGCATGACCAGCTTGTCCGAAGTCTCCAGGCGCTCCCAGCCGCCGGCGATGTCCTGCGCTGTGCGACGGCGAAGGTCGCCGGGAAGCGCGGTCCACAGCGGCAAAGCGAAGAGGGCGCGGCTTGCCATCAGGACAGATTCATTCGGTCCCGTCAGGGCCGACATGCGCAGGGCCTTGACGACCTCAACCATGCCTTCTCCGGCGGCGAGCCGGGCAGCGGCCAGGTCGAGCCAGGCGCTGCTCGACAAGGGCCGGCGCGTCAGCAGCCGGATATCGGCCTTGATCGTGTCCGAGGATTGGCCCTGCGCGATGGCGGATTGCAGGCTTGCCTCCGCCAGGGCGCCCGTTTCCAGTATCGCGGCAAAGGGTCTGAGAGGAGTTATGTCGCCACTTTCTCCAGCCTCGCGCTCGGCGAGCGCAAAGCCGAGCACCGGCACCGAGCGCCAGACGGCAAAGCCGGCCACGGCCATGCAGAGGACAGCCGTGCCGATCCGCGCAAGCCGAGCGCTCATTTTTCGTAATATTTCCGGTAGTAGCGGCTGCCATAATAGTAGCCATAGGCAAAGCGGCCATATTTCTTGGCCTTGTCGTCCATGATGTGATTGAAAACGATGCCGGCCACCTTCTTCTGGCCGGCAATCTGGCGTAGCGATTGCTGCACCATTTCGCGGGCCGTCGCGGCCCAGCGCACGATATAGATCACCTTGTCGACGAGGTTGGACACGATCACGGGGTCGATCACCGGTCCCATCGGCGGCGTATCCACGATTACCACGTCAAACCGGCTGCGCACCTTTGCCATCAGCGCCTTCATGCGCTCGGAGGCCAGGAGATCGGGCTGGTTCTTGCTCTCGCCGCCCGCACATAGCGCCCAGATCCGGAACTTCTCGCTGTAGAAGAGCGCCTGTTCGAGTTCGATCTCGCCCAGCAGGCATTCGATCAGACCGGGACCCCGCTCGGTTCTCAGCTGCGCGGAGGCCGAGGGGTGGCGCAGGTCGCAATCGATGAAGAGCACATTCTGACCGGACTGGGCCGCCGAGGTCGCCATCATCAGGGCGATCGTGGTCTTGCCTTCGCCCGGCAGGGTCGACGTTACCTGCACCACCTTGGGCGGGCTGTCGACGTCGCTCATCTGCACGGCGCTGCGCAGGGAACGGATGGCCTCCGAGCTGCGCGCCAGAGGCATTCGCAGGGGATATTCGGGCAGGCTGAGGAGGCGGCCGTTTTCGTCCTTGGTGCGCGGCGAGAAGCGGGAGATCGAGGCGAGCAGCGGCATTTCAAGCAATGTCTCGATCTCGCGCGGCGTGGTGAAGCCGGCATTCAGCGCCTCCTTCAGATAGGCCGCGCCGATGCCGACGATCAGCCCGAGAATGAGCGAGGTCAGGATGATCTGCGTGCGCTTCGGGGAAGAGGGAACGCCGGGCGCCACGGCGGGCGTGATGATCCGCGCATCGCGTGCCTCGAAGGTCGACTGCTCCTGTGTGAGGCGTGCGCGCTGCAGGAAATCCTCGAACAGGCTCTTGTTGACGGCGGCGGTGCGCTCGAGCTCGCGCAGGCTGATCGTCTTGGAGGCGTCGAGGTCGGATTGGCCGGAGGCCTCCTTCAAGGCCTGCTCGGCCGCCTCCTGGCGGGCCAGGGCCAGATTGTAGTTGTTCCTGACATCGCTGGCGATCTGGCGCAGGGTGTTGGCGATGCTGCGGCGGACATCCGACAATTGCGCCCTGACATTGACGACCTGGGGATGGGCCCCGGTGTAGCGGGCCAGGAGATCCGCCTCCTGGCGGGACAGGTCGTTTTCCTGCCGCCGAAGATCCGCCAGCACGCCGGAACTGGCCGCCTCGGGCAAGGCGTCGAGCTTGCCGCGTTCGGCCTGGATCTTGTTCAGGAGATCCAGATGCGACTTTCTCTCGGCCGTATCGGCGCGTGCCGCCACCAGCCTGCCGTTCAATTGCGTGAGCTGCTCCTGGTTGAGCGTCGCGCCGGGCACGGCCTGCGCGAGGTTGTTGTCGGCCCGGAACTTGGTCACCGCTTCCTCGGAAAGGCGCAATTGCTGGCGTAGCTCCACCAGCCGGTCGTTCAGCCAGTTCGAAGCGCGCTTGGCCGCCTCGAAGCGGGCGTCGAGTTTGTCGACGACATAGGCATCGGCAATCGCATTGGCCAGTTGCATGGCCTTGGCCGGGCTATCGGAGGTGTAGGAAACGTTGATCACATAGGCCTGGCCGGCCCGCGAAATCGCCACCGCATTCTTGAGGTCTTCCACCGCGGCTACCATGGCCGGCGACATGGCGTCGTCGGCATCCCCGGCAGGAGCCGGCGATGGCGATGGCGGGGAGCCGGCGCTGTCCCGGGATGATCGGGCGGCCTCGCCGCTGCCATTGAGCAGGGCCTCCTTGAGGACTACGCGCTTGAGCAGGACCGTGGAGCGCATCACGGCGATCTCGCTCTCGACCACGGAGAGATCGAGGGCGGTGTCGGTATAGATGGAATCCGGACCGGCGGCCTTTTCCTTGCGGGGATCGAGCAGCAACTGGGTGGTGGCTGTGTAGAGGGGCGTCTGCCTGGCGATGTAGATCGCCCCCAGCAGCGCAGCCAGGATAGTCCAGGCCAGGATGAAGGCCCATTGGCGCCAGACGAAGTTGACGGTGTCGCGGATATCGAAACCGCCGCCCTGGGCTTCGCCGTCGTCCAATCCGCGCAACCTCGTGTCGAGACGGTTCAACATCTGGCGCAGCTCCGATCGTGATCAGGGATCCATCTGCAGGTCATGACAGCGCTAATCCGACAGGTTCACGCCGGAACTGGCCCATTGGGACACGCCGGCTCCGAGCAAGGCCATGAAGGTCAGGGAGATTGCCTGGATCTGCAGGCTGAAATCGACGAGCGCATGCACGCCCAGCATTATGCCGGCACCGATGGCGCAGACCAGCGGAGCCCTATGCCGGCGCCGGCGCAAAGTGCCGGTCACGCACAGTCCGAGCAGCCATGCCACCAAGGCTATCAACATGGTTCCGAATGCCAAGCCAAGTCCTTGTAAAGCCTCGAGATAAGTGTTGTGGGCCTTGTCCCATGCACCGGTCGTCGATATGGATTGATCGCGATAGATCGGAAAAATGTCGGTGAAGGTGCCGTAGCCGAAACCCGTCAGGGGAGCATCCCATAGGGAACGGACCATGATGCCGTTGACGGCCGCTCGGCTCGTATCGGTCAGGCCGGAAGCCGCGATGCGCCCGAAAACGATGTCGCCCATGAAGGCGACCGCGGCCCCAAGAGCCAGCAGGGGCAGGAGGAGCATAGAAATCCGCTGGAGGACGGATCCGTCAAATCGCGCGAACGACAGGGCCAGCACGCAGGCAAGACCGGCCGCCGTGGCGATGACACCGCCGCGCGAACCGCTCGCCATGAGCGCGCCGAGCGCAAGCAATCCCGCGCCGATCTCCGCCCAATGGAACCGGGCGGGCAGGCCAAGGAAACGGTCCGGCCGGTGAGCGCCGGGCGTGGACGCAGCCCCGGCCCTCAGCGCCCTCAGCCACAGGGTCACTGCGATGATGACGCCGATGCCGGCATAGGCTGCCAGGCTGTTGCGGTTGATGAAGGTCGATCGCACCAGGCCGGGCGCGGGACCGTCGAGATAGGGAATTCTCGAAGCCTCGAAACCCGCAAGGTAGAGCCCCAACCCTGCATAGGCTGCGATGATGGCCATGATCGCATAGAGCAGCAGATGCGCTCGGGGAGCGGAGCGGCAAAGCTGGAGCGCCAGCCAGAACACGCTGGCATCCGTGATCAGGCGCAGGAGGCCGAGCGCGCTCGCACCGGGATCGACGCTGATCGTGCCGGGAACGGGTTCGCCCAACGCCTGCGACGCCAAAGGCCAGATGGGATGAACCAATATTGGCGGCATCCAGGGGGAAATCTGCAGCAGGATCCAGCCGGCAACACATGTGAAGAGACCTATGGGCACGAGGAGGTGGCGTGCGGCGATTTGATGCGGCCGGTTCAGGACGATCCGGCTGAGTTCGTAAGCGATGACCAGCCCGGGGAACAGGATGCCGTTTACCCCCCAGGCCAGCATCCGGTTACTGCCGAGCCAGGCCGGAACCCAGGCAAGGCCGAGGATGAGAGCCGCCAGGAGAAGTCGCTCGATCAAGCCTGCCGCCGTTCTCGCGCCGGCAGGAGAGGTCGGGCGTTCATCTGCAAGCGTGCCGCTCGCCAATTCCGCCTGCCCCGATCTCGACATTGTCCGTTCTTGCCATGCTACCGCCGTTAGGGTGAAACGGCGTCTCACCCTTTTTCCGACATCTGATGGCCGGCATGAGCCGGCCAGCGTCAAACCGCCTCCAGCGCTCGCCTGGGCAGAGTGATCTCTACGGCCCGGCCCATGATCTCCAGCAGCACGCGGGCACGTTCATTGGGATCGAGGCGCATCAACGGGCCGATGCTTTCGGTAAACGGACCCAGCGTCACGCGAACGGTCTGCCCTTGGGCAAGATCGCAATCGAGCCGCGCAATGCCCTCGGCATCGACATAGGTCAGGATGGATTCGACCACGCCATCGGGTACCGGGAGCGGCAGGCTGGAGCCCATCACCACCTGCACCACGCCGATGGTGCCGTTGATCGAGCGCCAGCGTTCGCGTTCCAGATCGAGACGCACGAACAGATAGCCGGGAAAGAGAGCGTTCATCGCGGTCCGGCGCCTGCGCGCATGCAGGACGGTGCGAAGCGTGCGAGGCAGGAAGACCTCGAATCCCTGGGCTTCCAGATTGAAGCGCGCGGTTTCCTCCGAGCGGGCGCGTGTCTGCACGACATACCAGCGCTGCCCGTTTGCATTGACCCGGCGCAAGCAGGACTGGGACCGCCTCATCATGGCGTTCGGCTCAGGAGAGTGTTCGGAACCGGGGCCGCGATCGGGGCGCCGGGAATAGCAAGCGCGTCGGTGACGAGCGCATGGTTGTTGGACAACATGACCTCAAGCTCGCGGAAAAGAAGGGGGCTGGCAACCATCAATTTCGACTTATCGGCAGGTTGGAGGGGGCGGAAAGGGTCCAGCCCGCAGCGTTGTGAGGGCTTTGATAGACGGGCGCAAAACAGCCTCTGGGACGGCCCGAGGGCGTGGCAAGTGTTGCGAATTGCTGGCGGGCAAGCGCCGTCAGGAGGGAGGTGAGCGCGAGGTCGGCGCATTGCATCGCCGCCCTGACCGGCATGCCGCAGCTCGGTGAATATGGTTTGAGCCCGACCTTCTCCGGCGTGCAATCCTTGCGCACGGCATGAGGGGTCGTTGAATGCAGGCCGCGCAGCATCATGATCTTCTGCAGCCTGTCCATGCATCCCGCCCGGCACTGCGGACTGGAGTCCGCCAGTTCGTCGAAGGCGCGCAGCAAGCCGCGGGCGATCGCCGCCATTTGCTCGGGATTGGAGCGGTTGGCCAGGGCGACCAGCGCGAAAGCCTGCTCAGGCTGGGTGACGGCCGTTCGATAGGCGGTTTCCTCCAGGGTCTGTCCGCCATGCGGATAGGCCGAAAGTAGCCTGAGCATCTCCGGCGACAGGTTTTCCCGGGCCTGCTCGCAGCCAAGCGGGTCGGCTTCGGGCGCACAGGCCGACACCCGGGTCGATTGCGCCTGGGCAGCCGCGACAAGCCACAGGCAGGTAAGAATTGGCAGCGTGAGCCTCGCCAGCATGGTTGAGGGCTCCCTAGTAATGATAAGTCAATCCGGCTGAGACGACGTTCTGGCTGAACGCACTGGTGGAATTGGGAAGGACCGCCTGCCTGTATTTTGAGGTCGAATGGTTGAACTGATATTCCAGGGTCAAGGCCATATTGCGCCATAGATCATAGCGAATTCCGGCGCCGGCGGACCAGACCTGTGTTTGGGTGAGATTGGATGCGGCGCTGTAGCGCGTGTGGCCATAGCCGCCCTGGACATAGGCGGACCAGAGCTGGGACAGCGCGTAGTCGACCTGGATGCGGGACTGGAATGTCCGGCCCGAGGCCGATTGCGTGGCCGACGAGACGTTGCCGTTGCCCGTGGGCAGCAGAACGGGGGTCTGCGAGAAGGAGAGCGACTGATCGACCGAAGCGGCAATGGTGATGTATTGGGTCGGATAGTATGAAATTCGGCCGCCGAACGCCGGCTGGTTCGTCGAACCGGAAATGCGGCGCGATCCGCTGCGGGCCTGATAACCCACATAGATTTCGCCGCGCACGAGCCGGATGAGCTCCGAGCCGAGGCCTGTCGTCACGTGGTAGACGGAGTCGCCCTTGACGTTCCGGTCATAGCGATGGAAATCGGCGCCGCCCTCGACGAAGGCGTAGATCTGCGGGGTCAGCATGGTGGTGGCGCGAAGCGCCATATAGTAATCCGTGCCGTTGAACGGCATGGGGAAGCCGCTCTTTGCCGCGGCCTTGTCATCGGGGCGATCGAAGCTGGCATAGATGACGCCGCCGGACAGGCGGATGGAGGTTTGATCGGTTATTCTCTTTTCGACCGCGACACCGGCCTCATAGGTGTTGGTGAAAATCGAGGAATCGGTAAGTACGGCGCCCGGCCGCTGCCAGGTTTGGTAGGGCGATGACCAGAAGCCCGGGCTGAACATGCCGTTGGCGCGGGTGAAATCGCCGTGAAGCCTAATGGTAAGATCCGGCAGGGGCGAATAGGTCCATGCCCCCCCAGCCTTGGCGGTGATGCGGCTGCTGTCCTGATGCGACGGGTAAAGCTGGAAATCACCATTGGCATAGACCGCGAGGCGATGAATTCCGTCTTCCCATGCCGCGTCCAGGCGGGGCTGGATTTGCAACCCCAGGGATGATCGGCGTTGTCGGTCCTGGCCGTCGATATTGTCGTTGTAGACCGCGCCGAGGAACAGGGAGGGGTAGACCAGCCAGCCGCCGAAGGGCAGTCCTTCGACGAAACTTGGGCTGGCGCTGATGCCCAGGGTTTCGGCCGTAGCCTGGCTGGGGGTGGCGTCGAGCGCCGATGCAGGCTGCAGGCCGAAGCCCGGGATGAGCGTCGTCACCGATGCCAGGAAAATCAGTGACGATATGCGCAGCATGAACACCCCCGGCTCTCAGCTTCGAGCGGCTAGAAGTAGCGCATGGGGACGCGAATAAGATCGCCCGGCAGAACGGGAATATTCGATGAAATCGGGTATTTCTTGAACCCGCTTTCGCCGACATGCTGAATATCGATATTGGAGGTGCTGGCCCTGTAGGTCGTGCCGCCGGCCACGGCCAGAGCACTCACGATATTCAGACCGCTCTTGTAGTCGTATTCCCCCGGCTTGTTGACCTCCCCCAGAATATAGAAAGGCCTGAAACTGGCGAGGTCCACGGTGACCTTCGGGTCGCGCAGATACTCGCCGCTGAATTTGGAGGCGAGGGTCTTTTCCATTTGCTGCTTGCTCAGGCCCGCGGCCTTCACGGTGCCGGCGAGCGGCAGGGAAACGAAGCCGGCCGGATCGACCTGATATTCGCCGGTAAGACGGTCCTCCCCGAAAACCGTGACCCTGATCTTGTCGCCGGCCTGGATATTCGGAGCTGCGACCGCTGCTTTCTGGATAAGGGCTTCCTGGTCGGCTTTCGAGGCGACGCCGACCGTGTCGTTCGCACACGATGCCAGTAGCAGAGAGGAGACCAGAACGAGTGCCGAAAATGGTCTCGACTGAATACCCATACGCGACACTCGCAACCCCTCGCGCCTGAGATCGAACACGTAGACGCCGTAAAGATAGGCGTAAGCGTATTTTTTTGTCCAATAATTTCTCTCACTAGCCATATACTTTAGTTAGTTTCTTTAATTAACAAATTCGACCGGATTAACAAATTTGCGCTATCGATAAAGAATGATGTTGATAGTTCAAGCATCCAACAAAAATGTTTACACCTTTTGCTTATATCTCGTGTTGGTTATAGTTCACGGCGTCAGCAAGGGCGCGGGCGAGGGAGAAAGCGTGCCGGAAATGTCGCCTGGAATGAGAGTTTACGCCGTCGGCGACATTCATGGGCGGCGGGATCTGCTGTTGCGCATGGAGCGGCGGATTTTGGCCGATCTCGATCAGGAGACCGCCGAACCTCTCGTGATTTTCCTGGGAGATTATGTCGACCGAGGCCCTGACTCGGCTGGCGTGATCGAGCATTTGTCCTCGAGCCGGTTCGGCCCCCCCTTCAAGGCCCTGCGTGGCAATCACGAGGATCTGCTGCTGTCCTTTCTCGACGACCCCTCGGTTCTCGATCGCTGGCGCGGGGTGGGCGGCTTGGAAACGCTGCACTCCTACGGGGTCGACGTCAGCGAAGCCTTGCGCGGGCGCGGCTATCGCCAGGCCCGCGAGCAATTCGCCGAAAAACTGCCTGCCTCTCACCGGCGGTTCGTGGAAGACACGGTCCTCAGCCATACATGCGGCGATTATTTCTTCTGCCATGCCGGGGTGAAGCCGCATGTCGGTCTCGATCGCCAGGCAAGGGAAGACCTGCTGTGGATCCGGGACGAGTTCCTGTTATTCGAGGGCAGCTTCGGCAAGGTCGTGGTGCACGGCCATTCGCCGGTATCCGTGCCGGAAATGCGCGCCAATCGGATCAATGTCGATACCGGCGCCTTTGCAACCTCGCATCTCACCGCCGTCGTGCTGGAAAAGGCGGGCCGGCGCTTCCTGAGTGTCACGCCATGAGGAATGGCGGGACTAAACACCCCGGTTCATGTTTGCAGGGCCGCAAACCAGGGACACCGGGCAGAGGCAGCGATGTTTCATCGGAATTGCGTCAGAACTGCCTGTCGTATTTGTGGGGTGGCGGCATGGCTTCGTTGCGGTCATATCTATTGCCGGTCTGCAAGGAACGTTGAATGCGATCTCGTATCCCTACGTCATACAGTCCACGTAAGTTACGCCTATCGTTTTTTGACGTGATGTGGGTGATCGCTGCGCCGATATTGACGCTGGCATTGCGGGATATTGACCTTCTCGCCTGGCCGAACATGCCCTTCGATCTGCCGGGCCCGTATCTGTTCGTTTTCGTTACGATCGCATTCGCAGTCCCGGCCCTGCTCATCTGCCGTGCCGCGGACGCCATCCAGAACACTTTTTCGGTTCCCGATCTCTACGCGATCGGCGCGGTGATAGCGTTGACGATCGGCGCCAGCGGCCTGGTGCTCTTCGTGCTCACGCGGCTCGATGGCATACCGCGCTCGACCCCGATCATCTACTCGCTTGTCCTGGGAGCGGGCCTGGTGGGAGGGCGGGCCTTCTCGAGGCTGGTGTCCCACGAGCGCGCCAGGGTCAGTGCCAAACGCAACATCACCGATCTTCGCAAGGTCATCCTCATCGGCACGGACCAGTTCGCCTTGCTGGTGATCAAGCTGATCGAAAGTCAATCACCGGTCACCACGCAGATCGTGTCGGTCCTCGACGAGGGGCCGGCCGCGACAGGGCGGTCGCTCAATGGTGTCCGCGTGGCCGGGCGCGTGGGCGATCTCGGGCGGATCATCGATGAATACGCTCTGCACGGCGTGACCATCGATGCGGTGTGGCTGTCCATGGAGCCCGGCCAGCTGGAGTGCGCCAGCCTCCGGTTCGTCACGGAAGAATGTCATCGCCGAGGCATCGCGCTCAAGAGCGTCGCGCAGGCGCTCGAACTCATGCCCAAGGGCCTGGCAGGGGCACAGGCCCTGCCGATGGGGGCAGCCCGGGATGAGCAGGCGCAACCCGCGGCCGCGTTGCGACGCTATTTCGGCGTGAAGCGCTGCATCGACATCCTGGCCTCGATCGTTCTCATGGTTCTGCTGGCGCCCGTCTGGCTGCTGGTGGCACTTCTCGTGCTCTTCGACGTGGGGCGCCCCCTGCATTTCTGGCAGCAGCGGATGGGACGGGGCGGGCGGCATTTCTTCATCTACAAGTTCCGGACCTATCACGCGCCCTACGACGCCAACGGGCACGTCGTTCCCGGGCCCGAGCGTCTGTCGCCGATCGGGCGGTTCATCCGCAAGATGAGGCTCGACGAGATCCCGCAATTGCTGAATGTCCTGACGGGCGAGATGTCCTTGATCGGTCCGCGTCCGCTCCTGCCGGCAGACCAGCCGGCCAATCCCGGGCTCCGCCTGGCCGTGCGGCCCGGCATCAGCGGCTGGGCCCAGGTCAATGGCGGCAATCTCGTTACCCGCGAGGAGAAGGATGCTCTCGACGAATATTACATCGACAACGCATCCCTTGCCCTGGACCTCAAGATCACCGTCATGACCGTGATGTTCGTGTTTGGCGGCGAGCGCAGAGGAAGCGCCGCGCTCCGCCGCGCCATGGCCGCGCGCAGGGGCAGAAAGGCTCTGGCGCGGAGCTTGGCGGAGCAACACACTCCCCCGAATTACCGACGTTGATCGGAACGGCAGCGCTCCCGCATGGCTTCGAAACAGCGCCGCGTCCTCCTGGTCAATCGCTATTTCCACCCCGATACGTCCGCGACCAGCCAGATCGCGTCGGATCTGGCCGCCTTCCTGGCCGGGCAGGGCTGGGAGGTCGTCGCCATCACCGGTGCTGGCCGTTATGACGATCCCACCCGCAGGCTGGACCCCGAGGCGGTCCTGCCCGGCGTTTCGATCCACCGCGTCGGTCCCCTGGTGGAGGCCGGCCCGTCGCTGCTGCGGCGCGCTGCGGCTGCGCTCGCCATGCACGCGGCCCTGGCCTTCGAGGTCTGGCGGCGCGCGCGGGCCGGCGATCTCGTCGTGGTCAAGACCGATCCGCCGCTGCTGAGCGTTTCCCTGCTGCCGGTCGTCCTGGCGAGGCGTCTCAGGCAGGTCAACTGGCTGCAGGACATCTATCCGGAGGTTGCGGCAGAGCTTGGCGTAAAGGCGGGCAGGGGCCTGCTCGGGGGCGTTCTGCGCAGCCTGCGGAACGCCAGTCTCCGCCATGCCGTCATGAATGTGGCGGTCGGCGACGGGATGAAGACGAAGGTCGCGGGATTCGGCGTGCCGGCCTCCAGGATCGCCACGATCTGCAACTGGTGCGATGACCGGCGCATCCAACCGGCCGACACCGAACCCAACCGCCTGCGCCGTGACTGGGGGCTGCAGGACAAGTTCGTGATCGGCTATTCGGGCAATCTGGGCCGGGCGCATGAGATCGACACGCTCATTGGCGCCGCCCGCCTGCTCCGGGACGAGCCCGGCATCGCGTTCCTGTTCATCGGGAACGGTTATCTGATTCCCTGTCTCAAGCGGGCCGTCGCCGACCAGGGGCTGGAGACGATGTTCCGGTTCCGACCCTATCAGGACGCCGGCACATTGCCGCAGTCCCTGACGGTGCCGGATATTCACTGGCTCTCGCTCAATCCCCGCCTGGAAGGCCTGATCGTGCCGAGCAAGTTCTACGGTATCGCCGCGGCCGGCAAGCCGATGATTGCGGTCATGGCGCGGGACGGTGAGATATCGAGCCTGATCCGCCGGTCCGATTGCGGGGCTGTCGTCGCTCCCGGAGACAGCGTGGGCTTTGCCACGATCGTCCGTGAATGGCGCAGCCGGCCCGACCTCTTGGCGGAGAAGGGCCGCAACGCGCGTGCCCTGATCGATAGTGGGCTCGACCGGCTTTCCAGCCTGCACGGCTGGCAGGAGCTGTTGCTGTCCGTTGAAGGCCCGGCGAAAAGCCGAGCGCCACGGCCATAGATGAGCGGCGCGGTGCGGTTGCCCCGCACCTTCGAGTTGGGAGCTGCCGTACCCAATTGTCAATGTGACTGAACAATACCCGCGCCGCGGGCTGTTGCCTCGCCCGTTCGGGCCATGCTAGTCCTTCGTAGGGGGATACGACATCTTTCACCAGACTGGATAGCGCAATGCACCAGAGTCGTAGCCTTTTTCTTACCATTACTTGGATTGTCTTTGCGATAATCGGTTTGGCCCTCGGCGGTGGAGGAATCTGGCTGCTGCTGCTGGGCGGCTCCCCCTACTATGTCGTCGCCGGCCTTTTGATGCTGGTGACGGCCTTTCTGCTCGCCCGGCGACATTCCTCCGCGCTCGTCGTCTATGCCGTGCTTCTGCTCGGCACGCTCATCTGGGCGGTATGGGAATCCGGCTTCGATTTCTGGCTGCTGGCGCCGAGGGGCGACATCCTCGCCCCGCTCGGCCTGTGGCTGCTTCTGCCCTTCGTCACCCGCCCCCTGCGCTCGCCGGCGACCGGCGAGCTGAGCCTGGCGGCTCGCATGCCGCTCATCGTCGCGCTGCTCGCCTGCGCCGGTGTCCTCGGCTATTCGCTCACGCAGGATCCCCAGAGCCTTGCCGGCAATCTGCCGCCGGCCGCTTCACCCGCCCCGGTCGCAGCCGACGCCACCAACCTGCCCGAGGGCGACTGGCCGGCCTATGGCCGAACCCAGTTCGGCAATCGCTATTCACCGCTGGCCCAGATCACCCCGCAAAACGTCTCGCAGCTGAAAGTGGCCTGGACCTTTCGCACCGGCGATCTCAAGGGGCCGAACGATCCCGTCGAGCTGACCAATCAGGTCACGCCGATCAAGGTCAAGGACACGCTCTATCTGTGCTCGCCCCATCAGATCCTGTTCGCGCTCGACGCGGCCACCGGCAAGCAGAAATGGAAGTTCGATCCCAAGATCGCCTATGACAAGACCTACCAGCACATGACCTGCCGCGGGGTCTCCTATTTCGAGACCAAGGCCGATGCCCGCACCTCCGACGGCAATCCCCCGCCGGCGGAATGTCCGACGCGCATCTTCCTGCCGACCAATGACGGAAGGCTGTTGGCGGTCGACGCCCAGACGGGCACGCCCTGCGCACAATTCGGCAAGAACGGTTCGATTGACCTGATGGAAGGCATGGGCGTCACCCAGCGTGGTTTCTACTATGTGACCTCGCCGCCCGTGGTGACCGACAAGATCGTGATGGTCACGGGTTCGGTGATCGACAATTACTCCGCTACCGTGCCATCAGGCGTGTTCCGCGGCTTCGACGTGCATACCGGCAAGCTGGTCTGGGCCTTCGATGCCGGCAATGACGATCCAAACCAGATGCCGTCGGCGACGCATAAATTCGTCGACGCCTCGCCTAATTCCTGGATCGTGTCGTCCTACGATCCCAAGCTGAACCTGGTCTATATCCCGACCGGCGTGCAGACGCCGGACATCTGGGGCGGCAATCGGACACCGGCGAGCGAGCGCTACGCCTCCTCCATCGTCGCGCTCAACGCCGATACCGGCAAGCTCGCCTGGTCCTACCAGACGGTCCACCACGATCTGTGGGACATGGACGTGCCGGCCCAACCAAGCCTCGTCGACCTCGCCAGGCCCGATGGCAGCACGGTGCCCGCCCTCTACGCGCCGACCAAGACCGGCAATATCTTCGTGCTCGACAGGCGGGACGGCAAGCCGATCGTCCCGGCCCCCGAAAAGCCGGTACCGCAGGGTGCCGCCCCGGGCGACTGGGTCTCGCCGACGCAACCCTTCTCCGAGCTCACCTTCCGTCCCGAAAAGAAGCTGACCGATGCGGACATGTGGGGCGCGACCATGTTCGACCAGCTCGCCTGCCGGATCATCTTCAACCGGCTGCGCTATGAAGGGACCTTCACGCCGCCTTCGCTGCAGGGCACGCTGGTCTTTCCCGGCAATCTGGGCACCTTCGAATGGGGCGGCATCGCCGTCGATCCGGTACGCCAGGTCGCGATCGCCAACCCGATCTACCTGCCTTTCGTGTCCAAGCTGATCCCGCGGGGACCGAACAACCCGGCGGCGCCGGATGCCAGCCTGCCCTCGGGAACGGAGCAGGGCGTGCAGCCGCAGTTCGGGGTGCCCTTCGGCGTGACGATCAATCCCTTGCTGTCGCCCATCGGCTTTCCCTGCAAGCAGCCGTCCTGGGGCTTCATCGCCGGTATCGACCTGAAGACCAACAAGATCACGTGGATGCACCGCAACGGCACCATCCGCGACGTCTCGCCGATTCCGCTGCCCCTGAAGATCGGCATGCCGGGGCTCGGCGGCCCCATCGTCACGGGCGGCGGCGTGGCCTTCATGACCTATACGATGGACAATTATATCCGCGCCTATGACGTCACCACCGGCAGCCAGCTCTGGGAGGACCGCCTGCCGGCCGGCGGGCAGTCCACGCCGATGAGCTATGAGATCGGCGGCAAGCAATATGTCGTCACCATGGCCGGCGGTCACGGCTCGTTCGGCACCACGATGGGAGACTATCTGATCGCCTACAGCCTGCCATGATGCCGGTGGAACCCTGAACCCGTCAGGGCGGTGATCCCGCTATCCTGCGCCATGGCCGTGAAAGGGTGCGCGGTGCCACCGCCCCGTGCTTCCAAATTACGGGCTGGCGGGAGCCCCGGAAAGGGCGGCCCACGTCAGCCTTCGCGATAGTAGTAGCTGTAGCCGTTCAAGGCAGGCGCACCGCCGAGATGGGCATAGAGCACGCGCGAGCCTTCGGGGAAGAAGCCCTTGCGCGTCAGGTCGATCAGTCCCTGCATCGACTTGCCCTCATAGACCGGGTCGGTGATCATCGCCTCGGTGCGGGCGGCGAGGCGGATTGCCTCGTTGGTTTCGTCCGACGGCACCCCATAGGCCGGATAGGCATAGTCCGGGTTGATGACGATCTCGTGCTCGCCGATCTTGCGGCCGAGGCCGACCAGTTCCGCGGTATTGTCGACGATGGAGCGCACCTGTGCCCGCGTTTGCTCGAGAGTGCCCGAGGCATCGATGCCGATCACCCGATCCGCGCGCCCCTGCGCAGCAAAGCCGACGATCATGCCGCCCTGGGTCGAGCCGGTGACGACGCAGACCACGACATAGTCGAAGCTGAATCCCAGCTCGGCCTCCTGCTTGGCGACCTCCTCGGCAAAGCCGACATAGCCCAAGGCGCCGAACTTGTGCACCGACGCGCCGGCAGGGATCGGATAGGGCTTGCCGCCGGCCGCCTCGACCGACTGGATCGCATCCTGCCAGCTCTTGCGGATGCCGATGTCGAAGCCTTCGTCGACGAGCCGGGAATCCGCGCCCATCAGCCGGGTCATCAGGATGTTGCCGACGCGGTCATAGACGGCGTCGTAATGCGGCACCCATTTTTCCTGGATGACGACGCATTTCATGCCGATCTTGGCCGCTGTCGCGGCCACCATGCGGGTGTGGTTGGACTGAACGCCGCCGATCGACACCAGCGTATCGGCACCCGAGGCGATGGCGTCCGGCACGATATATTCGAGCTTCCTGAGCTTGTTGCCGCCCATGGCAAGGCCGGAGTTGCAGTCATCGCGCTTGGCATAGATCTGGACCTTGCCGCCAAGGGCCTGGGTGAGACGCGGCAGGTGCTCGATCGGGGTTGGACCGAAGGTGAGCGGATAACGCTCGAATTTTTCGAGAAGGGACATTGAACGGGCTCCATGAGACGGAACGGAGCCTAGTCGAAAAGCCCTGGAGGGTGCTTTCGAATTTGGCCTTCATCTTTTACGAAAGATCGAACCGAGTTCCTGCTTGGATGCCATTTGCTCCATCGAGAAGGGATAAAATGAAAGAACCTTCCATCTCCGATCTCGATCGCATCGATATCAACATCTTGCGGGCCCTCCATGCCGACGGCCGGCTGAGCAATGCCGAACTCGCCGCGCGGGTGAATGTCAGCCCGGCCACCTGCCACAGGCGCACGCAACGCCTGTTCGACGAAGGTTTCATCACCGGTGTTCGTGCGGAGGTCGCTCCCACCTCCGTGGCTCTCGGCGCTCTCGTAATGGTCGGTGTGGTGCTCGACCGTTCGACGCCCGAGAGCTTTGCGGCCTTCGAGGGCGCGGTTCTCAAGCTCAAGGAGGTTCTGGACTGCAACCTGGTTGCAGGCGATTTCGATTATCTGCTGAAAATCCGTGTCCGCGACATGGCGGATTTCAACAAGCTGCACGGGCAAAAACTGATCGCATTGCCGGGCGTCAGGCAGACACGCACCTTCTTCGTCATGAAGCAGGTCAAGGACAATGCACGCCTGCCGTTCTGACGGCAGGGCTTCGACGCATCAAGTACCGGCCTCCGCCGGCGGTCTGGTTCGTCGGTGACGGGTTCAGGCGTCAGGCCTGGACGAGCCGCATAATGGTATCGACGTTGAAACGGATCCGCTCTTCGAGGGCTTCCGGGGTCATCAGGTCGCGCTGAAAGACAATCGAACCGGTATAGCGGTTGGTGAAATAATAATATCCGATCGCCGCAATCGTTATGTTCAGTTGAACGGGATCGATGCCCGATCGGAATTCGCCGGTCGCGACGCCACGATCGAGCAACTTGCCGACCATGTCGACGAAGCGCGTGCTGACCTGCCGGACGACCTCGGATTTCTTTATGTGCTTGGCCTTGTGCAGATTGGCGCTGTTGACCAGCGTCAGGAATTCGGGGTTCTTGAGGTAATAATTCCAGGTAAATCGCACCAGGCGCTCGAGCGCCTCCCTGGGAGGAAGTTGTTCCAGGTCGAGTTTTTGCTCCGCCGTCCGTATGTCGGAATAGGCATCTTCCAGGACGCGCTGGAACAAATCTTCCTTGCTCTGGAAGTAATGATAGATCATGCGCTTATTGGCCTTGGCGCGTTCGGCGATGATGTCGACCCTTGCGCCGCCAAGTCCGTTCTTCGAAAATTCCTTTTTCGCGGCGGCCAGGATTCTCGCCTGGGTGGCTTCGGCGTCTCTGATCCGAGGGCGCTTGGGGGGCTTGGTGAGCATTCCTACCTCATTGGGCGTGGTCTGACGCGCCGCCATCCGTAATCCTATTCGGGGTAACGCGCCTCTTTCCAGTTGCATTTTGTCGGCTGCTCGCCGGATTCGCTCCAGAATTTTGGTAACTTACTGGTTACTTTGGCGCGGCGCCAGTGCCGCATGCACTTTCCCACTCTCCCTTGCTGCAAGGACTTCAGGCTGGCTTCCCGCGTCAGGCGGCGTTGACACGTCATCGATAACGAAGTAACTAGATAGTGCAATATCGGGAACGCGGCGGCGTCCAGTGACGCTCAGAAGCGCGGCGCGATGCGCAGGTCCGCAGGGAGGAAGACATGTCGTTCATCAAGAAATTCATCGAGCAGGAGACGGTCAATCGCCGCAATCTGCTGCTGGCATCGGCCTATGGCCTGGGAGGCCTGGCGGCACTCGGCGCGCTGGGGCCGAATGCCGTGCGGGCGGCGGCCGCCAATCCGACGATAGCCTGGAGCTATCGCGACAGGACCAATCCCTACTGGAACTACATCGTCTCGGGCGGTGAGGCCTTCGTCGAAAGCCTGGGGCTGCCCAAGACCGCCTTGGTCAATCTCATCAACGAGGGCTCCAGCGAAAAGTCGCTGGCGGACGTCAAGGCGCTGCTCGGCAAGAACGGCAGCAAGGTCGCGCTGGCGATCGATGCCAACGATGCGCCGAACTGCCGCCCCGTGGTGGAGGCCGTTGCCGCTGCAGGCGCCTATGTCTCGACCATCTGGAACAAGACCGACGACCTGCATCCCTGGGATTTCGGCGACCACTACGTCTCCCACATGACCTGGTCCGACGAAGGGCCGGCCGAGCAGACGGCCCGCATCCTCATGGACGCCATGGGCAAGAAGGGCGGCGTGGTTCACCTGGGCGGGATCGCCTCCAACAATCCCGCCATCGAGCGCCTCAACGGGCTCAAGAAAGCACTCAAGGATTATCCTGACGTCCAGTTGCTCGACGCGCAGCCGGCCGACTGGGATACCCAGAAGGCAAACCAGGTCATGGCCGGCTTCATCACGCGCTATGGCGACGAGATCAAGGGCGTTCACTGCGCCAATGACACGATCGCCTATGGCGTGCTCGAGGCGCTGCGCGCCGAAGGCATCGAAGGGATGCCCGTCGTCTCCTATGACGGCAACCAGCAGGCCGTGGAACTCGTTGCCAAGGGCCAGATCCTGGCGACGGTCTTCACCAATCCCTATTGGGGCGGCGGCATCAGTGCGGCGCTCGCCTATTATGCCGCGACGGGGGCGTTCAAGCCCTCGAACGAACCCAAGGAGCACCGTGAATTCTACGGGCCGACGATCCTGGTCACGCCTAAGGACGCCCTGGAATTCAAGGCTAAATATCTCGACACCAATCCCAAATATGACTGGAAGGACTTCTGGGGCCCGAGCAAGGGACAGATTCAGTACAAGTCCTGATCCTTTCCCTCCGCATCGGCCGCACGCCGCCCTCCAGAGCAAAGCGCGTTCAAGCATGAGCGCTTGTTTGCTCTGGTTCCCTGTTTCGACGCGTCTTTGCGTTTCTTGGTGATCCCGCCAAACCGCAAAACGCCATGGGGAGGGCGTGGGCCTGCGTCCCATTCCCTCTGATGCAAGAGCGCGACATGGATAGCCTGCTCACCAAGGACAATATTCAGAAATGGGCGCCGGTCTTGGTGCTCCTGGCGCTGGTATTGTTCTTCTCCTTCGTCAATCCCAACTTCCTCTCGGTGCGCAATTTCGCCCGCATCGCGATTTCGTCGACGCCGGCGCTGATGGTTGCGGTGGGGGTGACGTTCGTCATCCTGATGGGCTCGATCGATCTGTCGATGGAAGGCTCGGTTGCCGTGTGCGCGGTTCTGTTCGCCACGCTGTTCGGCGCGTTGGGCGGCTCCCTCGCGGGCTGGGGCTGGCTGGCGATTCCGGGCGCCATGGCGGTCGGGGCGATCTTCGGCGCCGTGACCGGCCTCATCCATGTCCGCCTGAAGATTCCCTCCTTCATGGCCAGCCTGTCCATGGGGTTCGTCGGCATCGGCCTTTCGCTGCTGATCACAGGGGGTGACCGCATCCTGGTCGAGGATCCTCTTTTCCGTTCGCTGCTCACCTATCGGCTCGGGGGTTTTCCGCTGATGGCCTATGTGGCGCTCGCGGCCTTGGTCGCCGGCTGGTTCATCCAGACGCAGACCACCATCGGGCGAAACTTCTATGCCGTCGGCGGCGGCGAGGACCTTGCCCACGCATCGGGGCTCAACGTCTCCAGGGTGCGGGTCATCTGCTTCATGATCGCCGGCGTCTTCTATGCCCTCGGCGCAATTCTCGCCGTCGCCCAGATCGGCATCGCCGAAACCGTGACCGGCCGCAACTTCATGTTCGTCTCGATCACGTCGGTCGTCGTCGGCGGCACTGCGCTGTGGGGCGGCGCCGGCGGCGTCTGGAACACGCTGGTCGGCGTGCTGATCGTCAACGTCATCGGCAATGGCATGGTGGTGATCGGCCTGCCGAGCTACGTCCAGGACGGCGTCCTCGGCCTCCTGGTCATCACCGCAGTCTATCTGTCCACCGATCGTCGATCGCTGGCCTTCGTGAAATAGGCGCGCCATGTTCGAACTTCGAAACGTCGAAAAACGCTTCCCCGGCGTCCATGCGCTGAAGGGCATCAATTTCCAGATCGACCGCGGCGAGATCGTCGGGCTCGTCGGGGAGAACGGTGCCGGCAAGTCCACGCTGATGAAGGTGATCTACGGTGCCGTCCAGCATGACGGCGGCGAGGTTCTCGTCGACGGCAAGGCGGTCCGTTTCCAGAACCCGCGCGAGGCCATGGATCGCGGTGTCGGCATGGTTTTCCAGGAGCAGTCGCTCATTCCCAACCTGACCGTGATGGAGAACATCTTCCTCGGCTTCGAGAAGCAGTTCGCCCGTTTCGGCAAGATCGACTGGAAGCGCATGGCGAAGGCGGCGGGCGAGCAGCTAAGGAAGGTCAAGCTGCAGATCGACCCCCGGACGGTCACTTCGAAGCTCTCCTTCGCCCAGCGCCAGCTCGTCGAACTGGCGAAGGTGCTGACGCTCGAGGAACGCGTGCATGGCCATTTGGTGATCCTCCTCGACGAGCCGACCTCGGTGCTTTCGAAGGAGGAGATCGGGCTTCTGTTCAGCCTGGTGCGGGACCTGCGCAAGCGGGCCTCCTTCATCTTCGTCTCGCATCGCCTCGACGAGGTCATCGAACTGTCCGATCGCATCTATGTCTTGAAGGACGGCGCGGTGGTCGATGTCGTCAAGGGCGCCGAGGCCAAGGCCGAGAGCATCCAGCAGCGCATGGTCGGCCGCGACATCAACCAGGAATATTACCGGGAAGAAAAGCAGCGCCCCTACGATGTCCAGAGGCTGCTCCTGCAGGCGGACCGGATCAGCCTGCCCGGCCATTACAAGGATATTTCCGTCAAACTGCATGCCGGCGAGGTCCTGGCGCTCGTCGGGGTCGAAGGGTGCGGAAGTGAGGCGATCCTGCGCACGATCTTCGGGCTCGAGAGGATGCAATCGGGCACCCTGTCGCTCCATGGCAGCCCGGTGCACGATTTCGGTCCTTCCCAAGGCGTCGCCCGCGGCATCGGCTATGTTCCCAGGGAGCGCAAGATCGAAGGCATCGTGGGCGGCATGAACGTCTTCGAGAACATGACGCTCTCGCAGCTCGGCAACTATGCCCGGGCCGGCGTTCTGGACATCGGCTCCGAGCGCAAGCTCGCCCGCGACTGGATCAAGCGTCTGTCGATCAAGGCCTCCTCGGAGAATGCCGATTGCGGAAACCTCTCTGGCGGCAATCAGCAGAAGGTCGTGCTCGCAAAATGGCGCAGCGGCGGCTCGACCATCATCCTCCTCGACCATCCCACGCGCGGCCTCGACATCGGCGCCAAGGAGGACGTCTACGAAATGATCCGTGAGATGTCGGCCGACGGGGTGGGCATCGTGCTCATCGCCGATACGCTCGAAGAGGCCATCGGCCTCAGTCACACCATAGCCGTTGTCAAGGATGGCGAGATCCAAAAATGGTTCAACTGTCAGCCAGGCGCAAAGCCCTCCCTCTACGACCTGCTTCATCACATGACGTGAGTGCCAGGGTGATGAGCCTCCACCAGCTGAAACGCCACTTCCCGTGGATCACGCTCGTCGTGCTGATCCTGCTCGTCGGGGCCATGGACCCCACCTTCCTCAGGCCGCAGAACCTGATGGAACTGGGCGCCGACATTGCGCCCCTGTTCATCATGGCGCTCGGCATGACGCTCGCCATCTATATCGGCGGCATCGATCTTTCGGCCCAATCCGTGGCGAACATGACCACGGTGCTCGCCACCTTGTCGCTGCCTTATCTCGGCGTCTTCAGCGCGCTCCTGATCGCAGTGGTCGGTCTGCTGTTCGGCGCCGTTTCCGGTCTGGTGACGACGAGGCTCAAGGTACCCTCCTTCATCGCCACTTTGGCGGTCGGCGGCCTTGCCCTTTCGGTCGGCCAGTTCGCTTCGGGCCAGCGCGCCTTGCACATGGATGTGGCTGCAAGGGACCAGGCGTTCGGATGGATGTTCGGCAGAACCGCCGGAATTCCCCACGAACTCGTCGTTTCCCTGGGGCTGCTTGCGATTGCCTGGTTCATTCAAAGCCGGACAACCGCCGGGCGTACGCTGAAGGCCGTGGGGGCCGGCGAGCTTGCCGCCGTGGCATCGGGCATCCGCGTCGAGCGCTACAAGGTCCTGGCCTTCGCCCTTTCGGGGCTGTTTGCGGCGATCGCGGGGCTGATGTTCTCGGTCAAGTTGTCGGGCGGCTCGCCGACCCTGGCCGAGGGCTTCCTCCTGCCGGCCATCGTCGCGGTGCTGGTCGGCGGCACCCCGCTCACGGGTGGCGTCGGCGGTGTCGTCAACACGCTCATCGGCGCGATGATCGTCGCGGTCGTGCGCGCGAGCATGCTCTATCTCAACATCCCCGCGACGGGGCAGCAGATTTTCTTCGGGATCGTGCTGATCGTCGCGATCGCCCTCACCATCGACCGCTCGAAGATGCGGATCGTGAAGTAGGGGAGAGCGACATGGAAACCATGCGAGCCGCCGTGCTCACCCGCCCCGGGGCATTCGAAGTCCGGGAGGTTCCCATCCCCTCTATCGGCCCGGATGATGCTCTCATCAGGGTCGAGCGCTGCGGCATCTGCGGCACCGACATCCACATCTTCAAGGGCCACTACGCTGCCGACACCCTGCCTTTCATTCCGGGGCATGAGTTCACCGGCACGGTGAGCCGCGTGGGGGACAGGGTCGAGGGCCTGCAGGTCGGGCAGCGCGTCGTCGCGGATGTCAATATCGGCTGCGGACATTGCTACTTCTGCCGCCGCGGCGAGGTGCTCAACTGCCAGGCGGTCAGCCAGATCGGGATCCATCGTGATGGCGGTTTTGCCGAGTTCGTCGCGGTCCCCGCGCGGCTGGTCATTCCGGCGCCCGGCGAGGCCAGCCCTGAGCTGCTGGCGCTGACGGAGCCGGTTGCCTGTGTCGTCAGGGCAGCGCGCAAATCCGGCATCGGTTTCGGCATGTCGGTCGTCGTGCTCGGCGCCGGGCCGATCGGCAACCTGCACATCCAGATGATGCGTCTCGTCGGCGCCGCTCCGATCATTGCCGTGGAGCCCTCGCAACCTCGCGCGGCGCTCGCCGAAAAGGCCGGCGCCGATCTCGTCGCCACCGACCCCAGGCAGGCCCGCAGGCTCGTCGCCGAGATGACGCAGGGGCGCGGAGCGGACGTGGTGATCGAAAGCGTTGGTGCCACCGCTCTCTATGCCGAGGCTTTCAGGCTCATCCGCCCTGGCGGCCATGTCGCCGCCTTCGGCATCACGGGACCCAATGACAGCGTGCCGCTTCCCTTGCTCGAAACGGTCCTGCGGGAAAACTCGGTCAAGGGCTCGGTGGCCGGCATCGGCCAGGACATGCACGATGCCCTGACGCTGCTGAGCCATGGGCGTTTCCAGGTCGAGCCCTTCATTGGCTCGGTCGTACCGCTGAGCGCGATTCAATCGGCATTCGAGACGATTCAGGACCGTCCGGCCGTCCTGAAAACGCAGATCGACACGACCGCATGACGGCGCCGATCGTTCGCGCCGCACCGACGAAATAACTTGCGCCCCGGCGCACTCACACGATTGCTCATCACTCGAGAGGATTCACGACATGGATCAGGTCGTCGCCAGACAGTCGCTTCCCGACACGCCCCGGACGTTTGGCTTTTTTGTCGACGGAAAGCGGATGGAGGCCGGAGAACGAGCTTATTTCGAGCGCCGCAGCCCGGGCCATGACGTGCCGGTGACGCGCATTCCAAAATGCACCAGGGAAGACCTCGACCTTGCCGTGAAGGCGGCGCGTCGCGCTTTCGAGGACGGGCGCTGGTCGAGGATCCCGGCCGTCGAGCGTGCGGATGTCCTGCTGCGCGCGGCGCAGATCCTGCGCAGCCGCGCCGGGGAACTGGCCTATTGGGAGACCCTGGAGAACGGCAAACCCATCAGCCAGGCGCGGGCGGAAGTGGATGGCTGCGCCGGCATGTTCGAATATGCCGCCGGCCTGGCCAGGACGCTGCATGGCGATGCCTTCAACAATCTGGGGGATGGCATGTTCGGCCTGGTCACCCGGGAGCCGATCGGCGTGGTCGGGCTGATCACGCCGTGGAACTTTCCTTTCCTGATCCTCTGCGAGAGGGTGCCCTATATCCTCGCTGCCGGCTGCACCATCGTCGCAAAGCCTTCCGAGGTGACGTCTGCCACGACTCTCATGCTGGCCGAGATCCTGTCGGAAGCGGGGCTCCCCGATGGCTGCTACAATGTCGTCACCGGTTCGGGCAGCGTCATCGGCCAGGCCATGACCGAACATCTGGATATCGACATGGTGTCCTTCACCGGCTCGACCGCGGTGGGGAGGCGCTGCGTCGAGGCAGCCGGCGGCAATTTCAAGAAACTCGGCCTGGAACTCGGGGGCAAGAATCCGCAGATCGTCTTCGCGGATGCTGATCTGGAGGATGCCGCGGATGGTGTGGCGTTCGGCATCGGGTTCAACACCGGCCAATGCTGCGTGAGCGGCAGCCGCCTGATCGTAGAACGCTCGGTGGCGAGCGAGTTCGAAAAGCTGGTTGCCGCCAAGCTGGCCAAGGTCAGGATCGGCGATCCGCTCGATCCGGCCACGCAGATCGGTGCCATCACGACGACGGCCCAGAACAGGACCATTCTGGACTATATCGCGAAGGGCAGGGAGGAGGGGGCGCGGCTGGTCTGCGGCGGGGGAGCGCTCGACTTCGGCCGCGGCCAGTATATCGCACCCACTCTGTTCGCAGACGTCACCGGCGCGATGGCGATCGCCCGCGAGGAGATTTTCGGTCCCGTGCTGGCGGTCATGCCCTTCGACAGCGAGGCCGAAGCGATCGCCATGGCCAACGACACCGTCTATGGCCTGGCCGCGAGCGTGTGGACCAAGAATATCGACAAGGCCCTGAACGTCACGCGCCGTGTTCGCGCCGGCCGTTTCTGGGTCAACACCACGCTGGCCGGCGGCCCGGAACTTCCGCTGGGCGGGTTCAAGCAGTCGGGCTGGGGACGCGAAGCTGGCTCCTACGGCATCGAGGAGTATACCCAGATCAAGTCCGTCCATATCGAGATTGGCAAGCGCGAGCCTTGGGTGCGCTGATGAAGGAACTCGGCTACGACTATGTGATCGTCGGCGGCGGCTCGGCGGGCTGCGTGCTTGCCGCGCGCCTCAGCGAGAACCCCGCCGTGCGCGTATTGCTGCTGGAGGCCGGCGGCCGTGACAGCAATCCCTACATTCACATGCCGGTCGGCTTCGCCAAGATGACGGCGGGCCCCCTGACCTGGGGACTCAAGACGGCTCCCCAGCGCCATGCCTGCGGCCGGGAGATTCCCTATGCCCAGGCGAAGGTGATCGGGGGCGGCTCCTCGATCAATGCGGAGATCTATACCAGGGGCCATGCCGCCGATTTCGACCGCTGGGCGGGCGAGGAGGGAGCCGCCGGCTGGTCCTTCAAGGAGGTGCTGCCCTATTTCATCCGCTCCGAGGGCAACACCATTCTATCGGGCGAGATGCACGGGGCGGATGGGCCGCTGGGCGTCTCCAACCTGCCCGATCCCCAGCCGATGTCGCGCGCCTTCGTCCAGGCCTGCCAGGAATTCGGCATGCCCTATAATCCCGACTTCAACGGCAGGGCGCAGGAAGGCGCGGGTATCTACCAGACCACCATCCGCAATGGGCGGCGCTGCTCGGCCGCCGTCGGCTATCTCAGGCCGGCGGCGAAGCGGTCCAATCTCACCGTCGAGACCGGCTGTCTGGTCCGGCGCATTCTGTTCGAGAAGGCGCGCGCCATCGGCGTCGAGTTCGTCAGGAATGGTCAGCTCGTCACCGCCAGAGCGGAGAGCGAGGTTCTCGTTACGTCAGGGGCGATCGGATCGCCCAAGATCATGATGCTGTCGGGCGTCGGTCCCGCCGATCATCTTAGGAAATTGGGAATCGAGGTGGTCGAGGACCTGCCCGGTGTGGGCGAGAATCTCAACGACCATTTCGGCGTCGATATCGTGGCGGAGCTGAAGGGACCGACCAGCCTGGACAAATACAACAAGTGGCATTGGATGCTGTGGGCTGGGCTCCAATACCTGCTCTTCAAGTCCGGGCCGGTGACCTCCAACGTCGTCGAGGGCGGGGCCTTCTGGTATGGCGATGCCGATTCCGCGATACCGGACCTGCAATTCCACTTCCTGGCCGGTGCGGGCGCCGAAGCCGGCGTGCCCACGGTGCCCTCCGGCTCCGGCATCACGCTGAACTCCTACACCCTTCGCCCCAAGAGCCGCGGATCAGTCCGGCTGGCGTCGTCGGATCCTGCCATCAATCCGATCGTCGACCCGAATTTCCTGGCGGAACCCGATGACGTTCGCGTTTCCGCCGAGGGCGTGCGGATCAGCCGGGAGATCTTCGCCAAGCCTTCCCTGCAGAAGTTCATCAAGCGCCTGCACCTGCCGGAAGACGATATCAGGACCAATGCCCAGTTCGCAGACTATGCCCGCCGCTATGGCAGGACCTCCTATCACCCCAGCGGCACCTGCAAGATGGGCATCGATGCCATGGCCGTGGTCGATCCGCAGCTGCGCGTGCGGGGCCTCGACCGCATCCGCATCTGCGACAGCTCGACCTTCCCCAGCCTCATCGGCTCGAACACCAATGCGGCGGCGATCATGGTCGGCGAGAAGGCGACGGACCTGATCCGCGGGAATATGTAAGAGACGGGTTTCCCGGGAGTGCGGACGTCCTCGTCCGCTCTTCTATCGGCAAGCGGAGTGCTTCCAAGTGCGGACGAGGACGTCCGCGCTCCCAGGAAGAGCCGGCAGCCACCTCAGTCCCATTCCGGCGCCCAGGGGATGAGGTCGCGTCCGACGATGCGCAGGTTCTTCTGGGTCTGCGCGTCGATCCGCGCCATGTCGATGCTCGACAGGGTGAAATCCATGATGTCGAAGTTCGAGCGGATGTTCTCCGGCTTGGTCGACATCGTGTTCAGCGGCACGCCTTTTTGGAGAATCCAGCGCAGGACGATCTGCCCCGCCGTCTTCCCATAGGCCTGGCCGATCTCGGCGAAGAGCGGTTGTTCGAAGACCTTTCCTCGGGCGACAGAGCAATAGGATGAGAGCGGGATGCCGGTCTCGTTGGCGGCGGCCAGCAGGATATCCTGATTGAGGAAGGGGTGAAACTCGACCTGGTTGGCGACGAGGGGGGCGTCGGCGATCGATCTGGCCTGCCGCATCATGCCCGCCGTGTAGTTCGAGACGCCGATGTGGCGGGCGAGCCCTAGTTCCCGTGCCTTTTGCAGGAGCCCGAGCGAGGGGGCGATATTGCCGTCGGCCGGCGCCCAGTGCAGCAGCAGGACGTCGACGAAGTCGACACGAAGGTCCCGTAGGCTTTGTTCGACCGATGGGAGAAAGCGCTCATCGGAGAAATTGTGGATGCTGACCTTGGTGGTGATGCAAAGCTCGTCCCGCTTCACGCTGCCATTGGCCAGGCTTTCGCCGACCTCGGCTTCGTTCTCGTACATCTGTGCGGTATCGAAGGCGCGGTATCCTGTGGCCAAGGCCGTCTCGATCGCCTGCCGGCAGGCGTCGCCGCGCAGGGGGTAGGTGCCGAACGAGCGCTGGAACGTCCGCGCGAAATAGATGCTCATCCTTGTCGTTTCCTTTTTTATCGCACTATCTAGTTACTTATATAACGTGTGCCGGCGGCCGGCAAGCCGTCGAATTCGGCCGGCGGATAAAAGGAGTTGAAGGCGCTAGCGCTATAAGGTACTAACCATATAGTTACTTACAAGAATCCTCGCGAGGAGACGATGTCCAAGATCAAGAGCGCGCTCGAGGCGGTGCGGCGCATCGGCGACAAGGCGGTCGTTGCCGTGAATTCCTCCAGCGGGCTTTGCTGCCCCGACCTGGTTCTCCAGGCGCTGGGAGAGCGCTATCGCGAAGAGGGCCATCCCCGCCAGCTCACCATGATCCACCCGATTGCCGCGGGCGACATGTTCGGCACCAAGGGCGTCGACCATCTGGCCCAGGACGGTCTCATCGATACGGTCATCGGCGGGTCCTATCCATCCGGGCCCTCTTCGGCAGAACCGCCGCTGATCTGGCAGATGCTCGGCGAGAACAAGATCAGCGCCTACAACGTGCCCAGCGGCATCCTGTTCGACATTCTCCGGGAGGCGGCCGGAAAGCGCCCTGGCGTCCTGACCAAGGTCGGGCTCGACACCTTCGTCGATCCGGCGCTCGATGGCTGCGCCATGAACGATCGCGCCCGGTCGCGGCCGATCGTGCGCAGGGTCCAGTTCGAGGGCGACGAGTGGCTCTATTTCCCGGCGATCGCGCCGGATGTCGCCATCATCCGGGCCTCGACGGCGGACGAGCGCGGCAACCTGACCTTCGAGCATGAAGGCGCCTATCTCGGCGCCATGGAACTGGCGCTGGCTGCGCACAATTCCGGCGGTACCGTCATTGCGCAGGTCAAGCGGATCGCCCAAGCGGGCACGCTGCGTCCGCATGACGTGCGAGTGCCCGGCATCCTCGTCGACATCATCGTCGAGGCGCCGGACCAGTTGCAGACGACGGCGACGGCCTATGATCCCGCGATATCGGGCGAGCTGTTCCGCCCCCTCGATACCTTCACGATCCCGGCCTTCGACGCGGCCAAGGTGATGGCCCGGCGCGTGGCGATGGAGCTCGAGAGGGGCTGGGCCGTGAACATCGGCTTCGGCATTTCGGCGAATGTCCCGCGCATCCTGCTGGAGGAAGGCAGGCACGGCGAGATCACCTGGGTGATCGAGCAGGGGGCTGTCGGGGGAATCCCGCTGCTCGACTTCAAGTTCGGCTGCTCCTCCAATGCCGAGGCGTTCGTCGCCTCGCCGCATCAGTTCACCTATTTCCAGGCCGGCGGCTTCGATGCCTCCCTCCTGTCCTTCCTGCAGATCGGGCAGGATGGCTCCGTCAACGTCTCCAAGCTGGCGGTGCGCCCGCATGTGACGGCCGGCGCCGGAGGTTTCGTCGACATCACCGCCCGCGCCAGGAAGATCGTGTTCTCGGGCTATTTCAATGCCGGTGCGAAACTGTCGGTGGCCGATGGCAAGCTGAGGATCGACAGGGAAGGCAAAGTCGCCAAGCTCGTGCCCGAGGTCGACCAGGTCTCGTTCTCCGGCAAGCGCGCCACGCTGCAGAACCAGGACGTGACCTATGTCACCGAGCGTTGCGTGCTGAAGCTGATCGAAGGCCGGCTGACCGTCACCGAGATTGCGCCCGGCGTGGATCTCAAGCGCGACATCCTCGACCAGGCCGCCTTTCCGCTCGCCGTTGCCGAGCCCCTCCTGTCGATGCCGGCCGACCTCTTCCTGCCCGATCGCCGCGGCCGGCCGGCGGTCACCAGAGAGGCGGCCGAGTGATGGGCGAGGATGGCGTCCGCCTGAGGGTCGAGGGACCGGTTGCGACCATTGTCATCGAACGCGAGGGCAAGCTCAACGCCTTCGATGCTGCCATGGTGGCGGAACTCCAGCGTCTGTGCGCCCTCATCGAGCGCGATGCGGCCATCCGCGTCGCTGTCATGACCGGAGCAGGGGCGAAGGCGTTCTCGGCGGGCGGCGACATCGAGGCCTGGAGCCGGGAGACACCGGAGGATTTCGGCCGGTTCTGGGTGCGCGAGGGGCACGCCGCCTTCGATGCGCTAGCCCGTCTGCGCCAGCCCCTCATCGCCGTGCTGAACGGCCATGCCTTGGGTGGCGGCCTGGAGCTTGCCGCCTGCGCGGACTATCGCATTGCGGAGGCTCACGCCAAGATCGGGCAGCCGGAGACCGGGCTCGGCATCATTCCGGGATGGTCGGGTACGCAGCGCGCGACACGCCGCTTCGGTGCCCAGGCCGTCCGGCGCATGGCGATCTTCGGCGAGATTCTCACCGCCGGGGAAGCGCGCGAACTCGGCATCGTGGACGAGGTGGTGGACACCGGCCAGGGGTTTGCCCGGGCGACGGTGCTTGCCGAAAAGGTGTGCTCGCGCGCGCCCCTGGCAACCGAGATCGCGAAGATGCTGGTGAATGCCGCCGAAACGGAAGAGACGGAGCGGGTTTTCGACTGCCTCGCCGGCATGGCCGCCGCGCAATCGAGCGAGTTGCAGGCCGGCCTTGCCGCGTTCCGCCAAAGGCGGCCGCCGAAATTCTGACAAGGCAATGGCGTCGGGTTAACACCACCCCACAGAATAGGTGATACCAACGGTATTGATGCTTGACCGATGAAGCACCGTCATTGCGAGCGCAGCCGTTGGCCCAGAATTCCCTTCCCGCCGCTTTCGGGGGCGCCGGAATGACAGCGGTCCATCTCAACGCACCGGTTCAGACCGGCAGCTTGTTCTGCTTTCGCAGGGCTTTGTCAAAGGCGGATTCTGGAACGAGACGGCGCAAGAAACTGATCCGGCGCGCCATTTTCCCCGCTGCATAGCGCCTTCTCGGCACAGCGACGGTCGCGGCCTCCACAACCGTCTTGGCGACGACTTCGGGGGCATCCCCTGTTTCGATGGCCTTGCGCATGACCTCGCCCACGCCAGCCCGTGCCGAGGCATAAATGTCGAGCGCTCGATCCGGCCTTGTGAGATTTTCCTCGAACGACGTCCGCGTATAGGCGGGCTCGACCAACACGACCCGAATTCCGAATGAGCGCAGCTCGTGATCGAGCGATTCGGAATAGCCTTCGATGGCATGCTTGGTCGATGCATAAAGCGCGGAATAGGGAGCAGGAATGAAGCCGAGAACGGAGCTCAAATTAACGATTCTGCCGCTTCCCTGCCGGCGCATGATGGGCAACACGGCGTGGGTCACGCGCAAGACACCGAAGACGTTTACGTCAAACAGGGCCTGCGCCTGCGCAGTCGAAGAGTCTTCCGCGGCGCCGAGCAGGCCAATGCCGGCATTGTTGACGAGCAAATCGATACGGCCGGCCTCGCCTAGAACCGTGTTGATCAGTTCCGCGACGGATTCCTCGTCGGTCACGTCACAGGGCAGCATTGTAATGCCGTCCACGTTTTCGGCGCCGGGGCGACGGCTGGTTCCAAATACGCGAAAGCCCGCCTGCTGCAGAGCTTTGGCTGTTGCACGCCCGATGCCGGTGGATGCACCAGTCACCAGGGCGATGCCGGGTTTGGTCGTGGTCATGGTAATGGTATCTTTCTTGAGGTTGTAAGGGCCGTTGCACGGTCCTGCGCGGCAGTTCATCGAGACCCTGACGTGCCCGTCAGCCTGCTGCCGCCGTGGCCGACAGCGGTCTCCGTCATCGTTCACCGTCATTGTTCACTCTAGCGACGGTCTCACGGATCTGACGCTCAGCCGCGGTCAGAAAGCCTTGTGCCAGTTCGGGGTCGTTGACCACGCGAGACAGCGTCAATGCGCCGAGCATCGTGGAAAGAATGGCCATTGCCTTGTCCTTGGTTTCCTTGCCCTGCGGCGCGGGAATCATGGTGGCGAGCGTGTCGAGATAGGCCCTGATCCCTGTTTCGAACGACGCCTTCACGGTGCTGCTCTGTCTGGCAGCATCCGAGCCCAGCGCCGCAACCGGACAGCCGTCCATCCTCTCCTCGCGATGTCCCATGCTGAGGTAAAAGCGGAGCACGGTGCCCAGGGGGTCATCAGGATTTTCTGCGATGGCGGCGGCCCATATTTGCGCGGCGCTCTCCATCGCCCGTTTGGACGCCTGCGCCGCCAAGTCTTCCTTCGATGCGAACTGCTTGTAAAAGGCGCCTTGCGTCAGCCCTGCACCCTTCATCAAGTCCTTAAGCCCGATGCCGTCAAAACCGTGCTCGCGGAAGAGGCGGCCTGACACGTTGATCACGGCTTGGCGGTTTTCCTCGGCTTGAACGCGACTGACCCGCATCATTGATCCTCGTATTTAGATTGCATTCGAAATCTATATCACTTATAGAGGTCGAACGCAATCTATCTCTCGATGAGGGCACGGACATGAAACTCAAACCCATTCTGGTGGGGGGAAGCGCGCTGATCGCAGTACTGGCCGCGGCCGGGTTCGTCGTGCTTGTCGCGCGCCCTCACCAGGCTTCGGCCGAAAGCGATCCCAGGCAGGAGCCACCTCTGGTCAAGGTGATGGCGGCAAGCGCCATGGCCGGCAACGAGCGCAGCTTTACCGGTCTCGTCGGCGCCAGGGTGCAGAGCAATCTCGGTTTTCGGGTTGCCGGCAAAATCCTGGAACGGCTGGTAAACGCCGGACAACACGTCAAGGCCGGTCAGCCCCTGATGCGGATCGACGAGACGGACCTGCGCCTTGCATTGACAGCAAAGCGCAACGCCGTTGCGGCGGCACGGGCGGTCCTGGTGCAGGCAAGTGCGGACGAGAAGCGGTATGCAGCGCTTGTCAAGAGCGGACTGGCCGCGACCCCGCAGCGTTACGAACAGGCCAAGGCGGCGTTGGACACGGCCACGGCGCAGCTTGCCGCGGCAGAAGCAGAAGCGAAGGTTGCAGAGAACGAGGCGACCTATTCCGTTCTGGTGGCGGATGCGGACGGGATGGTGGTCGAAACACTCGGCGAGCCGGGGCAGGTTGTCTCTGCCGGCCAGCCGGTGGTTCGGATCGCGGAGGCCGGCCCTCGCGAAGCCGTGGTGGCGCTGCCTGAAACAATCCGGCCGGCGATCGGCTCGGCGGCCGAGGCGGGCCTGTATGGGGCCGATGGGCGGCGCTATGCCGCCCATCTGCGGCAGTTGTCGGATGCCGCCGATGCCCAGACCCGTACCTACGAGGCCCGTTATGTGCTCGACGGCGAAGCCGCTGCGGCACCGCTCGGCGCGACGGTAACCATTCGGCTTGCGAACCAGGCGAGCCAGCCGGAAGTCGAGGTGCCGCTTGGTGCGGTGCTCGATGATGGCAGGAAGACCGGCGTCTGGGTCTTGGACAATGCCGCTTCGACCGTGCACTTCCGGCCCGTCAAGCTTGTGCGCGTGACCGGCGAAACCGCCATGATCTCCGGCTTGAATTCAGGGGATCCTGTCGTTTCGCTCGGCGCCCATCTGCTGCAGGAGGGCGTTCGCGTCCGCATCGCTTCTCAAAGCGGGGGCGACCGATGAGCCTCAATCTTTCCGCGATCGCCGTCCGCGAGCGGGCGGTCACTCTGTTCTTCATCCTGTTGCTGGTGGCCGGCGGCGCCTATGCCTTCCTCATGCTCGGACGGGCGGAGGACCCGAACTTCACCATCAAGACGCTCACGGTCACAACGGCATGGCCGGGCGCGACGGCGCGCGAAATGCAGGATCTCGTCGCGGAGCCGTTGGAGAAACGGATTCAGGAACTGACCTGGTATGATCGGGTCGAGACGACCACGCGGCCAGGTTATGCGTATATGACGGTCACGCTGAAGGACAGCACACCGCCATCCGCCGTGCAGGAAGAGTTCTACCAGGCTCGCAAGAAGCTTGCCGACGAAGCCCGCAACCTGCCTTCCGGCGTCTACGGCCCCTTCGTCAATGACGAATATTCGGATGTGAGCTTCGCCCTCTACGCGCTCAAGGCCAGGGGCATGCCGATGCGCGAGCTGGCCAGGCAGGCCGAGGTGATCCGCCAGGACCTTCTGCACGTGCCCGGTGTCAAGAAGATCAACATTCTCGGTGAACGTCCCGAACAGATATTCGTCGAATTCTCCTACGCCAGGCTGGCGACCCTCGGCGTGTCGGCACGAGATATTGTCGCCGCCTTGCAGCGGCAGAACACCGTCACCCCGGCGGGCTCGATCGACACGCGCGGGCCGCAGGTCTTCATCCGGATCGATGGTGCTTACGACAGCGTCCAGGCGATCGCCGATACGCCGATCATCGCCGCGGGGCGAACACTGAAGCTTTCCGACGTGGCCGAGGTTCGCCGCGGCTATGAGGACCCGCCCGGCTACCTCATCCGCCATCAGGGCGAACCCGCCGTCATGCTGGCGGCGGTCATGCAGGAGGGCTGGAACGGCTTGGCGCTCGGCAAGGCGCTGGAGGAGAGGACGGCGGCGATCGCACGGACCCTGCCGCTCGGAATGACGCTCGACAAGGTGACCGATCAGGCCGTCAATATCAGCTCGGCGGTCGACGAGTTCATGATGAAGTTCGCCATGGCGCTCGGCGTGGTGCTGCTCGTGAGTCTCGTCAGCCTGGGCTGGCGCGTCGGCATCGTGGTGGCGGCCGCCGTACCCCTGACGCTTGCCGTCGTCTTCCTGATCATGCTCGAGACCGGCCGCTTCTTCGACCGCATCACGCTTGGCGCCCTTATCCTGGCGCTCGGCCTTCTCGTCGATGACGCCATCATCGCCATCGAGGCGATGGTGGTGAAGATGGAAGAGGGCATGGACCGCATCAAGGCGGCCGCCTATGCCTGGAGCCACACGGCGGCGCCGATGCTGTCCGGCACGCTCGTGACGATCGCCGGCTTCCTGCCGGTCGGCTTCGCGCCTTCGACGGCCGGTGAATACGCCGGCAACATCTTCTGGGTCGTTGGCTTCGCCCTTATCGTCTCCTGGGTCGTCGCGGTGGCCTTTACACCCTATCTCGGCGTCAAGATGCTGCCCGAGATCAAACCGGTCGAAGGCGGTCATCATGCGATCTATGGTTCGCCGAATTATCGGCGCCTGCGAAGGCTGATCATCTTCGCTGTGCGCCATAAATTCCTGACCTGCGCCATCGTCGGCGTTGCGTTTCTGCTTGCTGGTGCCGGCATGGGCGCCGTCAAACAGCAGTTCTTCCCGACATCCGACCGTCCCGAGGTGCTGGTGGAGGTTCGCCTGCCGGAAGGCACCAGCATCGAGACCACCACCGCGGCCGTCGAAAAGCTCGAACATTGGCTGCGTGAACAGCCGGAGGCCAAGATCGTGACGAGTTATGTCGGCCAGGGCGCTCCGAGGTTCTTCCTGGCGCTGTCGCCCGAGCTGCCCGATCCCGCCTTCGCCAAGATCGTTGTGCTAACACCGGATGCCGAGGAGCGCGAGCGCCTGAAGCACCGGCTTCGGCAGGCGGTGGCGCAGGGGCTCGCGCCGGAGGCCTATGTACGCGTCACGCGGTTCGTCTTCGGTCCTCCCTCGATCTTTCCGGTCGAGTTCCGGATCATCGGGCCCGATCCCGCACAGCTCTACGCCATTTCCGACAAGGCGCTCGAAATCATGCGGAGCGTGCCCGACGTGCGGGAGGCAAACCGCGACTGGGGCAATCGTACGCCCGTGCTGCGCTTCGTACCGGATCAGGATCGGCTGAACCTCATCGGCCTGTCACCGGCCGAGGTGGGCCAGCAACTCCAGTTCCTTCTCACCGGCATTCCCGTCACGCAGGTCCGTGAGGACATCCGCAACGTTCCCATCGTGGCGCGCAGCGCCGGGGCTGAGAGGCTCGATCCGGCGCGTCTCGCGGACTTCTCCCTCACCACGCGCGATGGACGTTCGATCCCCCTCGACCAGATCGGTCATTCGGAAATCCGTCTGGAAGAGCCGATCCTCAAGCGCCGCGATCGCATGCCGGTCATCACCGTCCGCTCGGATCTCAATGAGGCCACGCAGCCTCCGGAGGTCTCCAAGCAGGTCATGCAGGCCCTGCAGCCGCTGATCGCATCCCTTCCGTCCGGCTATCGCATCGAAATGGGTGGCTCGATCGAGGAGGCGGCCAAGGCCAATGCGGCGCTTGCGAAGATCTTCCCGGTCATGATCGCCGCCACGCTGATCATCATCATGCTGCAGGTGCGCTCCTTCTCGATGATGGCGATGGTCTTGCTGACGGCGCCGCTTGGCCTCGTCGGCGTGGTGCCGGCGCTGCTCATCTTCAACCAGCCTTTCGGGTTCAACGCCATTCTCGGCCTGATCGGATTGGCCGGGATCCTGATGCGCAACACGCTGATCCTTACCGAGCAGATCAAGGAGAACCGTGCGGCAGGGCTTGATGACTATCACGCCGTCATCGAAGCCACGGTGCAACGCACACGTCCCGTGATCCTGACGGCGCTCGCCGCGGTACTCGCCTTCATCCCGCTGACGCATTCCGTCTTCTGGGGATCGATGGCCTATACCCTGATCGGCGGCACGGCGGTCGGTACGGTGCTGATCCTGCTCTTCCTCCCCGCCCTCTACGCCGCGTGGTTCCGGATCAAACCGACGGCCGATGAGATCGACATGTCAGCTTCTTCCGACGAACCCATGAAGCTGCATGCCGTAAGGGCTGCCGAATAGAGCGGGATCGCCGCGGCCGTCCGTCCGGGTTTGCGGTCCGGAGCAAGTGCGATCTTTCTGACCCGCACTTGCTCCGACTCATTGTTTTGACGCGTTTTCTCAATCGAAAAGTCTGTCGACTTTTCTGGAAGACGTTCGAACGGCGACCGGTGTCGGGTAGGGCCTCGGTCATGCCGGGATCGGCGCGTCCTCGCGCAGCAACTGCTTGCTTTTCAGTTCGGCCCAGAAATCCGAGGGAATGGGGTGGCTGAACCATTCCAGGTTCTGGTCGAGCTGCTCCACCGTGCGCGTTCCCGCGCAGAAGGCCGGGATGGCCGGGTGGGCGACCACGAATTGCAGCGCCGCGGCGGCAAGCGGCACCTTGTGGTCACGGCACACCGCCTCGATCCTGGCGACCTTTTCCATCACCGCGGCCGGGGCGGGGGCGTAATTGTATTTCGCGCCGGGTATGGCTCCGGTTGCCAGGATTCCGGAATTGAAGCCGCCGCCGACCAATACGGCAGCGCCGCGCTCCTGGCAAAGCGGCAGGAAGCCGTCGAGGGCCTCCTGTTCGAGAAGCGTGTAGCGACCGGCGAGGAGGAAACAGTCGAAGTCGCGCTGCTTGAGCGCCTCGTGGCAGACTTCCCATTCGTTGACACCGACGCCGATCGCCTTCACCGCGCCTTCCGAGCGCAGGCGTTCCAGGGCACGCCAGCATCCGTCCATGGCCTGCCTGAACACTTCCGGCTGATCGTCGCCACGCGTGAAGCGGTCGATGTCGTGAATGAACAGCATGTCGATGCGTTCGAGCGCGAGCCGCTGCAGGGAATCCTCGAAGGCCCTCATCGTGCCGTCATAGCTGTAGTCGAAGCTCATCGTATTCGGCGCCGCATTGACCCAGGGCGCGAAGTCGATGTCGGCACGCCTGGCCGGGTGCAGGACGCGCCCTACCTTCGACGCGACCACGAAGTCGTCGCGCCTCTTCCAGCGCAGCGCCTGCCCCAGGCGCAGTTCCGAAAGGCCGTGCCCGTACATCGGTGCCGTGTCGTAGAAGCGTACGCCGGCATTCCAGGCGTGCTGCACCATTTCGTCGGCAACGGCCTCGCTGATCTCGCGCTGGAAATTCCCGATCGGCGCCGTCCCGAAGGCAAAGGCGGTGACCTCGATGTTGCTGCGGCCGAATTTCCGCTTTTCCGATGGCTTCATGGCTTCCTCCGTTGTCATCGTTCTTCTCTGGCCTGCCCGACCCGGCCTCTCTTCGATCGCACGTCGACCGATCGGTTCCGAGGGGCTCGTCAGGCTTGACCCATTTGATCCACGTGCGTTATAGCAGTAACTAGATAGTTACAAAAGGGGAGAAGCGCATGTATCCGAGCGAAACGCAGATGCAGGTGCGCGACATGGCGCGGCAGTTCGCCGACGAGGTCGTCAAACCGCTGGCAGAGGGGCTCGATCGCGAGGAACGTTTCCCCCACGAGATCTATGAGCAGATGGGCGAGCTCGGGCTGTTCGGCATCGGCGTTCCCGAGGCCATGGGCGGCCCGGGCTTCGACACCCTGACCTACGCGCTCGTGATGGAAGAGCTTGCAAGGGGCTATGCCTCGGTTGCCGATCAATGCGGCCTGGTGGAGCTCATCTCCACGCTGCTGGTCAGGCATGGCACGCCGGCCCAGCGTGAGACCTGGCTGGCTCCGGCGATGCGCGGAACCAAGCGCGTGGCTTATTGCATTACCGAGCCGGAGGCCGGAACGGATGTTTCCGGCATCAGGACCACGGCGGAACGGGACGGGGAGGGCTGGCGCCTCAACGGCGGCAAGATCTGGATCCACAACGCGCCGGTCGCCGATGTCGGCTTCGTGCTGGCCCGGACGGATAGGGATGCCGGCCATCGCGGCATGAGCATCTTCATCGTCGATCTCAACGCCAAGGGCGTCGAGCGCGGTCCCAAGGAGCACAAGATGGGGCAGCGCGCCAGCCAGGTCGGCGCGCTCAATTTCACCGATGTGGCGCTCGGGCCGGATGCCCTGCTGGGAGAGCTCGGCAAGGGGTTCCACATGATGATGAGCGTGCTCGACAAGGGCCGCGTCGGCATCGCGGCGCTCGCCGTCGGCATCGGCCAGGCCGGCCTCGAGGCGGCCGTCGACTATGCCCGCCAGCGCAAGCAGTTCGGAAAGGCGATCGCCGAGTTCCAGGGCGTGCAATGGCTGATTGCCGACATGGCCAAGGACATCGAGGCGGCCCGTCTCCTGGTGCACAGCGCGGCGGTGAAGATCGATCGCGGGGACAATGCAACGAAGGCCTGCTCGATCGCCAAATGCTTCGCGGGCGACATGGCGGTTGCCCGCACCGCCGATGCCGTGCAGGTCTTCGGCGGTTCCGGCTATATCCGCGGCTTCGAGGTGGAGCGCCTCTATCGCGACGCCAAGATCACTCAGATCTATGAGGGCACCAACCAGATCCAGCGCATGATCATCGCCCGAGAGCTGTTCAAGCATGGGGCGCTGGCATGAGTGCGCCACTCCGTCAGGCGGCTTTCATCACCGGCTCGAGTAGGGGCATCGGCCTGGCAGCTGCCGTCGAACTGGCCAGGCACGGCTTTGCGATCGCCTTGAACGGGCCTGTCGACGACGCGGAACTGCGGCACGCCGAGGAGCGCGTGCGCGCCCTCGATGTACCCGTCACGCGCGTCGCCGGCGACATAGCCGACATCGGCGCGCATGAGGCGATGCTCGACCTGGCCGAAAAGGCGCTGGGGCCGCTCTCGACCCTGATCAACAATGCAGGCGTATCGGTCCTGAACCGCGGCGACCCGCTCGATGTCAGCGAGGAAAGCTATGACCGCTGCCAGGCCGTCAATGCCAAGGCGCAATTCTTCCTGTGCCAGAAATGGGCGAGGCGCGTTCTTGCGCGGGACCGCAATGACGGCCGCTTCTATTCGATCGTGAATGTGTCGTCGTCGAATGCCGATGCGGTCGCCGAGCCGCGGGCGGAGTACTGCGTCTCGAAGGCCGGCTCGGCCATGGTGAGCAAGGTGTTCGCCGTGCGCCTGGGCCGCGAGAACATCGCCGTCTACGATATCAGGCCGGGCCTGATCGAGACCGCGATGACGCAGTCGGTGACGAGCCTGTATCAGCGGCGCATCGACGAGGAGGGCCTGACGCTGATGCGGCGCCTGGGCCGGCCCGAGGATGTCGGCGCGGTGATGGCGACGCTCGCCACCGGCAGGCTCCCCTATACGACAGGTCAGGTGATCGCCGTGGATGCCGGCATGCTGGTGCCGAGATTTTGAGGAAACTGCAATGATCCGTCTTCCCGACACCAATGGCGCTTTCTCCGACTATCGGCTCAGCGGCAAGGTGATCCCGGCCGCCCGCTTGCCCGCCGGCGCGGCGCGCGTCGTGTTTTCGGCGGCCCATGTCGTGGCCGATCCTTTCACGGCCAATGATCCTTCCGGGCCTGCCACCATCGACTGGAAGGCGACGATGGCGTTTCGCCATCATCTGAACGATCTCGGCCTCGGCATTGCCGAAGCGATGGATACCGCCCAGCGCGGTATGGGCCTGGACTGGCCGGGGGCCCTCGAACTCATCCGGCGCACCCGCGAAGAGCTTCCGCAGGCGCTGATCTTCAACGGATGCGGCACCGACCAACTGGAACCGAGCCGGGCGCGGAGCCTGGACGACGTCCGTCGCGCCTATCTCGAACAGGTGGAAGCCATCCAGGCCCTGGGAGGGCGCCTCATCCTGATGGCGAGCCGCGCCCTTGCCGCGGTGGCCGGTTCACCGGACGATTATGTGAAGGTCTATGGCGATGTCCTGGCTCGCTGCGACCGGCCCGTCATCCTTCACTGGCTCGGCGACATGTTCGACCCGGCGCTCAAGGGTTACTGGGGCAGCGGCAGCTTCGAGGCCGCCATGGAGGTGGCGCTGCGCGTCATCGAAGAGAACGTGGCGAAGGTGGACGGCATCAAGATTTCGCTCCTGGACAAGGCCAAGGAAATCGCGATGCGGCGGCGCCTTCCTGCCGGCGTCAAGATGTATACGGGCGATGACTTCAACTATCCGGACTTGATTGCCGGCGACGAGGTCGGCTTTTCGCACGCCCTTCTCGGGATCTTTGATCCCCTCGCGCCGGCTGCGGCCTTCGCCATCCAGAAACTGGGGGAGGGCGACATCAGGGCCTTCCATGCGGTGCTGGATCCCACCGTCCCGCTGGCCCGGCTCATCTTCCGGGCACCCACGCAGTTCTACAAGACGGGCGTCGTCTTCCTCGCCTGGCTCAACGGCTTCCAGGAGCATTTCGTCATGCTAAGCGGGGCGCAGGCGATGCGGCCGCTGCCCTATTTCGTCGAACTCTTCAAGCATGCCGATGTCTGCGGCCTGCTGCGCGCCCCGGACCTGGCAGCCGATCGCATGCGCAAGCTGCTCGCGCTCTACGGCGCCTGAGCCCCCGCGATGCGCGATTTCTCGACGGATCATTCGGCGCTCGCCCTGAATACCGCGACGCTCGGGCATAATCTGGATGGCCATGGCGCCGGCTGGCCGGTCGAGCGGGTCATCGATGCCTGTGCCGAGCGCGGCTTTGGCGGGATCGTGTTCTGGCGCCGGGAAATCGGGGATCGAGCCATCGAGATCGGCAATCGTGCCCGCAAGGCAGGCCTCACGGTGGCAGGTCTCTGCCGCAGCCCCTTCCTGGTGGGTCCGATGGCGCCACGGCCTTCATCCGCTCTGCGCGACGACTTCCAGGCCTCGATCGACATGGCGGCAGGGCTCGGGACCTCGATCCTGACCATCGTCGTCGGCGGGGTCGAGCCGGAAAGCCGGGGGGTGGAGGACAGCCTGAAACGGGTGGCCGAACGGGTCGCCGAGGCCGCGCCCTACGCGGCGCAGCGGGGCGTGGGCCTGGCGCTCGAACCGCTCAACCCCGTCTATGCCGGCAACCGCTCCTGTCTCGTCACGGTGCGGGACGCCATCGATTTATGCGAAGCCATCGACGCGGCCAATGTCGGCATTGCGGTCGATGTCTATCACGTCTGGTGGGACACCTCGCTTGCGCGCGAACTCCGGCGCGCCGGCAAGGACCGCATCCTGGGATATCATCTGTGCGACTGGCTCGCCGAGACGCGCGATGTGCTGCTCGATCGCGGCATGATGGGGGACGGTGTCGCCGATCTCAAAGCGCTGCGTGCAGCGGTGGAGGCCGCGGGCTATCGGGGTTTTTGCGAGGTCGAGGTCTTCTCCGCCGAGAACTGGTGGAAGCGCGATCCGGCGCAGGTGCTCGACGCCTGCGTCGAGCGCTTTCGCTCCGTCTGCTGAAGCGTCCGACAAGATGGCAGTCGTCGATCATAAATCGTCGAGCGGCTGATCTTCGAGAAGCCTTCCGGCGATGGCCAGGCGAAGCCCTCATGACCGTTCGGCACTTCGCATCGCAGTGGCGACCAGGCGATAGCGGGCCTGGATCACGCGATAATCGCGATACCAGTTCACGAGGTCACTCCAGGGATCGTTGATCTTGGCGAGCCCCGAGACGAAGGCGACGACCGTGCCGATTTCCGTCTGGCCCTGGACGACGAGATAGCCGCCAATGCCCAGAATGATTGCCGTGCCCAGGGAATTGAGCCAGTTCATCGCGAAGTTGAGCGCGAATTTGAGCCGGTAAATGCTCATGTTCAGCCGAAAGACCTGGTCGACGCGCCTGGACTGGGAATGATTGGTCTTTTCGTCGCGCTCGACCGTGTCGACCAGCATCACGCTGATCTTGCGCAGCACCCAGATGCGGGCTCCCACCCGCCGGTTTATCGCGCCTTGCAGCAGCGGTACCAGGAAACATTGCGGCAGAAAGACGAGAATGCCGACAAGCGCCATCAGTGGCTGGAGATAGGTGAGATAGCCAAATACAGAGAGCAATATGCCGATCTGGAGGATTGGATCGGAAAGGCTTGCGCCGACAAAACCGCCGATCGGATCGACCTCGGCGACGACGATGGCAATTTCAACGCCGCCGGCCTTGCCGGAGGGCAGCACCGAGTCGGGCCGCTGCGCGACATGCGAGATCTCGTTTCGAAGCCATCGTACCGCCGACTCGCCGATCCAGTTGCGATAGAGATTGAGTCCGATCTTGATCAGGCCTTGCAGCAAGGTGAGAGCGGCGAAGGCGATCGCCAGGGTCAGCACGACGTAGAGATCGCCTCCCTTCACGGCGGAATTGACCAGCCGCCGCTGCACCTCGAGCGGCACGGTGTCCGCGATGAACAGCAGGACGGCCCCCAGAGCGATCCAGATCTGATGTCGGCCTGAAACCCAGATGATGAAGCCGATCAGGGTTTCCGGCATTGGGGCATTAGGCGAGGTATGCGGGCTCTCATGCGGGCCCACCTGCGCCGTAACCAGTCTGTAGGCTGCCGCCAGGAATTGTCGAAGCACTGCTCTGCGACCTGAAAATGTTGCGCCTTTCAACGTCGGCCGGAGGCTAGCTGTTCCAAGGCAAGGCAGCACTTCGTGATCAACGCCCTCCAATTCCGGTCAGGCGCTGGCCATCGAGGAGGGCAGCCGGAATCGAGGCCCGGAGCCATGAAACCCCGGACCAAGGCTTCCGTGGCAAGGCCTCAGTAATAGGCCGTGCACACCCTGTTGCCATATTCGTCATAGCCGACCCGTGCGCATGAACGCCCGCCGTCGGGGGGCGCCGTCGCGGCGCCTACTGCGGCACCTCCCACGGCGCCGACGGCACCGCCGATGAGCGCGCCGCGTCCAGGGTGCCGGTTCGAGACGGCAGCACCCACCGCAGCGCCGCCAATGCCACCGATAACCGCTCCGCCAGCGGCGCGATCGCCGGGACTGTCACTCGCACAGGCTGCGACGGACATGGCGATACCGGCCGCCGCGAGGATTCTAAGCAATTCAGCCATGATCGTTATCCCTGGTTGCAATAGTGCAAGAACCCCGCACTGTAGGGATCGTTCCATTTCGAAACAGCGATGTAGGGACGCTTGAGCTCGGCGGCTTACCCGATCAAAGCAAGCAGGCAAGGCAAGCAGGCAGGTCAGACCTGCACGGGCGGGAACAAAGCTCGGTTGACGAGGTTTGATAGCACCACAGTAAAGAGGTGCCGCCATGCTTCACTGGATCCTCATTCTATTGATCATTGCCGCCGCGGCCAGCTTGCTGGGACTGCCGGCACTCGCGGGGGCTGCCGCAACGGGAGCCCGGGTCCTGATCGGGATCGCGCTGATCCTGTTCCTGCTCGTGCTGCTGGGTGTCCTCACCGTTGCCTAGGGCAAAGCGCGCTTAGGCGTGAACCCTGGCTGCTCTGACGTTTTGTCTCGTTTTGACGCGTTTTCGGAATATCTATCAGCTCTTCTGGAAGAACGCTTTCGGCGCGCCTACCGCCCCGCGTCCAGCCACATCCCCCAATGCCTGGCGCGGGTCTCGGGGCGTCATGGCACCGCCTCCGTTGCACCGCCGGCCGCACCGATGTTTCGATGGCCATGTCTGTTTTCAATGGCCATGTCTGTTTTCAATGGTCGTGCCTGTTGACGCGTGTGCGCCGCCCAATCAAACATCGGTGGGACGCAATCGTTCAAACGGACGGTTGCAGGCCTTTGGATTGCTGCCGACGTGGTCGCATATCCGCCTGACACTGCGCGTCGAGAAGTCACCGATGCCCAAGAAAACGGGACCACCTCGACCGAACAGACCTTTGTCCGCGGGAACGAACCCACCGTCGGGCGGGGCCGGCATCGGTGGCCTTCTGCTGGTCATCGAATATCAGGATGCCGCCGGCCGCCGGCGGTTTCGGCCGGTCACGCTCTGGTCGATCAAACCAGGACGGGACGGCGTGCCCCGTCTTCTCGGCTACAGCCACGATCAGGGGGACCTTCGTTCCTTCCGGCTCGACAGAATCCTGTCGATCGCCGACGCCGATGGCGTGCTTCAGGAGCCCCTGGACGTGTTCTACAGGCAGGTGCTCGGCGTATCCTGGTCACCGGCGCGCGCTGAAATCTCCGCAGCCGATCGGGCAGGGGAACGTTGGGCCGTGATCCGCAGGGTCGCGCGGGAGAATGGCCTCGTTCTCGCCGTCGCTGTCGCGAGGGCCGACCTGCAAATGTCGGGCGAGGAGGTGACGGTCATGCTCGATCGTGTCGAAGCCGCCTGCGCCGCCGGGGGTATCGACCTGAGTCCGGACGACTTGGAGCGGGCCGGCCGGTGGATCCGGCGTATGCGCCCGTCGGCGGATGCCGTGGGCAAGAACCTGCGCGAGCTCGATGCGGCTGCGCCAGCGGTGAAGGCCAAGCTGATCGAATTTTGCCTGGCGGTGGCCGACAGCGATGGTTTTCGTCATCATCGGGAGCTTACGCTCATCGACCAATTCTCGCGTGCCCTTCTCGGGGAAAGCCTCGCGTTGCGCCGCGCTTTCGGGGGCGACGGCCAAGCCGGCTGAACATCGGATCGCTGCCGAACTTGCCGACGAACTCCACAGCTTGAAATTTTGATGGGTTAGTCAAGAATTGCGAAGGCTTTTCCAGCCGGTCTGGTGAGCAGTCCTGGACACAAAGAGTTGCTCTAGTGCCGTTTGAAATACTGGATCTCGCGTTCGTGTTTTTGGGCGGCTTCCTTGGATTGGAACGTGCCGAGATTGCGTCTTTTGCCGGTCTTGGAATCCACCTTTCGCGAGTAGATGCGATATTCCCCTGATTTCAATTTTCGGATCATCGCGCGAATTCTCCCGTCTGTCTCGAAGATATCCGTCGGCGATCTGCTCCCAAACACTGGAGCGACCGCTGCGGCAGCCGAACGGCCCGACCCCGGGGATCTCGGGTCGATCTGTAGGGGCCGAGCCGCCACGGCCGATGCTGCATCGGCCGAACGAAGCCTGGAGCGCCGGGCGTTCCGTGCTTCGCCCTTTCCCAACCCGATTTTGGCCGCATCGTTCCATCTTGGGTTTCCCGACATGCCGGCATCCGGGGATCGACCGAATGTTCATGTGGACGCGGACCGGAACGAATGTCCTTGGCTTGCGTTCAAAGTCCACGCGGCAATTTGGCCTGGAGGGACTGGAAATGATCACCGGCAGCCTGAAATGGTTCAACTACGACAAGGGCTATGGCTTCATCGCGCCCGATGACGGCAGCGTCGACGCTTTCGTGCATATCAGGGAACTCGAACGCAGCGGCATCGGCACGGTGCGGGAGGGCCAGCGCATGAGCTATGACCTGGTGGTCGATTCAAAGACCGGCAAGTCGAAGGCCGGCAATCTCAAGATCCTGCCCTCCGAGGGAATGGCAGGAGTCTGAGCGGCGATTGCCGGCGGCTCGGCGCTATGAGGCGATGACCAGCGTCACTTCGTCCGTGTCGTCGAACGTCATGGCGATCACCGAGGACGGCGCCGACCCGTACTCTTCCAGTGCGGCTTGCAGGCGAGGCGTCTCGGCGATCACCTTTCTCATATGCCGCAGCTCGCCCGGGCCCGTTTCGGCGATCTGCTGATTGGCGGCGATCCGCTGCGGGATCGACAGCTCGTCGAAGGTGGCGACAGAGACCGTCCGGATCTCTCCGGGTGCACGCTCGATTACCCCGTCACTGGCCGAGCCCGCCGGATTGGTCAGGGGCTGGGCGAGGCCAACGGCACCGCCATAAGCCAGGATGATCGCTGCGAATGTCGCAGACAGAAACTTGCGCATGATGTCTCCTTTCCCGATCGTGGTCAGGGATCATCATTGGAGAGCTTCGCACAGCATCGGTTCGATCATTTGCCGTCCGGATGGCGATTTTGTGGGATCGACTCCGCTGCGGGCGGCTCGGGTCAGGCCTCGCCTCGCCGTGGCGCAGTCCCGGCATGCCAGCCGGGCGTTTCCGGGGCGGTTCAGCGAGGTGCGGTGCCACCGGCTGGAAAGGACGGATTCTTGCGGATGCCGTGGAGCAATTCAATCGCGGCGTTGAGTTGCACATCGTCCTTTTCGTCAACGGGGACATAGGCAGACGAGCCCCCCTGCTCGGTATCGCCCTGCCCGCCGAGATGTCCCTTGAGGCCGGCTTCACCGCCGGCGGCATCCTGGATCTTCGTATTGGCCGGAATATTCTGCTTCACCACGATTTCCGGATCGATGCCCTTGGCTTGGATCGATCGGCCCGATGGCGTGTAGTAGCGGGCGGTCGTCAAGACGAGAGCGCCATTGTCACCAAGCGGAAAGACGGTCTGAACCGATCCCTTGCCGAAAGAACGCGTCCCCAGAATTGTCGCGCGGCGGTGATCCTGCCACGCACCTGCCACGATTTCGGCGGCAGAAGCCGAGCCCCCGTTGATAAGCACGATGATCGGCTTGGTATGAACGAGGCCACCTTCCGTGGCGCTATAGCGCAGGGAATCGTCGGCTCCCCGTCCGCGCGTGGAGACGATTTCTCCCCGCCCGACCAGGGCACCGGCCACCTCGACGGCCTGGCTGAGCAGGCCGCCTGGATTGTTGCGCATGTCGATGATGTAGCCGGCAGGAGTCCGGCCTCCCTTGTCGGCCCCGGCTTGCGTCATGGCTTTCAGGAAGTCGTCGGATGTGTTGCCGCTGAATTGGGCGATGCGGATATAGGCGATGTCGCCGCCGATCTTCCTGGTCCGTACGGAAGACAGCTTGATGGTATCGCGGATGAGCTTGACGTCTACCGGCTGGGCATCGCCGCCGCGCCGGACCGTGAGGGTGACCGTGCTGTTCTCGGGCCCGCGCATTTTCTGGCTGGCTTCCTGCAGCGGCATGCCCTGTGTGGATTTGCCGTCGATCGCCGTGATGATGTCGCCGGAAAGAAGGCCGGCCTTTGCCGCGGGCGTATCGTCGATGGCGGAGACCACCTTGAGCCGTTCACCCTCGAGGGTGACTTCGAGCCCAATTCCCGAAAAGGCGCCCGAAGTCTGGGTCTGCAAGTCCCGAAAACCGGCGGCATCGACGTAGCGCGAGTGCGGATCGAGGGCGGACACCATGCCGTTGATGGCGCCTGCGACAAGCTGGGCGTCGTCAGGCTCGGTCACGTAATTGGCGCGCACCTGCTCATAGACATCGCCGAAGCGATTGAGCTGCCGATAGGCGTCATCGGCGGAAGCGTTGGCGTTGCCGAGCAGACCGGAATGCGTGAGGGCGAATGCGGTTGTCGCGCCCATTGCGATGCCACCCAGCAGGAGCGAAACTCTGCCATACATTTGCGCACCTCTTCCCGAAGACGCGAAAGCTATCCGCTTCGCAAACAGCCGAGCTTAAACGGCGGGATGAAGCAGGCCGGCCGCACCGGCCTGTCGCGAAATTGGCGCCGGTATCAAGCCCGGAACATCCTATCTCAGGCTGCCTTGCTCAACATGACCACGGTGTCGGTCTGCTGCGGCAGCTGCGGCACCAGGCTGGAATGATATTCATCGCGCCAGTGGGCGAGCCTCACCAGCCGAGCCACTTCCATCTTCTGGGCGCCGTCCTTGTCCGATGCCATCGGCTCAACGATGTTGAGCCCTTCGTCGTCGACAAAGAAAGTATGCTCTCCGAACAGTCGGGCGAACTGGTTGTATACGGGATGATTTTCGGCGACGGGCTCAGCCCTGATCTGATTCAGTGCTTGCGTCACATGAGTGGGCGACAGCTTCATTGGAACAACTCCCAGGCTGCAGCCACCATAAAGGCGACCAATCGGATGTCTGCCGACGGCCAGGGAACGTCATAACGCCCTTCAAAGCCTAAGGCCTCGCACGACGAGGCAATGCAGTTCCCCAAGCGCCAGGACAGACCTCACGCTCTATTCCACAAAGCTGCCACATCAATCCGGCCATATTCTGGCCGCTGGAAGGCAATTGCATGAAGGGACAATACTCGGAGTTTGAGTTCCAGCATTTCGAGAGAAGAAGACGGCAAGCGGCCTGTCTAACCCGCTTTCTTGGCGTCCCTCAGGGCTCTTTGGAGCTTGAAGGCAAGTTCGAGCAAACGTTGCGGAATGGGTTCCCGCTCGACGCGGGCCAGGATACGCGCCACTTCCTTGTCTGCGGATGTTGCCTTATCTTCCTTGTCTGCAGGTCTAGCCTTGCCGCTCTTTTGATCGTCATTCACTGGACTGCTCGTCTCGCCGTTGGTCAGGGGCAACTTGCACGAGCCGAAGAACGTCAAGGAGCGGTTTCCCCGGTCGCCTGCCAACAGACTAGGAGGTTTGTGCTGGGAAGTCACTTGCAAAGGTCCTGTCGCATTTGCCGCCCGCGCATGGCCGGTCCGGAATCGATATGGCCTTGCTAACCATCCTCCCTCGACAATGTTCCCAGCATGGGGAACAGTCCGCCTCCAGCGGGCGAGGAAGAACGACGCGTCCGCGATTATGGCGGGCACGTCGTGATGCCGGGAGGATTCAAGTAGTCGGCGGGTATTATCTCAATCGGATGGCCCTTTGACTTTCACGCCCTGGTTTCCAATCGTAATCTCTACGGTATTCTTGTTCCTTTCATGGTAGACATAGGCACCGATTCCGGCGGCTGCCACGATTATGACTACCAACAAAATAAGAGTGTTGCGGCTCATATCTTCTTCCGATGCGATTGACTGTCGGACACTAACGCATCGTCACCCGCTACGGTTCCGCTACCCTCGCGGCCGCCAGCCCTGGGTCGAAACTCCCGGTGAAAAATTCAGGTCACGCATTCAGTCGAGCAACTGGTGACCCACAACCGTAAAGGTCCTGTCCAGGATGTCGCAAAGCCATGGAAGCGTATCCTGGTCCGGTGGCTTGCTGTCCGCCAGGTCGATGGCGGCCAGCAGTGTTTGCTCGACCAACCGGTCGGCGGCCGCCTTGCCGTGAAGATGTCGGCGTGCTCTGAGCCTGAGTTCGGGAAGGAAGCCGGCGACGTCCGTGGTCGGGTCCGCCGCGGCGGTTTCGTTTTCGTCCTGCGCCCTGCGGCGCGCCACGAACAGGGTCTCCAGCAGGGCGTGACGCCCTCCCGACTTGCCAACCTTCTCGACATGTCTGAGATGGGTGGGAATGACGTCTTCGTCGTAGCTGCTGAAGAAGACGAACGGAATACCCAGCGCCAGCAGGCGGTCTGCGATGGGAAAGACCATCTTGCCATTGATGTTGACGTCGAGAATGGCTGCGTTGGCCGAGGTCACATGATCTTGCGCGGCCTCGATCGTCGGTGCCGGCCCGAGGATGACAGCCCCTTTCTCTTCGAAATAGTCAGCCAGATCGCCGGCGAGAAATATCTCGTCCTCGACGATCAGGAGACGCATGCCATGGAGTTGTTGCATGGGTCGTCACTCACTTTGAGGCAGTTAGGCAGAACGCGGATGTCGTATTTTCCAACGTGGCGAAGCTGTCCTTTCGGACCGGCCTTCGTTCCGCGTTCCGCTCACCCGGTACTCGTGTGTAACGATGCAAACTTGCACATGTTCCCCGTGACGATCGGGGACGGTTACAGTACCGTTACGGTAGGTTGTTACTCTCTGGTCAGACGCGCAATGGTTTCGAGCAAGGCCTGATGCTGGACGGGTTTGCTCAGCACCGGCGCGTCGGGAACCTTTTGCCGCAGGGTGTCGGGGAGCATCTTGCCCGTGCAGAAGGCGATAGGAATGCCGCGGGCTGCAAGCAGATCGACCACGGGCTCGCTGGTGTCGTTGCCGAGGCTGATGTCCAGGACAGCCGCCGTGATGGCCTGCTGTTCGGTGACTTCCAACGCCGAGGCCAGGGTCAGACACGGGCCGGCGATGCGGGCGCCGGCCGACATCAGCGTATCTTCGATGTCGAGCGCGATGATGATTTCATCGTCGGCGACCAGGATCGTGTGGCCCTCCAGGATACCGCCGGGGACTGTCTCGGTCGTGGTCATGGCATTTTCCTCCCGCCGGCCCGCATGGATTCGCTCAATTTCCTGTGGCTCGACGAACAAGGCAATTCGAAAAATGGTGCGGCTATGGCGATGCCTGAGCCATCGCGGCTTCTTCCCACCTCTTCCCTCCATATAAGTGTGACCGCCGGCACAGGCAGGCCGGCGGCGTGAGGCACAAGGAGGACCTAGAACGTCGCCTGGCTGTGTTCGCCGCCCGGGCGGGCAATCTCGCTGAGAGCGGCCCCAGCCTTGTCGGTTTCGTGGGTGCGCGCGAGATCGCTCAGGGAGACGATGCCGACCAGGCGCTTGTCACGATTGACCACGGGAAGTCTGCGCACCTGGATCTCGCCCAGATTATCAAGGACATCCTCTATCTCTTCATCGTCAAAACAATATTTGACGTCCGCGGTCATGACATCCCGGACAAGGCTCTCCGCGCCCCGCCCTGCGGCGACGCCGCGGACGGCGATATCGCGGTCCGTGATCATGCCCACCAGCCGATCGGCGTGCGCGACGGGAAGCATGCCGATGTCGAGGCCAAGCATGAGCTGCGCCGCTTTCTGGATCGTCTCGTCCGGCGTGGCGACGCAGACTTCGGTCGTCATGGCTTGCCTGATTTTCATCATAACCTCCTTTGCCGTTCTAGCGTCCGCCCGGCTCACTCCCCGTGCCGGCCGAACTGTCGAATTGAGCGCGCTGTTGCGCGGGCTCGGAGCCGGTCGCAAGGGCCTCGGTATCTTCCGGGCCTTCCGGAAATTCGACGGAGATGTTGACGTTTCGGCGTTCCTTGAGGTCCAGCGAGGCCGCGGCCACAGCGGTTTCGAAAGCTGCCTCCGGAAGCTCGTATCCGCCGCCACGCTTGCCATCGTGTTCGATGACCCAGCCATCGGCTCTGCCAATGATGCGATAGGATGCTTGAGACATCATCGATCTCCCTGTCGGATCGGTTGCGATACAGACGAAACGCGGGCCTGCGGATCCCTATCGAGTACCTGCGGCCGTTCCGATACCTGCTTGCCTATCAAACGACACCCGCGGAGGAGGGTTCCATCGCCGGGAGCCCTTTTTGCCAGCCTCGGGGCTGCGATGACGGTATCGTGCGGGTTGTGGCGGAACCTTCGGAGCGCGAAATGGTTGTCGCCAGCAATGGAATACCGAGGGGATCGACAGGTACAGGATGAACGACCAAACGGGTTGGCAATTTCTCAATCACGGCGGCGATATGCTGCCCTCCGTCCGCGTCGACGGATACAATATCGGCCTGCGCGACAAGGAGGGTTTTGTCGGCGACAGGGCTAATACGGGTGCTTTTCTCGAAAAGCTGGAGGAATTGCGCCTGCTTTACCGCAAGGCCGGCGAAGATCCCCTGGGCGAGGAAGCCACCGAGGAAATCAAGCGCAAGCAGATCGACGAGATGTTGACAGGCGACGATCTGAACAGCGCCGCGCTGGTGCATGGAGCGCTGGAGGAGTTTGCCCGCTCGCTGTCGAGCGTGATCCGCCGTTTCCTGCGAACCGCCTCCTGGCAGCGCACCGAGCGGATCGTCATCGGCGGAGGTTTTCGGGAAAGCCGTGTCGGACGGCTGGCGATTGCGCGGACCCAGGCCCTGCTCAGCGGGGAGGGGATCAAGGTGGAAGTGGTGCCGATCGCCAATCACCCCGATGAAGCGGGACTGATCGGCAGCCTGCACATGCTGCCGCCCTATGTGCTGGCCAATCATGACGGCATGCTGGCGGTGGATATCGGCGGGCGCAACATCCGCGCCGGAATCGTGCTGAGCCAGGTGGACAAGCAAGCCGACCTTGGCCGGGCCAAGGTGGAAAAACTGGTGATCTGGCGTCATGCCGATGACGAACCGGCGCGGACGGCGGCGATCGGCCGTCTTGGCGAGATGCTGCAGGACCTGCGTTCCCGCGCGGAGAAGAACAAGATCAGGCTTACCCCTGTAATCGGCGTCGGCTGTCCGGGCGCTATCAAACCCGACGGTTCCATCGCGCGAGGGGGCCAGAATCTGCCGGGTTCCAACTGGGAAGGCGCCAATTTCAATCTGCCGGCCGCCTTGCTCAAATTCGTGCCGAAGATCGGCGGGCAGGCGACCCACATCGTTCTTCACAACGATGCGGTCGTTCAGGGCTTGTCGGAGGTGCCCCGCATGGGCGACGTCAAGCGCTGGGGCATATTGACCATCGGCACCGGGCTGGGCAATGCGCGCTTCACCAACAGGCAGACGGAAAAGGGCAAAGGCTCCGCCCGGTGATGCCCCCGCAAGGCCTAGGCCCCATTGGAACCGAATTGCTACCGGACCGTTCAGGAAGTCCGTACCTCAGCGGAGTGGAGCACGATGTCCGAGAAAAAGATCAAGACGAAGGAGCCTCTGGGACGCCCCAACGACAACGGGCGGAACGAAGAGGCGGAAAAGCTCAAACATGGCGAAACGCCGAAGGATCAGACCGGAGCGCCCAAGGGCAGAAACCGCAGCAATGCCGGCGAGACCACTTCGTGAAAAGGCCTGGCCGGACCAGGGGTGCTGACCGGCTCCGATTTCCATGCCGGTGAACCGCGGTGTCTGCCCCTGCCGGAGCTGTCGAAGACTTGGCCGCCTGTGTTTTGGATTGTATTTATCCGAGCCGCTTGGCTATTGTGCTCGCCATATTGCAGCGCGCTTCGAGGCAGGGTGGATGCATTTCCTCCGCCAGCCGGTTTCGGAGCGGATATTAAGCGATAGTTCTGGGTCTTTGAGGCAATTGAGGCTGTGTCGGCGTTGAAAACCGGAAAGGAGCCGAGCGGCAGGCCGGCGCTCGCGTTTGGCGTAGCGGATCCTGCCCAGGATGAACCTGTGCCGCTGGCGCATCGCGTGCTTCAGCAAAGCGCGGTTTTTCAATTCACCGATCTGCTGTATCGCGCGCGCAGCCTCGACCAGATCTACGACGCCGCTTTCGATGCCATCAACGACATGCTGGGCTGTACACGCGCAGCGATCATGCGCTTCGATGACAGGACCGCTCTGCGCTTTGTGGCCTGGCGAAGACTATCGGAAGACTATCGAGCCGGTGCCCAGGGCCATTCGCCGTGGCAATCCGGCGAGAAGGAGCCGGCGGCGATTTATGTGGACGACATCGGCAAGGCCGACCTTCCGCCCGACCTTATCGCCCTGATCCGGCACGAGGGTATCGGCGCACTGGCCTTTATTCCGATCATGGTCGGCCAAGACATGGCCGGCAAATTGGTGTTCTACTACGACACGCCCCATCCCTTCACGGATGAGGAGCGTGGAATGGCGCTCATCATTGCTCGCCAACTGGGCTTTGCGATCGAGCGCTATCATAACGACCAGACCGCCCGCCGCTTTGCAGCGCTGGTGGAATCCTCAGACGATGCGATCATCTCCAAGAGTCTCGAAGGGGTCATCGTCAGCTGGAATGCCGGGGCCGAGCGTCTGTTCGGCTATACCGCCTCCGAGGCGGTCGGCCGATCGGTGATGATGCTGATTCCGCCCGACCGACATAATGAAGAGCCGGCGATATTGGCACGGATTCGGGCGGGTGAGCGGATCGATCACTACGAGACCATCCGCCGGCGCAAGGACGGCAGCCTGGTCGATATCTCGCTGAGCGTGTCCCCGATCAAGGATGCCGGAGGCGTGATCATCGGGGCCTCCAAAATCGCCCGTGACATCACCGAGCGTCGCAGGGCCCAGGAGCAGCAGCAGCTTCTCCTGCATGAGATGAATCACCGGGTCAAAAATCTGTTTGCCCTTGCCACCAGCATCGTCAATTTGAGCGTGGCTTCCGCCGAAACGCCGGCCATGCTCGCCTCGATCGTGGCCGATCGACTGGGCGCGCTGTCGAGGGCGCATGCGCTGACCCTTGCGTCGAGAACCGCCGATAACGGCTTCAGGAAAACGGCGACGCTGCATGCACTGATCGAAGCGATCCTGGCTCCCTATGTGGAAGGCCCGCAGGGGGAGCGCAGGCGGTTTACGGTCGAAGGGCTGGATATCGAACTTGCGGAGAACGTGGTGACGCCGGTTGCGCTTCTCCTGCATGAGTTCGCGACGAATGCTGCCAAATATGGCAGTTTTTCCACGCCGACAGGCCGCGTGGCCATCGAGTGCCGGCGCCGGGGCGGCGATGCCGTGATCGTATGGCGCGAGACCGGCGGTCCACAGGTACAACCATCGGACGCCGAGGGTTTCGGCAGCCGTCTCGTGCGGCTGGCCGCCAGCCAGTTCGGCGGATTTTCACGCGAATGGCATCCTGAAGGACTGGTCATCGAACTGACGATGGACCTGAGCCGGGTCGGCCCCTGAGTCCGGCCGGGCATACCAGGGGAACCTAAAGCCTTCTGCTTGGTTCTTGTTGCGCATTCGGAACATGAGGGATGCGCGATGGGAAGAATAGTCGGGGCCCTTGCCGGCCTTTTGCTTCTTGCTGGTGTGGCGAGTGCGCAGACCACCAGCACCGCTCTACCCCCACAGGGCAGTCTGAAATTGTCGCAGATCATCGCCAAGGTCGAAGCTCGGGATGGCTTCGCCTATATTTCTGAGATCGAGTGGAGCCAGAGCGGCTATTATGAGGTCACCTATATGACCACCGACAAGGCCAAGGTCGAGCTGCATCTCGATCCCATGTCCGGCGCGACGCGATAGGGCACTCCCCCGCCTGAGAGCGGGCACCGGCCGCGCCTGGCTGAAGAACATGCCGGGACCGGCCGGTGTCATGCAGCGACTTGCCAGCGGGGTGATTGCTCGGCGCGAGCCCCCTCACCAACAAGGACATTGGCGCGATGGAAGAGCGGATCATCGATGGCGAGGGGGTGCGGATCCGGACTCAGGCCTTTGGGCATCTGGACGATCCACCCGTCCTCCTGATCGCCGGCGCGTTCGCATCGATGGTCTGGTGGCCGGAAGATTTCGTGGAATTGCTTTCCTCGGGCGGGCGCTATGTCATCCGTTACGACAACCGGGACACCGGCGGGTCGACGGCGTATGCACCCGGAACGGCGAAGTACACGATTGGAGACATGGCCAAGGATGCCATGGCCGTGCTCAGCGGCTACAACCTCCAGGCGGGTCATCTGGTCGGCATGTCGATGGGCGGCGTCATCGCCCAAATGGCGGCCCTCATCAGGCCGCATCGTGTCAGGACGCTGACCGTCATCAATTCCACGCCGCTCGGCGTCGAGTGGCTGCCGCCTCCCCGAGAGGACTACAGGCAGCACATGGCTGCCCTCGGCCATCTCGATTGGAACGACAGGGATCAGGTGGCGGATTTCCTCGCCCGCGACGCCGCGGCTGCTGCCGGCAGCCGCCACCCGCATGATGCCGATGCAACCCGTCGTCTGATCGAAAGGGATCTGGCCAATTCGCCGTCCTTTTCGAGCCTGCAGAACCATTTGGCGGTGGCGGCGCCATCGCCTGTTCAGGCCAGGGCGGCCGATATCCAGGTCCCCACTTTGATCGTGCATGGCACGGCCGACCCGGTGTTTCCGATCGCCCATGCCGATGCCATGGCGACGGCGGTCAAGGGCGCCCGCCTCGTCGCCATCGAGGGTGGCGGCCACGACCTGCACCGCGAGGACTGGCCGCAAATCGTGCGGGAGATCATGCTCCACACCAGCATCATTCACGTCGGAAGGTTGTGAGAGCCGGGCTTGCTCCCCGGGGTCCGGTGCTGAATGCCGTCTGAACGCTCCTCGCTCAGCCGCTTGTGGCGATGCCACAGAGGCAGGACATACCACAGCCCCAGCAGCAACGCGGCCGAGAGGCCGGCAAGCAGATGAGCGAGCCCGTCGCTTCCGGTGATCTTCTGCACGACGACATGGATATCCGCGCACAAGCCGAGAGCCAGAAAGACGGTGGCGGCCAGGACGAGCCGGCTCGCCATCCTGTGAAACTCTTCGGTGTCGCGTCCCCGATAGCCCAGCCGATGGTAGGCCGCCGGAGCCATCAGCAGGATGGTGGACAGCGTGATCAGACCAAGCGCCAGGCCATGCAGGAGCTTGGCGTCCGGCGGGAGGCGTTCGAAGCCCTCGGTCAGGACGATGGCCAGTTGGAAGCCCAGGAGCGCCTGCGCGCCGGGCAGGACCACGCGCGCCTCAGTGAGGACGTGCTCGACCTTGGTGCCGATGGAAGTTTCCTTGGTGGCCGCCATGGGTCGTTCTCGCTGTTGCCTGGATTGAAGGAGCGGCAAGCCGTACCAGAAGCCCAATGCAACGATGGTTGCAGCCGTCGCCGCCGCCACGCCGGTTGTGAAACCGATGACGCGATTTCCGGCTATGTAGAGGTCCAGCCCCAGCGCCGCTGCAAAAGGCAGCAAGCTCGCACCCGTGGCCCATCTGACCGTTTCCTCGACGCCCGGAGCCGCATGCCCTCCATAGGCGATGCGATGATGCGCACTGGGAAGGACGAGCAGACCCAGGACCAGCACCATGATGCAGAGCACGACGATCTCGATGGTCTTCTCACTGGGGGTGAGATGCTCGAATGCATTCTGGAAAGGAGCCTGCAATTGGAACCCGATCAGGATTTGCGCCCCGAGCATTAAGGTACGGGATTCGTCGAGAGCTGCCTTGATCTTGCCCATCTGTGCCTCGCAGCCCGATCGGCAGGCTCATCCGGTGGCGATCGCCAGGGTGGCCAGGCAGAAGGCCAGCACGGCGGCTCCGGGCTTCCAGTCCAGGCCCGGGACCGCAGCGCCGATCACGGCGGCCACGATCGACAATCCCAGTTCCAGACAGGCCAAAAACCACATATGGGCCACTCCCCCTACGGCGAGCGCGACAAGATGGGAAAGCAGCAGAAAGACTGCGATCAGCGTCAGCCTCACGAAGCCTTCGTAAGCCTGACGATGCTCGGCGAAGTCGAAGGATTTTCTCTCCGGTTGCATCATTGCAGCCTCCGTCGTCCACGTATGAAATCTGGGCCCGATCCTCTCCGGCAGCCGGAGGCCCATACTGCTTCCAGGGTCATGGCGGGCCGGGCCCCGGGCATAGCTGGTGATGGCGGTTGCCGATCGCTTTTCTAAGCCGGCTACGGCACGTTTGTTCCCCGCGCATCGACAGATTGTCTGAAGGCAGGGTCGTCGGGGCGTTTGCGATCCGGCTGCATCTCGGCGATCGCCTTATTTCCCGAGCACGCCGTGGATCTTGCGCAAATCCTCGATGAAGGCAGCGCGTGCGCGTTCGGCCGCATCGGAGTCAGGAATACGCAGCAGGTAGCTGGGATGGACGGTCACGAGGATCTGAAGCCCGTCAGGACCGGGCAGGATTTGGCCGCGCTGCTTCATTACGCCCACGGCCCGCCCCAGTAAGGCCCGCACGGCCGTCGCGCCAAGGGCCACTGCCAGGCGGGGCTTGAGGATCTTCAATTCCTTGTCGAGCCACCATTTGCAGGCCTGGACCTCACCGGCATTGGGTCTTTCATGGATCCTGCGTTTGCCTCGGCGCTCGAATTTGAAATGCTTCACGGCGTTGGTGACGTAACATTCGTCGCGGTCGAGTTCCGCTTCCTGGAGGCATTGGTCCAGCAGGCGCCCGGCCGGCCCGACGAAGGGGTGCCCCTGGCGATCCTCCTGATCGCCCGGCTGCTCGCCGACCAGAACCAGCCGGGCGTGGTCGCTGCCTTCTCCCGTCACCACCTGGGTGGCATGTTTGTAAAGGTCACAGCGCTGGCACCCGGCAGCCAGCCGACGGATTTCGGCCAGCGTGGCGATCTCTCCCGGATCGCCATCCCGGGATTCCGCCGCGGTTGGGGAAGGCGTAGACGCGTCCCTTCGAGCTTGCCGAGCCATCAGCGATCCGAACCATCCGCAGGGCGGGGGGGAGGCCCTTTGTCCGGTGCTCGTTTGACGCCTCCGCCGGGTTTGCTATGGGCGCGACGTTCCTCCGGATCGGTCGGGGGTTTCACCTTGTCGAACCGATATTCCTCACGCTCGGTGCTGTAGGGCTGGTCACGTTCCCTGTCCGTATGCTTCGGCCGTCGGGTCATGATGTCTTCCTCACACGTCAGACACGGCATCAGGCATTGTGGGCTTCATGGCGCTTGCGCGTGGCAGCGGCCTTCTTTGCGGATGCGGAGCGCTCGGCCGCCGACCGGGAGGCGGAAGCTTCCCCTCCCGCCTTGCCGCCCTTGCGGGACGCCGGATGGCTGGTGGATTTGCCGTGTCCCGAGCCGCCTGCTTTCTTGCCGCCGCCATCATCCTTGTTGACGGTGGCCCAGGCGCGCCTTTCGGCCTCCTTTTCGGACACGCCGCGTGCTTCATAGCCTTCGGCGATATGATCGGCCTTGCGTTCCTGCTTGTCGGTATATTTCGATTTGTCTCCACGGGGCATGATGCGCCTCCTTTATGCGGACCTTTCTAACCGGCACGGCCGTGCCTGGTTCCCGATTCTGCTCGGCATAGTGGTCATCGCGGCTTGCGCGGGATGGCGGCGGATGGAGGAACCGGCGCCGCCATCGGCGGTTCGGACATCATGTGCAAGCCCGCCGAAAGGAGATTTCCATGCCCGATATCAGGCAAGCTCGGATCCTCATTCTCGCCACGCATGGCTTCGAACAATCGGAACTCGTCGAACCGCGTGATCAACTGCGCAATATCGGGGCCGAGGTAGACGTCGCCACGCCCGATGGCCTGCCTATTCGTGGCTGGAATGCGACCGATTGGGGGGAAACCGTCGAGGCGGATCTCAAGATAGGGGAGGCCAGCCCGGAAGACTATGACGCTCTCGTGCTGCCCGGCGGCGTGATGAACCCGGATAAGCTCAGGACGGACGACACGGCCATCGACACCGTCCGCAATTTCATCGATACCGGCAAGGTCGTCGCGGCCATCTGCCACGCGCCCTGGCTTCTGGTCCAGGCCGATGCCATTCGAGGCCGCGACGTGACATCCTATCAATCCATCCGGAGGGATGTCGAGAATGCCGGCGGTCTGTGGATGGATCGGGACGTCGTCGCGGATAACGGCATCGTCACCAGTCGCGGACCACAGGACATTCCGGCTTTCGTGGCGAAGATCGTCGAGGAAATCCAGGAAGGCCTACATCACCGGGCACGGGCGATCTGATCAGACTGTCTGCTCCTTGGTCACCAGAAGATGCAATGCCGCTTCGGCGCGGCGCCGATAGCTGCTCGAACGGGCTTTCGTGAAGGCGTCGTGCAGCCGGCCGGTCTTGAAGGAGTCGATGATCAGAGCCGGCACGTAGCTCTTGCGGGCGACCGCCGGCGTGTTGACGAGATGACCTGATACCTGCCGCATGACGGCGGCGATCTGGCGTTTCCGGCCGGCTATGCTGTTGGCCGGCGTCAGGGCCGCCAGTTCCTGAACGGCCCATTTGCTAGCGCCGAGCAAACGCAGATCCTTTGCCGTAACGTCGAGGCCGGAAATGCTGCGCAGATAGGCGTTGATGTCCTCGGCCTCGATGGGATGGCGGGTACCGTCTGCATCGACGAACTGAAACAGCCTGGGGCCGGACAGGGTCCGCATGCGATTGAGAGCACGGGCGAGGGCGGGATCTTCCGTCCTGCGGCGTATGGGCTTGCCGCCCTTGCCGCGAAAATTCAGTTCCACCCGGCTTGCCGTGATGGTGACATGCCGTTTGAGCAAGGTAGCGGCGCCATGGCTGCCATTGTCCCGGGCATAGGCGGCGCCCCCGACCCGGATATGCGTGCTGTCTATCAGGGCGACCGCACAGGCAATGGCCTTGTTCCGATCGAGTTTCGGGGAGGCGAGATCGCGGCGGATGGCGGCGCGGATCCTGGGAAGCGTGCGCACCAGCTTCATCATGTTCAAGACTTTGCGGTTTTCTCGCCGGCGTTCCCACTCGGAATGATAGCGATATTGCAGCCGGCCTGCTTCATCCCGGCCGATCGCCTGGATATGGGCCCATTCGTCCGAAGCGATGCGCACCTGGGAATAGGCCGGCGGAATCGCCAGGGCGCGAAACCGTGCCAGGGCCGCCTCGTCCGTAATGCGCCGGCCCGCCGCGTCGACATACAGGAACCCACGCCCGCAACGGCGCCGGCGCACGTCGAGCCGATCGGGCGAGACGATCTTCAATCTTGGCATCGCTTCCTCCACGCAGCAGGTCAACGGCAGAAAAGGGATGGGCTCCGAATGCTGCGGACGGAGCAAGGCCTCCGCTGCGCCGGGAACTCACATGGTCATAAGAGGTTGGGAAAGGAATGCCGCGCCATGGCGCGGTTCAGGCTCTAATGCGAAGGAGCGACTCATGAGGTCCAAACAGGACGGAACCGGCATGCCCCCCTATGCAGCCGAGACCCGGCGTGAAGTCCGTACACTCGGCCCCGGCGGAAGGGGAAATGCTGAAAATCTGGCGGATTCCATCCGGCGCGGCGTTACGCCGGCACGCGTCGGAGAGGCTGCCGAAAGATCGGTCCCCAAACCGGGCGATGCGGAAGAAGGCGGCGCGAACCGCAAGGGGGCGCCGTCGTCTTCCCGGCCGCGCTAAATCATAATCGGCCGAGCAGGAGGAGCAGAAGCAGAATGACGACGACAAGGCCGAGACCGCCGCTGGGCCAATACCCCCAACTGGCCGAATAAGGCCATGTCGGCAAGGCGCCAAGCAGTGCAAGTATAAGTATGACGAGGAGAATTGTGTATAGCATGGCGATCTCCTTTCGATTGGCAGCATATAACTGTCTCTCGTGGGAGATGGTTCCATCGCTGATGTAACTACTGATAAGTTTCTGAATTTTAATTCGGAAACCTTGAAGGCTGTTGGGTGTTCCTTGTGTAGTCTGGCGGAGGTCGGTACCCATTGAGGGCGAGGCCTTGAACACAGGCCGATAATCGGCTCGTCAGTATCTCTCTAAGTGAGGAGAATGCCATGTCCGGTCTTCGTCTTCTGGTGTCGCTGGCGGGTGCTTTCACCATCGCCAAGCTCCTGGATGAAAATCGCCGCTTGCGGATGGAACTCGATGGTCGAATCGCCCGCGAAGCCGCCTTGGATGAGAAGGCCAAGCGCGGATTGGGCGGGGAGCGCCATGCCGGAACCGAGGCGATGCGCTATCCTCCCCGGCAATGGGACGAAGTGGATGAGGCGGCCGATGAATCCTTTCCCGCCAGCGATCCTCCCGCCTTCACTGCCCGCAGCACGACATAGCGGGGCTGCAGAACATTTCGGCTCCTGGAGAGTTTGGTGACGGTCTGGACTATAGGAGGACGACATGGATTGGAATCGTGTGGAAGGAAACTGGAAGCAGCTCAAGGGCCAGGTGAAGGAGCAGTGGGGCAAGCTCACCGACGACGACCTTGATGTCATCGCGGGTCGGCGCGACCAGCTCGAAGGCAAGCTCCAGGAGCGCTATGGCCTCACCAAGGACAGGGTCCGTTCGGAGATCGATTCCTGGTACGCCAACCAGAAATGGCAGTAGACCAACCGCCCCGGCTCACTGCTCGCGTGAGCCGGGGCGTTTTCATGTCTTGAGCGAAGTCAGTGCCCTGGGGTGCGGACCCGTCAATCCACGACATAGATGAAGCGGGTCCGACCCCGCCCGTCGCGGCACCACCAATAGCCGCGCAGCGTATCGTAGCCGCGATCACCCTCGGACGCTTCGATTTCCTTGCTGGCGCGGCTGCGCGCTTCCTCGAGCGTCTCATAACTTTTCTCGTGCACGATCCGCTCATTCGAACCGGGGCCGAGTTGGATGATGTGAAATGCCATGACCTGCTCCTTTCGGGTCAGCGCGGCAGCTGTGGCCTCAAGCCGCGGAAGTGAGGCGCCGGACCGGCTGCCCCAACCGCTCCATCAAGGCCTGAGCGTCATGCGGCGCCTGCAGCTTGTCGGTATTGTCGAAGAAGACGAAGACGTCGCGCCGCTGCGATATGTCCCTGGCCGGCCCTATGAACCGGCTTTCTGGGGGCTTCCTGCCTTGAGCCCATGCCTTGGCCCGTCTTGCCCACAGATCGAGTGCCTTGGCGCCATAGGCACTGCGATAGAGTTCCGTCGACCCATGCAGCCGGCAATAGGTGAAGCTTGACGTGGCGTCCATGGCAAGGGGCCACTCCACGCTGTCGGCACAGACCAGCGCCACGTCGGCGTCCCGCAGCAGGGTGATGAAATCGTCGACGAGGAAACTCTCGTGTCTGATTTCGAGAGCATGCCGTATCGGCTGCCTGGCCGGCGCCTTCAGCCATGGTTCGACGCGAAGCTTGTCGTCATGCTTCCTCGCGGCGTGCAAGGCTGCGTCGGTGTCCCGAGGCAGCTGTTTCAGGAAGGCTGCAAGCAGATCCCGATCGAAGCGGAAATTGGGCGGCAGCTGCCACAGGATCGGCCCCAGCTTATGCCCCAGCCGCAACAGGCCGGAGGCGAGGAAATTGGCGAGCGGCGCCGAAATGTCGCGCAGTCGCTTGACATGGGTGATGAAGCGCGGGCCCTTGACGGCGAATACGAAATCTTCTGGGGTTTGGTCGAACCATCGCCCGTAGGTCGGCGGGGTCTGCAGGCGATAGAAGGTGCTGTTGACCTCTATCGTCCTGAAGACGCGGCTGGCATGGGCAAGCTCTTCCCTGTGCGGCAATCCTTCCGGATAGAAGTCGCCGCGCCAAGGCGCATAGTTCCAGCCCGATATGCCGATACGAATATTTCCCTGGCCCATGCAGCGCCTCCGATGCCTCCGGCCTCGTCAACCAAACCTGCATCGGCCCATGCTGTTCCGGCCTGACGGAGCGGATTCATCGCCTCCGGCGACATGACCCTATGAAGTTCGACATAGGTACGGAACAACCACCGCGATCTTCGCGTTGAACCGGAACATCCCACCATCTCTGCTGTCAAATGAAGGGGATTTTCCTTGTTGGACAATCACGTGACCGAGAACGCGGAGCGGGCTGACATCGTCAAGCTGATCCCAGCCTTGCGGGCCTTTGCGCGCACCTTCTGTCAGGAACCCTCTGACGCCGATGACCTGGTTCAGGAAACTCTTCTTAAGGCTCTCGCCAATATCGACCAATTCGAACCGGGAACCCGTTTGAAGTCCTGGCTCTTTACGATCATGCGCAACAGCTATTGCACAAGAGCCAAGAAGCGCAGCCGCGAGGTGCTGCGTGGGGACGACACGCTATTCGACAGTGCGGCAGTACCCGGCGAGCAGGAATGGAATGTGAGGGTCGGCGAAGTGGGCCGCGCGTTCCAGAGTCTGCCGGACAAATACAAGGAGATCATCGCCCTGATCGTGATCCTGGGCGAGTCCTATGAGAGCGCGGCTGTGATCTGCGGCTGTGCCGTGGGCACGGTCAAGAGCAGGCTCAACCGGGCGAGGGCTCGCCTGAGCTGCGAAATGGGCGAGGTGGATTATAGACAGGCAAGCTAGCGGTGCCCCAGGAGTTTGCTTGGCCCAGCCATGTCGATCCACCCGCTTCCGGCGGGTGGAAACAAGGCCGTGACATGGGTCTCCTTCAGGGCAGGACGCCGATTTCGGCTTCCTTGCAGGCCTCGAGGAAGGCGGCTCGAGCATCGTCGGGCCCCCCGATGCCGGCCATAACATCCAGGCAGGTACGCTGCGCTTCGATGAATTTCGGCCCGATATCGACGGGCCAGTCATTCTGCAGATAGTAGGATGCCTCCTCGGTCGAAGTCAGAATTTTGACGTCTCCGCCCGCAGTTTCGAACTGAACCGGGCGGCTCCAGGGCTGGGTGTCCATGTCATACCTCCTGGTCAACAACCCAAGCAGGGTCGGATGGTTCCGATGAGGCAGGAACGGGGATTGACCCGGCTGCAGCGGAGACGCCTGGGTGGCGCCAAAGGCATCGGGCGGGGCTGCGCTTTTGAGGAACGTATGCGTCAGAAAAAAGTTGGACCGAGAGGCAGATGGAGAAAAGGAGGCTGACATGACCCCCACGGTCGAAAAGGATAATGTCCAGCCGGCACCGCCCGAGGGGCGCGATACGCAAAACATTACGACGGATACCGTCCGGCAGGGGCCGGCGGGATGGCGGGTTCTCTATGTGCTGGTCCTGGGATCGATCGGTGCGGCCCTGGCCTGTTTCGTTGCCTACCTCATCTGGACCTATGTCCGATAGGAGCGGGTTCCACGGCCCTTTCGCTGTGTCGCAGGAGGGCTGCCGTTTGGCGCGGCCCCGACATCGGTGGCCTGCTGGAACAATCGCGCCGACGCCCGGTTGAGGGACGGTTACGAGCGTCGGCTCAAAAGTCTCTCACAACCTTCATCGTCGAGCCCGGAGGTCGATCCATGGCACCACGAGCGAATTGGAAGGGGTTCTTGAAAATCGCGGAGGTCGCGTGCCCGGTTGCGCTCTATACGGCGGCATCGGCTTCCGATCGCATCGTGTTCCACACGCTCAACCGCGCAACCGGCCATCGTGTCCACCGCGTCTTCATCGATGGCGAGAGCGGCAAGACCGTACCACGGGAGGAACAGGTCAAGGGCTATGAGACGGCACCGGGGGAGTATGTCGTGCTGGAGGCCGAGGAAGTCGCCTCGGCGGTGCCGGAAAGCGACAAGACGCTCGCCGTCGAGGCTTTCATTCGATGCCGTGAGATCGACGACGTCTATTTCGACAATCCCTATTATCTCGCGCCAGCCAACAGCGAGGCCCAGGAAGTTTACGCCGTGATCCGCGACGGCATGAGGGCCAGCCAGGTTGCGGCACTGGCTCGAACGGTGCTGTTTCGACGGGTCCGGACAGTACTGATCCGGGCGCACGGAGCGGGGCTGATCGCGACCACGCTCAATTTCGATTATGAGGTGCGCCCGGCCGAGGAGATTTTCGACGAGGTGCCGGATCTCACCATCAAAGGCGAGATGCTGGAGCTGGCCGAGCATATCATCCGGACCAAGTCCGGCAGGTTCGATCCATCGAAATTCGAGGATCGTTATGAAGAGGCCCTCGCCGATCTGGTCAAGGCCAAGATCGAAGGAAAACCGGTCCCGATCCGCAAGGAGCCTGTCCGCGAGAAAGTAGTCGACCTGATGGCCGTGCTGCGGGAGAGCGCCGGACTGGCCGGACGCAAGCCGGCACGCCGGTCTTCGACGCCCGCCAAGGTCGCGCGCAAGACGCCCGCGCGCAAGCCCCGCACCGCCCGGCGCAAGGCGAGCTGACATGGGCACGCTCGAGCCCTATCACCACAAGCGCGATTTCAGGGTGACGCCCGAACCGAAGGGACGGGCGGGGCGCAAGCGCGGCAACAGCTTTGTGATCCAGAAGCACGACGCCAGGCGGCTGCATTATGATTTCCGGCTCGAAATGGATGGCGTGCTCAAAAGCTGGGCGGTGACCAAGGGGCCCAGCCTGGTCCCCGGCGAAAAGCGCCTCGCCGTGCATGTGGAGGACCATCCGCTCGATTATGGAGATTTCGAAGGCACCATTCCCAAGGGGGAGTATGGCGGCGGCACCGTGATTGTCTGGGATCGCGGGACCTGGCAGCCGATCGGGGATCCGCATCGGGGTTACGACAAGGGGCATCTGGAATTCGAGCTGAAGGGCGAAAAGCTCGCCGGCCACTGGCACCTGATCCGCATGCGCGGCAAGCCGCGCGAGAAACGCGAGAACTGGTTGCTGATCAAGGGCGAGGATGAAGCCGCGCGTCCGCCGGACGCTCCTGACATTCTGGAGGAGCGGCCGGAATCGGTGAAGACGGGGCGCGAGGTCGCCGAGGTCGCTGGCGAAGAGCCGGGTTGGTCATCCAAGACGGGCAGGATTGCGCCCAAGCGTAAGGCCAGCCGGCGGTCGGGAGGTCGCCATCAGCCCGGCGCCGTTTCCGACCCGGCCTCCATCAAGGGGGCCAAGAAGGCGCCGATGCCGGACTTCGTCGAGCCGACGCTCGCGACGCTGGTTGCCAAGGCCCCGACGGGTTCCGACTGGATTCACGAGATCAAATTCGATGGCTATCGCCTCCAGGCGCGCATCGAGGCGGGACGGGTCAAGCTTCTGACCCGCAGCGGGCTGGATTGGACCAGAAAGTTCGGCGAGCCGGTACGGGCTGCGCTGCAGGCCTTGCCGGTCGGCTCGGCGCTGCTCGACGGCGAACTGGTGGTCGAGGCTGCGACGGGCGCCTCGGATTTTTCCACCCTGCAGGCGGATCTGAGCGAGGGGCGCTTCGACCGCTTCGTCTATTACGGCTTCGACCTCCTCTATCTCGACGGCTATGACCTCAGGGCGCTGCCGCTCATCCGGCGCAAGGCGCTCCTGCAGGAATTGCTGGCTCGGGCCGCAAAGGAAATCCGCTTTTCCGATCATTTCGAGGAGAGCGGTGCCATGGTCCTCCGCCATGCCTGCCGGCTGAGCCTCGAAGGCGTCGTCTCCAAGCTTCGCGTCGCGCCCTACCAGTCGGGGCGGGGCCGGAGCTGGGTGAAGTCAAAATGTTCGGCACGCCAGGAATTCGTGGTCGGCGGCTATGTGCCGTCCACCACCTCCCGAACGGCGATCGGATCGCTCGTTCTCGGCGTCTACCAGGGGGACGACCTGGAGCCGGTCGGCCGCGTCGGTACCGGCTTCACCCGTTCGGTCGCCGAAGACTTGTATCGGCGCCTGGAGGGCATGCGGGTCAAGCAAAGCCCGTTCGGCCGGCCGCTCACGGCGGAGGAGGGCCGGCAGGTGCGCTTCACGCGCCCCGAACTGGTGGCCGAAGTGGAATTCCGGGCCTGGACGGCCGATCGTCATCTGCGCCATGCTGCCTTTCGCGGCCTTCGAGAGGACAAGCCGGCGAAAGAAGTCGTCAGGGAGACCAGGAAAAAGGCAGGGACCATGGCTGGAGTACCGCGCCGAACCGTGAAGCTCACCCACCCAGACCGGCTCTACTGGCCGGAGCAAGGCGTGACGAAGGAAGGACTTGCCGATTATTACGCCGATGTGTGGCGCGTCGTGGCGCCCTTCGTAGTCGGCCGGCCTCTGGCCTTGCTGCGCTGCCCCGATGGGATAGAGGGACCTCGTTTCTTCCAGAAACATGCCTGGAAGGGCCTGAACGAGCATATTCTCGAGGTGAACGATCCCAAGGACCGCGACGGCCAGCCCCTGATCGCGATCGAGGATCTCGACGGCCTGATCGGTCTGGTCCAGGCGGCTGTCCTGGAGATACACCCCTGGGGATCGACGCTTGCCGACTGGGAGCGGCCCGACATGATCACCATGGACCTCGATCCCGGTGACGACGTCGCCTGGACCGAGGTGATCGCGGCCGCCGAAGAGGTCAAGGAACGTCTCGAACAGGCGGGGCTCGCCGCCTTCGTGAAGACGTCGGGCGGCAAGGGGCTGCATGTTGTCGCCCCCCTCAAGCCGAAAGCCGGCTGGCCGAAGGTCAAGGCCTTCACCAAGGGCCTTGCCGACGCCATGGCGGCTGACAGTCCGGATCGTTTCGTCTCCACCATCACCAAGGCGAAACGCCATGGCAAGATCCTGATCGATTATCTGCGCAACCAGCGCGGCTCCACGGCGGTCGCGCCCTATTCGACGCGGGCGCGCCCTGGCGCGGCCGTCTCCATGCCTGTCGCCTGGGAGGAACTGGCGCCCGCGATCGGGCCCGCCTATTTCACCGTGACGAATACGCCGACGCGGCTGGCGGCTCTTGCCGCCGATCCCTGGGCGGATTTCCGCGAAGCGGCCGTGCCACTCGAGACCCGCGCTGCGCGCAAGGCGGCTTGAGAAGGGTACGCGGCCGCGATCGGCGCGGGATCAGTGCCGTGCCTCGCGCGCCAGGCTCTTGCGCAGGGCATCCATGATGCTGACGACCTTGCCGGGGGCTTCGCTCTTGGGCCGGGCCGCGGCCCGAGGCCGTCCTTTTTTCTTGGCGGCGATAATTTCGAGGAGGCGCTCCTGCACAGGGTCGCGGACCATGCTCCGGTTCCAGGGCCTGGTGCGCCCGTCGATCAGTTTTTGCATGAGCTGCATCGTGGGGCGATCGGGGCTGACATCGCCGAGATTGCCGAAATAGGCGTCCGGGTTGCGCACCTCGTCACCGTAACGCAGGGTCCACACCACGATGCCCTTGTCGCGAGGTTCCAGCATCACCGCGCGTTCGCGCCGGTACATCACCAGGCGGGCAATGCCGACCATCTGCGTCGTCGCCATGGCGTCGCGAATGACCGCGAAAGCCTCCTCGCCGACAGGATCGTCCGGCGTCAGATAATGAGGCTTGTCGAGCCAGATCCATTCGATCTCGTCACGCGGCGTGAAGAGATCGATGTCGATGGTGCGGGTGCTCTCCAGGGCGACGGCCTCGATCTCGTCGTCATCGAGCATGACATAATCGTCCTCACCGCGCTGATAGCCCTTGATCTCGTCTTCTTCGTCCACGCGTTTGCCGGTGACCGCATCGACATATTGGCTGACGATGCGATTGCCTGTCGCCCGGTTGAGGGTATGGAAACGCACCTTTTCGCTTTCCGAGGTCGCCGGCGTCAGGGCCACCGGGCAGGTGACCAGTGAGAGCTTGAGGTAACCTTTCCAGAACGCGCGAGAAACCATGGGGTTTTCTCCTGGGGCCGAACAAATGTTTAGGCCTGAATGCCTGTTTGTGCCTGCACTGTGTTGCGATCGATCCTCACGGCGGCTTCCCCTATGGCTCCCGCAGGAAGGTTTCGGCGTTCGTCGTCACCGCATGCGGCCAGGCACGCTCGGTGATGCGTGCTTCCGGATCGAGCTGGCCATCGGAGATGACGTGCCAGACCGTGTTGAGGCGGTCGCCGCGCAACAATCCGCTGTAGGAACACAGAAGATCCCCGCCGACGGTCGAGGCCGTGAAGGCAAAGCTGATGCAATGTCCCAGATGGGTGCCGCAGACAGCGATTTCGGTGCCGTAGAAGCCGCTCTCGAGGAGTGCCGTCTTGAAAGTGCCGGCGATCCTGCCATCCGCGTCCTCGGTCACATTGAGGACCGATCCATATTGGTTCTTCCATCTGCCGACCCAACCCATTCCAGTCCTCCTGATCAGCTCTCCGACGTCGCCGGCGCCGTCCCGCCGGGCAAATGAGGCGATGGCACCGATGGGATGGCGTGCTTTGGGCACGTTCGCCAAAGATATTCCTGAAGAAGAACGAGCTTCGGCGAGGATTGTTTCATGCCGCGGCGGACGCCCGGGGCGCTTGGGAGGAGCAGCGGCAAGGCCAGATACGCTTGCCTCTGGCGACGGCCGGGAACTTCACCTCCATCGGGTGGTTAGAACCAGGCTTTCACGTGAGTGCACCGCAATGATGGATATCCGCGAAAATATGGAAGTCGTCGATGCCAATGATCAGCATGTCGGCATCGTCGAAAAAGTCGAAGGCACCATGATCAAACTGAGCAGCGAGGAGATACTGGATCCCAGGAAACCTTTCCTAGACATCTCCCAGGTTTCCGCCGTCGAGGGAAACAAGGTCAAGCTGCGGCAGAAGGTGTCGGCCGTCGCGACGCGTGCCTTCCTGTCTCCCGAGGAATAGGCGCTGAAAGGCCGATCTTCCGGCAATCGGCCTGGAGGCGGGGCCATGCTCCAACCACGTGCTCTCCTCCAGGTCGTTGCAGCAGCCATCTCGCTGCAGCAGGCATCGGCAAACGGAGCAGATGAAGTCAGGAGCGTTTTCCGCCTACCCTGAGAGCGCAAGGTACAAGGAGAGCGTCGCGACGGACAAGACGGTCGTTGCCAGGACGACACGGCTGGTGACCAAGGCTTGCCGTCCGTAGAATTCGGCGAGCATGAAGGGGCCCGTGCCGGTCGGCAGGGCCGCGAGAAGGACCGCGATGCGGACCGCCTCCGGTGCCAGGCCGAGGATGGGCGCCGCAATCACCCAGGTCACGACGGGGTGGGCTACCAGCTTCAGTCCGATCAGCAGCGCCTCGACCCTTTGTCCCGCCTTCGCACTTCGGCCGGCGCTGTCCGCCAGGAAAAGCCCGAGCGCGATGAGCGCACATGGGGAAGCGGCGCCGCCCAGCAATTTCAAAAATTTATCGAGGGTCTGAGGAAGCGGCCAGCCCGAAACCATCACCATCGCTCCGAGAGCCGGCGCGACCAGCAGGGGATTGCGGATCAAGGCGAGCAGCGTCTTGCGGGCGATGTCCCGCCGGCGCGCCTGGGACTGGAGGCTGGCCTCGATCAGCACGATGGCCACGGCAAACAGGACACAGACGGTCACGATGGTCGCGACCAGGGTCGGCGCCATGCCGGATTGCCCGACGACCGTGAGGATCAGCGGGAAGCCCATGAAGCCGGTATTGGCGTAGCCGGCGTTGAGGCCATCGATCGCCGCATCGGCCAGATGGGAGCCCTGCCTCAAGCGGATCCCCAGCGCGAGGACGAAGATGAGGGCGCAGCCCAGGGCAAAGGCCAGAATGAAGCCGGGCTGCCAGATCTGGGCCGGATCTGCATTTGCCATGATGTCGAACAGCAGTGCCGGCAGCGCCAGATAGACCACGAGCCGGTTCACCTCGCGCGTGGCATGCGGACCAAGCGCGTTGCTGCGCCGCGCGAGCCAGCCCGCGAGGATCAGCGCAAAGACGGGCAGGACGATGAGAAGATTGGAAAGCATGGCATGCCCGATCAGGGTGCCTTCTTTCATAGGAGCGGCAATCGATATAATCCAATCCAATCCGAGGCCCCTATCAATGCGTTGGAGGTATCGATGGATTCGCGCCAGATGCGCTATTTCGTGGCACTCGCCGAGACCTTGCATTTCGGCCGGGCGGCCGCCCGATTGCATATGACCCAACCGCCTTTCAGCCGGCAGATCGCCAATCTGGAGCGCGAGCTCGGCGTGCAGCTGGTGGAACGAAGCTCGCGCCATGTCACCCTGACGCAGGCCGGGGAAAGGTTCCTGGCGGATTCCCGCGCGGTCCTTGCCCGGTTCGAGGATGCCTGCCGCGACGCCAGGCTGGTGGCGGAAGGCCAGAAGGGCGAATTGCGCCTGGGCTTCATGATGCATGCCGCCCATCGCATCGTGCCGCAGATCGTCAGTTCCTATGCCAGGCTGAGGCCGGAGATTCGCGTCGTTCTCCTGGAGACGACGCCCGCCGAGATCGAGCACAGGCTGCTCGGCGGCGAGCTCGACGCCGCCATCACCTTTGCCGGCCGGCCATTTCCCCGATTGCGCACGGTGCCCGTCATCACGGACCATCTGTGCCTCATCGTTCCCAGCGGACATCCTCTCGCCGGGCGGGATTCCATCGTTCCTCACGATTTGGAGACCGAGGAATTGATCGCTGCTCCCGCAACCGTGGCGCCGATACTGCGCGAGGCCATCGCGGGCTATTTCGAGAAGGCCGGCATCGTTCCGCGATTTCGCTATGAACCCCAGTTGCAGCACACCATCGTCCGCCTCGTGGCGGCTCGACTGGGCGTGGGCCTGGTGCCGGCATCAATATGCGACGAAGCGGTCGTGGACGTTGTACCCCGAGCCCTTGTGGCTGCGCCGACCTTGAAGGTGGTTCTCTCGGTTCCGGTTGACTCCGACAATCCCGCCATCGCACCCCTGATCGACATCGTCCGGGATCGGAAGGAGCCGGCGGCTGCCGAAAGGCCCGTGACCCGGTCGAGGCGCTGAGCTGAATGCCCTATGACGGTAGTCGTCACTACAATCGCGACACCGTTTCCTTCGTCATTGCGAGCGCAGCGAAGCAATCCAGTCTCGGTAAAATGCGTGGCTCGTGGCTCCTGGATTGCTTCGCTGCGCTCGCAATGACGCGACCCCAGGGTCTCTGCCACATCACGACAATAGGGCTATGCGGCCAGGCCGCCTTGCCGCTCGATGAAGGCGATGACGTCGTCGAGCCCGATGCGCCGGCGCATGTCGGTGAACACGAAAGGCCGCTGGCCGCGTTGCTTCTCGGTATCCGCGCGCATGACATCGAGGTCGGCGCCGACATGGGGGGCAAGATCCATCTTGTTGATGATCAGGAGATCGGAGCGCGTGATACCGGGGCCGCCCTTGCGCGGGATTTTCTCGCCTGCTGCGACGTCGATGACGTAGAGCGTGATATCGGCGAGGTCCGGCGAGAAGGTCGCCGCCAGATTGTCGCCGCCGGATTCGATGAAGACGACGTCGAGGTCGGGAAAACGCCGGCGCATTTCGGCGATCGCCGCCAGATTGATCGAGGCGTCCTCGCGAATGGCGGTATGGGGGCAGCCGCCTGTCTCGACACCGATGATGCGGTCCTGGGGAAGCGCCTGCACCCGGTTGAGGATGAGCTCGTCTTCTTTGGTGAAGATGTCGTTGGTGACGACGGCGACCGAATAGCTTTCGCGCATCGCCTTGCACAGCATTTCGGTGAGGGTGGTCTTGCCGGCGCCGACCGGGCCGCCGATGCCCACCCGCAAGGGACCATTGACCGAATTGGGACCGTTGCTGGCATTCATGAGCGGAAAATCCTTGAATATTGGGTTTCGTGCCGCATCGAAACGATGTCGGACATCAGGGTGCAGGCGCCGAGGTCGTCGAGCGTCGCCAGCGAGGCGCGTCGTGCCGTCGTCAGGATGATCGGTTCGAGCGCCGCGAGTGACAGGACCCCGTCGCGCTGTCCGAGCGGAACCAGCCGGATGGCGGCCTGGATCAGATTGGCGGTGAAGGCGTGAAGGAAGCCGGCCAGCGCCTGGTCGAGCGCGATGCCATGGCGCGCGGCGGCCTGGCCGATGGCGACGGCATAGGGAGTGGGTCCGATTGCCTCGCCGGTCCAGTGGGCGACGGCTTGCCCGAAGGCCTCGCCCTGCAGCATGGTTTCACGATGGCGCTCGCGCGTGCCGGCCATGGCCTCGGCGAGTTCCGCGATGGCGGCGCAACTCTCTCCTCGCGAGGCCAGGCGCCAGGCCTCGGCCAGGAGTATGGCGTCGTTCCAGCCGGAGCCCGACTGGACGATTTCGCTCAGCCAGTCGGTGAGCGCGGATCGGTCCTCGATCAGGCCATCGTGGACCGCTCGTTCCAGGCCATGGCTGTAGGCGAAGGCACCGACCGGGAAGGCCGGCGACAGCCAGCTCAGCAAGCGCACCAGATGCGCCGTGCCGTCAGTCATGACGATGCCCGTGGTCGTGATGGTGGCCGTGGGCGTGACCGTGGTAGGCGCCGTGCACGGGCTGGAAGCCGGCGACCACCTCCTGGATTTCGGCTCCGAGGCCTTCCAGCATGGACCGGATCACGCGGTCGCGTTCGATCAGGATGACGTCGGCGCCGATTTCGGCGGCGAGATGGCGGTTGCCGAGGTGCCAGGCCAGATGGGCAAGCGGACAGTGCCGGCCGGGCCTGACCGCGTAGAGCTCCTCGGGCGCTGCGAGGATGGTCAGGGTGCGTCCGTCTTCCAGCACGAGGGCGTCGCCATCGGCGAGCAGCACGGCTTCAGGCAGGTCGACCATGACGATATCGCCCTGATCGGTGATGAGCCGCTTGCGCCGCAGATGGCGGCCCCTGTGGTCGAGCGTGAGGGTGCCGACGGGGAGCCGGCTGTCATGGCGGCAGTGGGATGTGGCGTGCAGCATGGTCAGAACAGGAAATAGCGTTGGGCCATCGGCAGTTCGGTTGCCGGCGGGCAGGTCAGGAGTTCGCCATCGGCGCGGACTTCATAGGTCTCGGGATCGACTTCCATGTGCGGCAGGGCATCGTTCAGCACCATGGAGCGCTTGGAGATGCCGCCGCGCGTGTTCTCGACCGCCGCCATCGGCTTGGCGACGCCAAGCCGTTCCTTAAGTCCGCCGGCAAGCGCCGCTCTGCTGACGAATGTCAGGGAAGAGGCGGCCGGAGCACCGCCGAAGCTGCCGAACATCGGGCGGTAATGCATCGGCTGCGGCGTCGGGATCGAGGCGTTGGGATCGCCCATCGGGGCCGCGGCGATGGTGCCGCCCACCAAGACCATCTCCGGCTTGACTGCGAAGAAGGCCGGGTTCCACAGGACGAGATCGGCGCGCTTGCCGACTTCGATCGAGCCGACATAGGCCGACAGTCCCTGGGCGATGGCCGGGTTGATGGTGTATTTGGCGATATAGCGGCGCACCCGGAGATTGTCGTTGTCGCCGCTCTCGCCGGGCAGGCGCCCGCGCTGCAGCTTCATCTTGTGGGCGGTCTGCCAGGTGCGGATCAGGACCTCGCCGACGCGGCCCATCGCCTGGCTGTCGGACGAAATGATCGAGAAGGCGCCGATGTCGTGGAGGATGTCCTCCGCCGCGATGGTCTCCTTGCGGATGCGGCTTTCGGCAAAGGCGATGTCCTCGGCTATCGCCGGCGACAGATGATGGCAGACCATCAGCATGTCCAGATGCTCGGCGATCGTGTTGTGGGTATAGGGCCTGGTCGGGTTGGTCGAGGACGGCAGCACGTTGGGCAGGCCGCAGACCTTGATGATATCGGGCGCATGGCCGCCGCCGGCGCCTTCGGTGTGGAAGGCATGAATGGTGCGCCCCTTGAAGGCGGCGACCGTATCTTCCACGAAGCCGCTCTCGTTGAGCGTGTCCGTGTGGATCATCACCTGCACGTCGTAGTCGTCGGCCACGCCGAGGCAATTGTCGATGGCCGCCGGCGTCGTGCCCCAGTCCTCATGCAGCTTGAGCGCGCAGGCGCCGCCCTCGATCATCTCGACCAGGGCCTCCGGCCGCGAGGTGTTGCCCTTGCCAGACAGCCCCAGATTGATCGGGAAGGCGTCGAAGGAGCGGATCATGCGGGCCAGGTGCCAGGGGCCGGGCGTACAGGTGGTGGCGAGCGTGCCGTGGGCCGGGCCGGTGCCGCCGCCCAGCATGGTGGTGACGCCCGACATCAGCGCTTCCTCGATCTGCTGCGGGCAGATGAAATGGATATGCGCGTCGACGCCGCCGGCCGTGAGGATCTTGCCTTCGCCGGCAATGATCTCGGTGCCGGGCCCGATGACGATGGTGACGCCGGGCTGGATGTCGGGATTGCCGGCCTTGCCGATCGCCACGATCAGGCCGTCCCGCAGGCCGACATCGGCCTTGACGATGCCCCAGTGATCGAGGATCAGCGCATTGGTGATGACAGTGTCGACGGCGCCGGCGGCCCGGCTCGCCTGGCTCTGGCCCATGCCGTCGCGGATCACCTTGCCGCCGCCGAATTTCACCTCCTCGCCGGGTATGGTGAAGTCCTTTTCCACCTCGATGAAAAGCTCGGTATCGGCCAGCCTGACGCGATCGCCGACCGTCGGCCCGTACATTTGCGCATAGGCGGCGCGGGAAAGAGAAACGGGCATCACAGGGCTCCCATGATCTTGCTCTGAAAGCCGAAGATGACGCGCTTGCCGCCGATCGGGATCAGCCGCACCTGCCGCTGCTGTCCCGGCTCGAAGCGAACGGCCGTGCCGGCGGGAATGTCGAGCCGCATGCCGCGCGCCGCGTCCCGGTCGAACAGCAGCGCCGCATTGACTTCGAAGAAGTGATAGTGGGAACCGACCTGGATGGGCCGGTCGCCGGAATTGGCGACCACCAGAACGCTCGCCTGTGCGCCGGCGTTCAGCTCGATGTCACCCGCCATCGGCAGGACTTCGCCCGGGATCATGGTCTAGCCTCCCACCATCAGGGCCAGGCCGGCGAGGGCGGTCAGCCCCCCGGCGAAGCGCGTGACGAGCCTGCCGGCCTTGTCGCCGGCGAGGCGGGCGATCGCGGGCCCGAGCAGCACGCCGGCCGCATGCAGCAGGGCCGTCGCCAGGGCAAAGCCGACAAGGAAGGGCGTGGCGCTTGCTTCACCCAGTTCGCTGCCATGAGCGAAGCCGTGGAACAGGGCGAAGAATCCGACGACGATCATGCCCATCGGCATCGGTACCTTGAATGCCGTCAGGGCGAGCAGGCCGAGCACCACGACCGAGGCGGCGATCGCCGGCTCGATGAAGGGCAGGGGCATGCCGGTGAGGGACGCGCCGAAGCCGGCCATCATGACCAGGACGAAGGTCGCCGGCACCGCCCACAGCGCCCGCCCGCCGAGCTGGGCAGCCCACAGGCCGACTGCGACCATCGCCAGCACGTGATCCGCGCCCGAAAGAGGATGCAGGAAACCGGTGGAGAAGGAGGCATGCTCGGCCGGATTGATATGGGCCATGGCCGGCGTGGCACTGAGCATGGCGGCGAATGCGATGAGATATTTCTTCATTCTAGCCTCTGAAGCGTTGCCCTTGCCATGCCCGGGCTTGAACTGGGCATCCAGGGATTTGGGTCGTCATTGCCCGAAAGAGGGGCTGAATTGCCGGGTCAAGCCCGGCAATGACAAAGATCGAGTTTGTTCGGTTCACCTGTCCTCCGGCGACCTATCGGATGGGTTCGTGCACAGTGACCAGCTTTGTCCCGTCCGGGAAGGTCGCTTCCACCTGCACGTCGTGGATCATCTCGGCGATGCCGGGCATGACCTGTTCGCGCGTCACCACATGGGCACCCGCTTCCATGAGATCGGCGACGGTACGGCCGTCCCGCGCACCCTCGACCACGAAATCGGTGATGAGGGCGATCGCCTCGGGATGGTTGAGCTTGACGCCGCGTTCGAGGCGCCGGCGCGCCACCAGGGCTGCCATGGCTATCAGGAGCTTGTCTTTTTCGCGGGGCGTGAGGTTCATGCGGGGTCCGGTGGTTGGAGGCAGAGCGGGCGCTCACCTTGCAGGCGGTGGCGCTGGGTTGGAGTGTCGATCTTCAGATCGACATCCCTTTCTTGCAAATGTGAGGTTTTCGAGAATGTCGATCTGAAGATCGACATTCCACCTTCCGTGCGTTTTCGATTGAGGGAACGGCATCATGGCCTCTAGAGCTGCCACACTTTCGGCAGGGGACGGCCGGCGAGCAGAAACGACAGAAGGGGCTCGAGGCGACGCCGGAGCGCCAGGCTGTCTTCGGCCAAAAGGCGCACCAGGAGCTTGCCGCCCCAGGCGCTGGCGCCGCCATGGCTGCCGATGATCTCGCGCACCTCTTCGACCCGCTCCTCGGGCTCCGGGCAGATGGCGAGAACCGTGGCCATGGCTCGTTTTCCTCCCAGCGTCGCGGAGGCGGCAAGGCGGCTGGCGATATCGCCCTCGATGCGGAAATCATCGGCGAAGATCGGCTTGCCGCTGTGGCGCACCCGCCAGCGATCCTTGAGCGCGCCGCTGCGCACCACTTCGCCCATGGCGGCGCGGCCGAACAGCACGGCCTCGACGGCGAGCAGTTCGGCGCCGTCGGCCAGATCGATCTCGAGACGCCGGACGAGGCGGCCGCCGTCGAACAGGATAGTCTCCTGCGGCAGCCATGCCAGGCGGGCGCCGGCCTCGGCGACCAGCCGGTTGACCACCACCGCGTCCTCGCCCGTCGAGCGGTAGATGCGTTCGCAGGCTTGGGTTGTGATGGTGGCCGAACTCCCCGGTCCGGCCACGACCTCGAAGGAAAGACTATCGCCACCGGTCAGCCCGCCCGCCGTGTTGATGAGGATGGCCTCCGGCTGTGCTCCAGGCAGCGGTTGCGGCAATCTTACCTTGGCGCACCCCTCCTGATAGAGGGTCGCGAGCCTGGTAGCCCCGGCACGCCGGCGAAAGGCGAGGCGCGCGACGCCTTCGGCCCGTTCGAGGCGGGGCGAAGCCTTCCTGAGCTCAGAGCAGGAGATGTCGGCGTACATCTGGCTTGTCCAGGTCGGCGGCATCGCCAGAAAAGACGATCTCGCCGCGATCCATGATGACGATACGATCGGCCAGTTCGCGCGCGAAGTCGAGATATTGCTCGACCAGGAGGATCGTCATGCCCATTTTGTCGCGCAGGAACGCGATGGCCCGGCCGATATCCTTGATCACGGAGGGCTGGATGCCTTCCGTCGGCTCATCCAGCAGCAGGAGCTTGGGCCGGGTCACCAGCGCCCGGCCGATGGCGAGCTGCTGCTGCTGGCCTCCCGAAAGGTCGCCGCCCCGGCGCTGCAGCATCTGGGCGAGCACCGGAAACAGGTCGAATATATGGGCCGGAATGCTGCGATCGGCACGTTTGAGCGGGGCGAAGCCGGTCTGAAGATTTTCCTTCACCGTCAGCAGGGGAAAGATTTCACGGCCCTGAGGCACGAGGGCGATGCCGAGCCTGGCCCTGTCATGGGCGGGGCTGCGGCCGAGTGGCTTGCCTTCGAAACTGACGGTACCGGCGCTCGGCCGGTGCTGGCCGGCGATGGTGCGCATCAGGCTGGTCTTGCCGACCCCATTGCGGCCGAGGATGCAGGTGACCTTGCCGGCGTCGGCCTGCAGCGACACGCCGCGCAGCGCCTGGGCGGCACCATAGTGAAGAGTGAGATCACTGACGGACAACAACATCTGCCCTATCTTCCCAGATAGACTTCGACGACCCGCGGGTCCGCCGAGACATGGTCGAACCGCCCCTCGGACAGCACACTTCCCTCGTGCAGGCAGGTTACCTTCACACCGAGTTCGCGCACGAAATGCATGTCGTGCTCGACGACGACGACCGAATGCGAGCGGGCGATCTGCCGGAGTAGATCGCCGGTCTGCGCGGTTTCGGCGTCGGTCATGCCGGCTACGGGCTCGTCGATGAGCAGGAGCTTGGGGTTCTGGGCCAGCAGCATGCCGATCTCCAGCCATTGCTTCTGGCCGTGCGACAGAGCGGCAGCCTTGTCGTTCCGCCGCTGCTCCAGGCGAACGGTGGCAAGGATCTCCTCGATGCGCTCGGTCTCGGACCGCGAGCGCTGGTCGAAAAGGGCGGCGAAGATGCCGCGCCGGCCCTTGAGGGACAAAGCGATATTGTCCTCGACCGTATGTGTTTCGAACACCGTCGGCTTCTGGAATTTGCGGCCGATGCCGAGATTGGCGATATCGGTTTCGTCGAGCCGGGTCAGGTCGTGCTCGCCATCGAAGAAGACCTCGCCGGTATCGGGCCGGGTCTTCCCGGTGATGATATCCATCATCGTGGTCTTGCCGGCCCCGTTCGGACCGATGATGGCGCGCATCTCACCGGGCTCCAGGATCAGCGAGAGATTGTTGATGGCCTTGAAGCCGTCAAAGCTGACGCTGACGCCGTCGAGATAGAGGATGCTTTGCGGATGCTGGATCACGATATGCCATCCTGCGCTGCTTCGCTTCGGGGGGCCGCCTGGACCGTCGCAAGCGTCTGAGGCGCTGAAGTCTTGCGCGGCCGCCTCGAGCCCCGCCACTGGTCGAGGGCGCCGACCAGGCCTCGCGGCAGCAGGAGCGGCATGGCGACGAAGAGGGCGCCGAGGGCGAACAGCCACAGATCGGGCAGGGCGGCAGTAAACCAACTCTTGGCCCAGTTGACGCCGATGGCGCCGATCACCGGTCCGACCAGGGTGCCGCGGCCGCCGATGGCGGTCCAGATCACCACCTCGATGGAATTGGCCGGCGAGAACTCGCCGGGATTGATGATGCCCACCTGCGGGACATAGAGCGCGCCGGCGATGCCGGCCATCACCGCCGAGAAGGTGAAGGCGAACAGCTTGATGTTCTCGGGCCGCCAGCCGAGAAAACGGGAGCGATATTCGGCGTCGCGCACGGCGACCATGAGCTTGCCGAGCTTGGAAGCGGTGATCATGGCGGTGAGCGCGACGAACAGGGCCAGCATCAGGGCGCTGGCGGCGAACAGGCCCGCGCGCGTGCCCGGCGCCTGCAGGGAAAAGCCGAGCACATCCTTGAAGTCCGTCAGCCCGTTATTGCCGCCGAATCCCATGTCGTTGCGGAAGAAAGCGAGCATGAGGGCATAGGTCATCGCCTGGGTGATGATCGAGAGATAGACGCCGTTGACGCGGCTGCGAAAGGCGAACCAGCCGAAGGCGAAGGCGAGCAGGCCGGGTACGGCCATCGCCATCAGCGCGGCGAACCAGAACCGGTCGAAGCCGTACCAGAACCAGGGCAGTTCCTGCCAGTTCAGGAAGACCATGAAGTCGGGCAGGACGGGATTGCCATAGACGCCGCGGTCGCCGATGCCGCGCATCAGATACATGCCTATGGCATAGCCGCCCAGCGCGAAGAAGGCGCCGTGGCCGAGCGACAGAAGGCCGCAATAGCCCCAGACGAGATCGAGGGAGAGGGCGAGCAGGGCATAGTTGAGATATTTGCCCATGAGCGCCACGACATAGCTGGGAATGTGGAAGGCGCTGCCCTCCGGCACGGCCAGGTGCAGGAGCGGCACCAGCACCGCCGCCGCTACCAGAATGGCGATCAGGATGGACAGGCGGCGATCGAGACCGTTCTTGAGGAGGGTTGCGAGGATCATGCTTCCACCGCCCGCCCCCGGGGCGCGAACAGGCCGCGCGGGCGCTTCTGGATGAAAAGGATGATGAAGACGAGCACGATGATCTTGCCCAGGACCGCACCCGCATAGGGTTCGAGGAATTTGTTGGCGATGCCGAGCGTCAATGCGCCCAACAGCGTGCCCCAGAGATTGCCGACGCCGCCGAACACCACGACCATGAAAGAATCGATGATGTAGCCCTGGCCCAGATTGGGCGAGACATTGCCGATCTGGCTGAGGGCGACCCCGGCGATGCCCGCGATGCCGGAGCCGAGGCCGAAGGTGAGCGCGTCGATCCTGGGCGTGCGGATACCCATCGAGGATGCCATGCGCCGGTTCTGGGTGACGGCGCGCATCTGCAGGCCCCAGCGGGTGCGATTGAGGATGAGGCGCAGGGCGATGAACACGGCGATCGAGAAGGCGAAGATCCACAACCGGTTGGCGGTCAGGGTCAGTTCGCCGACGCTGATGCTGCCGGACATCCACCCGGGATTGGAGACCTCGCGATTGCTCGGCCCGAAGATCACGCGTATGGCCTGCTGCAGGATCAGCGATACACCCCAGGTCGCCAGCAGGGTCTCCAGCGGGCGGTCATAGAGAAAGCGGATGATGCCGCGCTCGATGACGACACCGACGGCACCCGCAACCAGGAAGGCGAGGGGCAGGGCGATCAGCAGGGACATGTCGATGAGGCCGGGCGCATAGGCGCGCACCGCCTCCTGCACGACGAAGGTGGTGTAGGCGCCGATCATCACCATCTCGCCATGCGCCATGTTGATGACGCCGAGCACGCCGAAGGTGATGGCAAGGCCGATGGCGGCCAGCAGGAGCACCGAGGCCAGCGAGATGCCGTACCAGACGTTCTCCGCCAGATCCCACAGTTTCAGGCGCGCATCGATGGTGCGGATGCCCGCGGCGGCTTCATCCTTCAAGGCGCCGTCGGCGCCGCCCGCGAAACGGCCCAGCAGCGCGGCGGCTTCGCGGGTGCCCAGGGATGCCACCAGCCCGATGGCGGCACTCTTGTCGGCCTGGGGTTTGTTGGAGAACAAGGTCGCCGCGGCGCGCGCCGTCTCCAGCCGGGCCTTGACGATCGTATCGGTCTCCTTGGCGATGGCGCTGTCGAGAGCCGGCAGCGCAGCTGGATCGGGGGTCTGGGTCAGGGCGGCGGCGGCGGCGAGGCGGGCCGCCCTGTCGCTGGAAGCCAGCGTGAGCGAGCCGCTCGCCTCTTTTATCGCCCGTCTTATGGCGTTGTTGACCTTGATCCTGACGAGTTCGGTCTTGGCTGCTTTGCCCAGGTCGGCGCCGGTGAGCGGATCGGCGATCGTGAGCGGATCGCCGCTGCCGGAGGCGATCAGGATCGCCTTGTCCGACTGACGCCAGCAGAGATTGCCATCGGCCAGCGCCGCGAGCGGGCGGGCTGCCAGCGCATCCCCGCTCCCGGCCAGTTCGCGCACCACCGCCTCGACCTGCTGGAAGTTTGCAGCACCGGCCAGCTTGGCCAGGCCGGCTCTGGTGCCGGCTTCATCGGCGTGGACGAGGCCGGGCATGAGCAGGCAGGCCCATAGGGCCAGGATGAGGAAACGGCACCCACCCATGGCGGAGCGCAAGCGGAGACGGGAGGGTTCGCGGGAGAACATGCCAGCGCCTAGTTCGTGCCCTGGCCGCCGCATTTGCCGGTGGCGACGTTGAAATTGCCGCAGGACAGCGGCTTGCGCCAATCGGCGATCAGATCCTTGGAGTCCGGCAGGTAATCGGACCATTCATCGCCCACCACCAGTCCCGAGCTCTGCCAGACGGTCTGCATCTGGCCGTCGGCCTGGATCTCGCCGATCAGGACCGGCTTGGTGATGTGATGGTTGGGCATCATGGTCGAGTAGCTGCCCGAAAGATTGGGCACGGACACACCGACAATGGCATCGATCACCGCGTCGGGATCGGTGGTGCCGGCTTTCTCCACCGCCTTCACCCACATGTTGAAGCCGATATAATGGGCTTCCATCGGGTCGTTGGTGACGCGCTTGTCGTTCTTGGTGAAGGCGCGCCAGGTCTTGATGAACTGGGCATTGGCCGGCGTGTCGACCGACTGGAAATAGTTCCAGGCCGTGAGGTGGCCGACCAGCGGGCCGGTGTCGAGGCCTGCCAGTTCCTCCTCGCCCACGGAAAAGGCGACGACGGGAATGTCCTCGGCCTTGATGCCCTGATTGGCGAGTTCCTTGTAGAAGGGCACGTTGGCGTCGCCGTTGATGGTGGAGATGACGGCGGTCTTCTTGCCGGCCGAGCCGAATTTCTTGATGTCGGAGACGATGGTCTGCCAGTCGGACTGGCCGAAGGGCGTGTAGTTGACCATGATGTCGTCCTTGGCCACGCCCTTGGATTGCAGATAGGCCTGCAGGATCTTGTTGGTGGTCTGAGGGTAGACATAGTCCGTTCCGGCCAGCACCCAGCGCTTCACGCCTTCTTGGCTCATCAGATAGTCGACGGCCGGGATGGCCTGCTGGTTCGGCGCGGCGCCGGTGTAGAACACATTGCGCTCGCTCTCCTGGCCCTCATATTGCACCGGGTAGAACAGGAGGCCGTCGAGCTCCTTGAAGACCGGCAGGACGGATTTGCGGCTGACCGAGGTCCAGCAGCCGAACACCGCCGCCACCTTGTCCTTGCCAAGGAGGTCGCGGGCCTTCTCGGCAAAGAGCGGCCAGTTCGAGGCGGGATCGACCACCACGGCTTCCAGCTTGCGCCCGAGCACGCCGCCTTTCTTGTTCTGCTCGTCGATCAGCATCAGCATGGCGTCCTTGAGCGTCGTCTCGGAAATCGCCATGGTGCCGGACAGCGAATGCAGGATGCCGATCTTGATGGTGTTCTCTTCGGCCCGGGCCGCGCCGCAGACCATCAGCATCGCCACGATGCCGCCCGACAGGTAATGCCCGAATTGTCCTCGCTTCGACATGACGCCTTCCCTTTTGCTCTTGGATCCCAAAGGGAGGACTAGCAAGCGGCGTGCCAATCGCGGCGGAGCGGTCTCCGACAACGCCGGGCCTGCCGCACGGCATAATGGAAAGGCGATGACTTCCGGACTTGCCGGCGCCGGACCACAGGAGCCGGCGCCGGCTTGAGGCGGACAAAAATTTATGCATGCTCAATAATTAGGCGAACTGCTGCCTTTCGGGGCCGTTCCCTCGCGGAAGGCGCTGTTCCGCTATCGCGCAGGCTTGTAGGTCACGATTTCACTCGCCGCATTTTCGACTGCGGATCTGGAATAGAGCAGGGGTACATAGCGCCCGTTGGCCCACAGCGGCGCCAGATCGCGATAATGAGGGCTGAAGGGATTGCCGGATTGCCCCGGCGTGTTGATGGCGCGGCTGGCGTCCCAATTGCCGACATCCAGCACCATGCGGAAGGAGGCGCCGGAGGTCAGGCGAAAGTCCGAGCTGCGATAGCTTGCGGCATGGGGCACGTTGCTGGCGCCGCCGAGCTCGAGCGGGCCGACGCGCATCTGCGCCTGCGTCGAGGGGTCGGCGAGTGGCAGCAGCGCGTGATCGAACTGGGCATGGTGCAGCCTGCCCCAGCGCCACTGGCTGGTATCCTCGCCGAGAAGCTTGGAGACATCCGCGACCGCGGCGCCGATGCTCTGCAGCAGCAACGTGTCCCGCGTCTTGGCCGGGTCGGCGCCGAAGGAGGCGTCCGGCTTCTCCAGAAGGTCGAACATCGCGCCGACGCTCGGCTTGGGAATGAGGGAACGAGCGGCTTGCGGCACGGTGGCGTTCACCAAGGCAGGGCCGATATGCTTGCTGATCCACACCTCGAACAGAGCCGCGGCGGCGCTGTCGCGGTCGTCGCTCGCATTCCAGTCGCACAGGAGCTGGAGCCCCTTGGCGATTTGGGGATCGTCCGATCGCAGGGGTTTGAGCAGCGCGATCAGCCGGCGTCCCAGCATGCTGGTGTCGTCGTTCTGCAGGTCCATCGCGTCGGCAAGGCTGAATTTCTTTTTGTCCTGCAGCACCTCGACGATGCGGTCCCAGCGGGCAGGGTTGGCCCAGGAATCGAAGCCGATGCGCCGCTGCTCGATGGGGTAGCCCGGCGGCAGATTCATCTGGTTGGCGGTGGCGAAATAGCCGGCCTTCGGGTTGAAGACGCTCGGCAATTCGTCCAGGCGCAGGAAACCCTGCCATTCATAGCGCCCGTCGCCCGGCACGGGGAGGAGCCCGTCATAGCTCAGGCGGCGCGGCGCCATCCCGCCCGGCTGCCAGCCGATATTGCCCTTGGTGTCGGCATAGACCTGGTTTTCCGAAGGGGCGCCCCAGCGCTTCATGGCGGCCTGGAATTGCGGCCAGTTCTTCGCCGTCATGTAGTCGGACGAGCCGAAATAGGCCGAGGTTCCCGGCTCGAACCACACGGAGCGAAGGGTGAAGGCGAGATTTCGCTTGGTATCGGTGGCGAGCACCGGCCCGTGCCGGGTGAACCGCATTTCGATATCCTGCGGGGTGCCGCCCCTGACCTCGACCTTTTCGCGCAGGATCCGGACCGGCTCCCAGTTCCCGCCGAACCTGACCTGATCGGGGTTGCCTGGATTGAGCGTCTCGACATAGAGATCTTCCTGATCCATGCCGAAGATCGTCAACCCGAAGGCGATGCGGCCATTATGGCCGATCGAAATGCCGGGAAGCGCCGGTTCGCCGGCGCCTATCACGTTCATGCCCGGTGCGATCAGGTGAACGATATAGCGCAGGGACGGCACGCTGTGGTCGCGATGCGGGTCATTGGCCAGGATCGAGCGGCTGGTTGCGGTGCGCCTGCCGGAGACGACCCAATTGTTGGAGCCGATTGTGTCGACCTTGGCCTGTGCCTGCGCCAGCAGGACATCAGGGTCATAGGCCTGCGCCGCCTTCTTGCCCGCGCCGAATTTAACCGGATCGGTCGCGAGCGTGTAATCCTTGAGCACCTCCCGCGGTATGGAACAGGGGTCGAGGCCGTCTGGCAGCTTCGCGGTCCATTCGGGTTCGAGCTTGGCCTGGAGCCTGCCGGCATCGAGCCCGGCGGCGCAGGCAATTTGCGCACGCTGCACTTCGAGCTCGACATTGCGTGTCAGGCCATGGCTGCGGATGCGCACGATATCGTCGACATGCCACTGGTCCGGACGCGATCCGGCGATCTTGAACTCCTCGGGCAGGGGCTGCGTGCCGTCCCGCGTTTCCTGGACATAGGCATTGACGCCGTCGATGAAGGCGTTGGCATAGTCTTTGGCATTGGGACCGTAGGATTGCCATTCCTTGTCCATGTCGCCGCGATAGAGGAACAGGCGTGCCGCGCGGTCCTGTTCGACATAGGCCGGGCCGAAATCCTTGGCCAGAAGTCCGAGGCCGCGCTTGCGCCACAGATCGATCTGCCACAGGCGGTCGCGCGCGGCATTGTAACCTTGCATGAAGAATGCATCGCGCCGGTTGGCGGTATAGAGATGTGGGATGCCCCAATGATCGAGGATCATCGTAGCGGGCTGTTGCAGACCGCGGATATCATGGCTCTGTTGCCGCACACCAGATGAGATTTCGGCAAGAGCAGGCGGAACCCAGGCGACCAACGCAACAGAGCTGAGAAAGATTGCCAGGCTACGAAGCATATCAATGACCTTATTTTTCTATACGGTACACTTTTGAAAATTATGGTTATTTTTGACGTGACCCGGATAGTGCAGCGGTTTCAGGCGCCCGACAAGAAACTTGTCTTCATGATCTCGCAGAATGTTCACCGCAGGCTCTGCGCATTGCTGGGAGTGGGGACAGCGAGATCGGCGGGGAGAGCAATTACAATCTAAATTACCAAAAAGACTATAATATCAGTTACTTATGAAATAATACTAAACTTATATATCACCTATTGTGCAAGTCGCCATTCTTAAGCGTACTGCCTTCTTTGGAACCGTCCGCGACCACGAGGAAGCGTGCCGATAGCGGCAGGCTGGCGCCGCCGAGCACGCGGGCATGGATGCCCACCGTTCCCTCGCGCACATGGGGTGTTCTCAATCCTTCCACATCGATCCGGCCGAGTGCGTCGCGCACGGCGCCGACCAGGCGCGCCCTGACCTCGGCCGGCATCCAGCCATCGATGACGGCCGCTTCGAAGTCGATCACGGCGCAGGATGAGACGATGGCGTAGGCCAGGGCACCGGCCGCCCTGCCGATCCAGATGTCGACGTCCTCGCCCAGCTCGCCCCACGCCTCGGGCGAGGTCCAAAGATGCGCGGCGTCGATGCCGCGTGCCTTAAGGGCCTTTTCCAGCATGGCGATGGAGGCGACGTCGATGAGCTGTGTCGGCTTGCCGTCGGGGCCGGGGACCGGCATGGAGCCGAGCGCGCCGGCATTGCCGGTCTGCCCGCCGAACAGGCGGCCATTCAACACGATGCCGCCCCCCGCAAAGGCCCCGATATAGAAATAGACGAAGTCGCGCACCCCCGAGAACTGGCCGAAGACGAGCTCGGCGCCACAGGCGGCGGTGGCGTCATTCTCCAGATAGACCGGAAAATCGCAGTTCGACTGGAGGTCGGCCTGGATGCTGCGATGACGCCATTCGTCCAGGATGTCGGGAGGAGCGCCGGCGGCATCCGCCCAGTTCCACAATTCGAAAGGCATGGCGATGCCGAGCCCCGCAATGCGCTTGTTCTCGGCCGGGCTGAGCGTCGCCCTGACGGAGGCGATGCCGTCGAGCGCGAAGCGGATCGTTTCGCCGGGGGCGGGGTAGAGGTAGGACTTGTGCAGCATCGAGCGCACATTGCCGAGGAAATCGATCAGCACGAGGTCGGCACTGCGCCGCCCGATCTTCAGGCCGAGGAAGAAGGCGCCTTGCGGATTGAGCGCCATGGGAATCGAGGGCTGGCCGATGCGTCCGCGCACCGGCTCCTGGCGCGTCAGCAAGCCCGCTTCCTCCAGCTCGCGCATGATGACGGATACGGTCTGCAGCGACAGGCTGGTCATGCGGGCGATGTCGGATTTGGCTAGGGCGCCGTGTTCGCGCACGAGCGAGAGCACGATGCGCTCATTGTGGTCGCGCATGCCGCTCTGATTGGTGCCGCGATGATGGCGGCTCTCGGCCAGTTCCGGCGAACCGGCCTTCTGGGTGCCAGCCTCCATCCCATTTCCTCCCCTCGAGCAAAACGCGCCCATTTGTGGCGCGCATTTTCTCTAACTCTTTGTTTTGACGTGTCTTTGCGAGTCTGGATGATTCCGTCTCATCCCAACGCTATAGGGCGATATTCTTCCTTCCGCCAGAATGGGCGCTTCGTGCAAGGACGTCAACAAATTACTAAATAAGACTTATTTATTTATTGACACGGCGGGCAGGTGTGGTGTTTTTTAATGCAGGCGCCGCGGCAATGAAGGCGCCCCGAAAGCGAGGCCGGGAAGCCGGCCTGGCGTTCCAAAATGGGAGGAATATGATGAAGAAACCCGTTCTGAAGTCGGCTTTGCTCTGTGCCAGCGTCCTGTCGCTGGGCATCTTCGCCACCCCAGGTTTTGCCGCCGATGTCGGCGCCTGCCTGATCACCAAGACCGACACCAACCCCTTCTTCGTGAAGATGAAGGAAGGTGCGACCGCCAAGGCCAAGGAACTGGGCGTCAACCTCAAGGCCTATGCCGGCAAGATCGACGGCGACAATGAGAGCCAGGTCTCGGCCATCGAGTCCTGCATTGCCGACGGAGCCAAGGGCATCCTGCTGGTGCCTTCCGATTCCAAGGCCATCGTCGACTCCGTCAAGAAGGCGCGCGCCGCCGGCATCCTGGTGATCGCGCTCGATACGCCGCTGGAGCCGATCGACGCGGCCGACGCCACCTTCGCCACCGATAATTTCAAGGCCGGCGAATTGATCGGCCAGTGGGCCAAGACGACGCTGGGCGACAAGGCCAAGGAGGCCAAGATCGCCTATCTCGACCTCAATCCGAGCCAGCCGACGGTCGATGTCCTGCGCGATCAGGGCTTCATGAGCGGGTTCGGCATTTCCAAGATCGAAAATCCGACCAAGATCCAGGATTGGGGCGATGCCCGCAACGTCTGCCACGACGTCACCAACGGCAATGAAGAGGGCGGCCGGGCCGCCATGGAGAACTGCCTCCAGAAGGACCCGATGATCAATGTCGTCTACACCATCAACGAACCGGCAGCCGCTGGTGCCTATGAGGCGCTCAAGGCCGTCGGCCGCGAGAAGGACGTTCTGCTCGTCTCCGTCGATGGCGGCTGCCCGGGCGTGAAGAACGTCGCCGAAGGCGTGATCGGCGCGACCTCGCAGCAATATCCGCTCAAGATGGCCGCCATGGGCATCGAGGCCATCAAGAAATTTGCCGATGGCGGCGAGAAGCCCAAGCCGAGCGAAGGCAAGGCGTTCTTCGATACCGGCGCCACTCTCGTCACCGACAAGCCGGCCTCCGGCGTCGAATCCATCGACACCAAGAAAGGCAAGGATCTGTGCTGGGGCTGAGCTGAGGCCAGCCCGAACGTTCAATCTTTTTCCTAGGGAGCGGCCGCCGCGCCGCTCCTTTTACGAGGGGCGACCACCCCACGGGAGGAGACCAAAGATATGACCGATCCTTCGGCCAATGTCGGACGTCCGCAGGACTTCGAGAAAGTCCTCTCGGGCAGCGACACCAGCGTAGCCAGCTTCGACGTTCACAACAAATCGGCGCTGGAGAAGGCACAGCATTTCCTGCACGGGAACCCGGCCATGGTGCCGCTGATCGTGCTGGTGCTGTCCACCGCCATCTTCGGCGTCATCCTGGGCAGCAAGTTCTTTTCCGCCTTTTCATTGACTCTCATCCTGCAGCAGGTGGCCATCACCGGCATCATCGGTGCCGCCCAGACCCTCGTCATCCTGACGGCCGGCATCGACCTGTCGGTCGGAGCGATCATGGTGCTGTCATCGGTGGTGATGGGCCAGTTCACCTTCCGGTACGGCCTGCCGGCTCCGCTATCGATCTTGTGCGGCTTCGCCTGCGGGGCTCTCTGCGGCTACATCAACGGGCTGCTTGTCTCCCGCATGAAGCTGCCGCCTTTCATCGTCACGCTGGGCAGCTGGCAGATCATCCTGGCCGCCAATTTCCTCTATTCGGCCAATGAGACGATCCGCAGCCAGGACATCGCGGCTCAGGCCCTGCTGCTGCAGCTCTTCGGCGCGAGCTTCCGCTTCGGCGGAGCGGTCCTGACGGCTGGGGTGGTGGCCATGGTGCTGCTGGTCGCGGTCCTGTGGTACGTGCTCAACCACACCGCCTGGGGCCGGCATGTCTATGCCGTCGGCGACGATCCCGACGCCGCCGAGCTCTCGGGCGTCGGCACCAACAAGATGCTGCTCCAGGTCTACACGCTCTCCGGCATCATCTGCGCCCTGGCGGGCTGGGTGCTGATCGGCCGTCTCGGCTCGGTTTCGCCGACCTCCGGCCAGTTCGCCAATATCGAGTCGATCACCGCGGTGGTCATCGGCGGCATCTCCCTGTTCGGCGGCCGAGGCTCGATCCTGGGCATGATCTTCGGCGCCCTGATCGTCGGCGTGTTCCAGCTCGGCCTCAGGCTGGTGGGCACCGACCCGCAATGGACCTACCTGCTCATCGGCGTTCTCATCATCGGCGCCGTGACCGTCGACCAGTGGATCAGAAAGGTTGCAGGCTAATGGCACAGGAACCCATTCTCAGCGCCCGCGGCCTGGTCAAGCGCTACGGCCGGGTCACCGCTCTCAACAATTGCGAGTTCGACCTCTATCCCGGCGAGATCCTCGCCGTGATCGGCGACAACGGCGCCGGCAAGTCCTCGCTGATCAAGGCCCTGTCTGGCGCGATCACGCCCGACGAGGGGGAAATCAGGCTCGACGGCAAGGCCGTCAGCTTCAAATCCCCCATCGATGCCCGCGAGGCGGGGATCGAATGCGTGTACCAGAACCTGGCCCTGTCGCCGGCCTTGTCCATCGCCGACAACATGTTCCTGGGGCGCGAGATCCGCAAACCCGGCATTCTCGGGCAATGGTTCAAGATGCTCGACAGGCCGGCCATGGAAAAGCGGGCCCGCGAGAAGCTGACCGAGCTCGGCCTGATGACCATCCAGAATATCGGCCAGGCGGTCGAGACCCTGTCCGGCGGGCAGCGCCAGGGCGTTGCGGTGGCGAGGGCGGCCGCCTTCGGCTCGAAGGTGGTGATCATGGACGAGCCGACCGCCGCTCTCGGCGTCAAGGAAAGCCGCCGCGTGCTCGAGCTCATCCTCGACGTCAAGCGGCGCGGGCTGCCGATCGTGCTGATCTCGCACAACATGCCGCATGTGTTCGAAGTGGCCGATCGCATCCATATCCACCGGCTCGGCCGCCGGCTCTGCGTGATCAATCCGCGCGACTACACGATGTCCGATGCGGTCGCCTTCATGACCGGCGCCAAGGCCCCGCCTGAGGAACTGGTCGCGGCCTGACGGGATCGGAAGGCCGTCTCCTCGACGAAGCCAATGGGAGGACGATGTGTCGTGCAAGCGGCGGCATCGTCCTCCAACGAATGAAAGGCTGCCAAGGTGCTGAACTCGACGCTCGCACGGGTCACCGATCGGATCGCGGCGCGATCCGCCGCCCTTCGCCGTCCCTATCTCGAGCGCATGGCCCGCGCCCGCGCGGCCGGCACCGTCCGCGCCCATCTGTCCTGCGGCAACCAGGCCCATGCCTATGCGGCCATGCCGGCGGACGACAAGGCGGCCCTGGTCAAGGGCAGCGCCGGCAATCTCGGCATCATCACCGCCTATAACGACATGCTCTCGGCCCACCAGCCCTATGAGAGCTACCCCGACCTGATCCGCGCGGCGGCGCGCGCCGCCGGCGGCACGGCGCAGGTGGCCGGCGGGGTGCCGGCGATGTGCGACGGCGTCACCCAGGGCCAAGCCGGCATGGAGCTGTCGCTGTTCTCGCGCGATGCCATTGCCATGGCGGCCGGAATCGCGCTCAGCCACAACACTTTCGATACCACGGTCTATCTCGGCGTCTGCGACAAGATCGTGCCGGGCCTCGTCATCGCGGCGGCCGCCTTCGGCCATCTGCCGGCGATCTTCGTGCCGGCCGGGCCGATGGCGAGCGGCATCGCCAATGACGAGAAGTCCAAGGTGCGCCAGCTCTTCGCCACCGGCCAATGCGGGCGCGACCGGCTGATGGAAGCGGAGATGGCGGCCTATCACGGGCCGGGCACCTGCACCTTCTACGGCACGGCCAACACCAACCAGATGCTGATGGAGTTCATGGGCCTGCATTTGCCGGGTTCGAGCTTCGTCAACCCCCATACGCCGTTGCGCGACGCGCTCACCGTGGAAGCCGCCAGGCGCGCCCTGGCGATCTCGGCGCTCGGCAACGAGTATACACCGGTTTGCGACGTGCTCGACGAGCGCGCCTTCGTCAACGGCATCGTCGGGCTCAATGCCACCGGGGGCTCCACCAACCTGCTCATCCACATGATCGCCATGGCGCGGGCGGCGGGGATCGTGCTCGACTGGCAGGATTTCGCCGATCTTTCGGATGTGACGCCGCTGATGGCGCGGGTCTATCCGAACGGACTTGCGGATGTGAACCATTTCCACGCCGCCGGCGGCCTCGGCTTCATGATCGGCGAACTTCTCGAAGCCGGGCTTCTCCACCCCGACACGCGCACCGTGGCCGGGGAGGGGCTCGCACGCTACACCAGGGAACCCAAGCTCATCCACGGCGCCCTGGTATGGTCGGAGGGGACGAGCAGGTCGCTGAATCCCAAGGTTCTGCGGCCGGCCGGAGAGCCCTTCCAGCCGACGGGCGGGCTCAAGCGGCTCCAGGGCAATCTCGGCACCGGCGTGATGAAGGTCTCGGCCGTGGCGCCGGAGCGCCATCTCGTCGAGGCGCCGGTCCGCGTCTTTGCCGACCAGGAAGCGGTCAAGCAGGCCTTCCGTGCCGGTGAATTCACCGGGGACACCGTGGTGGTGGTGCGCTTCCAGGGGCCGAAGGCCAACGGCATGCCGGAACTGCATAGTCTGACCCCGATGCTTTCCGTCTTGCAGGACAAGGGGCTGAAGGTCGCCCTGGTTACGGATGGGCGGATGTCGGGCGCCTCCGGCAAGGTGCCCGCGGCGATCCATGTCAGCCCGGAGGCTCTCGACGGAGGGCCGCTTGCCAGGCTCAGGGATGGTGACCTCGTGCGTGTCGACGCGGTTGCGGGCACCATCGACGTCCTGACGCCGGGCGCACTCGAGCGTACCGATGTCCAGCCGGATCTCGCCGACAACGAATTCGGTGCCGGCCGCGAGCTCTTCGGCCTGTTTCGCCGGCAGGTCTCGGCCGCGGAAAACGGCGCCTCGCCCTTGTTCGGCTGATAGGAGCTGCATCGCGGAAGGCGCGCCGGCGCGAGCACGGATGGCGGGCACGTTTTCGCGCTCGGTGCATTCGCGTCGTTTGTCCGCTCGGTGAAGGCCGGCGAATATTGGCTGTACAGCTTGGCAAGTCTGGTGTGCGTATTGGAATAATTTTGTTTCGCCATCCAAAATCCTTCGCCAGGATCGGCGGCGTTCGAGTAGGGGTGCGAGGAACAGATGCCGGATGCCGCAGAAAAACCGACCGTATCCGAAACGCCGTCCCCCGGGCGTAGCCTGCGGTCGCGCTGGCTCTATCCGGCCTTGCGTGTCGGCTTCCTTCTGCTTGCGGCGTGGCTGGTCTGGTATGTTGCCGGCAACTGGAACCGCTGGACCGGCGCCGCCCGCCTCGCGGAGACCGACAATGCCTTCATCGTGGGCGACGTCACACCCTTGTCGGCCCGTGTCTCGGGCTACATCAAGGACGTTCCGATCCACGACTACCAGGCGGTTGAAGCCGGCGACCTGATCGCCGAGATCGACCCGTCCGACTACCAGGCCCAGCTCGCGCTGGCGCAAGCCAATCTCGCCGCCGCCGAGGCCAGCCTCGCCAATGTCGCCAATCAGAAGAACGTGCAGAATGCCCTGATCCGGCAGGCCGGTGCCAATATCGATGCGGGCAGCGCGGATGTGCGGCGCTACCAGCTCGAAGCCACCCGCCAGCGCGACCTGCTCAAGACCGGCACGGCCGGTACGCAGCAATCGGTCGAGCAGGCCGATGCCAATGCTCAGCGCGCCTTGGCGCAGAAGGCGCTCTACGAGGCCCAGCTCGATCAGCAGAAGGCCCTGCTGGCCGGGCTCGACGTGCAGGAGCAGCAGGTCCAGGCCCAGATCAAGGCGGCCGAGGCCCAGGTCACGCTCGCCACCAACAATCTGGGCTACACCAAGATCCGTTCACCGGCCAAAGGGCTCGTCGGCCAGCGCCAGGTTCGCCCGGGCCAGTTCGTCAATGTCGGCACGCAGGTGATCGCGGTGGTACCGCTGCCCAACATCTGGGTGGTGGCGAACTACAAGGAAACGCAGATGACCAATATCCGCCTTGGTCAGCCGGCGCATGTCACCGTCGATGCCTTTCCCGACCTGGTGCTGACCGGACGGGTCGAAGCCTGGTCTCCCGGCACCGGCAGCACCTTTGCCTTGCTGCCGCCCGACAATGCCACCGGCAACTTCACCAAGGTCGTGCAGCGCGTTCCGGTCAAGATCGCCCTCGATGCCAATCCGGCGCTGGGAACCCTGATCCGACCGGGCATGTCGGTGGTAGCGACTGTCGATACCGGCGACCGATCAGGTGCCGCGGCGGCAGCGGCGCCATGACCACGGCAACGGCAACCTCAGCCGCGCCGCTGACGGCGACCGGCGCGGCCCTCGAGCCGGCGACCCAAGCGCCGCCGCGGTTTCGCGCCGATACGCTGCGGCCCTATATCGGCATCCTTGGCGTGCTGCTCGGCTCCATCATGTCCACGCTCGGCAGCCGCGTCACCAGCTTCGGCCTTGCCGATCTGCGCGGCGGGCTGCATCTGGGCTTCGACGAGGGGGCGTGGATGACCACCACCTTCGCCGTCGGCCAGATGCTGATCGGGGTGGCCTGCCCCTATCTCGGTGCCATTTTCGGGGTCCGGCGCATGCTGCTGCTGGGCATCGTCCTGCTTTTCGTCGCAAGCCTGCTCGCGCCCCTCTCTCCCAATCTCGAAGCCTTCCTGGCCGCACAGTTCCTGGCGGGGCTCGGTTCGGGAACGTTCATTCCGCTCACCATCAGCTTCATCGCCCGCAGCCTGCCGCCGCGCCTGATCATCTATGGCATCGCGGTCTACGCCATGAATTCGGAGCTCTCGCAGAATGTCGCGGCCTCGCTGGAAGGCTGGTACGCGGACAATCTTTCCTGGCGCTGGATCAGCTGGCAATATTGCGGCCTGCTGCCGCTGATGTTCACCTGCGTGTGGTTCGGCATTCCGCGCGAGGATGTGAAGACCGAGCTCCTGCGCCATTTCGACTGGCCAGGCCTCGTCTATGCCGGGGCCGGCTTCAGCCTGCTCTATGCTGGGCTCGACCAGGGCAACCGGCTCGACTGGACCAATAGCGGCCTGGTCAACGGCCTGCTGATCGCCGGCGGCTTGGTGACGGCAGCCTTCGTCGTGCGCGAGCTATGGGTCAGCCGCAGGCCCTTTCTCAATCTGCGGCTCCTGGTGCAGCATCACCTCCTGCTGTTGCTGCTCCTGCTTGCGGGCTTTCGTTTCATCATCCTGTCGACCGCCTATATCATTCCCAATTACCTGCAGACGGTGCAGAACTTCCGCGAGCTGCAGGTCGGCGCCGTGCTCTTGTGGATCGCCTTGCCCCAGCTCATCATCGTGGTGCCGCTCGGCTATGTCCTCAAGCGCGTCGACGGACGATGGGTCCTGGCGACAGGCACCGCCCTGATCGGCATCGCCTGCCTGATGGCGGCCCAGCTCACCAGCGCATGGGCCACCGACGATTTCCTGCAATCCCAGATCCTGCAGGCCCTCGGCCAGTCCTTCGCCCTCACGGCGCTCATCGTGCTGGCGGTGCAGTCGATCAATCCGGCCGATGCGCTGACGATCGGTGCCTTGCTGCAGATCAGCCGCATGTTCGGCGGCGAGATCGGCACGGCTTTCATGCAGACCTTCGTGCGCGTGCGCGAACAGGTCCATTCCAATCTCATCGGCCTGCATGTCGACAGCCTTGCCGGTGCAACGGTCGACCGCCTCGCGGCCTATCGCAATGCCGTCGGCGCCCATACGGCGGATGTGGCGATCGCCAGCGCCCGGGCGACGAGCCTGTTGTCCTCGGCCATCGCCAAGCAGGCGGCGGTGCTGTCCTATATCGACGGTTTCCTGGCCGCTGCAGGCGGCGCTTTCGTCTGCCTGCTGCTGATCGCACTGCTGCCCAGGCCCAACCGCCTTCCCGTCTGAAGAATAATTCAATTCTCCTAGAGCAAAGCGCGTTCAAACGTGAACGCTAATTTGCTCTAACTCATTGTTCTGACGCGTCTTTGCGATTCTAGGTGACTCCGTCTAATCGCAAAACGCTATAGTTTTGTTGGGCTTATCGGAATAGCCTGGCCTTTTCTGTCAACTCAGAACTTCCAAACGAAGTTTCCCCTGACGCTCTGGTCGATGGCCTTTTCGCCGAATTGCCCGCTATAGGACACGCCGAGGCTGGCCGCGTGCGACAGCGCCACGCTGATTCCGGTATCGACCACCACGGCGTCGCGCGCAATCGGCGTGCCGCTGGCGGTGAAGGCGGAGCCATTGGCCAAGGCGAGGGCGGCCGTCGGCCTGACATCGCCAAAGGCATGGCGCCAGCCCAGGGTGGCCTGGAGGGTGGCGCTGGTGCCTTCGGTGAGATCGAAGCTGGTGGCTGCACGCAGCCCCAGAGTGGTGAAGCCCAGATTGCTGGTGTCGCCTCTGCCGGTCAAAGCCGCATCGCCGCCGGTCTCCCGGAAGCCGTCGGTGTGCAGGTTGAGATAGGCGGCATTAATGAAGGGCTCGAGGCGGAAGGCCTGGCTGTCGATGCGATAGCCGAGTTCGCCGAAGAGCTGGGCCGTGCCGGCATCGTAGCTGGTGCTGAGCCTGTCGGCAAAGCCCGGCAGCGCCACGGCGCGGTCGCTGTCGATGTCGTGCCAGGTGTAGGTTGCGCCCAGCCGCAGGGCGAGGGCGTTCCACTGCCGGCCGGCATAGAGGCCGACATGATAATTGTCGGCGGTGCCGGAGGCGGCGCGGGCATCGACGTCGAAGCTGGAATGGCTGTAGCCGGCCAAGGCGCCCAGGCGCCAATCCTGCAGGAACGAGCCTTGGACCAGCGTGTCGAAGCCGATGAGGAAGCCGCCGGTGTCGTGATCGATCCGGGCATCGCGGCCGCCGCCGCCGAGATGCCCCCAGGACCCGAAGCCCTTGGCCCAGAGGCCGGACAGGGCTGTCGGCGTGGCCGAGCCGAACGGCGCCGGCGCGGCCGCCGGCATGTTCCCGGCATAGGCCGTCGGGCCTGGGAGCATGGCTGCGGGTATGATGGCATCGAGATCGGCGCTGTAGAGCCGGTTCAGCACCGCATCGCGGATGAGGCCGCTGTCCTGGACCAGCACGCTGCGGGCCGAGGCATGGACGTCGCCGGACAGGGTCGCGAAGGCCTGGCGGGCGCTGGCGATATCCGGCGCCTTGGCGACGGCCTGATAGAGCGCGTTGCCGCTCGCCAACGTCTCCACGCTGTCGGCGACGGCGTGCTGGCTCTGGCTGGCGGCCACCGTGTCGAAGGCGACATCGTTGCGCGTCACCTTCAGATAGATGTTGTTGGCATTCTGGGACAGGCCGAGATCGACGAAGGGGGCGTTGTCGACCACCTTGGAGAACTGGCCGGTGATGCCGCCATTGGCGGTGAGAATCTTATAGGTCTGGCCGATCGTATAGGTGCCCGTGGCGGGAATCACCGAAACCGTTCCGCCGTTGATGGTGGCGGTGCCGGTGGCGTGAATGAAATCGTTCTGGCCAGCGGCATTGATGTTGACCTGGATGGTGCCGCCGTCATTGACGAAGTTGCGCACCGTCAGCGTGGTCGGCCCGCCGGCCTGGAAAGCGATCTTGCCGGCGTTCCTGACCGTGCCGGTCACGGTGGAATTGCCGCCGCCGGGGATTGCCCACAGGGCCGCGGCAGAGCTCAGCACGACGGTTGTCGCATTGCTCGCCGAGCCGATCCAATGGGCAGAATCGGCCAGGGTCACGCTGCCTCGCGAAGTACCGTTCACCGTCAGATTACCGGTCCATGTCGTGGTGCCGCGCAGACTGGCCGACAGGGTGTTTGGCCCATCCGCGGCGGGCGCCTCCACCGCCATGTCTCCGGAGAGCGTGGAATCGATCACGCTCAGGCTGAGCGCGCTGGGCAGATGGAAGATCCGGCCGGTTCCGACATTGGCGAGCAAGCCGCCGCTGCCTTTGAAGGCCGTCACGTCCGAGCCGGTCAGGCGCACCGTGGCTCTTCCGCCATCGGCATAGATGGCCGCTCCGGCCGAGTTCATCGTGAGCTTGCTATCGTCCAGAACGACGGTCGCATTTTCCGTCACGGCATTCGAGACGTGGATGGCCGAGATCGTACCCCCGGAATTGGCGCCGTCCAGCTCGCTGTGGGAGATCCTGATGGTGCTCGAACTGCCGGCGCTCAGCAGCGAGGTGCCGCTGCTCTGGTTGGTGTCGGCATGGATCGTCATGCCGGTCGCCGTCAAAACTCCGTCGGCGGCGGCCGAAAAAACACCCTGGCCTGCTCCGGTCAGCGAAATGGTTCCGCCGCCTTTCAAATCGACCCGGCTGCCATCGCTGCTGTTTGCGATGTAGAGCCAGGCACCACTGGCATTGATCGGGCCATTCACGGTGATAGTGCTGCCGGACTGGGCAGAAAGGCCGTCCGACCAGGCACCGTGGCCCACCAGGGTGGTTTGGCCGCTGAACGTCATGCGGCTGCTGCGGGAAGCTATCGCACCCCTGGCAACGTCCGCGACGTCGAGGCTCAGATCGGTCGCATAGATCGTGGCCCCCGCTACGTCGCCCCAATTGGCTTGGAGTCCGGTCGAACCCCCGCCAACGCGAACAATCCCCCCACCCTTCAGATTGATGGTGGCCCCATCCTCGGCGAAGATGCCGATATCGTAGTCATCGCCATTCAAAGCGGGTGGCACCGTGACATCGATGGGGGTGTCGGCATTGCTGTAGAGCAATGAGCCCGGGTCGATGGCATGAAAGCAGATCTCGTTCTTGCAGGTGGCCTGGGCAGGTGTGATCCGCACCGTCTGTCCGCCGCTGGCTGTCACCTGTGCATATGCGGATTGCCACAGCATGACGGCGCCGGTTGCCAGAAGAAAGCTCAGGGGCGAGCGCCGGGGCTTCCCGGAAGGAAGCGGCGCGTTTCCGATCGGCGTCATGGGGTTCCTCCTTCCACATTGCCGCGTCAATTCAGGTCTGCGCAACCGCCTGACGAGCCTGTCCGATGCCCTTGGAGAAGACATGCCGAACAGCGGGACAATGAGATATATCCCATGATTCCTTAGAATATGAATCAAAATTATCTTGATGTATTGATACTGAGAAGTGTGTGATTTTTTCTGATAAGTCGATATTCAAGAATTGGCTGGAATTGGTATAATAGTAGTCTCAAATTGAATTGATACAATCGGCGGCCACCGTCGAATCGTTTGCCGATCGTGGAAATTTTGTTGAAATTCGGCGTTTGGCAGGTGTTATCGTCACCGCGCATCGACGCGAATGCTGAATGGTTGGTTTTGCGCATCCGCGAGGAAAAAGCTGGGCTCCGGATGGCTTTGGCCGAGCGGTGAGACGGGCGGTTCCCGGTATCGCCCATCGAGAAGGGTGGCCCCGCCACCGGACGCAAGGGTGGACGGACCGCGGAGCGTACCTGCTCGCCCCCTGCTCAGGAGGCCGATTTTTCGAAGTGAAGGCGGTGGCGAGCCGCGAGAAGCGCCCGCGTTTTTGCCAGTTCTTCGTCGCGTCGAACCGCATCCCAGCCGAGAGCCGTGGCCAGGATATCGGCGATCGTCGCCAGGTCGCGGCCGCTGAGGCGGCCGGTGATGGCCAGGGTGCTGCGCCGCATCACGATATCCTCGAGCGCCACCACCTGTTCGTGGCGCGCCAGCCAATCGATTTCGGCCAGGGAATAGTCCTGGGCATCCGCCAGCCGGACCGCCTGCGGCCCCTCATGGGCGAGTATGGCCTGTGCCGTCGTGCCATAGCGTCCCAGCAGTTCGGCGGTGCGCACAGTCGATGCACCCGTTGCCTTTGCTGTCTGTTCGATCCAATGCGCGCGGGCGGCCGGATCGGCCGGATAGTCCCGTCCGCCGCCGATGGCGAGGTCTCGTGTGCCGCGCCGGCGCGCCTGGCCAAGGCGGCGCAGGATGAGATCGCTGACCTCTTCGGCAAAGCCGCGAAAGGTCGTCCACTTGCCGCCCACCAGCGAAATGATCGGATAGGCCCGGTCCTTGGCGGGCTCCAGCACGGGCGCCGAATGGTCGCGGCTGATCAGTCCGGCCGCCGTATTGCCGGAGGCGGGCAGGGGACGGATACCGGAATAGGCATAGACGATCTGGTCGCGCGAAAAGGCCAGGCCGGGCAGGAGATCGCGCAGGCTCTGCAGGAAATAGTCGATTTCCTCGTCTTCGCAGCGGACGGTGTCGGGATCATCGGCGCGGATGTCGGTCGAGCCGACCAGGGCCCGGCCGAGATAGTCGTAGACCAGGCAGATGCGCCCGTCATTGGCCTCGAAATAGATCATGCGACCGTTGAGGGCTTTCAGAAGATCGGGATGGTCGAGCAGGATATGCGAGCCCTTGGTGCCGCCGATCATCCGGGTGGGCGATCCGAGGGCCTGGTTGACCTGGTCGATCCAGGGGCCGGCCGCATTGACGACGATCCTTGGGCGAACGCTCCGCTCGGTGCCGTCGGCCCCACGCAGGCTTATGCTCTCGTTCTCGGCCGACACCAGGCTCGTATAGTTCAGGGCCTCGGAGGCCGGGCTGGCCGCCATGCCGTCCTGCAGCAGTTCCAGCACCAGCCGCTCCGGACAGGTGACCTTGGCATCGTAATAGGTGCCGGCGGCGACGATCTTCGGCGTCATCGGCGCGATTTCGGTGAGCGCGCGACCGCGGGACCACAGGGCATGTTTGGGCATGACGCGATGGCGGGCGCCATAGAAATCATAGAGCGCCAGGCCGATCTTGATGAGCACGGCGCCACGGTTGCGCGGCGCCGTGGTCGAGCCGAACAGCGTGCGCAGTGCGGCCGGTATGCCCTGCAGCCAGGAGAAGATCGGGATCACGGTCGGCAAGGGCTCGACCAGATGCGGCGCATTGCGCAGCAGGAGGTTGCGTTCCAGCGTCGACTGCGCGACGAGCCGCAATTCCCCCGTCTCCAGATATTTGATGCCGCCATGGATGAGCCGCGACGGGGCGGCGCTGGTGCCCGAGCCAAAATCGGCCTTGTCGGCGATCAGGCAGGTCAGGCCCTGCTCGCAGAGATCGCGAAACAGGCCCGCACCGTTGATGCCGGCGCCAAGAATGAGAACGTCAATGTCTTTGGTCATGTCAAATACCGATAGGACTGTGCCGAGCGAGCCAGGGTGCTAGGCCGTCTGCGAGGCCAGGGCCTCGATGCGCGGCCAGAGGGGCGCAAGCTGCGCGGCGATGTCGCAATGCAGGGCATAGCGCTCCTGCAGCTGCCGGCTGCGCGCGGGATCCGGCCGGTAATGCCGGGCGAGAGCTGCGAGATCGCGCGGATCGTCCGTCGGTGACGCATAGAGGCCCGCACCGGCGCCGGCGCACAGGGCAGCGCCCCAGGCGGCGGCCTCTTCCGTCTCGTTCACGGTCACCGGCAGGCCAAGCGCGTCGGCGAAGATCTGGGCGTAGAGGGGCTTCCTGGAAATGCCGCCCGTGAGGCTGATGGTGTTGGGAGAAAAACCTTCGCGCAGGGCGTCGACATGCACCCGATGGTTGAAGGCGATGCCCTCGATCACGGCGCGCAGCATGTCGCCGCGGTCATGCCAGCCGCGCAGGCCGAGAAAGCCGGCGCTGGCGGTCGCGCCGTGCGGCGAACCATAGAGATAGGGGTGAAAGAGCACGGTGGAGGGCCGGGCGAGCGCGGCCTCGATCTCGGCGCCGACAGCCGAGTGGATGGAGCTGTTCGTCTCCTCGGCCGTGCGGCGTTCGACGGCACACAGCGTATCCAGGAACCAGTCGTAATTGGCGGCCGACGCCGGCGATATGCTCATATGGTTCCATTCGCCCGGCTTGATGCCGTTGCGGCAGAACCATCGTGCATCGGTCTTGGGCGTGCTGGCGATCGTCTCGTTGATGGAGTAGGTCCCCGCCACGATCGCCACCGTGCCCTCGCGATGTCCGCCGATGCCGAGGGCGGAAGCGACCACGTCGTGCACCCCGGCCACCACCGGGGTCCCGGCCGCGAGGCCCGTCGCGGCGGCCGCGGCCTGGGAGACCGTACCGATGATCTCGTCCGGCCGGGTCACAGTGGGCAGGGCGCCGGCAAGGCCCTCGAGGCCGAAGATCGACAGGACGTCCGGCTCATAGACCTGGCTTTCCACCGCCGTGAACGACGTGCTCGCCTCGGTGAGATCGGTGCCGAGCGTTCCGGTCAGGCAAAAGCGCAGCCAGTCCTTGCAGGCCAGGACATGGCCGATCCGCGCGAAACGCTCCGGCTCGTGCCGTTTGATCCAGGCCAGCAGCGCCGAGGGGGCGGAGGCATGGGCGACCTGCCCGGTGCGGGCGAGCGCGGTGGTGGAGGTGCCGTCCCCGTCCCATTCGGCGACGATGGCGGCCGCCCGGCTGTCGAGCGAAAGGATGCCGTTGCCGAGCGGCCGGCGCTCCGCATCGAGAAGGTAGACGCCGTCGCCATGGGCGGTCGCGGCAACCGCCGCCACATCGCCGGCAGGGCGCCCCGCCTTTTCGAGTGCTTCGGCGATGGCCTCGGCCGTCGCCTGCCAGAGGACCGCCATGTCGCGTTCGACATGGTGGGGATGCGGGATGATCTGGGGAATGCGCCGGCGGGCAACCGCCAGCAGCGTGCCGTTTTCATCGAAGACGGCTGCCTTGGTCACCGTCAACCCATTGTCGATTCCTATGAGGGTCGGCATCGGCAGGCACTCCGTCGCGAAGGGTTGTTGCAGACAATGCGAGACCGCCGGACGAAATGCCTGGTCATGTCACGCGGTATGGGATGCGCGCTGCTTGAGCGGCGCTATCACGATGTTGATGCCGCGCGAGCGCAGCAATTCGATCTGGAGCGGGGCCATGCCGTCATCGACGATGATGGCATCGAACTCGCTGAGATTGCCCATGGCGTGCAAGGCGCGGCGTTCGAACTTGGTATGGTCGGCGAGCAGGATCCGCTTGGCCGCGCTGTCGAACATGGCCCGCTTGGTCTCGACCATCTCCGCGGACTGGTGGAACACCATGTCGTCGGTGATGGCGGACATCGACAGGAAGACGCAGTCGGCGCGAAGGCGGCGGATCTCGGCCGTGGTGGCCGGGCCCATGAAGGCGTTGCACCAGTTGTAGTAGCGCCCGCCGAGGCCGAGCAGGGTCACATCGTTTATTTCCTTCAACTCGTTCATCAGGGGGATCGAGTTGGTGATCGCGGTCAGCGGAACGCGGGCCGCGATATGGGGCGCCATCTGCAGCACGGTGGTCGAATCGTCGAAGAAGACGGCCTGTCCGGCTTCCAGGAACTGGGCGGCGACCTGGGCGATGGCGCGCTTTTCCACGGCCTGGCGCATGGAGCGGTAGACATCGCTCGACTCGACCAGGCTGGTGGGCGTGGCCGATACGATCCCCCTCGACTTGCGCAGCAGGCCGCGATTGATCAGTTCGTCGAGATCGCGGTGCACCGTCATCAGGCTGATGGCGAAGCGTTCGGCCAGTTCCTCGATGCGCATCGTGCCTTCGGCCATCACCGCCTGCATGATGAGCTGGCGGCGGGCAAGCTGCCTGGCATGGCGGCTGTCACTCGGCACCTGATCGGCGATGATCTGGTCCAGCGTTTCTTCCTGCGTGGCTCTCGTCGATGTCATGTCGGTCAGTTTCCGGATTGAGCGCGGACAGGATATCCCGAAGTGCCGGAATATGCCTGCCTGCGGCAATCACCGCTGTGGAAGGACGCGTCATCGACCTCCGGGCGTATCGTAAGTCATGGTTTGGAGCCATAATTGGCGGTACGCCCCGGGGAGCCGGGATAGCCACAAGCCATCCCGGCGTCGTCATTACTTGGCGAGCGTGAAGGCCGAGACATACTTGTCGACATTGTCCTTGGTGATCAGGACGCAGTCGAAGAGCTGCTTCTCGGAGGACGCGCCGGTCTTGCCGGTCTTGATGAAGTTGTCGGCCTGGACGACCGCTTCCTTGGAGAAGACCGCGACCGGCTGCAGGACGGTGTATTGCAGTTCGCCGGCCTTGATGGCGGCGACCGCGTCGGGCGAGCCGTCGAAGCCGCCGACCTTGACCTGCTTGAGCTTGCCGGCCTCCTTCAGCGCCGCGATGGCGCCCAGGGCCATCTCGTCATTGCCGGAGATCACGCCGACGATGTCGGGATGGGCCTGCAGCATCGACTGCATCTTCTGATAGCCCTGGGCGCGGTCCCAGTTGGCGACCTCCTTGGCGGCCTTGGTCAGGTCGGGATATTGCGTCAGCACGGTTTCATAGCCGTTGGAACGCGTGGCGGCGTTGTTGTCGGCGGGGTTGCCGAACAGCTCGACATATTTGCCGGACTTGGCGACCGAATTCACCCACTGCTCGGCACCGACGGCGGCGCCCTGCGCATTGTTGGAGACCAGCTGGGCCTTGGCGAGGCCTTCCTTGTTGATCTCGGCATTGACGAGGAACACGGGAATGCCGGCATCCACGGCCTTCTTCACCGCGCCGACCGAGCCGTCGGCATTGGCGGGGTCGAGGATGATGGCGGCGGACTTGTTGGTGATGGCGGTGTCGATCAGCGTGCTCTCGGTGTTGGTGTCGCCCTTATGGGCGGCGACCGAGGCGGTGTAGCCGAGCTGCTCGGCGGTCTTCTTGGCCACCTCGCCTTCGGTGTACCAATATGGATTGGCCGGATCGGTGACGATGATCGAGATCAGGCCGGCCGCCGAGGCCGATCCGATCAGCAGTGGGGTCACGGCGGCGGCCGCGACCAGCAAACGCATGCCTTTTTTGAACATTGGGCATCTCCCTTGATTGGTGAAGTAGTCTGCCGTCGCAAGACGGCAACGTTCCCACTGCAGATCTGTTGTTGTTGCCGAAATGGGAAAGTTTCTGTCCGAAGTCCCTAACCTTGCCGGCCGCGGGCCTTGTACTGGATCGAATTGAGCAGGACGGCGAGCACGATCACCGTGCCGGTGAAGACGGTCTGCCAGTAGGAGGACACGCCGATGATCACCAATCCGTCCGACAGGAAGCCGATGACGAAGGCGCCGAGCATCGTGCCCTGCACCGTGCCCCGTCCGCCGGTGAGTGCGGCGCCGCCGATCACCACCGCCGCAATGGCCGTGAGTTCATAGGTGGTGCCCGCCGTGGGGCCGGCGGAGGTCAGCTGCGAGGACAGCACCAGCCCTGCGATCGCCGACAGGATGCCGGAGACGGTATAGACGGTGATCTGCACGCGCTTGACCGGCACGCCCGACAATTCGGCGGCCCGCGCATTGCCGCCCGAGGCGTAGAGCCAGCGGCCGAAGGCGGAGCGGCCGAGCACCAGCGCCGTGACGATGGCGAGCGCCGCCAGGATCACAACCGAGATCGGCACGCCGAACAGGCGATTGAAGCCGAGCCATTCGAAGCCGGTATTGCCGAGATCGTCATGGCCGGAGAGATTGTTGTAGGTGAGGCCATTGGTCATCAGCAGCGCCACGCCGCGGGCGACATACATCACGCCCAGCGTCGCCACGAAGGCAGGCACGCGGAACCAGGCGATGAGCACGCCGTTCAGCGCGCCGACCAGACCCCCCACCACCAGGGTCAGCACCACGATGGCCCAGACCGGCGGATAGAGGATGACGCCGGCCACTTGCAGGGTGACGCCTCCCATCAGGAAGCCGGCGACGCAGCCGGACAGCGCCAGCACGGAACCCACCGAAAGATCGATGCCGCCATTGAGGATCACCAGCAGCATGCCGAGTGCCAATACGCCGTAGATGGCCACGTGCGAGGCCATCGTCAGGAAATTGCCGACTGTGAAATAGTTCGGCGACAGGAACGAGAAGACCGCGACGATGAGGATCAGCGCGAAGAAGGCCCGTCCTTCGAGAAGCAGTCGGCCGAGGCCGGGGCCTGATTTCTGCCCCTTGGCGCTCGTACTTGCAGTGGTGTGCGACATGGGCAGGCCTCCTAAAAGCCTAGGGCGCTCTGCGATGTGCCGGCATCGGCAGCGCTCGCAAAGTCGCGTCGAAACGAAGAGTTAGAGCCAGGATGCGATTTCATGCGAATGCGCCTTGCTCCGGAGGATCCATCAATGGACCACGGCTTCGCCGGAGGCGGCCATGATCTCGTCCTTGCTTGCGGTGGAGCCGAATTCGGCGACGATACGGCCCTTGCGCATGACGATGATGCGATGCGCGACCGAGAGGCATTCGCCGACTTCGGAGGTGGAGTAGACGACGGCGAGGCCGCGGCGCGCGCCCTCGGCGAGGAGCCGGAACACCTCGGCCTTGGCGCCGATGTCGATGCCGCGGCTTGGCTCGTCGAGGAGGATCACCTTGGGATTGGTGGCCAGCATCTTGCCGATCACCACCTTCTGCTGGTTGCCGCCGGAGAGCGAGCCGATAGGCGCTCCGCCTCCCGCGGTCTTGACCGTGACCTTGCGGATGGTGTCGTCGATCAACTGCTGTTCGATCCTCAGGGAGGTAAACAGGCCGCGGGTGAAATCGGCGATCGAAGCCAGGGAGAGGTTCTGGCCCACGCTCATGGTCTGCACCAGGCCATCGCGCTGCCGGTCCTCGGGAACCAGGGCCAGGCCGGCCCGGATGCGGCGGGCGATGGTCAGGCCCGAGACCTCGTCGCCTTCCAGCAGGATCTGGCCGGAGGAGGCCTTGAGGCGTCCGGCCAGGGTCTCCAGCAATTCGGTCCTGCCGGCGCCCATCAGGCCGTAAATGCAGACGATCTCGCCGGCCTTGACGTCGAGCGACAGCTTGTCGACCACATTGTAGCCGCCGCCGGCGGGATCCGGCACCGTGAGTTCGCGCACCGACAGCGCCGTGGCGCCGAAGTCGTAGCCCTCCGGCGGGGAGCCGAGATCATAATTCTCGCCCACCATGTTGCGCACGATCCATTTGAGGTCGATCTCGGAACGCGGGGCATAGGCCGTCATGGTGCCGTCGCGCAGGACCACGGCATGATTGGTGATTTCGAGCGCCTCTTCGAGATGATGCGAGATATAGACGATCGACACGCCCCGGCTGGTGAGGTCGCCGATGACCTTGAACAGCACGGCCACCTCGCTCGCCGAAAGGGCGGAGGTTGGCTCGTCCATGATCAGGATGCGGCTGCGGACCGAGAGCGCGCGCGCGATCTCGACGATCTGCTGCTGCCCGAGCCGCAATTCGCCGACCGGGGTGAGAGGGTCGATGTCCTCCTCCAGTTCGGCCATCAGAGCCCGCGTCTCTTCTTCCTCCCGGGCGAAGTCGACGCCGGTGCGGCCCATGATCTCGCGCCCCATGAAGATGTTGTCGCGGACCGACAAATTCGGCGCGAGGGAAAGCTCCTGGTGGATGATCGAGATGCCGCGGTCGCGGGCGTCCGACGCCGAGGAAAATACGACGGGCTCACCGTCGAGAAGGATCTCCCCGGATGTCGGGGTCACGATGCCCGACAGGATCTTCATCAGCGTCGATTTGCCGGCGCCATTTTCGCCGAACAGGGTCGTGACCTGACCGCGATGAATGTCGAAGTTCACGCCTTTCAGGGCGTGCACATTGCCGTAGGACTTGGCCACGTTGCGCGCGGCCAGCACGACCTCGGGTGCCTGAGCGCCGGAAGGGGAGGATTCGCCGCTCATTTCACCGTCACCGCCACGGGTGTGATCAGCCAGTTTTCCGGGTTCACCAGCCGGAAGGCACCGACGATCTCCAGGGTCTTGCCGGTGAGATTGGCGGTGTCGATGCCGGCGAGAACCTGCTTCTTCATCTCGCGGTTGATGGCCGAACCGGCGTTCTGGTACTCGATCTGGTTCTTGAACTGGCCGAAGGCGATATCGCCCGGCGCATCGCGAAGATCGGTTCCGTTGATGGCGGGCCCGGTCTGCACGCGCACGCCGATGGAGGCCGGCAGCCCGTCCACGGTGAGCTTGTAGATGCCCGCCTTCTGCTCGCCGGCAACGCCGGTCAGGCGGACGGGGATGATCGAGCCCGTCGAGGCCGCGGTTCCGTATTTCGCGGCGGCCGCGGCCTTGTCGGCCAGAATCTCCGGTGCGAGGGTCTTGGCCTCCACGGCGCGCTGTTCGATGGCCGCCTTGATTTGCGGGAAATGCTCGGCGCCATAGGTGTCGGGTGAAAAGGCGGCCTGGCGCACGTCGTCCTTGGAACCGATCTGCACGATCCGGGTATCGAAGGCGATTCCCGCGGCGACGAGAACCGCCAGTGCCGGCACGATCAGCCGGGCACGCCGGCCGGTGTTGGGCGCCCTCACGGATGCACCATGACTATTGCTCATGACGAAACCCACCCTGTTCGCTGCGAAGGAGCGGGATGCATGGGTGAGGGGTCGCCCGGCCGAGGCTAGCCCCGGCTTGCGCCGCAAGCACGGGCCCGGTGCGCGGATTGCGCAGCATGGCTCCTCCCATTCTGCCGTTGATCGGACCCGCTTTCACGGGCCGGAAACGGCTCTCTCGCTGATCATTGAGATATGTTATATATGTGTTTTATAAAACGTCAACAGAGTTATAATCTCGACTCGTGGATTTGACGAAAAACTTTCCTAAAAAGGATACTCTCCCGATGCGGGGGCTTCGATGGTGCAGTGTGTCCTCCAACGCGCCGCGTGCGTCCTTGCAGAGTGGGCGGCCGGGCGAACTGGCGGGACCAAAGAATCGTCAATATTGAAGTTTATATATTTAAATCAAAGAGATAGTACGATTTTTCTGACCGGTAGGGCGGGGTGCCCGGCGATTTTTTCTTGCTTCCCGCTAGGAGGGGCTGGTTGGCGGCCGCAGCTTTTTGGGCGCAACGTCCTTTCCCGTTAATCGACGGGGTCGCCTGAAATAATATCTTGTCTCAGCAATAAATTACGTGACGTATGATATCTTTGTGATATATAGGTCGCAGAGATCACAGATCGATCCGCACGGCGTATACCGCCGGCGATGAGTGGGAGGCCTGGCCCTGCCTGGGAGGTGGATCATGCGCGGAACTGTCGACCTGTCCTTTCGCGAGGGATTTTGCGATGCCCGCTGATCTGCTGATCGGGGTGGATGCCGGAACGTCGGTGATCAAGGCGGTCGCTTTCGATTTTGAAGGCCGTCAGATCGGAGCCTCCTCGGTACCCAATCGATATCTGCGCGGGGACGACGGCTCGGCGACCCAGTCGCTGGAGACGACCTGGGCCGATTGTGTCGCTGCGCTGCGCGGACTCGCCGGCAAGATCGAGAACCTGGCGGCGCGCACCGCAGCCCTCGCCGTCACCGCCCAGGGCGACGGCACCTGGCTGGTCGGAACAGACAATGCACCCGTGGCCGATGCCTGGCTGTGGCTGGATGCGCGGGCGGCGCCCACGGTGCGCAGACTGGCGGCCTCCCCGATGAACCGGGCGCGTTTCGAGGCCACCGGCACGGGGCTCAATACCTGCCAGCAGGGCTCGCAAATGGCCCATATGGACAGTCACGACCCGTCCTTGCTCGACAGGGCCGAGGTGGCACTGCATTGCAAGGATTGGCTCTATCTGAACCTGACGGGCGTGCGCGCCACGGATCCGTCGGAAGCCAGCTTCACCTTCGGCAATTTCCGCACCCGCCATTACGACGATGGCGTCGTGGAGGCTCTCGGCCTGACCCGCCGGCGCAAATTGCTGCCAGAAATCATCGACGGCAGCCAGGTCACCCATGCCCTCACGACGCATGCGGCGGAGCAGACGGGATTGCTGGCGGGCACGCCGGTGAGCCTCGGCTATGTCGACATGGTGATGGCCGCCCTGGGGGCGGGCGTCTATGGCGGTTCCGGTGATGCGGCATGCTCGACCATCGGCTCGACCGGCGTCCACATGCGGGCCAAGAAGGCAGCCGAGGTCCATCTGAACGCGGAAGGAACCGGCTATGTCATCGCGCTGCCGGTGCCGGATGTCGTCACCCAGGTGCAGACCAATATGGCGGCCACACTCAACATCGACTGGGTCCTGACCATCGCGGCCGACATTCTCGCCCAGATGGGCCAGAAGGTCACGCATCAGGAGCTGGTGAAGCGCATCGACGGCTGGCTGGCCGACAGCCGGCCGGGATCGCTGCTCTATCATCCCTATATTTCCGATGCCGGCGAACGCGGTCCCTTCGTCGACGCCGATGCCCGGGCCGGCTTCATCGGCCTCTCCGCCGGGCATCGCTATGCCGATCTGGTGCGCGCCGTCGTGGAGGGGCTCGGCATGGCCATGCGCGACTGCTATGCAGCCATGGGCGACCTGCCGGCCGAACTGCGCCTCGCCGGCGGCGCCGTGCGCTCGCGCGCTTTGCGCAGCGTATTGTCGGCCGCGATCAACGCCCCGCTGCGCGTCTCCTCGCGTGAGGAAGCCGGGGCCGCCGGCGCGGCCATGATGGCGGCGGTCGCGGTCGGCGCCTTCAAGGACATGGATGCCTGCGTCGCCCAGTGGGTGACGCCACTGCTGGGGGCTCCCGAGCCTCCGGATGCGGCGCTGGCCGCTCTCTATGACCAATTATTCCCCGCCTTCAGGGCCGCGCGCCTCGAATTGACCCCAGCGTGGAATGCGCTTGCGACCGCCCGGCACGGTGCCGCCGGCGGAGCGGGCGCTTCGCCGGCTGCGGGAAGGAGCCTTGCAGTATGAGCGATATGATCGACCTCCTGGTGATCGGTGGCGGCATCAACGGTGCCGGCATCGCCCGCGACGCGGCAGGCCGTGGCCTGTCCGTCACGCTGGTGGAAAAGGACGATCTGGCCCAGGGCACGTCCTCGCGCTCGGGCAAGCTGGTGCATGGCGGCCTGCGCTATCTGGAATATTACGAGTTCCGCCTGGTTCGCGAAGCGCTGATCGAGCGGGAGGTCCTCCTGAACTCGGCGTGCCACATCATCTGGCCGATGCGGTTCGTGTTGCCGCACAGCCCTCAGGACAGGCCCGCCTGGCTGGTGCGCCTCGGCCTCTTCCTCTACGACCATCTGGGCGGCCGCAAGAAGCTGCCGGGCACGCGCGTGCTCGATCTCAGGCGCGATCCGGTCGGCGCGCCCATCCTCGATCAGTATGCCAAGGGCTTCGAATATTCCGACTGCTGGGTGGATGACGCACGCCTCGTCGCGCTCAACGCGCTCGGGGCCGCGGAAAAGGGCGCCACGATCCTCACCCGCACGGCGGCGGTTTCGGCCCGGCGGGAAGAGGGGGCCTGGACGGTCACCACCCGCAATACCGTATCGGGCGAAATCCGCACGCATCGGGCGCGCTGCATCGCCAACGCGGCGGGACCCTGGGTCTCCGACGTCATCGCGCAGGTGGCGGGCTCCAACTCCACGCGCAATGTGCGCCTGGTCAAGGGCAGTCACATCATCGTGCCGAAGTTCTGGGAGGGGCAGCAGGCCTATCTGGTGCAGAACCACGACAAGCGGGTGATCTTCATCAATCCCTATGAGGGCGACATGGCGCTGATCGGCACCACGGATATCGCCTATCAGGGCGCGGCCGAGGACGTTGCCGCCGACGAGAAGGAAATCGACTACCTGATCACGGCGGTAAACCGCTATTTCAAGCAGAAGCTGCGCCGGCAGGACGTGCTGCACGCCTTTTCGGGCGTCCGGCCGCTCTTCGACGACGGCAAGGGCAATCCGTCCGCGGTCACGCGCGATTACGTCTTCGATCTCGACGAGACCGACGGGGTGCCGTTGCTCAACGTCTTCGGCGGCAAGATCACGACCTTCCGCGAGCTTTCCGAACGGGCCATGCACAGGCTCGGCAAGTTTTTCCCGAAAATGGGCGGCGACTGGACGCGAGAGGCCCGGCTGCCGGGCGGCGAGATCGAGAATGCCGATTATGTGAGCTTCGTCGAGAGCCTGCGGACGGCCTATCCCTGGATGCCCAACCGGTTGCTTCAGCATTACGGCCATGCCTATGGCGCGCGGACGTCGCAGGTCGTGGGCACGGCGGCCGGCATCGCCGATCTCGGCCGTCATTTCGGCGGCTGCCTCTTCGAGGCCGAGGCGCGCTATCTCGTCGCCAAGGAGTGGGCGCGCACCGCCGAGGACGTGCTGGTGCGCCGGACGAAGCACTATCTCCATCTGAGCGATGCCGAAAAGGCGGCTTTCACCGCCTGGTTCGAGCGCGAGGTCGCTGCCTTGGGCGCAGCGGCATCGACGTCCTACTCCAACGCTTCTGCCTGAGGGTCCGATGCCTCTGACGCTGTCCCTCAATACCAACCCGCTGGTGAACCGCTTTGCCGATCCCGACGATCTGATCGACACGGTGGCGCGCGATCTCAGGCTGCGGGACCTGCAGCTCACGCACGAATTCATCAATCCGAGCTGGCCCGCGCCGACCATAAGGCGCCTGGTGCGCCAGATGAGCGGCGCCCTGGCCCGCACCGGCGTGCGCGTGACCAGCGGCATGACCGGACCCTATGGCCGGCTGAATCATTTTGGACATCCCGATAAAGATGTGCGGCGCTACTATGTCGACTGGTTCAAGACCTTCGCCGACATCATCGGCGACCTTGGCGGTTCATCGGTCGGTACCCAGTTCGCCATTTTCACCTTTGCCGATTATGACGATACTGCCCGGCGCGAGGAGCTGATCCGCATTGCCATCGACTGCTGGGCCGAGGTCGCCGAGCACGCCAAGGCTGCCGGCCTTACTTCCGTTTTCTGGGAGCCGATGAGCATCGGCCGCGAGTTCGGCGAGACCATCGAGGCCTGCCTGTCGCTGCAGCGGCGGCTGACAGCCGCCAATATGGCCGTGCCCATGTGGATGATGGCCGATATCGATCATGGCGACGTCACCTCACCCAACCCCGACGACTACGACCCTTATGCCTGGGCGCGGGCCGTGCCGAAGGTTTCCCCGATCATTCACATCAAGCAGAGCCTGATGGACAAGGGTGGCCATCGCCCCTTCACGGCGGAGTTCAATGCCAAGGGCCGCATCCAGCCCGAACCGCTTCTGGCGGCGCTGGCCGAGGGCGGGGCTGAAGACAACGAGATCTGCCTGGAACTGAGCTTCAAGGAGCGCGAGCCCAATGACCGCCAGGTGATTCCCCAGATCGCCGAAAGCGTCGCCTTCTGGGCGCCTTTCATCGAGACGGGTGCGAGGGATCTCCATGTCTGACGCGGCACTGATGGCACGGCAAGGCGGGGCCGGACGAACCGTCACGGAGAACGAATTGGAGGAGTCTCTGGCTCGCCGCGCGGCCTGGCTGCATTATGTCGGCGGCCTCACCCAGGCGGCGGTCGCCAAGCGGCTCGGCCTGCCCTCGGTGAAGACCCACCGCCTCATTGCGCGTGCGGTGGCGAGCGGGGCGGTCAAGGTCTCCATCGACGGCGACATCATCGAATGCGTCGAACTGGAAGAAGAGCTCTGCCGGCGCTTTCACCTCGATCATTGCGAGGTCGCCCCCGATCTCGGCGAGGAGGGCATTCCGCTGCGCGCGCTCGGCCAGGCCGGGGCCGGGTTCCTGCGGCGCGAGATCGAGCGTGGCGACCATCGCACCATCGGCCTGAGCCACGGGCGCACCCTGACATCGGCGGTCGCCCACATGGCCCGCATCGCGGCCGGCGAGATGCGGTTCGTCTCGCTGCTCGGCGTGCTCACCCGCAATTATGCGGTCAACCCGCATGACGTCATGCATTCGATCGCCGAGAAGACCGGTGCCCAGGCCTATGTGATGCCGGTGCCGTTCTTTGCCAACTCCGCCGAGGACAAGGCGGTCCTGCTCGCCCAGCGCGGCATCAGCGAAGTGCTCGCCATGGCCAATGGCGCGGCGCTGAAGGTGGTGGGCATCGGCTCGGTCGATGCGGATGCCCAGCTCGTTTCGTCCGGTATGATGCATCCGCAGGAGATCCGGGAGATCAAGGCCGAGGGCGGTGTGGGCGAAATGCTCGGCTATTTCTTCGATGGCCAGGGGCGCGTGCTCGAAAATTCGCTGACCTCGCGGACATTGGGCGTGGCCCTGAACGGACGGGCCGACGATCACATCGTCGGCATTGCAGGCGGGGCGCACAAGCTCGGGGCCATCCGGGCCGTGCTGCTCAGCGGCCGCCTGAGGGGGCTGATCACCGACGAGGCCACGGCGCGGGCGCTGCTCGGTTAGGCCTGTCTGAAACACGGATTTGCAAGCCGGCCGGCAGGGTCGGCATGGAGTTACAGGGAAAATGACACGTCATTGGGTCGGCACCAGCTGGAAGATGAACAAGACCCTGGAGGAAGGGTTGGCTTTTGCAAACGCCCTGGCCCGAGCGCTGGGCTCGGTCGACGATCGCCTACAGCCTTTCGTCATCCCGCCCTTCACCTTGGTCCGCGAGGTCAAGCAGGCATTGGCCGCCACGCGCGTGAAGGTCGGCGCGCAGAACATGCACTGGGCCGACGCAGGAGCCTGGACCGGCGAAATCTCGCCGCTGATGCTCAGGGATTGCGGCCTGGATCTGGTCGAGCTCGGGCATAGCGAGCGGCGCGAACATTTCGGCGAGACCGACCGCACCGTCGGCCTCAAGACGGCGGCGGCGATCAATCATGGTCTGATTCCGCTGATCTGCGTCGGCGAGACCCTGGCGGAACGCGAGAGCGGCAAGGCCGAGGAGGTGCTCTCGGCCCAGGTCGAGGGGGCGCTCTCGCAGCTCGGCAGCGGCAAGCCTGGCGTCGAAATCATTTTCGCCTATGAACCGGTCTGGGCCATCGGCGAAAACGGCATTCCAGCCAGTGCCGACTATGCCGACCGCCAGCAGGCGCTGATCAAGAAGGTGGCGGCGAACCGGCTCGGGGCCGCTCCTCCGGTTCTCTATGGCGGCAGCGTCAACCCGGCCAATGCCGCCGACCTCATCGGCCAGCCCCATATCGACGGGCTCTTCATCGGGCGCTCCGCCTGGCAGGCCGAAGGCTATCTCGACATCCTCGAACGCACGGCCCGCGCCCTGTCGGCATAGCCGCCAGTGCAACCGATCACACCCATAGAAGGAAGGAAGAGCGTCATGAAAATCGCACTTGGAGCCGACAGCGCAGGCAAGCCCCTGCTCGACGTCATTGCCGCGCATCTGGCCAATCGCCCGGACCTGGAGGTCACGGATCTCAGCCAGTCGGGCTATTATGCCGATCTTGCCGCCAAGGTCGGCCAGGACGTCGTCGATCACAAGCATGATCGCGCCATCCTGTTCTGCGGCACCGGCATCGGCGTGTGCATCTCCGCCAACAAGGTGCCGGGCATCCGCGCGGCCCTTACCCACGACACCTATTCGGCCGAACGCGCCGCCAAGTCGAACAACGCCCAGATCATCACCATGGGAGCCCGCGTCATCGGTCCGGAACTCGCCAAGGCCATCGTCGATAGCTGGCTGTCGTCGAATTTCGACCCTGAGGGACCTTCCGCCGGAAATGTGGAAGCCATCAATCAGCTCGACGCCAGAAAGTGACCAACCACCCGGCGGGCGCGGGAGGTTTTACCCGCCCAGCGCCCGTCCCCCCAGCTTCGGAAACAGCCGGCGCGCGGAGCCATGGGCGACCGCCGCGCGAGTGCGGTCGTCTACGAGCGGAGAGCATGCCAGCTGGCTGATCGAAAGCGCGGCCGCCGGCACCGTCCCGAAAGGCAGGTCCGATCCGAACAGAAGCTGCGAGGGCGCGGCCAGGGACAACAGGGCCGCCAGAGGCTCCGGCGTGGTGGCGAAGGCGGTGTCATAGTAGAAGCGGCTGAGATAGTGGCGCACGGGGTGGGCAAGCTCGAGGCCGGGAATGCGCTGGCCCATATCGAGGCGGAAGGACAGGAAAGGCAGCGTTCCCCCGCCATGGGCGAGGATGACCGGGATGTCGGGGTACCGGTCGAGCGTGCCGCTATAGATGAGATGCATCGCGGCCCTCGTGGTGTTGAACACGAATTCCAGGATCCAGGGGAAATAGGCGAGCGGCGCGTCATAGGCAGGCATCGCCGGATGAAGGAAGACGGGCAGCCGCCGCCGCGATAGCTCGGCGAAGAGCGGATCGAAACGCGCATCGCCGAGATAGGCATCGCCATAGTTCGACAAGAGGGCGACCCCGCAGAGACGCAGCCGGTCGGCGGCATGGTTCAGTTCGGCGAGGGCGTCATCGACATCCGGCAGGGGCAGCACGGCGAGGGCGCCGAAGCGGCCATGGGCCTGTGCGGCTAGGCCGGCCAGGTATTCGTTGCATTCCCGGGCAAGTTCGCGCCGGAACCCGGGATCGCCGATCGAGGCGCCGGGGTCGGAGAAGGATAGCAGGGCGGCGGCGATGCCGAGTTCGTCCATCTGGCCGAGCGCGCCTTCCGGACTCCATTGCAGGCTCGGCTCGTCCGGCGAGCGCCCGCCGAGCTTGGCAAGGCCGGCATCGGCCAGCCTTGCCAGATACCAGCGCGGCAGCGGATGCTGATGAACATCGATGATCTGGCATGTGTCGCCCATTGGAATCCCGCTCCTTGCCGATAGGGACTTGCCGGACAAAACCTAGAGCAAAGCGCGTTCAAGCGTGAACACTTATTTGCTCTAACTCATTGTTCTGACGCGTCTTTGCGATTCTTGGTGAGTCCGTCCAATCGCAAAACGCTATAGGGCTGGCAGGCTGCGCCCCACAGAGGGATAGTGCGCAACGGCGTGTCCGATTTTTTGGACGATCGGGCAGGGTATGTTGCGATCCGGCGGAACCGCTCGAAATCGCCGAGATGGATCGACAGGAGTTGAGAGCTGCGGCGTTCCGGCCTGAACGCGCTGGGTTCTCCCGATGCGGGGCGTGACGATGATCTATGAAGACATGGCGATATTCGCCGCCGTAGTCGAGACCGCCGGCTTTGCCGCCGCCTCCAGGCGCCTGCGCATGTCCAAGTCCACCGTCAGCCATCGTGTGGCGGAGCTGGAGGCCCGGCTCGGCGCCCGCCTTCTGCATCGCAACACCCGGACGGTGCGCCCCACCGATATCGGCCTGTCCTATTACGAGCGCTGCGTGCGGATCCTCGCCGAAATCGAGGCGGCCGAAGCGGAGGTCCGGGACCAGCAGGGCCAGCCCACCGGCGTTCTCCGCCTGTGCCTGCCCATCGAACTGGGCATGCACATCATCGGCCCGGCCATTGCGCGATACCGGCGCGAAAACAGCCAGGTCGACATCGATGTCGAGGTGACCAGCCGGCATATCGACCTGATCGAGGAGCGCTTCGACCTGGCCTTCCGGGTCGGCATATTGGCCGATTCACGCTTGATCGCCCGCAAATTCCTGACGGTTCCGCGTGGCGCCTATGCAAGCCCCGACTATGTGGCCGCGCGCGGTGCGCCCACCCGGCCGGCCGACCTCGCCGAGCACGACTGCCTGCATTTCTATTCGCCCTATGTCCCGGCCGACTGGACCTTTTTCCGGGGCGGGGAGCAGGCCATCGTTTCTCCCCATGTGGTCGTCCGCATGAACAATCTGACGATGCTGCGCGACATGGCGCTGGAAGGCCAGGGCATCGCGGTGCTGCCACGCTATATGTGCGCCTCGGCCCTGCGCAAGGGAACGCTGGTGCCGCTCCTGCCCGAGTGGCAGCCGCCCGGCGCCGACGTCTACGCGCTTTATCCGAGCGGGCGGCATTTGCCGCTCAAGGTGCGCAGCTTCCTCAAATTCATCGAACGCCAGTTGCGTGCCACGGCCAGGCAGATCGTCGAGATGGCCGATGTCTCGCTCGACATCGAGGACAGGATTCCGGCCGGCCCTGCCGGGGCCGTATCGCTTCGTCGGACGGAAGGATGAGCCTTCGGCGTTCTCCCGTCAGTCGACGATGAAGGCCAGGGCGACGAAAGCCTGGCCGTCATGGCTGAACTCGCCGACCGGTGCCATGCCGAGCTGGTCGATATGGGCCGCAAGGGAACGGGGATTGTCCTTGGCCACGAAGGCCGTGCCGGCCTGGTAGCGTTGCCGGACTTCCGGCAGCATGGTGGTGAAGAGCCGGCGCAGAACTCCCTTGCCGCGGGCCGGGACATCGATGCAGACCGGCCCATAGGCGAAGCAGCGCCACGCCGACAGCGCCCTGCCACGGAAGAGCCACGCATCGAAATGGGCGCTCATCGTGCGGTAGGGCGGCGGCAGGGCGGGCGAAGCGCTGTCGTAGCAGCACAGGCAGGCGAGGACCTGCCCCCGCGAAACGGCGACGAAAACCCCGATTTCCTCGGCCATCTCCCGCAGCTGGGCCGGTGTGAACAGGGCAGAGATGAAGCCGTCCCGACGTTGCTCGGGGCCGAGCCGATCGACATGATAGCGGTTGAGAAGCTCGCTTGCGGGGCCGAAATCCTCCTGGCGGGCCTTACGGCAAACGATTTCGGCTTCGGCGGCAAGCTGGTCCTGCATGACGGACTCCGTGGTTGGAGGAAGCATCTCGATACAACGGATCGAGGGCCTGAAGCGTCCAGATTTCTGGACACGCCATTCCGCCGGCGCGGCTTCCGTCCCCGGTCCGATGCCGATACCCAAGCCGGCAGTGCACTCGATGGCAAGGACGGCCGGGCATGCACCACGAGGCGGCTGCGAGATCGAGGGGCTCGGCCTGCTCGTCAATCCGGTCCGCGCGGCGGCCTGATCGGCGCTCCCGCATAGATGCAGGCGACTTCCACGACAGGAGACGGAGATGGCCAGAACGAGAGTGGTCCGCAATGGCGAAGGGGCAGTGGTCGCTCCCTGGCGGGTCAAGTCGTCAGGCGACTTGAGCGACGGGCGCTTCGACCTCATGGTGGGGGAGGTGCCCTATCGCAGCGGTCCGCCCCTTCATCGGCACGAGGACCAGGAGGACACCTTCTACGTGCTCGAAGGCGTCCTCACGGTCCAGGGCGACGACGAGATCTTCGAGGCGGGGCCCGGCGACTTCGTGACCTTTCCGCCCGGTGTGGCTCACACCTTCGACAATCTCGAGCCCGGCCAGCCGCCGGTCAGGGTGCTGAACATCATGACGCCCGGCGGCTATGACCGCGCCATCGCTGCCTTCAACGAGCTGGGCGCCCAAATGGCCGATCTTGCCAAGGCGCAGGCCGCCGGCAAGCGCTTCAAGGTGGAGATCGTCGGGCCGCCGATCCATGAGAAACTGAGCTGAGGCGCCCTAGCCAGTGGTTGCGACGAAGGAACATGGCTGCGAAGAATGACAGGCCCGTCGATGACATTTCCGCAAGCGGGCTTAAATGGAACAGACGTCCCTTCCCGGCGCCGGGCACCCCGGCCGGAACGTTGTTCTGAAACAGGTGGAACGGCGGCTGGCTCGATCATGACGACGTCAACTCTCATCAATCGGCGAATTGTGCTCGCCTCCCGGCCAGTCGGAGCGCCTTCCCCTGACGATTTCAGGTTCGAGGATGGGCCGGTCAGCGAGCCCTCGGACGGTGAACTCCTTCTTCAAATCCTCTATCTCTCGCTGGATCCCTATATGCGCGGCCGCATGAGCGACGCCAGATCCTATGCCAAACCCGTCGCGATCGGCGATGTCATGGAAGGCGGCACCGTTGCCCGTGTGATCCGCTCGCGCCATCCCGGGTACCGGGAGGGCGATATCGTGCTCTCCCATTCCGGCTGGCAGAGCTTTGCGCTTTCCGACGGCACGGGGTTGCGCAAGCTCGACGCCCAGGCGGCGCCGGTTAGCACGGCGTTGGGCGTGCTCGGCATGCCCGGCTTCACCGCCTATGCGGGCTTGCTGACGATCGGTCAGCCCAAGCCCGGCGAGACCGTCGTCGTCGCCGCTGCGTCTGGCGCCGTCGGTTCGGTTGTCGGCCAGATTGCCAGGATCAAGGGCGCCCGTGCCGTGGGCATCGCCGGCGGCGCCGACAAATGTGCCTTCGTGCGCGATGAACTCGGCTTCGACGCCGTGGCCGACCATCGCGCTGCGGATTTTGCCGCCCAACTCGCTGCCGCCTGCCCGGAGGGGATCGACATCTATTTCGAGAATGTCGGCGGCCGCGTATGGGATGCGGTGTTTCCACTGCTCAACGATTTCGCACGTATCCCCGTCTGCGGCTTGATCGCGCAATACAATGCCGGCCCCGATGCCTATCCCGGCCCCGACCGCCTGCCGTCGATGATGCGGGGTGTCCTGAGCAGGAGCCTTCTCATTCGTGGCTTCATTCAGCGCGAATTCGTCGACCAGCGCCCGGCCTTCTATCGCGAGGCCGCGGAATGGATCGCCACGGGACGCCTTCGCTACAAGGAGGATTTCGTGGACGGCCTGGACAGGGCGCCGGAAGCCTTTATCGGCCTGCTGGAAGGGCGCAATTTCGGCAAGCTCGTGGTGCGTGTCGCCCCCGAATAGGCGCGGGTTCCTGGGTGCGAAGACGTCTCGTTCGCCTTTTCCGGCAAACCAGCCGCAGCGATTCCAAGAGCGGACGAGACCGCCGCGCGTCCGCAGGTCCGTCCGACATATAATTGACTAATTCAATAGACTTTCTATAGTTGGGAGGAATTTGCACAACAAGCAGGTGTTTGATGAAGCGTCATTTGCGGGCGGTTGCTGGTCTTCTGGCCGGCGCAGGATTGCTGATCGCCTCGGCGGCACAGGCTGAAGAGGGCAAGCTGCGTATCGCCCAGCAATTCGGGGTGGTCTATCTCACGCTCAATGTCGCGCAAGCGCAGAAGCTGTTCGAAAAGCACGGCAAGGCTGCGGGCGTCGACATCGATGTCGAATTCGTCAAGCTCTCGGGCGGCGCGGCGGTGAACGATGCGCTGCTGTCGGGCAGCATCGACATTGCCGGGGCAGGGGTGGGACCATTGTTCACCTTGTGGGATCGCACCCATGGCAAGCAGAACGTCAAGGGCGTCGCCTCGCTCGGCAATTTCCCCTATTACCTCGTCACCAACAACGCCAATGTGAAGACGATCGCCGACTTCACCGACAAGGACCGCATCGCGCTGCCGGCTGTCGGCGTGTCGGTGCAGTCGCGCATCCTGCAATGGGCCTCGGCCAAGCGTTGGGGCGATGCCGATTATGCCAGGCTCGACAAGATCTCGGTCGCCTTGCCGCATCCGGAGGCTGCCGCGGCTGTGATCAAGGGAGGCACCGAGATCACGGCCCATTTCGGCAACCCGCCCTTCCAGGACCAGGAACTCGCCGAAAATCCCAAGGCGCACGTGGTTCTCAAATCCTATGATGTGCAGGGCGGGCCGGCTTCCTCGACGGTGCTTTACGCCACGGAGACATTCGTCAAGGAAAGCCCCAAGACCTACAGGGCCTTCCTCGACGGCCTTGACGAGGCCGCCAAGTTCATCCGCGACAATCCCGAGGCGGCGGCCGATATCTATCTGGCGGTGACGGGCGCCAAGACCGACCGCAACCTGCTGCTGCAGATCATCAGGAATCCGGAGGTGAGCTTCAAGATCGCGCCTGACAACACGCTGGGGCTCGGCCAGTTCCTGTACCGCGTCGGTGCCATCAGGAACGAGCCGAAAAGCCTGTCGGACTATTTCTTCGACGAGCCTCGCATATCCGGCGGCAGTTGAGCGCTTCGTTCCGAGCATAATTCCGAGATAGGTGATCGGTAGACCGCATGACGGACAGCCTCCTGCATGGTTTTTCCAAGCCTGCTTTTCCCGGGCCTGCTTTTTCCAGGCCGCATGACGGTCCGCATGCCCTGCATCCTGCAGCGGCCTTGCCGGCCCCTTTGCTGCAGGCGCGTTCGGTGACCCTGGAATATGCGACCCGCCATCGGGTCGTCCGGGCCACCCACAGGGTGGATCTCGATGTCTACGAGGGCGATCGCTTCGTCCTGCTGGGGCCTTCGGGCTGCGGCAAGTCCACGCTGTTGAAGGCGGCGGCAGGGTTCATCCAGCCGGTCGAAGGGGATTTCGTGCTCAGGGGAAGGCCGATAAATGCGCCGGGGCCGGACCGTATCGTTGTCTTCCAGGAATTCGATCAGCTGCCGCCCTGGAAGACGGTGCTGCAGAACGTGGCCTTCCCGCTGGTCGCCTCCGGACGCCTGCCGCGCCACCAGGCGCGGGAGCGGGCCCTGCATTATCTCGACAAGGTCGGGCTCGCCGCCTTTGCGGACGTCTTCCCCCACCAGCTTTCGGGAGGCATGAAGCAGCGGGTGGCAATCGCCAGGGCGCTTGCCATGCAGCCGGAGATCCTTTTGATGGACGAGCCCTTCGCGGCGCTCGATGCCTTGACGCGGCGCAGGATGCAGGAGGAGCTGCTGCGGCTGTGGGACGAGGTGCGCTTCACCCTCCTGTTCGTCACCCACTCCATCGAGGAAGCCCTCGTCGTCGGCAATCGCGTGGCGCTGCTCTCGCCAAGGCCGGGCCGGGTGCGCGCAGAGATCAACAGCCATGAGTGGGACCTGGCCAGCATCGGCGGGACGGCCTTCCAGGCCGCAAGCCAGCATATCCACCGCCTGTTGTTCGAAGAGGAAACCGAAGAGGTGCGGGCATGAGCACGGCCGTGAACGGGTCGCTCGTTCCGCCGGTCCGCCCGGAATTCGAGCGTGACCTGCCGCCCTTCGTCGAAATGGCGCTGGAACGCCGGCTGCCATTGGCGACCCGCGCGTGGCGGCAGGGCTGGCTGCGCAAGAGCCTGATACTCGTTGCCCTCGCGTTGCTGTGGGAGGTCCTCGCCCGATACCAGGACAATGACCTGCTGCTGCCGACCTTCACCGCGACCGCGCGAGCCTTCGTCGCCGACATGGCCAGCGGCGAGCTGCCAGAGCGTGTAAGGCTGTCGCTTCTCGTGCTGGTCCAGGGATATCTGGCCGGCATCGTGCTCGCCTTTGCCCTGACTACGCTCGCCGTTGCGACCCAACTGGGCCGCGACCTGTTGTCGACGCTGACGGCCATGTTCAACCCGCTGCCCGCCATCGCCCTCCTGCCTCTGGCGCTGCTATGGTTCGGGCTTGGCGCCGGCAGCCTGATCTTCGTGCTGATCCATTCGGTGTTGTGGCCGCTTTCCCTCAACATCTTCGCCGGTTTCCAGGCCGTACCCGAGACGCTGCGCATGGCGGGCCGCAATTACGGCCTGCGGGGCGTGCGTTACGTCTTCCAGATCCTGGTGCCCGCCGCATTGCCGGCGATCCTTTCGGGACTGAAGATCGGCTGGGCCTTTGCGTGGCGGACGCTGATCGCGGCGGAACTGGTGTTCGGCGCCTCGTCCGGCAAGGGCGGGCTCGGCTGGTTCATCTTTCAGAACCGCAACGAGCTCTACACCGACCGTGTCTTCGCCGGCCTCGCTCTGGTGATCCTGATCGGCCTCGTCATGGAGAATGTGGTGTTCGCGACACTGGAAAGGATCACCATCCGCCGCTGGGGGCAGGTGCGCTGACCCGGCTCACCGTCCCGGAGGCAGGTCCTCGGCGGGCGGGTCGCCTTCAAGGACATCAGGAATGCTTACGGAAAGACCGATCATGTCGAGTAGCAATGCGCGGCACGCCGACAATCATGACGGCTTCGCAGCCGCGGGCAATGGCGGGCCGAAGCCATGAGCGGGACCGGCGAATATCTGTGGTACATCCCCAACGACGTCAGGGCCGGCCATCGCGGCGACGCGGCAGCCGAAGATCACAACAGCCTGGAAACGCTGACCGCCCATGCCCGGGCCCTGGAGGAATACGGCTGGAAGGGGGCGCTGATTGGAACCGGCTGGGGCCGGCCCGACACCTTCACCCTTGCCACCGCCCTTACCGTGCGGACCTCCACCTTCGAGCCGCTGATCGCCATCCGGCCCGGCTATTGGCAGCCCGCCCAGTTCGCCTCCGCCGCGGCCACGCTCGATCATCTGAGCGGCGGGCGGGTGCGCGTGAACGTCGTGTCGGGCCTGGACAATCTAGCGGCCTATGGCGATGCAGAGGGAGAGCAGGCACATCGCTATGCCCGCACCAGGGAATTCATGCGCCTGGTGCGCAGGCTGTGGACCGAGGAGAACGTCACTTTCGAAGGCGAGCACTTCCGGGTTGCCGGCTCCACCGCGGCGCCGCGCATTCCTCCGCGCGGCGGGCGGCGGCGCCCCAGGCTCTATTTCGGCGGTGCCTCCGAGGCGGCGGAACGCGTGTCCGCCACCGAGGCCGATGTGCAGCTCTTCTGGGGAGAACCGCTCGGCGGCGTGCGCGAGCGGATCGAACGCCTCAAGGCCTTGAGCAAGGCGCTCGACCGTGATCTTCCGCCCCTGGAGTTTGGCCTGCGGATCACCACACTGGTGCGTGACACCAGGGAACAGGCCTGGGCCGACGCAGAGGCGAAGGTCGCCGAGATGGCCAGGACCAACGGCGCCGGCTGGCATGATCATCGCCAGGCCGTCGCCGAGGGCCAGCGCCGGTTGCTCGATCTCTCCTCGCGTGGCGACGTGCTCGACGACAATCTCTACACCGCCCCCGGCAGGTTCGGCGGAGGCGGAGCCGGTACGACCTGGCTTGTCGGCTCGGCCGCCGACGTCGCCAATTCGCTGCGCAAATACCGTGAGCTCGGCATCATGCATTTCGTGCTTTCCGATACGCCCTATCTCTCCGAGATCAAGCGGCAGGGCAAACAATTGCTGCCACTGCTGCACGATTGATGCCGGCAGCGAACAACTTGCCATAGCTCGTTGTTTTGGCGTGTTTTTCCATCGGCATAACGATCAATCTGGGCACGCTCTAGAACAGCCTGAACTGGCCGACATCGGCATCGGCATCGAGATCGGTTATCAGCATATGTCCAGGCGTGTTGGTGATGAACATCTCCGGCGTCGAGCATTTCAGCACGCTTTGCGCCGTCAGGCCGGAAGCCCAGAACACGGGAATCTCGTCGCGATGGACCTCGACGGCATCGCCCCAGTCGGGGTTGTCGACGTCATCAATGCCGATCTCGGCGGGATCGCCGACATGGACCGGCGAGCCATGGGCATGCGGAAAACGCGCCGTCATGGCCCGGACCCTGTCGACGAGATCCTTCCGGATCGGCCGCATCGAGACGACCATGTAGCCACCGAACACGCCCACGCTCTGGGTGCGGATGGAAGAGCGATAGAGGGGTACGTTCTGGCTCATGGCGACATGGCGCACCTCGATGCGGTTCTGCTGGAGCATATGCTCGAAGGTGAAGGTGCCGCCGAGCGCGAAGGCGACCAGATCGTCGCGCCACAGGCTGATGATGTCGCTTCTGCTCCAGGTCCGCGGGCCGGCATGGAAGACGTCATATTGCGGCAGGTCGGTGCGCACGTCGATGTCGCCGAGCGTCGGCAGGCTGGGGTCTCCGGCCTGGTTGACCCCCACCAGGGGCAGCGATTTGGGATTGCGCATGCAATATTCGAGGAAGTCGTCGGCGAGGCCGTTCGGCAGGATGACCACGTCCGCCTGCAGCTTGCCATCCGCCAGGCCGGCGGTGTGGCCGCGATAATGGCCGAGCCGGATCGCTTCGCGCAGACTGGTCGCGCCGACCATGCGGAATTCTTCGTACCTTGTCGCGATATGTGGACGTCCCATTGGTCTCTATAGCCCCCAGCTTGCCGCAGGAATGGAGGAATCCTGGGCAAGCATCTAGAATTATTATATTTTTTGGTTCTCTCATTGGATGGAACGGCTCTTTGTTGTTCGGCTGCCGGCCCGAGCGCTTGCACAGGTTCCATATGACCGGGCAGTCTGTTTTTGTCTTTGCGACCATCGCTACCTCGCTCCACCGACAAGCGCCTTGAGGTCGTTCACGCCCTGATTCAGGAAGGCGAGGTCGCCGGTCATGTAGTGAACGAGGAAGGCGGCGTAGAGCACTGAGACCAGGCTGAAGACGAGGGTCTTCACCACCAGCGACAGGGCGAAAATGTTGAGATGCGGCGAGGCGCGGGCGAGAAAGGCCAGCACGACGTCCGAAAGCAGCAGGCTGACAATCAGCGGCGCCATCAGCGTCAACGCCATGCCCAGGATTCTCGTCAGCAGGGTCAAAAGAATGGCGCCGGCATCGCGGCTGAAGATCGGCGAAAGGCTGTCGATCGCCCACAGCGCATAGCTGTCATAGAGCGCGCTCAACGTGTGGTGGAGCCCGCCGGCGGCCAGATAGATGCCTACCATGACGATCATCAGAAGCGTGCCCGTGGCGCTCGTCTCATGGGTCATCATCGGATCGATCAGCGTGCCCATGGTCGAGCCGCGCTGCAGGTCGACGATGTTGCCGGCCGCCTCGGCCGCCCAGAACGGAATACCGAGCACGAAGCCGAGCAGGGCACCGATCACCACTTCCTTCAGCATCAGCATGAGCATCATGGGCGCATCGACATGGCCGCGCCCGGCAATGTCGACGGTCATCGGGATCACCGGCAGCGCCAGCGCGAGCGCCACGCCGGTGCGCAGGATCCCCGCCAGCCGGGTTCGGGAAAACAGCGGCATCAGCGCGACCAAGCCGACGATGCGCGCCGTGGCCAGCGCACCGGCCAGTACCAGGGTTTCCAGCCCCTTGAGCGATGCGAACAGGTTTTCCATCACCGGCGCGTCACGACAGGAAACTCGTCCATGACCTTGGACGCCTCATTGGCGATCTGGTAGCCGAGGAGCGGGCCGACCAGCAGGATGACCACGAGCACCACCACCAGCTTGACGGTCTGCGGCAGGCTCTGGTCCTGGATCTGGGTCAATGCCTGTGCGAAGCCGATGAGCAGGCCGACCACCAGGGCCGCCACGATGGCCGGGCCGGAGAGGATCAGCACCATCCACAGGGCGCTCTGGACCTTGGCGAGAATGAAATCATTGGCCATCGGGCGGTCCTTGCGGTGCAACCTTCAATTGTAGCTGAGGATCAGGCCGTGCATCAGGCGCGACCACCCGTCGATCGCCACGAACAGCAGCAGTTTCAGCGGAATGGATATCAGCGTCGGCGAGACCATGATCATCCCCAGCGTCATCAGCACATTGGCGACGACCACATCGATGATGAGAAAAGGCAGATAGAGCAGGAAGCCGATCTCGAAGGCCCGCGTCAGTTCGGAGGCGACGAAGGCCGGCACCAGGATCTGCAGGTCGTCATCCCGGACCTCGGCGCGTGCCTGTTCGGGCCATAGCCGCTTGGTGCCGTCCAGGAAGAACTGGCGTTCCTGGGGCTGGGTGTAGCGCAGCAGATGCTGCTTGAGCGGTTCGCGTGCCAGTTCGCCCGCGCGCGTCAGGTCCTGCGTGGTCTGGAACTGGATGTTTTCCTGCTGCAGGCGTCCCGAGATTTCGCCGATCAGGGGCGTCGTCACATAGACCGTCAGCACCAGGGCGATGCCGTAGATCACCAGATTGGGCGGTGTCTGCTGGACGCCGAGCGCATTGCGGATGAGGAAGAGGACGACGGAAATCTTCAGGAAACCGGTCATGGTCACCACGGCCAGCGGCAGAATGCCGACCAGGCCGACCGCGACGAGAAGGCCGAGAAGATTGGGCGAACCCTCAAGCATCGGCGGAGATGCGAACGATGCGCACTCCCATGCCGTCGCCGACCTTCACGATCTCTCCGCGGCCGATGCGCCTGCCATTGGCCACGAGATCGACCGCGGGCTCGGAAAGCTCGGGAAGCGGCACGATGGATCCGGCGGCGAGCCGGCTGACCTCACGCAGGGGCATCGTCATGCGTGCGAGTTCGAAGACGACCGTCACCGGCAAATCCTCCAGGCCCGTATCGTCGGGTTGCCCGTTTGCCGATTGTGGTTCTTCCATGATCCATCCCCATCTCGTTTTGCTGAGCGGCGTCGGCGCCGAAACAAGTCTGCCGCTCTGTCCGATCGGCTCCGCCAGCGCTGCCCGGCGCTCGGCCAGCACCACCAGGACCGTCTGCGCGCCGCGGGTCCAGCCATCGGTCATGACGACATCGCCGGGCTGGAGCGAACGCAGTTCCCCTAGGGAGAGGCTGGTCGCGCCCCACCAGAGGCTGACGGGCAGCGGCAGTTCGAGCCGGTGGGCGGCAGGCCTGCCCGATGCGTCGTCGAGGAGGCGGCCGATCCTGGCGGCCAGCGCGGCGTCGGCCTGCAGGAGGCAGATGTTTTCGGCCTGGCCACTGCGGAGTACGAAGGCGAAGGGCATTTCGGCCGCGCGGTCGAGCGGTGTGGCCGCAATCAGCTCGATCGTCCCGTCCAGCTGGCGTTCCAGCCAGGCGATCTCTTCGCGCAGGAACGATTCCAGCAGGAGGGCGGCATGTCCGGGGGCGGGCGGGCCGGCGGTGGCGCCGGGATTGGCCCGTGCCAGCCAGCCCTCGAACAATGCATGCGTGAGGCAGAGCCGGCCCGTTGCTGCCCCGACCTTGAAGTCGATGGCGGTGGCCGTGCCTTGATCGATCACCGGCTGCCACAGGACGGACAGCGCGAACGCCTCGCCGGCAAGGCGGATCTTCACCGGCGGACGATGGCGGTAGAAGGCGTTGAACGCCGCGGCATCCGCGGGCGTGATCGCCCGCAGTCGTGCCGCCGAGACCGTGGGTTCGGCCGCACGGCGCTCTCGCGTTTTTCCAAGTGCCGCTAGTCTCTGATGCATGCGAAAATCACACTCTTCCTGGCTTGGGCTTCGACGCGGCCGCGAGTGTTGCTTCCTCCTCGATCATCATTTCCTCGATTGTCTCCAGCCGCCGCCTGCCGCGCGATCTCATCTCGTCGACGAGTTGGGTCAGTTTCTCGACGGCTTTGCGCCGGACGTGATGGTCTTCGCGCGCATGAGCCAGCTTTTGCTGCAGCCCGGCTTCAGCCTGCCTTGCCTCTTCGCTTGCCTGCCGCAGCTGCTCCACTTCGCTTGCGGTCATCTCGAAGCGGCCGCGCAGCGCCAGCAGGCTTTGGGCCGTGAGCGGCTGGCCCATGAGGCCGGCGAACGAGGCTCGTTCGTCGGACGCGGCCCGTTCGAGCCGGCTGTCGAGAGCGGCAGCCGCCGATTGTGTCTGGCCCTGCGCTTCGCGGACGAGGCGTTGCTGGCGGACAACCGCTTCCGAGGCGCGCTGCTCGCGCAAGCTGCGGATCCTGTGGAGCTGGGAAATCACCGTCTGCCTAGCCATTGACGATGTCCCGCAAGCGCCTGGTGGTGTGCTCCATGCTTTCGTGCTGGTCGGAGGACTGGCGCAGGAAAGCGTTGATCCTGTCGATCTTGGCGACGGCCTCGTCGGCGACGGCGTCGCTGCCCTTCTGGTATTCACCGATGCGCACCAGCAGTTCCACCTCGGCGTGACGCGACATCAGCTCGCGTATATGCGTTGCGTCGGCCCGATGCTGCTGCGAGATCACCGCATTCATCAGGCGGCTTCTGCTGCGCAGGATGTCGATCGCCGGGAAATGGTCGCGCCGGGCAAGGTCGCTCGACAGGAAGACGTGGCCGTCGAGCAGGGCCTGCAGTTCCTCGGCCACCGGGTCGAGCGTGCCGTCGCCTTCGAGCAGCACGCTGTAGAGGCCGGTGATGGTGCCGGTCTGACCGGGGCCGGCCCGCTCGAGCAGGCGCGGCAACGCCGCGAACAGGGAGGGCGGAAAGCCGCGCCGTGTCGGCGGTTCGCCCGAAGCCAGGCCGATTTCGCGCTGGGCCCGGGCGAAACGGGTGATGTTGTCCATTGCCAGCAGGACGTGCTGGCCCCGATCGCGGAAATATTCGGCGATGGTGGTAGCGACAAAGGCGGCCTTGACGCGCTCGATGGCCGGTCTGTCCGAGGTTGCGGCGACGATGACGGTGCGCGCCATGCCTTCGGGACCGAGTGCATGCTCGACGAATTCGCGCACCTCGCGGCCGCGCTCGCCCACCAGAGCGACGACGGCGACATCCGCATCGGTGCCACGCACGATATTGGCGAGCAGGGTCGATTTGCCGATACCCGGCTCGCCGAACAGGCCGATGCGCTGGCCGCGGGCGCAGGTGAGCATGCCGTCGAGCGCGCGGATGCCGAGCTGGATCGGCTCGCTGATCATCCCCCGGGAGAGCGGCGAAGGGGGAAAAGCGTGCACGGGGCGCCGGTCATCGAGAGTGCCGGCGTGAAGAGGCCGGCCGTCGAGCGGCTCGCCGAGGGCGCTCACCACGCGGCCGAGCAGGCCCGGGCCGACGCCGATCTGCAACTGGGCGGCCACGGGAATCACTTCGGTCAGGCTCGACAGGCCTGCGAGGTCGTCGAGCGGGACCAAGACGGCCGAACCATCGGCAATGCCGACGACCTCCGCTCTGACGCGGCGGCCCGTTTTCGGGTCGACGAGGTCGCAGATTTCGCCGAGCCGTGCCTCTTCTACCGTGGCATGGATGATGACGCCGACGACTTCGCGCACCCGCCCGCTGCGGCCCCGCTGATTTTCCTCGCGCAGCCGCTTGCCAAGGCGCGGCACGATATCGGCGAGCTTCGCATCGATGTCGAGGGGGGCGCCGGTCATGACGCTGCCTTTCTCGCCGATCCGAGCGCGGCGGCGATGGCATCGAGCTGGGTGCCGACGCCGGCATCGATCACGGCGGCTTCGCTCGCCACGATACAGGCATCGCGCGCGAGGGTGGGATCGGCCTCGATCTCGAGGGCAAAGCCGAATTGCCGCTCGCGTGCGAGCGTATCCAGTTCCGCGCGAACCCTGTCTTGCGCGTCGGGATGAACGGTGAGCCTGAGATATTTGGCCTGCCGGACCTCGGTGACGGCCTGGCGGGCGATCTTGGCGACGAGTTCGTCGAGGTCGAAGCTGCCCAGCAGGCGCCGGGTGACTTCCAGCACCAGCTCGCCAACCTCGCTTTCGACGCCCTCGAAATAGCGGTCGAGCTTGGCCGTCGTCTCGGCGACGAGGCGGGCGGCTTCCCGCTTGCCTTCGGCAATCCCGTCCTCATAGCCCTGCGCATATTCGGCGGCATAGGCCCGGCGGCCGGCCTCGCGCAGGCGTTCGGCGTCCTGCCGCGCGGCTTCCAGAAAGCCATAGCCGTCCTGCCAGGCCTTTGCCTCCGCCGCGCGCAGGATGCGCCCGGTCGGGCGCTTGGGTCGATCGGCCAGGGGCCCTGTGTCCTGCCCTGCCATTCCCCTACCTCGAGCCAGCGGCCCGCCGCACGATCGGCGGGCCCAATTGTGCAAAAGGCGCGGGTGCCGTGCCGTCGAGGTCGGGACTGGGCGGCAGCTTGAGGCGGACCCGCACACCGACACCTGCCGGCATGGCGTCGCACCAGGCGCCGAGGCAGCGCCAGCCATCGGCCGCAACCCGCTCCGCGAGATCGGCGATCGGCTCGAGGACCTGTTCCGGGCCGGCGAGGTCGCGGTTGAGCACCGCGTATTCGCACAGCGCTTCGCCGAGTCGGGCATGCAGCGCCGCCGTCGTCTCGCGGCGGATCACGCCGGCAAACGATGCCGCCCAATAGATCGCGCCGGCTTTCAGCGCGAGATCGGCCAGCCGCTCGGCATCGCAGAGTGCGATCGCCCGGTCCTCTTCGTCGACCTGCGCCTCACCAGCGGAAAAGCCGTAATGCTCGCCGATCAGGCGCGAAAGCCTGGGCTCCAGCCGCTCCGCGGTGAGCATATGCGCGCAGGCCTCGTCACCTAGGGTGCCGCCGAAACACGGAGCCAGGCGGGAGGCAATCGTATGAAGGGCCGGCTTGTGCACAAAGGACCGCCAAGCCTCGGCGGCATCGATTTTGCCGGTCATGGCGCCCTCTTCACGGGGCGAAGAGGGGGTGATCCGTCGAGGGCGTAGACGTCGCGTCGCCGCCGCCAGTGAAGATAGGCCAGGCGCCCGGCCAGAAGCACGACCATGGCGGCGAGCCCATAGACGATCCACATGGCACGCGCGAGGTCGTCGGGATGCAGCCAGATGCCCAGGAAATTCGTGAGGCCAGGCTCGCTCGTCGTCGCCGGCTCGACCGGTGCCGCGACCGGCACGAGAATGACGGAGACATTGTCATAGGTCAGCCCGGCCACGCCGTTGGCGACCAGCATCTTCACCTGCGGCACCAGTTCCTTCATGTCGACCGAGGTGCGATGACGGATGAAGACCGATGCCGAGGACGGCACCAGCTGCTGCTTGAGCGGATCGTTCTCCGGCAGTACCAGATGCACGCGCGCGGACAGGACGCCGTCAATGTCGGAGATGGTTTGCGAAAGCTCCTGGCTGAGGCCGTAGATCATCGCCGCGCGTTCCTCCACCGGGGAGGAGACGAGCCCGTCACGCTTGAACACCTGGCCGAGGGTCGCGAATTTCTCCTTGGGCAGGCCGATCGCATCGAGCACGGCCATGGCTTCGGCGAAGCGGGCCTTGTCGACGAGAACGGTCACCGTGCCCTCCTTGTCGATCTGGCGCTGGGCGGGAATGCCCCGTCGCACCAGTGCGGCAACCACCTCGTTGCCCTGGCGCTGGCTGAGCCCTGTGTAGAGTTCCACCGTGCAGGCCTGCAGGAACAGCACGCCGACAAGGGCAAAGACGGTGCCGAGCCGGCGCAGCCAGGCCGGCAACCGATGCATCGATACTGGCCTCACGGAGCCCCCGCCACGCACTATTGCTGTTTGATCAGCGTGTTGACCGAGCCAGTCGCGGCCGTCACGCTGTTGATGGCGACGGAGACATTGGCGGCCGCCCACATGAAGGAAATGGCGCGATCCAGCGTCAGATCCGTGTTCGGCTGTCCCGGTGCCCGTTCATTGCCAGCTGCGGCATTGCCGCTCCCCTCACTGGCTGGCGAGGCGAGACCTGCCTGCGGGCCGTTCTTGGCAAAGGCCGACTGGGCCTGCTGCACCACCCCTTCGAGCGAATGCAGCGCACCGCCGACGAGAGCGGCGGGATCATTGGGCAGCCCGGCCTTCCCGACGCTCTTTTCCATCTCCACGAGATAGTCGAAGAGCTGATGCTCGACATTCGCCTGGGGCTGGGGCGGCTGGAACTGGGTCGGTGCCGCCGAAACCGCACCTATGGCAGCGTCTGCAAGCTGCATTGTTCATTCCTCATCGATCGCCGATTGGGTGCCTGCCTCCCGGTTCCGGCTCAGCCTTCCTCGTTGCGGGCCTGCTGCATGCCTTCCAGGGCCCGGTCACCCTGTTGCTGGGCCATGCTCACCGCGAAATTGGCGAGGGTTTCTTCCATCTGCTTCTGCAGGGCCGCTTCCTGGCTTTCCTTGCTCGGATCGGGCTGACTGGTCGGGCTGATTCCGTTGCTCTCGATCTTCATTTGCTCTCTCCTGGATGCTTGGCGGTGGGCGGGGTCTCGACCTCGGCGCGCCGGCCTCGGAAAACACGAACCGGCACGACATTTTCAGCCGAACCGTCGACTTCACGCGCCCGTGCCGGGCCGGACGGCCCGGTCAACACGCCGAGCGCCTTGCGCACGGCGTCGATATAGGCGGGCGGGCCGGAAACCGAGACGACCCGCTCGTTCTGGGCGATCTTGATGGGGTAGCGTGCGTCGGCGATGCCGAGTTCGCGCAGCCGGCCGGGAATGCCGGGCAGGGTGGCCGCGTCGACCTTGAACATGTCGGTGCGCATTTCGGCTTCGGTGGCCACGGCCAGGCTGGCGCCATCATAATACCAGACCAGGCCATAGCGGTCGCAGACCCATTGCAGGAACTCGCGCGCCGTTCCCATCGGCATGCCGGCACTCAATCGGCCCTTCACCCCATCGCTGAGCTTGACCGGAACGTGGATGTTTCGGCCGAATTCGGTCAAGGCGTCGCGTACCGACTGGTCGATGGTGATGTATTTGTACGGGCCGGCGGGCCAGTCGGGCTCCGCTGCGCGCACGGGCAATGCCGCCATGCCCAGGCAAAATCCGATTGCGAAGCCGAGAATGGCGGGAGACCGTCGATGCGTCCCCATGGCCACCCTGCTGGTCTCAAATTCCATGCCCCTTACCTGTGCAACGACGCATTCGCTCTTCGAGCGTTGAGTCCCGGGCGGCGTGATTTGCCTGCCAAATCGTGCAGCACATTATCGTGATCGTCGCTGAAATGAAAGTCCAATTGGATTATAGAGCCATGAGCAAGTGCCAAATGCTTCAGATTCGCATCGGCCTTGGAGGTATCTTGTTACAGTTTTCAAACGAGGCTGCGAACAGGGGGAGCACCGGGAATGGCGGTTGATGCAGGACGTCTTCATGCGTGTCGCTCGCTGCGGGGCAAGCGCGTGATCCTGCATTCGCTCCTGCGCAGAGCCGGGATGGCGGCCGGCATCGTCGGCATGGTCTCAGTGTCGATGACGGGTATCGCCGCGGCCCAGGCGGATGGCTACGATCCACGGACCTGGACCTATGACGGCGAGCAGGACATCGTCATCGCGCCTTCGGGCAATCCGCAGGGGGACGTCGTCGACGAGCCTGCCACGGGCCCGGCCCGCCTGCCCGCAACAAGGCGTGCGCCGCCGATCGCCCGCCAGATCGTGGCATTCGCCGAACCCCATCCCAAGGGATCGATCGTCGTCGATACCCGCGAGCGCCGGCTCTACTACGTGCTCGGCGAGGGCAGGGCGCTCAAATATGTCATCGGCGTGGGGCGCGAGGGCTTTGCCTGGTCGGGCCGGGATCGCATCCTCGACAAGAAGGAGTGGCCCGATTGGCGCCCGCCCGCTGAAATGCGGGAAAGAGAGGCCGCACAGGGGCATTATCTGCCGGTAAGGCTGGCTGGCGGCCCAAACAACCCCCTCGGCGCACGCGCGCTCTATATCGGGAACACGCTCTATCGCATCCACGGCACCAATGCGCCCTGGACCGTCGGCACGGCCAATTCTTCAGGCTGCATCCGCATGACGAACGAGGATGTGATCGATCTCTATCAGCGCGCTTCGATCGGAGCCGAGGTCGTCGTGCGATAGGGCTGCGCGTTTGGGTGTGGGGCGCCGCTTCGATGTCATTCTCCGAGGCGGTCTGCCGTCGCGATTCCGGCGTGAGCCGGGCCCATCGCATGCCGATCTGCTGGAGGTATAAAAATACTGAAGAATTCCTGCAGAAATTGTCGGCGAAGGCCTGCCGCAACCGTTCCGGGTGGCCCGTCGGTCTCCGGCCGGAACGGTCCATGGGCCGCGGGGTATTCAATCAGAGGGCTGCCTTCTCCTGGGATGACTTGTCCTAACTCGTTGTTTCGACGCCAGGTTTGGCAGTTCTTCCGCGGATCTCGACCGGAAGAATCAGGTCTTTTTGCCTCCGGCCCAGAATGCGGCGACGACGCCAATGGCGATGAAGATCATCATGGCGAAGAACACCTGGGCGATCTGGAAATTCAGGGAATCCCTGGCCACGAAAAGGGCGGCGACGGGCGCCGCCACGAACAGCAACAGTCGGATAATCAGGCTCATCGGCACCCCCACCGCTCACATCGAAGCTATGGGAGCGCAGATTGGCTCTGTCGCGGGCGTCCCGCATTGACCTGAATCAAGGCGGAACGGGCTTGCGCGGGAGGCGGGCGCTTCCGAGCTCAGATCATGCCGTCCCACCGGGCAGATAGATGCGATCCCCGGCAAAGATGATGTCGGGGATAGCGATGTGGCCCATGTTCAGCAGCACCGTTTCCCGGACATCGGCAGAATGGCTGCGTGCGATGCCGCCCATCGTGTCGCCATCGCGGGCGATGATCGGCTGGTAGCCCTGGCGTTCGAGTTCGGGATTGAGGCGTCCCTGGCCATCCTGCGCGCCGGTCGGATGCGCCTGCACGAAGCTGGCCTCGACCCAGCCTTGTTGCTCGCTCCCGTCCGCTCCACGGGCGCTGACGGGAATCCAGGTCTTGCCGGATCCATCGGATTTGGAAACGCCCGTTTCCTTAATCAGGGAGCCGGGCTCGATCACTGTGACGACATTCGAATCGCCTGCCGGTTCTCGCCTCAGATTGAGGCCGTCATCAGCCGAGACGACGAACTGGGCCGGCGTCGCCTCGGGGTTGCCGGGTTCTTTGGGCCGGGGCTTGTTCGGGCTCGTCTTGGTGGTGGTCGGCGAGGGCGAGGGGGTCGAGGAGCTCGTGGCCGAGGGGGAGGCCGTCGGTGTCGGCGCCGTCTTTGACGGCGTCGGGGTTGGAACTGTCGTCGTCGGCGTCGGTGTTGTCGGCGTTGGCGTGGGATTGTTGTTGCCCGGGGGCTGCATCCCGGGAGCATTGGCCTTGCTCTGCTGATCGAGCCAGTTCGCGACCACGATGCCGCTGAACAGGATCATGCCGCCGCCGAAGGTGACACCGAAGACGACACGATCGAAGCCCGACATTTTGGGCTCCCATTTCCCGCGTCCCAGTCCCGTCCGGGCGCCTCGCGCCCACAGATAGGCCGAGCCGAAGAGGAAGGCGGCATTGTCGACCGTATCGGCGCTACCCGGCACGAAGTCGAAGCCTTTCGACACGAAATCCGGCACGCCGGGCAGGCTCGAGAGGTTCGAGCCGTCCTTGGGAATGGAATCGCCCAGTGAGAGGCCGCTTCCGATCGCATAGGAAGGCAGGTTCCATTTGTCGGCCATCGGCATGGCCGGCCGGCCCGTACGGGCCTCGCGCACCGCCTTGGCGAAATAGAAGGCATTGCTTCCTTCGAACAGGGCTCCGCCGGCACCACCCAGAGTGACCGAGGTGGGGATGCCGGCCGCCTGGGTCGGCAGATAGCTCAGCGCATCGCCGATCTTCATGATGCGGCCCAGCGGCGTGTGGAGCGCCGTCCATTTGCCCGGCAGGGCCGCAGCAGCGCTCATGGTCAGACCGCGCCAGGCGAGACCGCCGGCTCGCATGTACACTTGGATATGCGGCGGCAGGGCCGGCCAGACGGCGGCGAAGGTGGCCGTGGCGGTCGTGGTCAGGGCGAGATCGTCGACGCCCATCGCGCGCATCTTCGCAAGCGCCCGCACCGGCGCCGAGGCGGGCGTGTAGCCGTTGAGGGCCGAGCGCTGGTCGGCCTTCAGCAGGGCGGTCTGGAATGGTTTGAGCACATCGACCTGAGCCGGCGTGAGGGCCTGCAATTGATCGTCCTTCAGGCCAGCCAGCTGGCTCGGCCTGAGTTTCCTCACCTGCTCCGGTGTCAACTCACTCAGTTGCGAGGGGGTGAGCTCGGCCAGATCGAGATATTTGATGCGTTTGGGCGCGATGGCGCGCAGCTGGTCGGGCGTCAGATCCCGCAACTGGTCGGGCGTGAGATCGATGATTCCGCCCGGCGAGAGGCGGGCCATGTCATCCGGAGACAGGTTGCGGACCTCGATGAGTTCATTGAGGAGCGTGCGCCCTTCCTCGCTCATCGCCTGCTTCTGGGCGTCGCCAACCGCCTCCATCTGTGCCAGCGTCAATTCGGGAATCTGCTGGCGCGTCAGGCTGGCTGCCATGTCAGCGACGGATGCATTGGGCAAAGCCCGCAGCTGTTCGCCGGAAAAGGCTCTGATCTGCGACTTGGTCAGTGCCGAAAGCTGATCGGGCTTCAGCCATCCGGCCTGGTTGGCGTCCAGACTGGCAATGTCGAGATATTTGACCCGGTTGGCCGGGATCGCGCCGATCTGGGCCTGCGTCAGTTGCCCCTGCAGGCCGGATCGCTTGAAGGCTTCCCATTGCTTCAAGGTCAGCCAGGAGACCTGGCTTGGCGTCATGGTCCCGATATTCAGGTCCGCAACGCGGTTCTCCGCGATCGAGCGCGTTTGCGCCCGCGACAGATGAGGCAGCAGCCCGGCCTGATTGAAGGCTTTCCATTGGCTGTTGGTCATCGCCGCGATCTGGGCCTGAGAGAGGCCGCCGATCTGTCTTTTTGTCAAACTGGCGCTATCGAGATATTGGACGCGATTGTCGGGTATCGCTCCGATCTGGCCTTGTGTCAGATGTTCCTGCAGGCCGGCCTGATGGAGCCCCTGCAATTGCTTGCCATTGAGGGCCGCAACCTGGGCCCTGGTCAGCGAGCGAACCTGGGATTTCGTCAGGGATCCGGCGTCGAGATTTCGCACCCGGTTTTCCGGAATAGCCTGCAATTGACTGCGCGTGAGCGAACCCTGCAGGCTGGCCTGTTTGAAGGCTTCCCATTGCTTGGGCGTGAACGCGGCGACCTGGTCCGGCTTCAGCCAGGGCACGTTCTTGGCGTTGAGCTGGGTGATGTCCAACTGCTTGGGATCGGTGGCCTGCAGCTGCTTGCGCGTGGGAGGCGTGCTTTTCGGCGATTGCCCCGAAGGATTGGGGCCGGTCTTCTTGCCCAGAGTGATCGGGTCGATGGGGCTATCACCGGCAACATGCACGTTGCTCGGGGAGGCAGGAGGCGCAGTATTCTTGCCACCTTTGAACCAGAAGCCCTCTTGAGCGGCATGATTGGGCTGCTGGAGTGTGGCTCCTCCGGAAATATCGGTCAGCGGCAGGCCGGGCAGTTCGACCACCTGCTTGCCGCCCTCAGCAGGCCGGATGGCGCCGGCGAGCTCGACAGGCCCGTCATAGGCGCGCGTCCGCACGCCGAGCCTGTCGGCCACCTCGCCGGCGAGAGAACGCGTAAGGGGACCGCCCGTCTGATGGTCCAGGGAGCCGGCGCGGCAGGCGAGGATCGTGATGCTCTGACCGTCGCGGTAGCCGGCATTGCGCAGGTCTGCGATCAGCTGGGTCGCGCCGGGCAGATTGGTCTCGTCGGCGATGACCAGGAAGGTGTCCTCATCGGCGGCCCCCCGATTGGACAGTTCGATCGAAAGATCCTTCGCCTCGACCGGCCGTCCCCCGACCGTCACCGTGCCATCGGGGAGGTAGTTCAGCGTGCGGCCGTTTTCCGAGCTGAACGCCCGCGAATTGACCGATGCAGGCACTGTCGTCGTGTGGGGTCCACCGGCCGCCTCGTCGGCCGCGACGAGCGGCCTGGTGGCTCGCAATCCCCTGACGCCGAGGCCCGTGCCGGCCACGCCGACGCCGAGGCTGGTCAACGCGCTGGCAAATTCCAGGCCGCTCATCTGGTCGCCATAGGCAGCCAGGTCGTGGGCCGACACCGCCGTCAACGGCACGCCCGTGCCGATGGCCGCCCAGTCGAGGCCGCGCGCGGTTCGGTTGAGCCCACCCGAACTCCTCATATAGGCGTCCGCCGTCGTCGCGGCGGAGGTGCCTTGCCCGGTCATGCCGATACTGGCCCGGAACGCCTGCGTCACCGACAATTCCGTGGTTTTCGCCATGCCGATGGTGCGCAGCACGCTGGATCCCATCGGCAGGACGGTGGTGGCCACCGTGCCGATGTTCATCATCGATTCCATGTCGCCCAGTTCGCCGCCGTGGTTGAGATAGTCCACTTCCTTGATAACGGCGCGGGTGCCGAGATAGGCGCCCCCGGCATAGGCCACGCCCGCGGCAAGCGGCGAGAAGGGGTTGGGAATGACGGCAACGGCCGTGGCGAGGGCGGTGCCGATGCCCACGATCGGATCGACGATCCTGTCCAAGGTCGAGACATTGCGGGCCTGGACCACCTCGAGGTCGATCTTGCCGTCGGCGCCGGGCTTCATGTTGAGGCCGGTCGGCACGATCAGCTTGCCGCTTTCCTGGAACTGGCGGTTGTTGTCCTGGAAATCCTTGATGGACTCGAATTTCTGGCCGGTGGCATCGACATACCAGGTCTTGTCGCCATTCTGGACGGCGAAAAGCGAGACCTGCTGCGCACCGACCTTGTCGTCGACATAGAACAGGGGCACGACCTTGACCGAGGCGGTGTTGCCGCCGATGTCGCGGATCTCGTCGACCACCTTGTCGAGGGTCGTGCGGCCGTCTTCGCTGGAGGTATCCAGGCCGAGGGTGCGAGCGACCAGCCCTTCCTGGGCCTGGCGACCCTCGAGCGGCTTGTATTGGTCATTATAGCCGGAATTGTAGAGGTTCTGGAACGTAGCCTGGTAGACCGACATCGCCTGGTCGCGATGGTCGTCGAGATAGACACTCTGGAGATGGGCGTAGTAGGGCGCCGATCCCGCATCGTCCAACAGCTTGAGCGGCTGGGTCAGCAGGAAGGAATACCATTGCTCGGAGCGCTCGGCCGATTGGCGGGCATTCTCGACGCTGGCGCGCTGATCCTGCGCCGCGTCGAGCCGGATCTGGGCCGCAGCGACGTCGGGGTGCACCCACAGCCACTGGCCGTTGATCTCGATGCGAACCGGCTTGCCGGCTTTGACGATGGTGTCGATACCACCGCGCTGCACGTCGCCGGCCATGTCGGGGGCTACCCCTACCTTCTGGCCATTGACCGTGACTTCCACGGGCTGGGTACCCTGCGGCAACAGGCCTGCCGGCGCTTCGACGCTGCCCGGACCATGCTGCTTGAGGGCTCCGTCGAGATCGGTCTTGAGCCCGGTGATCTGCTTGTCGAGACCGTCCCGCACCAGGCCGAGCTGGTCCTTCATCATGGCCTGGATCTGCTGGCCTGCGGAGACCTGCGCCGCCTTGGCCGCCGCGAGGCCACCCCGGCCGTCGGCATAGCACATAGCGGCATTGGCGGGATTGTTGAGAAGCGCCTGCCACTGCTTGTTGAGCTCGCCGTTGCGCAGGTCCTCGCGGATGTTCTTGTCGCTGGTCGAGAAGGTGAGCTGAACCCGCTTGGTGTCGTGCTCGTATTTGGTCTCCAGGTAGAGCTGACGATCCTTGGGATCCTCGATGACGTTCTGTTCCTTGATCTTGCCCAGATAGTCGCCGCCAGCGGTGGAATATTCTTCGTCCCAATCGAACATGTCGGGATGGGCAGCCTGGTACTGGGCCAGAATCTTCTGCCTGAGATCGGTGGCCTGAACTTCCTGGGCCGATAGCGTGCTCGTGGCCGAATAGAAGTTGGAATAGGCCGTGGCTGCATCGATCTGCTTGCCAGCATTCTCGCTCAATGTCCTGGCATCGCTGAGATTTTTCTCAGCTGCCGTGCGCTCGGGCGTGCCGGGCTTGGTGGCGTTGACCTCCTGCTGCCGGACGCCGACCAGATAATCCGCCAGCGCCTTGTCTCCCTGACTGGCGGAGAGCCCGGCCTGGTAGAACAAGGCGGTCACATCGTCGTGGGCCGCCTTGGACTGGGCGTCCTTCAGTTCGTAATTGGTATGGTCGTTGGTCGCTCTCACCGTCGCCTGCCCGGGCGGAGGCGGGGGAGGCGGCAATGTCGCCTGCTTGGTGATCGCCTGGTCGAGCAGGCCCTGGGCCTTCTCGTAGCTCTCTCGCGCCGTCGTCGCATTGGTGAGCTGGGTGTTGGTCTCGTCGAGGGCCTTCCGGGCGTCGGCGAGCGAGCCTTCCGGCGTCGGCGCGTTCCATTGCAGGCCGAAGGGAGCCAGCTTGTCGTCGAGCAGAGCCTTGGCGTCGGCCATCGCGCCCTTATAGGCGGGATCGAGCGCGTAGACGTTCAGTTGCGCCTGCGACTGGTTGACCTTGGCGCTTGCCTCTGCGCGCTGCCCGATAGCGACGTTTTCGGCGGCCATCGCCTTGGCGACCACCGGATCGACCCATTTGCCGTTCATCGGCACCCAAGCGCCACCCGACGGGGCCTTGCCGGGGGGCGGGGTGCCGTAGGGGTTTTCCGCCGTCGGATTGGTTCCCGGCTGGCCCTCGCCATATTTTCCGATGGCATCCTGGGTTTTCTGGTGCAGGTCGTCGACGGCCTTTTGCAGGCCCGGCAGCTCCTCGCCGGCGAAGATGCCGTCGAGCGTGGTCTTGACGATCTCCGCCTTCTTGGCTTCCTTCGGATCCGAACTCTTGGGATCGATGGAGACGAGAGTCTGGGCGAGCGCCGCCTCGGCGCTGTCGGGCTTGACCTTGACCTCGCGCCCGGTGCCGTCGTTGTGCAGCGTCATGCTGCCGTCCGGCTTGGTGGTCAGCGTATAGCCGTTGAAGGTCACGGAGACGGTGGTGTCCTTGCCCTGCTTTACGGTGCGCGTGGTGCGGCCGTTGACCTCGACCACGCTCTTGGTCTCGGTGCCGTTGGCTTGCGTGCTGGTGGTGACCGCATTGCCCTTGTCGTCGGTCGTACGCACCGTGTGGGAACCGTGCTGGTAGTCCTGGTAATAGCCGGTGACGGTCTTGCCGGTCCTCTGATCGACGATCTCGGTGGACTGCACGTCGCCATTGTCGCTGGTGGGCTGGCTCGTCTTGACCTCAAGGCCGGCGGCCGCCAACTGGGCGGTTACCTGCTCCCTGGTCAGTCCGCGCTCGGCGGCGATCTGGTCGATGCTCTTGCCGGCCGTGACATCCTTCTCGATGCCTTCCGCTCCCTTGCGGGTCGGATCCTGGCCGGCGGCGAGCGTGGTCGTCTGCCCCTTGGCATCGGTCACCACCGTGGTGGACTTGCCATCCGCACCGGTCGTCTTCACCGTCGTCACGCCATTGGAGAGCCGTGTCGTCTGGGTGATGGTTCCGGTTCCCAGATCGTCCTCGCGGCGGGTCGTCGTCGCCCCTGTCTTCGGGTCATATGTCGTGGTGATCTTCTGGCCGGATTCGTCGCGCACCGGCGTGTCGGTTTCCTTGCCCTTGGCGTCCTTCACCTGGGTGTAATAGCTGCCGTGCTGAAAATCGTAATATTCGGTGACGGTCTGGCCGGTCCTGGGATCGCGGATCTGTGTCGTGCGAACGTCGCCATTGTCGCTCTTCGGGTCGGTCGTCTTGATGTCGAGACCGCCGGCCTTGAGCTCATTGAGTACCTGGTCGCGCGTCAGCCCGCGTTCGGTTGCAATCCGGTCGATGCTCTTGCCCGTCTGCACGTCCTTGACGATGGCGCCGGCATCGGCCCCCGGTTTCGGCGTATCGGCGGGAGCCGGGTTGTCGACCGGTATGACCGCGGGCGTGCTGCTCTGGGTCGTGAGGAACAGGGCCGGGGTTGCAGTCGGCGTGCCGGACGTCTTGATCAGGGGCGTGTTGCTAGCCAGGGACAGCGGCGTGACGGCCGGGCTCGCTGCCGTCGTCGGCGGCTCGAGCTTCGTCAATTCCGTGTTGGTCTGCTTGAGTTCCTTTTGCAGCTTGGAGGCCTCTTCGGCCTCCCCCATCTTCTGCGCGAGTCGGATCTGCTCGCGCAGCTTCTGCGCCTGGGCCCGAAGTTCTGCGATTCGATCGATGTCGTTCTTGGGGGTGATCTTCGGCGGAGGCGGTGGTGGCAGAAAGATGGGACGAACGACCATGCGTTGACTCTCCAAAACCAATCCGATTCCTGCGCACCTCCACCGGAACGCCGGAGCCGGGTCTCAAAGTGATGGCGACAGCCTCATCGTGAGGGCGTCCAGTAGACATCGTATTCGCTGAGGTGCTGCTCCACGGCGCGCATCGCTTCCTTGACGTCGACGCCGGACCGTTGAGCAATGAGGGCGATCAGGATCTCCGCCGCCGCGAGGGCCGGCGTCACGCTCCTGAAGAAGGAATGGGATTCGACCGTGACGATGACGCTGGCGCGTGCCAGGCGCGCCAGCGGCGACACCCGGCTGTCGGTGATCGCCACGATGGTCACGCCGCGCTTGGCGGCACGGCGTGCCACCTCGACCGTGGCGCGGGCATAGGGCGCCATGCCGACCACCAGCATGACGTCCCCGGGACCGGCATGGCGAAGGGCGTCGACCTCGCCCTTGGCGGCAGCGTCGAGCAGGGTGCCGCGATCGTCGAACAGAGAGAACAGACGGGAAAAGTGAGTGGCGACGACCTGTTCCGAACGCAGCCCCAGGCAATAGACGCGCCGCGCGCCGATCAGGATGTCGGCGACGGCGACATGCTGCATGGCGCTGGTATATTCGCCAAGGCGGGCGACCTGTGCGGCGAGCATGTCGGTGGTTGCGCTGACCGTCGAATAGCCTTGACCGTCCTCCGCAACGCTCGGTGTCTCTACCGCCTCGGCCGGCTTGGCAGCGGATTTGGCGCCCGGTTCGCGCAGGGCCTGCGCATAGAGGGCGCGCATGTCCTCATAGGCTTCCAGACCCAGCCAGCGCGCCAGGCGCATCATGGTGGAATGCGAAACGCCGGCCCGTTGCGCCTGCTCGCGCATCGATATCAGCGCGACTTCCTGGGGGTGGTCCAGCACGAACCGGGCCGCCAGCTTCAGTTGCGACGGCATGGTCTCGAACCGCTCCACCAGGAGCTGCGTCAACGGACCTTCTCTCATAGCGGCGACCCAAATCTGTTGATGACGAGAGTATGACATGGCCTTCGCCAATGCAACAATTGGAACTTATTAATAGCACGCATTCCAAATGGACTTTCATTCCGAGATTCACTAGCATGCCAATGACGGCGATCCGAGCGATGCCCTTCGCGGTCTTGTGATCTCGCCGTTCGAAGCGCGATTCAAGGAGTGAACGATGTCCGTGTCTTCCCTAAATCCAAACGCATCCAGCAGCCCCAGCGGGGCTGTCGACGATGCGATCGCGAAAATGGAAAAGATGTTCTTGCTGAACCTGAAGCTTCAGGTGGCGACGACTGAAATCGGCGTGAAAAACAAGGCCGCCGACAACATCACCCGCGGCAGCAAGACCTGAGTGACGAGCGCCGCCGGCCGGGGCCGGCGGCGCTTGAACCGCATTGTCGGAGCCGCTTTCCGAAGGCGCAGATCGGAAGGAAGGCTTCGATTGGGGATTGGGGACTGGATCGATGCCCACCGGATTGATCGACAAGGCTCAAGGTGAGGCGCATGCCCTGCGTCGGCCCTCGCCACCGCCGGCCGCGGATGTGAACGAGACCCGGTTCGAGCCCGAATCGGCCGTGGATTTCCAGGTGACCGACGGCCTCCACAGGGGGGCCAGTCTCGCCCTGGACGAGGTCGACTATACGATTGGCTCGGGAACGGATGCCGACATCGTCCTGAGAGATGCGGGGATCGCGCCTGTTCATGCGCGCCTGCGCTGCCGCGGGCGCCGGGTGGAAATCGAGGCCGTCGGCGGGGCGCTCACCCTTCCAAAGGCGGAAGTTCTGCCCGAAGGCCATGGCCGCCGCTGCCGCCTGCCGCTCGAAGTCGGCATCGGCGAGGCGCGGTTTCGCCTGGGTTCCCGCCGTCGATCGGCGGTGGCGACGCGTTTGGGCGGCGGGACGTGGCTCGGGCGGTTGCTGTTCGCCAGCGGCGCGATCATCTTCGCGGTGGTGGGAGCCTCGCTCGCCCTGAACGGCCTGCCGAGCGCCACGGCATTTTCCTCCCAGGCTCATCGGGCCGAAGAGCCGCAACCGCTTGCGGCCAATTCCGAAAAACCGGCCGCGCAGCCGGCGGCCGTGAGCCTGACCGGCACGGCCGCCCTGGCGAGCCGGGCCCGCGACGAGCTGGCGGGCCGTTTGGCCGATGCCGGATTCTCCAACCTCACGATCACCGCCGAAAAAGACCGCCTTGTCGTTTCCGGCGCGCTGCCGGCGCAGCAGGGGGAGGCCTGGCGGGACGTCCAGGCCCGCTATGACCAGGCCTATGGCGACCGCGTTCCGCTCGTCTCGCGGGTGGAGACGGGCAAGCCGGTGCAGTCGCCCCCGCTCACATTGCGGGCGATCTGGTTCGGGGATCGGCCCTATGTCATCGCCAGCGATGGTGCGCGCTACCATGAAGGGGCTTTCGTCACCGGCGGCTGGATCATCGAGAAGATCGGCGAGGATGGCCTGCGGCTGGCCAAGAACGGCTCCACGCTGACCTTGAAATACCGATGACCCGACGACTGGATGCCATTCGCCTCGATGCCCCCAATCTCGGTTCGTCCGGCCAGGAGACGAACGTCAAGGGGTTGCAGGGGCCTGCCGTCAACCGGCGGCGGCTGCATTCGATCGAGTCACGCTCCGAAGAAACCGGCAAGGCGGGCAGGAGCGAGCGTTCGGAAACGGCGGCGCGATCAGCAGGCAAAGCGGCGGGGCCATCGGCTAAGCGCTCCCTCGACGACGAACTCCAGGACTTCATCATGCCCAAGGGAGCCGGCTCGGCCATCCTGCGCCGCTCGGTGCCTATTCTGCGCTACTGCATTTCCGACCTGGTGCCCCAACTGGAGGGGGGAGACCAACTGCGCAGCCTCGCCCAATCGCTGATGGAAGAGGAAATCGAACGTCATCGCGACCTGATGGCACGGCTGCAGAAGGAAACCGACAGCTGACCGACCGGCAGGACACCGTGAAACTGCTGCACCTGCTGGGCTATCTCTATGGCCGCCACGGCCAGGTCAAGCGCGGCACGGCCTATCTTCTGATCGCGGCCCAGCTCGAGCCGGCGAATGCGGAAGTCCTGCAGACCCTGGCTCATCTGCTCGTGCTGGGCGGCGAGGCAGGCAAGGCGCTCACCACGATCGAAAGGCTGGAGGAACTGGAAAGCGCGGCTCACCCCGCCCTCGCCCTGCTCAAGGGCAGGGCCCTGCTGGCGGCGGGGCGCCCGGTGGAAGCGCGGCGGTCCTTTCAGGATTTTCTTGCGCAACGAGAGCTGAATGACCATGCCTGACCGCATTCTGACGTTCCTTGCCAAGGCCGCCAAACGCGCCGATCTCGTCATCGCGATCATGATGCTGGTCGCGGTGATCATGATGCTCATCCCGCTGCCGACCGAACTGGTCGACGTGCTGATCACCATCAATATCGCGATCAGCGTGCTGGTGCTGCTCGCCGCGCTCTACGTCACCCATCCGCTGGATTTCTCGTCGCTGCCGTCCGTCATTCTGGTGGCGACGCTGTTTCGCCTCGCCATCACCATCACCACGACCCGCCTCATCCTGCTGCAGGCCGATGCCGGCCAGATCATCACCGCATTCGGCACCTTCGTGGTCGGCGGCAGCATCGCCGTGGGACTGGTGGTGTTCCTGATCATCACCATCGCGCAGTTCCTGGTCATCGCCAAGGGCGCGGAGCGGGTCGCGGAAGTCGCCGCGCGCTTCACCCTGGATGCCCTGCCCGGCAAGCAGATGAGCATCGACGCCGAGTTGCGCAACGGCGACATCGACAAGACGGAGGCGCGCCGGCTCCGCCAGCGCCTCGAACGCGAGAGCCAGCTCTTCGGCGCCATGGACGGCGCCATGAAATTCGTCAAGGGCGACGTCATCGCCGGCATCGTCATCATCCTGGTCAACCTGATCGGCGGTATTGCGGTCGGGACCCTGCAGCACGGCATGTCGATGGGCGTGGCGGCCTCCACCTATGCCCTGCTGACCGTGGGCGACGGTCTGGTCGCGCAGATCCCGGCCCTTCTGGTGGCGGTGGCCTCGGGCACCATGATCACGCGGGTCGCCGGAGCGGACGGGGAAGGCGATCTCGGCGGCCAGATCGCCGGGCAGTTGCTGCGCGATTCGCGCACGCTTGGCCTGGCGGCGGTCATCCTGGCCGGTCTCAGCCTCGTGCCCGGCTTCCCAACCATCATCTTCCTGATCCTCGCCGCCATATTGGGCGCCGGTGCCTATGCCCTGCATCGTAACGCCAAGGGGACGAAGGACGCGGAGCGGGCCGCTTCCGCGATCGCCTCCGATGTCGCGCGGTCCGGCATGGCTTCCGGCTCCCTTGCGGCAGCGGAAGGGCAGGAGACCCTGCCTTCGACCCGGATTCTGGTCCGCTACGGCAAGGGCACGCTGCTTGAGAGGGCTGCGCTGGATGAATATGTGGGCGGCATTCGCCAGCGCCTCTATGACGATCTGGGCGTCGAACTGCCCCGGATCGGCGTCTATGAAGACCCGGCCTTGCCGGGGCAGCATATCCGCATCGACGTGGAGGAGGCGCCGGTCCTCGAGGCGGATCTGCCCGAAGGGCGCATCAAGGTCGAGGGGGACGCCGCCAACCTCGCCTTGCTGGGCCTTGACTATGAGGAGCGTCCTGCCGGACCGCGGGAGAATGCGGTGTGGGTCGATGCCGGTGCAGCGCCGGCGCTGGCCGGGGCCGGGCTGGCTTCCTTCGGCCCGGGCGAAGTCGTCGGCAGATGGGCCGAGGAGATGTTGAAGCGCTATGCCGGGCATTTCGTCGGCATCCAGGAAACCCGGGCCCTGCTGTCGGAAGCCGAGGAAGATTACGGCGAACTGGTCAGGGAAGCGCGCGAAGCCGTGCCGTTGCAGAAAATTGCCGAAGTGTTGCGCCGCTTGGTGGCGGAAAACGTGCCGATCCGCAATCTGCGCATCATTCTGGAAGCCTTGGTGGAAGCGGGTGGCCACGAGCAGGACCCGGCCCTGCTTGCCGAGCATGTGCGCGTCGCCCTGAAAAGGCAGATCAGCTTCCGCGCCGCCGACCGCAACCGCGTCATCGCCGCCTATGTGATGCAGCCCTCGGCGGAGGAACTGCTGCGCGCCGGCCAGCAATCGGCGGCGACCGGCGGCTTTGCCGGCCTGCCGGAGGAGCAGGCCCAATCCATCGTCGCGCAGATCGGGCGGGCTCTTCGGGAAACCGCGCCGGATGCTGCGCCGGTCATCCTGGCGGCGGGAGACGTCCGGCGCCACATGCGCGCCTTCCTGGCTCAGCACGGCATCGAACTCGCGGTTCTGTCCTATCAGGAGCTTGCGCCCGAATTCAACGTGCAGCCGCTCGCGACCATCACAAGCCTGCAGGGCCAGGGCGCTGCCCGGCCCTCGCTCGCCACCACCCGCCCGGCCAAACAACATGAGGGGGCCGCCTGACACGGGGCAGGCACGGGCGCCATCGACAGACGACAGGAGAGGAACGGAATGACAAGTCACGGCAGGGCCGGCCTTTGCATGATCTCACATGCATCAGGCTTCGCCCCGGAAATCGGTTGGTCTTACCTGTATCGGCAACTGGCCGTGCTTGCCGCTTTCGCGCTTCTCCTGCTGGGCCTGGTGCAAGGCGCCCATGCCCAGACCATGACCAGCCTGCCGAGCAAGCCCAGCGTCGACCTCGCCGTGGGGCAGGGACGCCTGTTTCGCTTCAAGCAGCCGGTCGAATCCGTGCTGGTCGCCGATACCACCATCGCGGACCTGCAGATCGTCTCGCCGCAACTGGTCTATGTTTTCGGGCTGAAGCCGGGCCTGACCAACCTGATCGCGGTGACGGCCGACCAGAAGGTCGAGGCGACCACGGAATTCCGGGTCAGCACCGATCCCAGGCCCGCCCAGCGGGCCCAGAAGGTGATGCAGCCGCGCGGGGCGACCAATCTCACCATTTTCGGGGACCGCATCGTCGCCAGCGGCAATGCCGGCAGCGTCGACGAGGCGCTCGATACCGACGATGTCGCGCGCACCTATTCGCAGCCGGACCGGCCGCCGATCAACGACACCACCATCTCCGGCTCGCAGCAGATCAACATACGCGTGCGCTTTGCCGAGGTCTCGCGCTCCGAACTGCTGTCCTTCGGCGTCGATTGGGGCGTCTTCGCCACCTCGGGGAACTTCTCCTTCGGCCTGTTGAAGACCGGCGGCGTGAGCGAAGGCGGCGGCAATCTCGGGCTTGGCCTGCGATCCAATGCCGTCAATGTCAGTGCGCTCATCGAGGCGCTGCAGCGCAACGGTATCGTCAAGATCCTGGCCGAGCCGAACCTGACCGCGGTCACGGGCCAGACGGCGAGCTTCCTCGCCGGCGGCGAAATTCCCGTGCCGATCCCGCAAAGCCGCGATACCGTGACGGTCGAATACAAGTCCTTCGGCGTCTCGCTCAACTTCACCCCGACGCTGCTCCCCAACAACCACATCGCCATCCACGTCAAGCCGGAGGTCAGTTCGATCTCCGATTCCGGCGGCGTCAGCCTCAACGGCTTCAACCTGCCGAGCTTCGTGGTGCGGCGGGCAGACACCACGGTGGAGGTGGCAAGCGGGCAGACCTTCGCGATTGCGGGGTTGTTCCAGCAGAGATTTGCCAAGAGCCTGCAGAAATTCCCCTTCCTGGGCGACGTGCCGGTGCTCGGCACGCTCTTCCAGTCCGAGCGTTTCCAGCGCGAGGAAACCGAGCTGGTGATCCTGGTCACGCCCTATCTCGTCCAGCCGGTGCGAAGCCATGACCTTGCCACGCCGATCGACCGGCCGGCCCGAAACAAGAAGGCCCGCAAGCCGGCGAACACCGCCGGCATGGGCCTCATCGTGAAATAGGAAGGACGGCAGCATGCACGCGAATTTCCTGCGGGCCGGCCTTTGTCGGGGCATGGCGTTGCTCGGCCTGATCGCATTGGCCGGCTGCTCGGCGGGTCCCACGGCCGATTATTCGCCCGGCTACAGCTATGTGGCGACCAATGCGGGCCATGGTTCGGCCAAGGGTGCGACAGGCTCGGTGCTGGTGCCCGATGCCTGCCTCGGACCGCCGGCCGATGTCCAGCGACCGGCCTGGGGCACGGTGGAAGCGGCCATGCCCGATCTCGGGGCCCACCTGCCGCCGGGCTGCGCCAATGCCTACAATTTGCAGCGCATGACCGAAAGGCAGAGTGACCTCGTCGAAGGCCGACGCATGGGTCCGGCCGCCGGGGTCACGACTGCGCGTGCGGCGCGAAAATATCTGCTGGGGGAGAAAGAGGGGGATGCATCCTCATCGGAAAATCTCGGCGGTGCCGGCGGCAGTGCGACGCAGCAGTCCTCCGACTAGGATCGGATCCCGGTCCAGGGAAGCATCAGGCCATGGCTTAGCTGGCGCTGGCCGCGCTATTCATCAGGCCGAGCGCCTCGGCGCGCTCCTTGGGGCTGGCCTTGGCGCGGATCGAGCGGGTGCGGGCCAGCAGCGCGTCGACCTCGCCGCTGGAAAGACCGACGGGCGGGGCGGCGCGGACCTGGCTGTCCTGACCCAGCAGGCCGTAGCAGACCACGAGGTTACGCTTGTGATGCAATTGCGCGTCCGGAGCGGCCGCGACCTGCTGGATGAACGGCATCGCCTTCGATGCGTCGCCGGCGAGGGACGCGGCGAGCGCCATGTTGGCCTTGATGTCGAGGTCCGAGGGCGACAAGGCAAGGGCGCGCGAGAAGGAGGCCTCGGCCGCGCCGGTCTGGCCGGCCACGGTCTGCGCCACGCCGAGCCGATTATAGGCGCTGGACGTGTTGACGATCTCAGCGCCTTCGCCGAGGGCGCGGAGCCCGGCCTCGTTGTCGCCGGTCGCCATCATGGCCGAGCCCAGACCGACGAGGGCCTTGCCGTCCTTCGGCGATTTCGCCAGCGCGGTGCGGTAGGCGCTTATCGCATTGGGGTAGGAGCCGGCCCGCACATAGGCATCGCCGACCTCGACATTGGCCGTCGCGGAGGCGTCGGGCGCGGCGGCTGCCCGTTCATAGAGGGCGAGTGCGGTTCCTTTGTCGCCATGCGACTCGACATCGGCGGCCAGCCGCATCAGGCGAGAGGATTGGGTGTTCGAAGCACTGCCGAGACCGACAGCGGGCGTGTTGGCATTATGCGCCGTGGTGCAGGCCGAAAGCACCATCATCGCAAAGACGGGACAAAACGCCGTGCGCAGCCGCATGCCGATCCTCCTGAAAGCCGCGGGATCATATCGCAAGCCTCCTGGCGCGGAAACCATATACGCAGGTCATCCACGAGGAACCTTGGAGCCGCGCAAAGCCGCGCAGGAAATAGCGTGCTCGCGCATGGTATAGGGCGCTGACATGTCGCAGGAAAGCGAAGAGAAAAAGCTTCCCGCTTCGGAAAAGAAACTGCGCGATGCACGACGCAAGGGTCAGGTTTCCAACAGCCGGGACCTGGTTTCGGGCTTTTCGATCTTCGCGGCGCTGGCATTCCTCTATATCGCCGGCTCCGGCATCATGGATCGCATCAAGCAATTCGCCGAGCTTGTGGCGAGCGCCCAATCGGCGCCCTTCGCCCCGGCCGCCAGCGCCCTGATTCACCAGGCGATGCTTACGCTTCTCACCATCGTGGCGCCGCTGGCGGGGGTCGTGGTCTCCGTGACGATCCTGGTCAGTACCATCGCAACGCGTGGCCCGGTCTTTTCCTTCGAGCCGCTGAAGCCGCAATTCGAGCATGTCAATCCGGCCAAGGGCCTGAAGCGCATCGCCTCCATGCGCAATGTCGTCGAATTCGCCAAGAGCCTGATGAAGACGCTGCTGCTGGCGGCCGTGTTCGTCGCGATCATGGCGGCGTGGCTGCAGCCGCTCTTCGAGGTTCCCGGCTGCGGCCAGTCCTGCCTCGAGCCGACACTGCTCGCCATCCTCACGCCCCTGGGGGCAGCGGCCGCGCTTGCCTTCATCGTCGTCGGCCTCATCGACGTGCCGATCCAGCGCGGCCTCTTTCTGCGCGACATGCGAATGACGAAAACGGAATATAAGCGCGAGCACAAGGATTTGGAGGGCGATCCTCAGATTCGTCAGGAACTTCAGCGCCAGCGCCGCGACGTGGCCGGTCGGCCCTACAGGCTCGGCCTCGCCAATGCGGTGCTGGTCGTCGCGGGCCGGGACCATCTGGTGGGCCTGCGCTATGTGCGCGGCGAAACACCCGTCCCGGTCCTCGTCGGCAAGGGCGAAGGGGCGGCCGTGGCGGGCCTACGTGCGCAAGCCCGCGACCTTGATCTGACGATCGTCGAGGATGCGGCCCTGGCCGAGGCCCTGTTCGCGCGCACGGCTCCCGGCGCCTATGTCGAGCCGGACTATTTCCCGGCCATCGTCGCCCATCTGGTCAAGAACGGGCTGGTCTAGCAGTAGCAATCTCCATTTGAACGGAATTCGGAATGTCGACCTTCGGTCGACGAACTCGGACAATGTCGACCGAGCGCCTCGTTGGGAACGTGCATCTGTCGGACTACGGCGGCGCGCCAGTTGTGACTTCGGCTTCGACGGGAGCGTTTCTCCAGAACCGGTCAGGCCACGGGAATGGCGATGCCGAGTGCCGCAAGCGCGACATCGATCTGCGCGACCGAAGCCGGCCCGGCTTCGCCCTTGCGAACCTTGGAGGCGGTATTGTCGATGTGGACGGTGACCTCGCCCGAACCGTAATCGTCGGGAGCCGTGAAATCCTCCTTGGCATTGAAGCGCGAGGGATCCGTATAGGCTGAGTCGGACGACGACGTCTGCGGCAGCTTGGAGGCATCGCCCTTAAGGCCGGCGAGCGTATGGTGCAGGTTGCTCACCAGCGTGTCGCGCGCCGCCTCGGGCATGGCGTTGATCCAGTCGATGAAGGCCTGCCGGCTGGCGGTATCGTTCATCTTGAAGCCCTTGAGCTCGCCATATTGGATGAGGAGGGGCACGGGGCTGTAGCCTTCGCGGCTCTGGTTCCTCAGGGCGGTGGCGGCCTCTTCCGACAGGCCGGCATGCTCGAGGAAGGCGGTCGCGTCGGCGGTTTCGAATTCGTGGTTGTCGCGGTTGCCTGCCACGACGAACTGGGCGATTACGGCGCCGATGACGACCGCGAGCCCGATCGGGCCGAAGGCGGTGCCGGTGCCGAGCGCCGCCATCACCGTGCCGCCGCCGGCGACGAGGGAGAGGCTGCCCATCGCCGGGTCGCCCGCCTTGAAATAATCGACGGCGTTCCAGACATCGAAGACCGCGCCCACGGCACCGAGCACCTTCACGGCCGGCTTGCTGCTGGATCCGAAGACCTCAACCGATTTGTTGCCGCCCGAGAGAAGGCCAAAGCCGTGCGAGATTTCGATCACGCGCTGGCTGACGCCGGCGGCGTCGATCACCATTTTGAGCCCACCCTTCCAGGTGGGGTTGTTGGCAAAATTGACGCCGGAATTGGCCAGGCCCGCCAGGGTGGCGGCGGCGCCGATGATGCGCAGGATCTTGCCTGGCGTCGTGTCGTTCCTGAAGGCCTTGATGCCATCCCTGTCGGTGATGTCGTCCAGCCCCGCATTGAGCTGGCGCATCTTGCGCTCCACCTCGGCGGGGGCGTCCCCGGCTTTTGGCAGTGAATCCTCGACCAGCTTGATGGCCTTGTCGAGATCACCCTGCTTGATGCCGAGCATCCTGGCCATGCTGCCGTCCTTGAAGGAGACGAGCGCATCGTCGACCTTCTTGAACGTTGCCGGATTGCCTGGGTCGAAATCGGCGAAGCTAGGGATCACGGTGCGCCGGATCAGCTGGGTTGCAGCTTCCTCGACGATCTTGCGGCCGCGGTCGGTCAGGCGCAGCGTGCCTGCGAGCTTATCGAACTTGGGCAGGCCGAGCAGGGCCGGCTCCTGCGTCAGCGTCATGTTGAGCGCCATCGCGGTCTTGTCGTCGGCGAGCAGCTTGGCGACCGTGTCGTTGGCATGCTTCTGATACGAGGCGAGTTCGGGCGGCAGATGGCCCAGCTGGTCGATCTGGACCAGGAGCTTCTTGCCGTCCTCGCGGACCTGGGCGGCGAGATCCTGCTCCTTCTGCTGCCATTGCGTGCCCTTGCCCGTCTTGTAGTCGGCGATGGCCTGGGTGAGCTGCTCGGGCGTCATCAGCGGACCCTTGCTGGCGATCAGATATTGCAGCTCCTTGGTGTGTTCCAGATAGGCGTCGACATCCTTGTTCACGGTGCCGGCCGCGAATTGCTGCACATTGGGCGTGATGGTCTCATCGACGGGATAGCCGAGGGCGAGGGGGTAATCCAGGCGCGAGCCGTTGGCGATGGCCTGGGGGATGGAATTGATGTTGTAGCTTCCGATCTCGGCGAAGCGTTCGACGACTGCCGAAGCGCCCGGAGCATCGCCGATCTTGTCGATGATCGCCATCAGGTTCGACAGGCCTTCCATGCCGATGAGATCGGTGCCGATCTCGCGCTGGCGCGTGGCATTGGCGGCCTCGATGGTGGGCAGGGCAGCCTGCATCAGCCTGACCGCCAGGTCGGGGTCGGCCTTGTCCACCAGGCCGCGCAGATTGTACATCACCGTCGCGGCATCGCCCTGGTCGCTGGTCGCCGTCTTGGGGTCATAGTTCTTCAACGGCTGCGTTGCCTGGTCGGCTGCTGCCTGGATGAGGGGCAGCACATCCTGCGAATTCGCGATGGCCTGCCTCACCTCGGGTGTCGCCTTGGCGTAAGCCTCGGCCAGTTTCTTGAAGGCGTCGCCTGGGCTGCCCGCGGTATTGGCTTCATCGATGATCTTGCGAGCGGCTGCTTCCACCTGCGGCCCGGCATGGCCGGACGGGCGCAGGGCAATGCCCAGCTCCTTGCCGGCGGCCTCGATCGCGCTCAGCGCAGGACCGCCATCCGTCCAGTCGCGGTCGAAGAGGCGCTGCAGGGCGGCCGGCCGCTCTGCCTCCGGCAAGCCGGCCAGATAGGCCTTGGTATCGGCCGTGAGTTGTTTTTGCTCGGCCGCGAAATCATAGGTGGGGTCGTCGGAATCAGCGCCCTTGTTGCCGCGTTCGTAGAGGCCTTTTGCAAAGGCCTCCTCCGGATCACTCTCGAGGCCGCGTTCGCGGATTGCCGCTTCGGCACTGGCCTTGGCCGGCCCGCCGTCCGACCAGTCATAGCCGGCGATCCGCAACGCGGCTGCCTGGCGCTGGGACGGCGGCAGGGCATCGAGATAGGTCCCGATATCGGCCTTGATCGCCGCGCGGCCGGCATCCAGCTCCTGCAGGGAGATGTCGTCCTGGTAAGCGAGTTTGTTGCCCTGGCCATAGAGATCGTCGAGGAAGGCCTTCTCTCCGCTCGGTGCGCCATCGGCGCCGGCCGGGGACCTGGCGACCAGCTCGGGCGCGCTCTCCGGGACGATGATCACATCATTGGGGTGAATCGCCTCGCCATTGGCGTCGAAATGGCCCTTGTTGGCCGCGAGGAGGTCCGCAAACTTCACATTGCTCTCCGCGGCGATCTTCCACAGGCTGTCGCCCTTTTCGACGACGACCGTCTTCTCCGTCTTCGGGTCGAGCTGCTTGGGCCCGCCGGCATCGGCCCGTTCGCGCACGGCCTTGTCGATCTGCGATTCGAAGAATTTCTGCTGCTGCGGGGGCAGCGCGAAGCTCACATTCCGGATCGGGTCGAAGCGAAACCGTGCGTTCGGATCTATGCGATAAGACATGCTTCATCACCCCGCCAAGATCAGTCGTGCCATGGCAGCAGCGCGTCCGCCGCGAGCGGGCGCGCGGCCAGTTTGTGGATGGTAATATGGCCGGGGGTGGATGATGGTTTGATGACACGCCGGACCTATTTGGCGAGGGTCCGGCAGGTCCTGCGAGGCGTGTGCATCCGACACGCCGTTGCGCGCAAAGGCCCGAAGAGGTCGAGCGCCGCCTGCGGCAGGCACTTCACTGGGCGCGAATTCGATCCAGATTCTTCTTGTCGTATCTGTATGTCGCGGCAAGGGAGGCGCAGTTTCGCGGCGTAGCCTTTTGGTCGGCGGAGCGAAGCGGTGCCCCCATCTCCAGGCATTTGTCCAGGCGTCGCTTGGTGTCCGCCGCCTTGCGTTCGGCGGATTTGACATCGTCTGCCTTCATGTCAGCGGCATTGGACCTGAAGGTGAAGCAGCTCTTCGAAGGGCTTGTATTGCCGGCGTAGTTGCAGTTTCCGAAGGTGAAATAGATGCGGCCGCCGACATCCACGACCTCGTAGCCCCCGACATTGCGCTGATAGGTCACCTTCTGGAATCGCCGCAGTTTGATGCAATCGGAAGGAAGCGGGCGCCCCGCCTTGATCTTGTCGAGGGAGACGAAAAGCGTGCAGGCAGGCTGGTCGGGATACCGCGTATATTTCTCGCCGAGCATCTGAGCTGATGCCGATGTTGCTGCCGCAAGCGACAGCGACAAGATCATGACGAGAGACGAACTATGCATGACTCGCTCCTACTCCTCCATGGTTGCACAAATGTGATCACCCCGGTGTGGAGTAAGTGAGGCCTGAGGCTGCCCGCGAGGCCTCGCCCCTGATTTTAGCGGCCGAGAAGTCGCATTTCAGCCTTGGATCCGGTTCAGCACGGCGTCGCAATGGTCGACGAAGGCATCGGCATGCTCCTTGCCGAAGCAGAGGGGAGGCCGGATCTTCAGCGTGTTGCCACAGGCGCCGGCGGCGCCGATCAGGACACCGCGCTCGCGCAGGCCGTTGATCATGGCGCTCGCCGTTTCCGGCGCCGGCGTCTTGCTTTCGCGGTCCGTCACGAATTCCAGGCCGATGAACAACCCCGCGCCGCGTACTTCGCCGATGGTGAGATGGCGGTTGGCGATTTCCCGCAGGCCGTCGCGCAGATAGCGGCCGACATCGCGGGCATTCTCGATGAGGCCTTCGTCCCTGATAATATCGAGCACGGCGAGGCCCGCGGCAGCAGCCACGGGGTTACCGCCGAACGTGTTGAAATATTTGTCGCTGGCGTTGAAGGCGGTGAGCAGATCCGGCCTCAGTGCCATGCCGCCCATGGGGAAGCCGTTGCCCATCGGCTTGCCCATGGTGACGATGTCGGGAACGATGTCATGGCGCTGGAAGCCCCAGAGAGCGTCGCCGGTGCGCCCGAAACCCGGCTGGACCTCATCGGCGATGAAGAGGCCGCCCTGGGCGTGTACGACGGCGACGACCGGTGCCAGCAGGCCGGGCGGATCGGCATGGACGCCATCGCTCGAAAAGATGGTGTCGGCGACCATGCCGGCAAAGCGGATGCCCTTGTCCGCCATGTCTGCGATCGCCTCGCTCACGGCGGCTGCCATCGCCTTGCCGGGATGTTCGTCCGGCTTGCGATAGGAATCCGGTGCCGGCACGGTACGCACATGGGGCGCCAGCGGGCGGCCGGGGCGCGAGGACGGCGAGATGTCGGTCACGGCCGCCGTGTTGCCGTGATAGGCCATCTCGCTCACGATAAAGCCGCTGCCGCCGGTGGCCGCCCGGGCGACCCGCAGGGCAAGGTCGTTGGCCTCGCTGCCGGTGCAGGTGAGAACCACATTGCCGATCGGCTCCGGCAGGTTCGCCAGCAGGCGCTCGGCATAGCTGTCGACGACCGCGTTGAGATAGCGCGTGTGGATGTTCAGCGTGCCGACCTGGCGCCTGATCGCCTCCACCACGCGCGGATGGCAATGCCCGACGGAGGGGACGTTGTTGTAGACGTCGAGATAGCGCCTGCCGTCCGCTCCCTGGATCCACACGCCCTCGGCGCTCACCGCCTCGATTGGCTCGCGATAGAACAGCACGGCGCCGCGCCCGAAAGTCCCGAGGCGCCTTGCCACGGCACGGCGCGTCTGCTCGTCACCCGCCTCGGCCGCCTGCGGATCATAGGCGTTGAGGGCGAGGATTTCCTTCTCGATCTGCATGGCAGGGTCCAGGCGGGTTCCGGTGCGGCTGACGGGCATCTTCAAGGGGAGACGAGCACCTTTGCAACTACCATCAAATTGTGTGTGAGGTTCCACAATCTTCAAACACGCTCAGCACAGATTTTGCAGAATATCGGCATCTCCTTTCGGAATGCTGCGAGGATTGTACGAAAAGCGACATCGTTTTTATCCATTTGGTCAAGAAACGGAACAGTTCAAGGCGCGGCGGTACCATGTGGATGTGAGGAAGGTTCCGCATTTTTTGTGGACATTCCACATCGATCGCGACAAGATTGGAGGAGAGGGCCTCCAAGTCCCATTTCCAGCAGCGACGCCAACCGGTGGGGTAATCGATGGCAAGCGATGCGCCGTCCGCGGAGAAGGAAGACAGATATCCCCGTCCGGCTCAGCCAAGCCAGGAACGGGACCGACTGTCGAAGGAAGTGCGCCAGCAGCGCATCATCGCGCAGCTTTCCGCCGCGCCGACCTTGCGGGCCTCGGAACTCGCCGCCGCGCTCGGTGTCTCCGGCGAGACCATCCGGCGCGACCTGCTCGAACTGCATGAGCAGGGCCTGATCAACCGCACCTATGGCGGGGCTTCCCGTCCCTTCGCGCACGAACCCTCGCGCAGCGATCGACGCCATGTGATGATCGCCGAGCGCGAAGCCATCGCCGCTGCCGTGTCCGCCATGATCCTGCCCAAGGAAGTGCTGATGCTGGGCGGCGGCACCACCACCTATCACGTCGCCCGTTTCCTGGCCGCGCGCAACCGCGACATCACCGTCATCACCCATGACTTCGCCGCCGCGATGGCGCTCGGCACCAATCCGACCATCCGCGTGCTGTTCTGCGCCGGCCGCCTCCACGCCAGCGAGGGCTATCTCCTGGGCTCGCAGACCATCGCCAGCATCAATGGCTACGAGGCCAATCGCGCCATTGTCGGGGCGACGGGCCTGGGGGCTCGCGGCATCTACGATGCCGACGAGGAGGCGGGCGCCGTCTATGCCGCCATGGTCCAGCGCGCGGCCGAGGCGATCGTGGTGGCCGATCACGCCAAGTTCGATCAGCTCGCCGTTGCCATCTGCTCGCGCTGGGATGCGATCGACCGCCTCGTCACCGATCGGCAGCCGCAAGGCTCGCTTGCCGGTGGTCTCAAGGAGGCCGGCACCGAGATCATCGTGGCCGGTCCGCGCAACGAGAATGCCGGGGAGGGGACACGCTGACCCTCACCAAGGTGGCCGCAGAGCCACCGACAGGGCAGGGCCGCACCCGATGCGGACCGAACGACAACAAGACCGAACACCATCCATACAGACCGAACGGGGCCACCTCATGCATCATCCTGCCACTCGCGCCCGCTCTGCGGCATCACGGCCGATCCATATCGGCCGGCTAACCCTGGAAATCACGCAGGCCGAGGGGGAGCGGATCTGCAATTGCGAGCCGGTCAAGGGCGTGGGAGAAGCCTGCTACATGCTCTTGGTGCCCCTGAGCGGGACGCTGCACTACGCGCAGGCCGGCCGCACCGGCAGTGTGGGGGCGGGGGAATATGTGCTGCTCAGCCAGATGGAGTTCCACGAGTTTTCCGCCCCGGCGAACGCCTCGCTCATGGTGCTGCGCATTCCCACGTTGGAATTGCGGGGCCGGCTGACATCCGTCGACGATCACATCGGCCGCCGCTTCGGCGCCAATGTGCAGATGACCCGCCTCATGGTGGAGCTGCTGCGCAGTGTCGCGGAGGTCTTCGCCGATTGTCCGCCGCCCAATCCGGAAGCGCTCGCCACCGAGATCTTCAGTTTCGTGGCGCTCGCCATCGGTGCGGAGGATCGCGGTTCGACCGTCGATGTGCGCAATGCGCGCTATCACCTGCGGCGGCGCATCTTCGAGTTCATCGAGAAGAATCTCGGCGACCAGGAGCTGACGCCGCGCAAGATCGCCGCCAGCAGCAGGATCTCGCTGAGCTATCTCTACAGCCTGTTCAACGACGACGACACCACGGTCAGCCAGTTCATGCAGCTCAGGCGCCTGCAGCGGGCCTATGAATTGCTTGTGGCCGATCCAGGAGGACGCCTGACGGTCTCGGAGATCGCCTATCAGGTCGGCTTCAAGAACGTCTCGCATTTCTCCCGCAGCTTCAGCCGCCAGTTCAACATGGCGCCGCGGGATGCGCGCCGCGCCGCGCAGGAGACGCCGGAGCCGAAGGCGCCACTGCCTGCCGTGGAGACGCAGGAGCGCCTGCCGCGCCACCGTTTCACAGGCCACACCCTGCAGGCTTCGCCCTGATCGTGATTTCCGGGTGCGCGGACCAGACGTCTGCGTACCCCGGGGCAAACTCAAATCTGCCGCAACCAGCTTTCCCAGCGCGGGTCGTACATCACCTGGCGCGCGCGCATATATTTCCACACGCCATATTTCTGGTAGTCGAAGTCCCAGCTGTTGAGCTTGCGGTTGACCACCGCCCAGCTCGCCCATTTGACGTCGGCGAGGGCCCGGTTGAGCATGACCCGTGCCACCATATCCGGCCGCACGGCGCCGCAATATTGCTCGATCAGCTCGAGGGTCTTCTGCTCGTCATAGAACATTTCGGCGAACAGCACGCCGAGCTCATAGGCCCGTTCATTGTTGGAGGCGAACTCGTAGTCGATCAGTTTCATCGGCCGCGAGTTGGGCGCGCCGTCGGCGCTGATCAGGAAGTTGCCGGGCATGGGATCGTTGAAGCAGGGCACGAGATCGAGCCCGGAGGCCAGGAAGGCGGCCTTGGCCTGGCGGTAGCGATGCTCGATCCAGGGCATGGCCGGCGGGAAATGAGCGCCGAGTTCGCGGCCCTGCTCGATATGCTCCTCGATCATGTCGAAGATGGTCTTGGTCAGCGACAGGGCAGGGCTGGCATGCAGGCGGCGATAGATGCCGAGCACGTCGGCCTGGATGGCCGGATCGGAGAAGTCGGCATTGGTGCAGGCCCGGTAGCCGTCGAGGAATTCGCTGATCTCCAGGCCATCCGCCGAATCGAAGAACACCACTTCCGGCGCCACGTCGATGGCATGCGCGTTGCGCGCGGCTTGGTTGGCGGCGACGCGGTCGATGAACATTTCCGAACCCGCCCCGGGCACCTTGATGAAATAGCGCCTGGCGTCGCCTTCGATTTCCGCGACCCAGTTCTGGTTCATCAGCCCGCCAACCAGGGCGGTATAGTGCACGCTGCGGCCCTGCCAGAACGGTACCCTGGCAATGGCCGCCTCCAGGCGGTGTTCGGCTTCGCTGGCGGCCTCGCCGAGGCGTTTCTTGACGGACATCAGACCCTCCGCAGCGCTTCGCCGAAATGGGGCGAATGCACCGCCATGCGGCAGCGCACCAGGCGCCAGCTGGCGAATTTATGGAATTCCAGGGTGTTGCGCGGCGAGCGGGCGGCCACGAGGGTGCCGATCAGGCCCCAGCGCAGATCATCCGCCACGCCATAGAGCCAGGCGCGGTTATAGGCGGCCTCGTCGAAGCCGCCCTGGGTGCGGGCGAAGGCGTCGCGCGCCTCCGGCTCCTGGTCGAAGGCTTCGGCGAGGAAGCTGCCCATATCTTCGAGCGGGTCGGCGTTGCCGGCCCTGTCCCAATCGACCAGGCGAATCTCGCCGGTCTCGCTGATCATGATGTTCGAGACATTGCCGTCGCCATGGCTGGGCACCGGCGCCCTTCGGCCTGATGCCAGCACCTGCCCGGCATAACGCAGTTCCGCCAGCAGCCAGTCCGCATCGGCAGGCAATTGGCCTTTGGCCGCGCGGGCATCGCGATGAAAGCGCTCGATCTCGTCGAACACGCTGCTGGTGCGGCTGAGCGCGGCGCTTTCCTGGAAGCGCCCTCGCGCTGCCAGGACGCGATCGACGATGTCCTGGTCGAGCAGGCGTTCCAGGGTGGCGGTACGCCAGCCGGCGTCGAGATCCTCCATCACGAGGACGCCCGTATTCTCCTCCGCCAGGAAGACACGCGGACCGATGCCGAGCTCGGAAGCCTGCCGCGCCGCCTGGAAGGCGCAGGCGATATCGATGTAGAAGGCGGCGTCGGGATGCATGAGCTTGACGAACAGGCTCTCGCCGCTCGCCTTGTCGCGCACCCGCCAGGGCGAACCGTCGACGCCCCGCCAGCTCGGTGAGGCAAGCACCGGTATGGCAGGCTCCGTCGTGATCGTGCGCGCCGCCCAGCCGGGCAGCTGTCGGACATGGGCCTCCGCCCGTACCCGCTCCTCCTCGAACATGCTCATTCCGTCGTCGGCCCCCGAAGCCTTTGTGATATCGAAAGGAATCGCAAAGGCATGTCGAAACAAGGAACTAGGGCAGGAGCGTTTCGCGCGACGCATTTTGCCCTAGCGATGGTGGTTTTGGAGGCGATGGCGCAGGCCATTGCCCCGATCCTATCTTCGCCGCGAAAGGTCGTGGTGAGGATGCCTGATGCTCCATGATTTCTTGTCCGGCAGACCGTGCCCCTACCCGAGCTTGAGCAAAATCCGTTAGGTCGAGCGATATCACCGGCGCTCGAAATCGTGCCGGAACAGGGAGCCTTCCATGTCCATCACCAGCCTTGTCGCCATGAGTGTCGGTGAGATCGTCGACGCCTATGCGGCAGGGGAGCTTTCCCCGGTCGAGGTCACGCGCACGGTGATCGAGCATTCCGAGGCGACCAATGCCGCGGTGAACGCGCTCTTCTGTCTCAGGCCGGAGGAGGCGCTCGCCACGGCCCGGGCCTCCGAGGCCCGCTATCGGGCCGGCACGCCGGCCGGTGTGCTCGACGGCATCCCGGTCACGGTCAAGGACAGCGTCGCCATGGTGGGCTGGCCCTATAGACACGGCATCGCCGCCAATCGGCACCTGCCGGCTTCCACCTACAACGCACCGCCGGCCCTCGCCCTCATGGAAACCGGCGCCCCGATCTTCGCCAAGACGACCATGCCCGATTGCGGGCTGATGGCCTCCGGCATCAGCTCGCTGCACGGCATCACCCGCAATCCCTGGGGCCTGTCCTGGAATACCGGGGGCTCTTCGTCCGGCGCCGGCGCCTCGGTCGCGGCCGGCATGGGTTTCCTGGCCGTGGGAACTGACATCGCCGGCTCGGTGCGCCTGCCCGCCGCTCATTGCGGGCTCGCCTCCCTCAAGCCGAGCCATGGCCGCGTGCCGCACCTGCCGCCCGATACCATGCGCATGGCCGGCCCGATGGGTCGGCGGGTCGAGGACATCGCCCGCATGCTGAGCGTGCTCACGCGTTCCGACGAGCGCGACACCTGGAGCTTCCCGGGCGACGGCCTGCAATATCACCGGCATCTCGCACGCGACCTCAGGGGACTGCGCATCGGCGTTCTCACCGATATGGGGTTCGGGCCGAAGCCGGAACCCGCCGTGCATGCAGCCGTAGAGGCCGCAGGCCGGCTGCTGGAAGGCGCAGGAGCGATCGTCGAGCCCTTCGTCTCGCCGCTCGAGCAGGATGCCTATGCGCCGATCGATCTCTACCTGCAGGTCCGCGGCTTCGTCGAATGCAGCGACCTGCCGCCGCATGACGGCAACGGCATCAACGCCTATGTGCGGGATTGGGCGCAGCAGGGAGCTTCGCATTCCGGGGAGGATCTCTTTCGCAGCCTCGGTGCCATCACGAGGATGAAGGCGGCGTTGCTTTCCGCCTTCGAGGGCTGGGATTATGTGATCGCCCCGACCCTGCCCGTGGTGAATTTCCCTGCCGAGGAGCCGGGTGTTTCGCGGGAGGTGCCGCTGGCGCACACCGTCTTCACGGCCCTGTTCAACCAGACCGGCCAGCCGGCCTCAACCGTCTGCACCGCCTTCGACGAGCGGCATCTGCCGATCGGCATCCAGGTCATCGGCCATCGCTGCGACGATCTCGGCGTCTTGCAGGTGACCAAGGCACTGGAGGACCTCAGGCCGATCACCATGGACTGGCCGCTCCAGCCCCGAGCATGAGGCGCCCATGACCTCCACACTGAACCGCCTGCTGGAAACCTTCGCACGGATCGGCGCCACGCCCGACGGGGGTGTCTGCCGCCTGACCGGAACGCCTGAAGACGGTGGGGCGCGGGCACGGCTTGCCGCCGAGATCGTCAGCCGCCAACTCGGCCTGCATGTCGACCCCGTCGGCAACATGTTCGGCGTTGCCGCCCTGGCGCCGTCGTCGCAGGAGGCGGTGATTGTCGGCTCCCATCTCGACAGCCAGCCGACCGGTGGGCGCTATGACGGCGTTTATGGCGTGCTGGCGGGCCTGCTGGCGGTCGAGGCTGTCGCCGCCCGTGCGGCGGCCGAGCCGGGCAAGGCCAAACGCAATCTGGTTGCCGCCAACTGGACCAATGAGGAAGGCGCCCGCTTCCAACCGAGCCTGACCGGCAGTTCCGTCTTTGCCGGCACGCTGGCGCTCGACGCAGCCCTCGGCCTTGCCGATGGCGCCGGCGTCACGCTTGGGGAGGCGCTGGCCGCCATCGGCTATCGCGGCACAGCGGATCTCTCCCTGGCGCCGCGGCGCTATGTCGAGCTTCATGTCGAGCAGGGACCGCTCCTGGAAGAGAAAGGTGTCGAAATCGGCATCGTCATCGGCTGCTGGGGGGCCCGCAAGCTGTCGCTGGTCTTTCATGGCGAGCCCTCCCATACAGGGCCGACGCGGATGGCGCGCCGCCGTGATGCCCTGCGGGCAGCCGCCAGGGCGATCGAACTGCATCATTGCCTGGTCGAACTCGGCGGCAGCGGCGCCCATGCTTCGGCGGCGCGCATCACCGTCGATCCCAATTCACCCAATGTAACGCCGAGCCGGGTTCAGGTCTGGTTCGAGTTTCGCCATGAGGATGCTGCTGTGGCCGTCGCTTTGGGCGATCGCTTCCTGGCCGAGGCCGGGGCCGCGGTGGCATCCCTGGGCGTTGATATCGAGATCGCGGTCGACGAGCGTCGCGGTACGGCAACGCTCGATCCGCATGGCGCGGCGCTGACCGCTGCGGTCGCACGGGAGCTGGGCTTCTCCGCGATGGAAATGAAGACGATCGCCGGCCATGATGCGCTCGCGCTCAACAAGCGCATGCCGGCATCGCTGATTTTCGTGCCGAGCCACAACGGCCTCAGCCACAACCCCGCCGAATTCACCGACGAAGCCGCGCTGGACAAGGGGCTGGCAGTGCTCACGGACGTGCTCTGGCGCATGGTGACGGAGGAGTAGCGGTGGGAATTGTCTCGCAGAATGGGGCGCGGAGAGCCTTCTCCCCTTGCGGGAGAAGGTGCCCCGAAGGGGCGGATGAGGGGAGAAACGCGACCTTGCAAGTGTCGCACCGACACCCCTCATCCGACCTCGCTCCGCTCGGCCACCTTCTCCCGCAAGGGGAGAAGGCTATCCGCGCCTCATTCTCGACCGTTCGACCCACTCAAGCCGCCACCGACTTCTCACCCGCCTCGATGTCGAGCAGGTGGCAGGCAGCCAAGCTGCCCGGGCGGTATTCCCTTAATGCCGGCGTCTCCGTGCGGCAGCGCGCGAAAGCCTTGGGGCAGCGGGAGGCGAAGCTGCAGCCGGGCGGGATGTCGATGGGGCTCGGCGGTTCGCCTTCGAGCAGGTAATCCTGAGGGTCGAACGGCTTTTCCTCCAAGGTCGGCGCGGCCGAAAGCAGGGCCTTGGTGTAGGGATGCTGCGGCTCGAAGAAGAGATCGTGGTTGTCGGCGATCTCGACCATCTCGCCCAGATACATCACCGCGATGCGGGTGCACACCTTCCGGACCATGGCGAGGTCGTGGGAGATGAAGACATAGGTGAGATCGTTCTTCTCCTGCAGGCTCGAGAACAGCTCGATGAGCTTGGCCTGTTCGCGCTGGTCGAGGGCGGACAGGGTCTCGTCGAGGATGAGCAGCTTGGGCGAGAGCACCAAAGCGCGGGCGATCGAGATGCGCTGGCGCTCGCCGGTGGAGAGGGCGTTCGGCAATTCATCATAGAGCCGCGGCGACAGGCCGACCTCCTGCATGGCGGCGATGACGCGCTCGTGCAGGGCCTTGCCGGAATGGCTGCCGCGGATCAGCAGGCTTTCCTCGATCATCCGTCCCACCGTCGTGCGCGGCGGCAGGGCATTGTAGGGATCCTGCAGCAGGAGCTGGAACTCGCCGCGCTTGGCGAGCAATTGCTGGGCGGAGAGCGTGCGCAGCGAGACGTCGCCGAGGATGATGTCGCCCTTGTCGGGCGCCTCCAGCCAGGCGAGCAGGCGTGTCAGGGTCGACTTGCCGCAGCCGGATTCGCCGACGATGCCGAAATTCTCACGCGGCAAGATGTCGAAGCTGACGCCGCGCACCGCCCGGATGTGGCGGTAGGTGTTGAAGGTGCCACGCTTGCGGGCGAGATAGGTACGATGGGCCTCGGCCACCCGCATCAGCGGCGCGTCACTGTCGTTCCGGCGCGAGACCGGCTGTTCACGCGTCGACCAGATGCGCGGCACGCTGGCAATGGCACGGCGGGTGTAGTCGTCACCGGGCGCCCGCATCAGCTCGGCGAAAGGCTGTTCCTCCACCAGGCGACCTCGATGCAGCACGGCCGTGCGGCCGCCGAACTGGCCGAGCGTCGCCAGCGAAGACGACAGGTAGATCGTCGCCATCTTGTGGCGCTGGCAGAGGTCGTGCAGCAGCGCCACAATCTGGGCCGCGATGGTGACGTCGAGCGGCTGGGTGATGTTATCCGCGATCAGCACGGCCGGTTCCGCGCAGATGGCGTCGACGATCATGGCGCGCTGCATCATGCCGCCGGAGAATTTGGAGGGATATTCGAAGTACCGCTCCCGGGGGGAGGGGATGCGGACTTCGCTGAGCAGTTGCACGACGCGCTCCTGGCATTCCTTCCTGCTCCAGGCCGGGCGCACGCTGCGCAATTTCTCGCAGATCTGCACGCCGACGGGCTGGGTCGGGTCGAGCGAGCTCTGTGGCTTGGATCCGATATAGGCGATGTCGCGGCCGACGATGAAGCTGTTGCCGGCGGAATCCGTCGTGACGTCCTTGCCCGCGAACAGCACCGAGCCGCGACGATAGGCGAGACTCTCCGGCAGCCAGTTGGCGAGGGCGCGGGTCAGCACCGTCTTGCCGGCGCCGCTCTCGCCATAGATGCCGAGGATCTCGGCGCTATGGAGCGTGAGCGTGATGTCTTCGAGCACCGGCGCCTCGTCGCGGGGCGAACCGACGGTGAGATGGCGAGTTTCCAGGATCGGCGAATTGTCCATCTCAGGCGCCTCCATAGATCTTGTTGCGCGCCTTTTCGAGGGCGGATCCCATCAGGTTGATCGAAGTCAGCGCCAGGGCCAGGAACACGCCGGGGCTGGTGGCGATCCACCAGGCATTGATGAGATATTTGCGGCTGTCGGAAATGATCGAGCCGAAGCTCGGCGTCGGCGGCTGGATGCCGAGGCCGAGGAAGCCGAGGATCGCCTCGAAGATCATCATGCGGGCGACGTCCAGCACGGCGACGAAGGCGATGGGCGGCAGGATGTTGGGGGCGGCATAGAGCAGCAGGATGCGCCAGTCGCCGGCCCCGAGCACGCGCAGGCCGCGCACATACTCCTTGCCGCGCTCGGCGACGGCGGCGCTGCGCGCGACGCGGGCATAGAGCGGCCAGCCGGAGAGGGCCAGCACGATGATGATGGTGTGCACTTCCGGCTTGGTCACGCCCAGGATGGTGATGGCCAGGATGATCATCGGGATCGAGAGCTGCGCATCGGTGATGCGCATGATGACGGTGTCCCACCAGCCGCCCTTGAAACCGGCGAGCAGGCCGAGCCCGCAGCCGATCAGGAAGACCAGCGCCACCGTGACCACGCCGATCAGCAGCGAATAGCGCAGGCCGATCAGGCAGCGCAGCAGCATGTCGCGGCCGAGCTGGTCGGTGCCGAGCGGATGCAGCCAGGTCCATTTCTCGCCGAGGAACAGCGGCGGAATGAACTTGTCCTTCACCACCATCTTGGTGGCGGAGATCGAGGAGAGTTCCGGATAGATCGCCGAGACGAGAAGCATCGCCAGGAAAACGAACAGGCCGACGCGAAAGCTCGGCATGGCCCAGGCGCTGGCCAGGATGCGGCGGCTGATCGACTGGGCCCGTTCGAGGGTGGGCGCGGCGTCGCTGGTCATGGTGCTCATGCTCAGATCTCCACGCGGGGGTCGATGAGATAGGCCACGAGATCGACCAGGATGTTGATGAAGACGAAGACGGCGCTGGTGGTGATGGCGATGCCCTGGATTACCGGAAAGTCGCGGCCGAGCACGGACACCACGGTGAGATTGCCTAGGCCCGGATAGTCGAAGATGTATTCGATCACCAGCACGCCGCCGATCAGGGTGGAAAGCTGAATGCCGAGCAGGTTGACCAGCGGCACGGAAGCGTTGCGCAAAGCGTGGGAATAGACGATGCGCCGGCGCGAGAGGCCGCGCACCCGGGCTTCGTCGATGAAGGGCGCCTGCATCACCTCCCCCAGCGAGGTGGTCAGCGTGCGGATGATGAAGGGCGAGATCTCGACCGCCAGCACGAAGGCCGGCAGGAGCACATAGCTGAAGCCCTTGTAGCCCAGAGCCGGCAGCCAATCGAGCTTCACCGACAGGAACAGGATCAGCACGATGGCGAGCCAGAAATTCGGGATGGAGACGAAGAGTGACTGCACCCCGAAGGCCAGCGCATTCGGCCAGCCATGCTGGTTGAGCCCGCCGGCAAGCCCGATCGGAAAGGAGATCAGCAGCGCGAAGACCAGGGCGACGCCCGCGAGCTGCAGGGTCAGCGGCAGGCGCTCGAGGATGAGGTCTGCCACCGGCGCCATCTCGGCCTTGGTCGGATCGACATATTGCCCGCCCGCCGCGACGCCGCCGCTGCGCGGCCTGATATAGGACTGGCCGAGATCGCCCTTGGCCAGGCCCATCATGTAGCGGCCGTACTGCACGATGATCGGGTCGCGCAGGCCCATCTTGGTGGCGACTTCCTCGACGACATTGTCCGGCGCCATGCCGCCGACGATCAGGCGGACGGGATCGCCCGGGACCACGCGCAGCAGCGTGAAGATGATCAGCGATGTCAGGGCCACGATGAGCAGGCCCTGGGCGATCCGCTTGATCAGGAATTCGACAATCAGCATCGGCAAACGGTCTCAAGCAATCGCGTGACGGATAGTGGCCCGCCGGGATCCCCATGACCCTCCCCTGGAGGGGGAGGATAAAAAAGAGGAGCCGGCCGGGGGGACCGGCTCCAGTCCCTTGCGGCTCAGGCCAGGTTTGCCTTGCTCATGTCCTGCACGCCGTTCGGGTAGATGTAGAGACCGTCGAGCTTCTTGGAGTAGGCGTGGATGAACACCGAGGTGAACAAAGCCAGCGCCGGCGCCTTGCGTGCGATGATCGGCAAGGTTTCCGTCTGCAGGATCTTCTTGCGCTCCTCGATGGAGCCGGCGTTGCGCTCCTTGTCGAGCACCGCGTCGATTTCCTTGTCGACGATGCCGGTGATGCGCTTGGAGGAGGAGTGGAAGTGGGTGCGGATCACCAGGTCCGGTTCGGGCGAACCCGTGCACCAGCCGCAGTCGATCATATGGCCTTCGCCACCGCCCGGCTTGTCGTAGAGCAGGTTGCCCCAGGCCGCGACTTCCAGGGTTTGCAGGTTCACCTTGAAGCCCTGTTCCTCCAGCATGCCGGTGATCAGCTCGGCATATTCCTTGGTCTTGGGATAGAAGCCCACCGAGGAATAATAGGTCAGTTCCGGCAGGCCCTCGCCCTTGGGGAAGCCCGCCTCGGCCAGCAGGGCCTGGGCCTTGTCCGGATCATATTCGGGATAGTCGGCGACTTCGGTATAGCCGAACTTCACCGGCGAGATATGGGCCTTGGAGAAGGTGCCGGAGACGCCGAGGACCTCCAGCACCTGCTTGCGGTCGATCGAATGGCAGGCGGCGAGGCGGATGCGCGGATCGTCGAAGGGCTTCTTGGAGCAGCGGAAGAACAGATATTTGTTCTCGACCGATACCGCCTTGTGGATGGCGAAGCGGTCGTCTTTGGCGATGGTGTCGACCTGCTCCTGCTCCAGCCGCTCGATGATGTCGGCCTGGCCGTTGAGCAGGGACAGCGTGCGCGTGGTGGTGTCGCCGACGAAATGATATTCGACGCCCGGGATCTTGGGTGCGCCGAAGATGAAATCGGTGTTGGCGGCCAGGATGGTGGTGTCGCCCTTCTGGTCGACATATTTGAAGGGGCCGGTGCCGTTCATGCGGGCCGAGAGCTGCGCCTTGTTGGCGACGTCCTTGGCCGCCATGATCGGCAGGAAGGACGAGAGATAGTAGTAGAGCGCCGCCGGGTAGCCATAGTCCTTGGTGTTGATGTGGCAGGTGTGCTCGTCGACGATATCGACCTTGACCGGGCCTGGATACCATTGCGCCGGCCTGTCGGGCTGGGAGCCATATTCGTAGGTGGCCTTGACGTCGGCCGAGGTGAAGGGCGTGCCGTCGTGGAACTTCACGCCTTTGCGCAGCTTCACCTCCAGCGTGTAGGTGTCGATCGGCTTGAGCGACTCGGCCAGCTCGAACACCAGCTCTTCCGGATTGTCCGGCTTCATCGGCGCGCGCGTGAGATAGCCGAAGACGAAACCCTCGACGATGAGCTGGCCGAGATTGGTATGGGTGGTCGGATCCCAATTGCCGGTCAGCGCTTCGGCGCCGAGGAAGCGCAGCGGCCGGCCTTCGGCGGCGAAGGCCGAGTTGACCAGGAAGTCGGGGTTGACGCGGCCGAAGCCGAAGGCGCCGGCTCCAGCCAGCGCGCCCAGCATAAGGTCTCTGCGGTTGATCATCTCTCGTTCCTCTGAATGGGGGCGCAGAAGTTTTTCGGGCTCGCCTTCCGATCCGACGCAGTGCCGAGCCGTCCCGCCTTGTCGTTGGCGGGTGATGAAACTCTAGACCAGATGGCGCCGGAGCCTGATGCCTGCCGCTCCACGATTCCATTGCTGACCCTTCTCGCGCCATGCCCAATGAAAAGGCATGGAAACTGGGGTCTGTATCGACGCGGCTGCCGGCACAGGAATGGAGGAGTTCGGGCAATAGCCGCCGCGTGCCGGGCCGGCCTATGATCGGGGCCGAATCGTGTCAGGGAACCTCGGCGATGCCGTCATTCGAATCCATCAATCTGAAGGGGATCGTCTCGGATCTAGACGGGGTGGCCTATCGTGGCAGCAGCCCGATTCCCGATGCCGTCGAGGCCTTCCGGCGCTGGCATGCGGACGGGATTCCCTATGCCTTCGTCACCAACAACGCCACCAAATCCGCGGCCGATTTTGCCGCCAGGCTCACGCGGATGGGAATTGTCGCCGAACCGGAACAGGTCTTCTGCGCGGTCTCGGCCACGGCGAGCCTGATGCGCCGGCGCTGGCCTGCGGGAGCGCGGGTCTTCGCCATCGGCGAACGGCCTTTGTTCGAGGCGCTGGAGGCCGCCGGCTTCACCCCGGCGGGGGACGATGCCGAGGTCGTGGTGCTCGGCTTCGACTATCAACTGAACTACACGAAACTGAGCACGGCGGTGCGTGCCGCACTCGGCGGAGCGGCGGTGGTGGTGACCAATCCCGACCTGCTGGTGCCTATCGAGAACGGCTATGAGCCCTGCGTCGGCGTGCTGATGGCGGCCGTCCAGGCGGCGGTGCCGGCCTGTCGGCCGATCGTGGTGGGCAAGCCCGAGCCGCTGATGATCGAGGAGGCTCTCGGCTTTCTCGGCACGCCTCGGGACGGGACGATCATGATCGGCGACCAGATCGCCACCGATATCCTGGCCGGCCAGCGGGCGGGCCTGCGCTCCGTGCTGGTGACGACGGGCGTGGCGGTGGCCGCCCGGACGGATGTGACGCCGGATCTCGAAGTGGCGAGCCTGCTGAAACTGATTGCGGATTGAACCTCGTCATCGGCAGACGACGTTATCGGCTTTGCTGGAAAACGGTTCAGGTGGCCAGGGCGCGCCATTTCGGGCACCCTGGCCCTAAGAAACCGAAAACTATTGATTGATCTCGGGCTCGACAAGCCGCGCCAGATTGCGCAGTGAGTCCTGCCAGCCGAGATAGCAGGCCTCTGGCGGGATGAGGTCGGGGATGCCGGCCTGCTCGATGTTCAGTTCGGTGCCGCAGGATACTTTCTTCAGCGCCACCGTCACCACGATCTCCCCCGCGAGATTGGGATCGTCGAACTTGTCCGTGTAGCGCAGCCGCTCACCCGGCACGAGTTCGAGATATTCGCCGCCGAACGAATGGCTATGGCCGGTGGTGAAGTTGCGGAACGACATCTTGAACGTGCCGCCGACCGCCGGCTCGAAGTGATGCACGGTGCAGGTGAAGCCGTTCGGCGGCAGCCATTTGGCGAGGGCGTCCGCTTCGAGGAAGGCCCGGTAGACCTTCTCGGGACTGGTCGCCAGGACGCGGTGCAGGCGGATGGTGCTGGGCATGGTCATGATCCTCTTGGCTTGGAAGAACGCTCGTGGCTTGAAAAAACGCTCGGCTTGGAGAGAAGGAAATCCTGGTGGAAAGCATCTTGCCATGCTCCAAGGACGAACGCTCTTCCGCCGGCCCGACAGAGCGGCGCAGATTTTTTCTGGGCACCGGCTTCTGCCCGCTGAAGCGTCCCGAATATCCGTTCCAAGACGGCCCGGCGGGTGCGGCGTGTCGGGTCCGTCCGGGAGACAAGGTCTGGGCCGGCCGCATCGGCTCAGCAGCAAGCCTTCAAGGCGAATTTCAACCGGAGGTTTGACGGTACCGGTACATTGCCTCTCAAAGCCGGTTTCCGCTATATTGTTCACTCAACCCGACAGTGATGGCCACAGATGGTTCCCGCGGCCACGATGGGCCGGGTGCGACACCATCGTGGATCGAGGCTGGGGAACGACATGGCGAGCTTCGTTCAGTTCCTGCAGCAGTCGGGCGTATACACTGCGCAAAACTTCATGATTGTTCCGTATGGTGGCTTCAACCTGGTCTGCCTGCGGGATGCCAAGGGCGTGCACCTGGCCTACGATCACGCCCGGCTGCAGATCGACGATATCAAGCTCGAGCAGGTCGAAGGCGTCGCTCAGGACTATATCGATGCGCGCTATGGGCCGCAGAAAAGCCAGGAGCGCGACGATCAGTTGCTGCGCCTGCGCACCGCGCTTTATGGCGCCATACGGCCGCAGGCGGGGGCACGCGCCCTCAAGATCCAGGCCAGAGGGACCGGCATTCCCACGCTCACGGGCACGCGCGGCAGCACGGTCATCAAGCTCGATGTCGCCATCATGCCGCGCAAGAGCTACTCGATCGCCTTCAAGTTCCTCAGGCATTTCGACCAGGCGGGCAAGGTTGTCAACGCAACGAAATTCAAGCCGGAGGACGCGTCCTGGTTCCTAACCCGGCTGAACTGGATCTTCGGGGCCCAGACCAACATCTTCTTCACGCCGGCCGGCGCCGACTGGATCATGGTGGAAAAGGCCCTGGGCCCGAAGATCATGCGGGACGTCTTCCGCCAGGACATCGTGCCGCTCAAGCAGCGCGGCGCCGATCTCACCTGCTTTCTGGTGGGCGACTACGATGCCACGGCGAGCGAAGCGGCCGGGCAGTTTCTGCCCGACGAGCAGGTCTGCGTGGTCGTCGACCAGGGCAATCCAGGAGTGTTCGACCTCGGCGAGGCGTTCATCGGTGTGATGGCGCATGAGGTCGGCCACTTCCTGCACCACAAACGCAATTTGGGGGGGAGCGGCCACCATGACCGCGGCGGCATCCTGCTTTCCAGCGGCCTGGAAAGCCTGTGGCTGGACAGGCAGCTCGTCAGCGACCTCAATGCCTGGACATAGCGCCCGGATTTCGGGGCGTCCCCGCTTTTCTTCAGCGCTTCTTGCGAGGCCGCAATGCCGCGACCTCAGCGATAAGGCAGCAATCCGCCGGAAACCCGCACGGGCCTTACGCCGGTAGGACGACCACCTTCGTTCCAACAGGCGTCTGCGCATAGAGGTGGAGCATGTCCTGGGTGAGAAGGCCGGTACAGCCGCTCGTAACGCCGGAGCCGATCGACTGTGGAATGATGGTGCTGTAGATCGTGTAGAGCGTGTATTTGCCGTTCTGATAGAGATAGAGCGTGCGGGCACCGAGCGGATTGTTCAGGCCGGGCGGCATACCACCCGCATATTTGGCGGCCTCCGGCTGGCGCGCGATCATCTCCCTGGGCGGCGTCCACACCGGCCACTCGGCTTTGCGCCCGACATAGGCTTCCCCATGCCACAGGAAGCCCTGACGGCCGACATTGGCGCCATAACGGGTGGCGATCCCGTCGCCCTCGATGCGGTAGACATAATATTTGCTCGGATCAACGATGATCGTGCCGGCCGCTTCCTTGCTGGGGTACTGCACTTTCCGGCGATAATATTTCGGGTCGATCTTGCTGACATCGACCGCCGGGATCGGGAATTTCTCCTCGGGCACCGCCGCATAGAGCCTCGCGGCCTCGGCGCGGCTCATACCGCCGGAGGTTGCGCAGCCGGCCAGCCCCAGGGCGCCGAGACCGACGGCGGCAGAGCCGATCAGAAACGAGCGGCGGCTGACGGGCCCCGATCCAAGCCCAAGCCGGGCGACCTCGTCCATCTCGCCGGCATCGGCAATTCCACCGTCCATGATCATGATGTGCGCGTTCCCATGTCCCGTTGCCCGACCGGAGAAGCCAGCGGCATCGGCCGCCGAGTGTCTCGCTGGGCTGAAATTTGCCCTTAGACGGGCCGATTGGCAAGCTCCGGCCTCTGCCGAGCCCCCCACCATGCACCAAAATCGGCGGCCTCAGGCGGCGTCCCGGGACCGAGCGGGCATTCATGCCTGGCCTATGGTGACGGCAGCCCGCGGCTTTTCCAGTCGCTGCGCGGGACCGGACTGCCGACCTGGAAGGCGAAGGCGGTGACCTTGGTGGCCTGGGCATCGACTTCGCAACGATAACTCAGATCGTACCATTGCGAATTGGAGGAGAACGCCGCCTTGGCATCTTCGAGCACGCTGCCTTGCTCGAGCCGCTCGCGAGGCAGCATGTCCGGGATATAGGGAGGTGAGGCGTGCAGCAATTGCTCATGCAGCTCCGTGATGCAAAGCTGGCCGGCCCGCTCGCCGCGGGACATGTTGCCCATCGCAATCATTGCGTTGATGTCGTTGGACGTCTCCTGCGAAAACAATGTCTTGGCTTCGTGAAGCTTAGAACCTGGTTGAACTTGAATCCGGACTTGAGCTTGAGTTTGGGCAGGTGCAGCTGCCGTCTTTGTCGAGGCATCCGGGGGGCCCTGCTCGGTTGCAGCCGTCGTCACGGGCGGCGTTGTCGGGACAGTTGCCTGAGCCGGATCAGGTCGGGCCGGGGGGCGGGCAGAACCGGTTTCAGAACTATTGCCATCCCAAGCTTTTCGGGGCCCACGGTCCTTGTCGCCAAACAGAAACACCGGCTTGATGATAGGCTGCGTGGCCTGCCGTTCATCCGCCGCCTTGGGTGACAGTGGTTTCGCCGCACCGTCTGCTGGTGGCGGCGCGGGCTTGGCAGGTGGCGGAGCTTCGGCTTTCGGTTTCGGGGGCGGTTCGATCGATTGCACCAGGTCGACCGTTATCGCCTGCTCCTCCTTCAGGGGCGAGACCAGCGATCGCGGCAGGATGAGCGCGGCGACCAGCAAATTGAGGAAGAGCGAGGCCAGCAGGCTCCACCTCCACAATCGCTGATCCGGCTGGTCGTTTCTCATCCCGAAAGATGTGGAGTGAAATATCGGCGGTATCAAGCGCGCCGGCCGGCCGGATCGAAATATCCGTCCGGCGGGGAGGGTGGTGTGCGGATGCATGCCGGCGCTCGGGCATGGCGAGACAGGACCCAAGCCTTACGGATTTACCCACTTGTTTTTCGGGTTCTTCAGCCAATCCTGATAGTGCCGGATGATGTCGTCGCGCGTGATCTTGTAACCTTTTCTCGCGGCGGCTGCCTCAATATTGTCGATCATCATCTTGCCCATTGCCTGCATCACCTGGTCGGCGTCGGGATTGCCGGTGGTCCAGCTCGTCGGCCAGCCCGTATAAGGGTTCCAGGGAACCGGTACGCCGCCCAACTGAATGGGCGACAGATTGTCGGACGCGATCTTGAGCCCCATGGTGCTGACATAGGCAAAAGCTGCGTAGGGCGCCGCCTGATCGAACGCCTTGTCCCAGTCGATATTGGGTTGATCGAGCGCATCCAGGATCCCGGGCGGCTGCCATTGGAAGGTGACGACCACGGAGCGGTCGCGTTCGTCCTCGTCGAGTGATTCCAAGTGGGGCCAGGTATCGCGATAGAATGGATTGGCGGATACCTGCTGCTTGGCGCCGGAGCCGCCGGAGGTGAAGAACTTTGCCGATGAGCCGGCGAGCTTGCGCAAATATTTGTCGATGTTTGCCGCGCGTCGTTCGGAAAGACCGCTGTTGTCATATCTCTCCCCGCCAGTCCGGCTGGCGTGGCCTTCGACGCCGATCCTGAGCTCGGCATTTGCCTTGAGGAACAAGCGCATCACACCGTCTATCGCCTTCAGGTGCAGCGGCTTGGGCGCGTCGCTGCCGACATCGTAATTGTAGAGGAGAAAGAACGCGAAGTTCTTCATCGGCGCTGGCAGCCAGAGGGCGAGGCCGTCGCCGGTCTTGTTCGCATTGCCGGGTCCCTTGCCGCTAAGCTGGGCCAGAACCTCGTCGCGAATGCGAAGCCATTGGACCACGAGATTGTGGTCCGCCTTCGGGTCGAGCTTGCGCGAGATGCCGGTACGCGCGCGAAACCGGCGATCGGCCTCTCCGGCCACATAGTCGCGTTCGGGGGCGGAAAGTTGTTCGTAACGCGTCGACCAGATGCCGGGTATGTATTGGTCGGTCATGTTCGCTCCACAAGTCCATTCCTGGGCGGAACGATCGGCCCGAGCGCATCGCCTGGCGAGCTGCGGGACCGATCGCCCTGTTGCGGGTTGGAGAAACCGAGAACGTCATGGAAAGGGATTTTGCGGCTGCTTAACCGCCTTCATGCATGAGATCGCGAGGCCCGCCCTGGCGGCTTATTTCAATTCACCCGCCGCCAGCACTTCCCTGCAGCCAAAAGCGGGCGGATCAGGGCTCCCTACCCAGCCGCACCGTTGCCGGATCACGCTATATTATGCCTCCGGTCCGATCCGTATATCCCCCAAAAGCGGGACCCCGGATAGGTATCGTCAAGGCCGGGCATATCCACCGAGAACGAGGGGCCCGTTTCGTGAAGCTCGTGCCGGCCGGCGAAGCTCTCACCCGCGAAAAGTCTTGCTCGACGGCCGCAAGATCCATACCGTGCTGGAGCAGCGCTCCGGCCATGCGCGCATCGATCAACCGGCTGATCTGCTCGACGAGTGCGCCACGTTCGCAATGAAGCCTAAAACGGCCGTGGACTTTAGGTGAACCGGTGACCGCGCCTGCTTCAATCCTGCACGAGCTGCCCGGCGGAGAGGAACTGCTCGCCTGGTTCGGCCGCGTGCCGCGCTTCCATGATGGCCATTTGCTGGAGATCGCCTTCTTCGGCAAGGGGCAGGGGCTCATGCGGATCCATGCCTGGATCCTCACGGACAAGGCCGATGACGACGGCCATCTGCTCACCGAAAAACATGCCGTCGTCACTTTCGCCCTGGAAGGCGTGAGCACCATCGAGTGCAGCGATTTCGACATGGTCCCGGGCATCATCTTCGAACTGGATGTCACACGGGTCGAGCAGGGCCTGCGCTTCGAATGGAGCGCGAGCTACGGCGTGAATGGCACGGTCACGGCTCGGCAGGCCCGCATCACGCTGGAGCCAGGCAAGCCCTGACCGGCGCCCATCGCGCGTCGGGCCGCGGTTGGTTCACCCCGATACCTGACGAGTCGAACATTCATAGATCCTGCTTCCCGTGCGGGCGTCGACGCCCTCCAGGCTCACTTCGTAGCCCCAGAGGCTGCGGATATGACGCAGCGTCGCGTCGCGGCTGTTGGGCTCCAGCACGATGCCGTCATTGACCTTGTGCTGCAGGCGCAGTTGCCGGTCGCCCAGCAGATCGACGTCCACGACCTGGATGTCCGAGCGGTTCGCGCCGATATCATAGCTGTGGGCGAGGGCGGCGCGGACATTCTCATAGCCGCGCTCATTGTGGATCGAGGCGACTTTGTAGAAGGATTCGTTGGCGGCGTCGGACAGGACGAACATCCGCCATTTGCGGATCAGCGTCGGGCTGAGATATTGGCGGATGAAGGACTCATCGCGGTAATTGGCCCAGGCGTCGAGCAAGACCTCGCGCCAATTGCCGTTGCCCGCAAATTCGGGAAACCAGTCGCGATCTTCCTGCGTCGGTTCGGTCGAGATGCGCTGGATGTCCTGCATCATGTCGAGGCCCAGCGCATAGGGATTGATCCCGGAAAAGCGGGGATCGTCATAGCCCGGCTGGAATACCACGTTGGAGTGGTTGCGCAGGATCTCGAGCATCGCGCCTTCGCTGATCCGGCCCCGGTCGAACAGCGCGTTCATCAGGGTGTAATGCACGAAGGTCGCGCAGCCTTCGTTCATCACCTGGGTCTGGCGCTGCGGATAGAAATATTGCGCGATGACGCGGACGATCCTGAGGATCTCGCGCTGCCACGGTTCGAGGATCAGGCTGTTCTTCTCCAGGAAATAGAGCAGGTTTTCCTCGGGAAGATTGAGAGCCTTCTTGCGTTCGGGAGAGCCGTCCCTGGCGTCCTCCGCTTTGTCCCCGCCCTTGGCGGGCGGCAGCGTGCGCCAGAGATCGTTGTAGGTGCGCTCTTCATATTCCAGCCGCTCGCGCACCCCCTCGCGCTGCTTTTCCGAGGAAAGCTTGGGCGGGCGGCGATATCTGAACACGCCCTGTTCCATCAGCGCGTGGGCGGCATCGAGAATGGCCTCCACCGCAGCCACGCCATGCCGTTCCTCGCAGCGGGTGATGAAGCCCTTGGCAAAATCGAGATAGCCCAGGATGGCGCCCGCATCCGTCCATTGCTGAAACAGGTAGTTGTTCTTGAAGAAGTGATTGTGGCCGAGCGCCGCATGCGCGGTTACCAGGGCCTGCAGGGCCATGGTGTTCTCTTCCATCAGATAGACGACGCAGGGGTTGGAATTGATGACGATTTCATAGGCGAGTCCACGGCCGCCCTTGCGATACATCAGTTCCTGATGGAGGAAATGCTTGCCGAACGACCAATGCCGGTACATCAGCGGCATGCCGACGGACGAGTAGGCGTCGAGCATCTGTTCGGAGGAAATGATCTCCATCTGCACCGGATAGGTGTCGAGATGGAGCTCCTCCACCGCCAGCGCCTCGATGGCGTCATAGGCCCGCGACAATGTCTTGAAATTCCAATCCGAGCCGGAGAACAGCAAGTCGGTGTTGGGCGCGTGCTTGGGCGTCGGCTTGGGCATCGGCGCTCCTTTCACCCGCCCTGCGAGGCGGGCTGCCTGGTGAAGAGCTGGCGGAAGACCGGGTAGATGTCCGAAGCCTTGGCGATGCGGCTCATCTGGAAGTTCGCCCAGCGCTCGGTGACGGCCGCATAGGCCTGCCAGAGCGAGGTTCCGTTCTCGGTGCCGCCGAAGATATGGCTCTCGCGCTCGTCGATGATCTCGACATAGGCGAAATATTGACACAGCCGCATGATCTCGCCGTCCAGCAGCGCGATGCAACGCCCGGAATCGGTGGCGATGTTGTCGCCGTCCGAAGCCTGGGCGGCATAGATGTTCCATTCATTGGAGGGATAGCGCTCCTTGATGATACGCTGCATCTCTTCGAGCGCTGTCGAGACCACGGTGCCGCCGCTCTGGGTCGAATAAAAGAAGGTCTCTTCGTCGACCTCCTGGGCCTCGTGGGTATGACGGATGAAGACGATGTCGGTGCGTTCGTAGCGCCGCTTCAGGAACAGGTGCAGCAGGACGAAGAAGCGCTTGGCCAGATCCTTTTCCCGTTCTCCCATCGAGCCGGACACGTCCATCAGGCAGAACATCACCGCATTGGCGTTCGGCAGCGGCTGCGCATCGAAGCGATTGAAGCGGATGTCGACGGGATCGATATAGGAGATCACCCTGCGCCGGCGCTCCAGCCGGTCGAGTTCCGCATGCAGCTCGGCGATGCGCTGCCGGGCTGCGGCACCGGCCGCACCGGAATCGAGCTCCTGCAATTCCTGGAGGATAACGTCCAGCTCCTCCTGTTTCGGGCGCTTGAGAGCAATTCGGCGGCCATGGCTGTTGCGCATGGTACGCCCGACATTGATGTTGGTCGGCGAGCCGCTCACCGAGAAACCGGCCCGCCGCGGCTTGACGATCAGGATCTCCTTGAGGTTGAGCTTGACCATGTCGGGCAGTTCGAGATCCTCGAAGAAGAGGTCGAGCACCTCTTCGCGAGTCAGCACGAAGCGGAAATCATCCTCCGAGGCGGTCAGACCCGGAGCCGAACCCGATCCGGCACCCTGATTGGGCTTGGAAACCCTATCGCCCGGCGCGAACTGCTTGTTGCCCGGCAGAACATGATGACGGCTGCCGCTGTCCCGCGCCTCGCGAAAGGTCGGCTCGCTCGTGCCGTGCACCGGCATCGAGACGGAATGCTTGGCATCCACATCCGCGATCTTGCCGGTTTTGATCTGATCGCGGATGCTCTGCTTCAGCTCGGCTCGCGCACGGCGCAGGAAGCGCTGGCGATTGCCCAGGCTCTTGTCCTTGGGGTTGAGGCGGCGATCGATGAAGATTGGCATGGGGACCCCACCCGGCCGGGATCAACCCGCCTTGTTTACACGCATATACCAATCCACCAGCCGACGCACCTGCCGCTTGGTGTAGCCGCGCTCCACCATACGCTGCACGAATTCCGTATGCCGTTTCTCGGTGACGCTGTCCTGCTTGGAGCCGAAGCTGATCACCGGCAGGAGATCCTCCACCTGCCCGAACATCCGCTTCTCGATGACTTCGCGCAGCTTTTCATAACTGGTCCAGGCCGGGTTGCGGCCATGGTTCTTGGCGCGGGCGCGAAGCGTGAATTTCACCACCTCGTTGCGGAAATCCTTGGGGTTGGCGATGCCCGCCGGCTTCTCGATCTGGGACAGCTCCTTGTCCAGCACCTCGCGGTTGAGAACCTGGCCGGTATCGGGATCCTTATAATCCTGATCCTCGACCCAGGCATCGGCATAGGCGATGTAGCGGTCGAACAGGTTCTGGCCATATTCCGAATAGGATTCCAGATAGGCCTTCTGAATCTCGTGTCCGATGAATTCGGCGTAGCGGCTCGCCAGCTCCGACTTGATGAAGTCGAGATAGGCCGTTTCCGTCTCCTTCGCGAACTGCTCGCGCTTGATCGCCTCCTCCAGGATGTACATCAGATGCACGGGATCGGCGGCCAGTTCCTGGGTGTCGTAGTTGAAGGTCTGCGACAGGATCTTGAAGGCAAAGCGCGTGCTGACGCCCGTCATGCCCTCGTCGACGCCGGCGGCGTCGCGATATTCCTGAACGGCCTTCGCCTTGGGATCCAGCTCCTTGAGATTTTCGCCGTCATAGATGCGCATCTTGGTGTAGAGCGGCGAATTGTCGAACTCGGCCAGCCGGGTCGACACCGAGAATCGGCTGAGAATGTCGAGCACTTCCGGCGCACAGGGGCTGCTTGCCAGTTCGCTTTCGCGCAGCAGCTTCTCGTAGATCTGCCTTTCCTCGGTGACACGCAGGCAATAGGGAACCTTGACCACGAGAATGCGGTCGAGAAAGGCTTCGTTGTTCTTGTTGCTCTTGAACTGCAGCCATTCCGACTCGTTGGAATGGGCCACGACGATGCCCTGATAGGGGAAGGCGCCGAAATTCTCGGTGCCGTTGTAGCTGCCCTCCTGGGTGGCGGTGAGCAGGGGGTGCAGAACCTTGATCGGCGCCTTGAACATCTCGACAAATTCGAGCAGCCCCTGGGTCGTGCGGTTGAGCCCGCCGCTGTAGGAATAGGCGTCGGGATCCGATTGGCTGAAATGTTCCAGCTGGCGGATATCGACCTTGCCGACCAGAGCCGAAACGTCCTGGTTGTTTTCATCGCCGGGCTCGGTCTTGGCGATGCCGATCTGGCGCAGCCGCGAGGGCACCAGTTTGACGACGCTGAATTTGGAAATGTCGCCGGACAATTCGTCGAGGCGCTTGGCCGCCCATGGGGAAATCAGGCCGTTCAGACGCCGCCGTGCGATGCCATATTTGTCTTCCAGGAGGTCGCCCATCCGGTCCGGATTGAAGAGGCCGAGCGGCGATTCGAAGATCGGGCTTATCTTACCGCCGACCTTGAGCGTGTAGATGGGGCGTTCTTCCATCAGCTTCTTCAGCCGTTCCGCCAGGGAAGACTTGCCGCCGCCAACGGGACCGAGGAGGTAGAGGATCTGCTTGCGTTCTTCCAGGCCCTGGGAGGCATAGCGAAAATAGCCGACGAGACGCTCGATCGTATCCTCCATGCCGTAAAAATCGGCGAAGGCCGGATATGTCTTGACCGTGCGGTTGGCGAAAATCCGCCCGAGGCGCTCGTCCTTGCTGGTATCGACCAGTCTCGGCTCGCCGATCGCGTCGATCATCCGCTCGGCCGCGGAGGCGTACATCGACGGGTCCTCGCGGCACGCCAGCAAATATTGCTGGAGGCTCATCTCCTCCTGGGCCGCATTGGTATAATGTTCCGCAAACAGGTCGAAAACGTCGCTTCTCTCAGTCATGGCAGCCTCCCATGGTGGCTGATCGGGTCGACTGCGCCCTTGCTCACTCAACTGCAGGAAACCCGTAGAGTTCCGAGTGACTCACAAAGAACATCCGCTAAGATTGCGGCAGATTATGGTAGTCTGGTGCCGGTAAGTATTTTTATCCAGATGCGATCGAAAAATTAATGTTCGTCGCTCCGCCACCTCACGCTTGTGGCCATCGCCGCAAGTATGAATCGGCTGATCAACAAAGCTCAATCTAGCGCATCATCGTTGATTCGTCCGTGCATGTGCGCACCGTTCACAGCCAAAATACGCTGCCGGGGAACCCAGAAGGGTGGCGTGATGCAGAGGTGTGCTTTGCCGCCCCCGGCAAGCCGCGGCAAAGCGACGCGACCGGCGTCGGGGCAGCCGCCGCTGCTATCGATAGCGGGCAAAAACCTGGGTGGTCCCGTCCTTGCGCAGCAGCAGGACATCGTATGGCTCGGCATCGGCGCTGCCTTCGCCCATGCCGGGCGAACCGATGGGCATGTCGGGTACCGCCAGCCCGACCGCATCGGGGCGTTCGGAGAGCAGGCGCGCAATCTCGCGAGCCGGAACATGGCCTTCGATGACATAGCCGCCGATCAAGCCGGTATGGCAGGAGGCGAGATCCGGCTTGACGCCCGATTGGAGCTTGCGCCGCTGGAACTCCTCCGACGGAAGTTGCCGGACATCCGTCGCATAGCCCTGTTCCTGCAGATGGCGGGCCCAGGCGAGGCAGCAACTGCAGCCCCCGGTGGTGAGGATCTCGACGGTCGGCCCGGCCGCATTGGCAAGGCCGGGCAGGGAAACCAGCGCCGCAACCGAAAGGCTTCGAAGGATCTTCTTAACTGAATTTCTTTTCATTTTCAGGCTTTTGAATCGATAATTCGACGTAATTTCTGAAGTTTGGTCTCGCGCGGTTCGTGCAGGTCCAGCATACTGGCGAACTTGCCATTGGCGTCCATCACATAGACGCCGGCGCTATGATCCATGGTGTACTCGCCGCCCTCCATCGGTACCTTGCGGGCATAGGCGGCAAAGGCCTTCACCACGGCGTCGGTATCCGCCCGACTGCCGCGCAAGGCGAGGATGCGCGCATCGAACGAGGCCATGTATTGCGCCAGAAGCTCCTGGCTGTCCCGTTCGGGATCGACGGTGACGAAGAGGACGTTGAAAGCATCGGCGGCGGGGCCGAGCGTGCCCATCAGTTCCGTGAGATCGGACAGGGTGGTCGGGCAGACGTCGGGGCAATGGGTGAAGCCGAAAAAGGCAAGATAGGGCTTGCCGGCCAGACGCGCATTGTCGATCGTCTCTCCCTTGTGCGAGCTGAGCCGGAAGGGGCCGCCGACCCTGGCCATGTCCATGACGGGCCGGTCGGTCGCCGGCTTGGCAGCCCCGTCTTTCCAGGCTTGCGGCAGCACGGTATTCGCCGCGAGTAGGAGCGTGGCTCCGGCGACGGCGCTCCAAGCGGCGATGCGAATGATTTTCAGGACTGTCATCGTGCCCCTGCCAATTCCAACGTCAATTCCGTTCGGCTCCTTTGTCCCGGTGCGTTCCCGGTCTCCTGCTCGAAGGCGCGGAGCGTATCGGCAACCTCGGTCCTGAACCAGGACGAAGCCGGATCCTGATCGAGGCGGGCCGACCAGACCATCGAGACAGCTGGCAGCGTGAGATCGAGCGGAGCGGGGCGCGCCGCCAGGCCGAAGCGCGGCCCGTAAAGCTGCGCCATGCGCGTTGGTATCGTCGTGATCGTCGGGGAGGCGGCTACCGTCGCCAGCACGCTCAGAAACTCGGACGATGCCGATACCACGTTGAGCTTGGCATCGATGGCGTCGAGGGCGGCTTCAAGGCAACCTTGCAGGCTGTCGGTCAGCGTGACCAGCGCATGTGGCAGCGCCAGATAATCGGTCAGGCTGATCGACATGCCGATATCGAGCTGGCCAGGATTGAAGACGCAGCTCAAGGCCTGCTCGAACAGGAATTGCGCCTTGTGGCGCTGAGCGACGGCTTGGAAGCAGCCGACGGCAAGGTCCAGGGTGCCGTCATCCAGCAGGCGATGGACCTCGTCGCTTCCGGTCTGCCGGCTAAGCAGCCTCACGCCGGGTGCGGCGCGGCGAAGGCGTGCCGTGAGTTCGGGTATCAGCAAGAGTTCGACCTCGCTGGAGAAGCCAAGGCGGAAGGTGCGCTCTTCGGTTGCCGGCTCGAAGATCGAGGGGGCATGGAGAGCAGCCTGAATCTGTGCCAGCGCGACGCGGATGGGTTCGGCCAGGGCGAAAGCATAGGCGGTTGGCTGCATCACAGTTCCCACGCGGACGAAGAGTTCGTCCTGCAGCAGCACGCGCAAGGTCGACAGGCTGTGGCTCATCGCCGGCTGTCCAACCTTGAGACGGGTTGCCGCCCGCGTGACACTGCGCTCCTGCATCAGGGCATCGAAAGCCACCAGCAGGTTGAGGTCGAAGGAGCGAAGATCGAAATGGTTGATGCGCGACATGAGCCGTATCGATTTCTAATATGATCTCGATAGAGCTAAATCCTGCACCGGACAATGCCTTTCTTCGAGACGGCAGACGTCAAGCATAGGGAGCAGGACATGGAACGCGCCTTCGGATCCTATCGGGTCGGTGCAGCCACCATCACCAAGATTCCGGAGTTGGCACTCGATGGGGTCGACCCAACCCTTCTCTATCCCGATTACGATCCCGCCGCCGGAGCCGACGAAGCGCGAAGGCTGGGACCGGGATCGGTCGATCGGCACACGGGGCTGTTGCGCCAGAGCATCCACGCCTGGCTGGTGACGACGCCCGATCGGGTCATCCTCGTCGACACGGGCTCCGGCAACGACAAGGAACGGCCGGGCCTGGCGGTACTGCATCATCTCAACGAGCCGTTTCTCGAGCGCCTGGAGGCGGCGGGCGTCAGGGCGGACGACGTCGATCTGGTCCTGCTGACCCACATTCATGCCGATCATGTCGGATGGAATACGAGCTGGACGGGAGAGCATTGGGTCCCGACCTTTCCGAACGCCCGCCATGTCTTTTCCGCCCGTGAACGCGCCTATAACGCGGCGCTCGCGGCGGCGACGGGTTCGGATATGGATCTGCGAGCCGAAGCGGGCCTCGGTCCCATGGCACGCCTGCCGCTACCCGGCGTCTACGAAGACAGCGTGGTTCCCATTGTCGAAGCTGGGCTCGCCCGCGAAATCACGGTGGATGGCTCGCAGGCGGAGGAGGGCTTCTTCTTCCTTCCCAGCCCCGGCCACAGTATCGATCACGCCTCGATCGGCTTTCGCTCCGAAGGCGAATACGCCCTGTTCTGGGGCGATGTGCTGCATCATCCCCTCCAGATTGCCAGGCCAGACTGGAACTCGGCCTATTGCGAGTTTCCGCAGGCGGCCACGGCCTCGCGCCACTGGGCACTGAACCATGCCGCCGAGACCGGCGCCCTGGTACTGACCACGCATTTTGCAGAGACCTCCGCCGGCCGCGTCCGCCGCGACGGCAACGCCTTCAGCTGGCAATTCGTCTGATCGAGGAACCTGTCATGACTTCAACCGAAACCCTGTCGATACCGCACATCATTGCCCGGGCCCAGCTGATCGCGAGCGACACGCCGGGCGTCCAGCTGCAGCTCCTCAACAAGCGGCCGGACGGTATGAACACCTTCAGCCCCGAGCGAACCCTGGTGATGATGCACGGTGCGACGTTTTCATCGGCGAGCCTGTTCGACGTGCTCGTAGGCGAGGGATCGTTCATGGATGTATTGGCACGTGCGGGCTACGATGTCTGGGCCGTCGATGCGCGCGGCTATGGTGGCTCCACCCGTCCGCCCGAGATGGAGCAGCCGCCTGAAGGCGGCGTTCCTCAGACGCCGGCCCTCACGGCGGCGCGGGACCTTGCCGCGGCGGTCGACTTCATCCGCCGCGAGCGTGGCATCGCGCGGCTCAGTGTGCTCGGCATGTCCTGGGGCGCGACAATTGCCGGCATCCTTGCCAGCCGGCCCGAAGCGCCTGTCGAGAAATTGGTGCTGGTGACGCCCCTCTGGCTCTCGGAAAAGCCATTGCGCATTGATGCGGGAGGGCCGCTGGGAGCCTATCGCCTGGTGAGCCCGCGGGCTTTCGAGGCAGGATGGCAAGCGCCGGCGCCCGAAGAGGCGAGGGGGAGCCTGATTCCCAAGGGCTGGTTCGAGACCTGGGAGAAGGCGACCCTGGCGACCGATGCGAATTCGCCCATGCCGGGCACGATCAGAGCTCCTTCCGGTGCCGTGCAGGACGTGCGCGAGCATTGGACCGCTGGCAGGCCGCTCTACGATCCGGCCGGCATAAGCTGTCCGGTGCTCGTGATCGGTGCGGAGTGGGATGTCGACGTCCGGTTCGACATGGCGCATGACCTGTTCGCCCGTCTCACCACAGCGCCTTACAAGCGGTTCGTCGAGATCGGGCAGGCAACGCACATGGTGCTCATGGAAAGAAACAGGGCGCAGGCTTTCGATACGGTGATCGGCTTCCTTAATGAAGGTTTCATGCAGGGCGACTACTTGGCTCGATAGCAGGAGCGCGTTCGCACATGCCGAGCCTTTGACGGCTCCGGGTGTGTGGGGCGGGCCATCGGGATCGATGGCCCAAGGAAAGAAAGGCACGAGGATGCGCGCGATCGGCTGGCGCAGAAGCGTGATGGCTCCCGCCATCGCCGCCGCACTGGCCGGCCTCGCCCCGTTCTTCTTCCTCGCAAGGTTTCTCGATCCCGATGCCCTCTGGAAGGTCGTCAATGGACGATGTGTGCCGGAACAACAGCAGCAGGCCGAGCTCAAGCATTGCGCCGAGGTCGACCTCAGCAAGGGCGTCGATCGTGGCTTTGCCGTCCTCAAGGACAATGCTCCGACAAAGCCCTATAATTACCTGCTCATCCCGACGAAACGCATCACCGGGATCGAGGACGGAGCCCTGCTGGCGCCCGATGCGGAGAACTATTTCGAGCATGGCTGGGCCGCGCGCTCCTATCTCGGCGCGATCCTCAGGCGCGACCTCGATTGGACTATGGTCGCACTGGCCGTGAATTCGGCGAAAGACAGATCCCAGAACCAGCTTCATATCCATGTCGGCTGTGTCAGGCCGGACGTTCGCAAAGCTCTAGAGGACAGCGAAGCGCAGCTTTCGGAAGGCTGGTCGCCCTTGGCGCTGCCGCCACCCGATCCACCCTATTTCGGTCTCAAGCTGGCGCGGGACGGTCTCTCCGGCTTCAACCCGTTCCATAAGCTCGCCGATGACATTCCCGGCGCCAGGACAGCGATGGGCCTTTACACCATCGTCGTGGTCGGTGCGGTCTTCAAGGACGGGAGCAAGGGCTTTTATATACTCAGCCGACGCCGGGAGGACGGCTCGCCGGCTCACGGCGAGGATCTGATCGATACGACCTGCCTGCTGGCCAAGCCGTCGCGATAGATCGGCTGGGAGCAGAGCCCGAGCGCTGCTACGATGCAGCGCGATGAGGCCGAGAGGATTGAACGGGAACGGGCCGGCGCGGTGCGGTAAGGCTCGTCGGGCATTCGGAAGACGTGCTCTGCAAAGACCTCGGGCTGGCCGAACCTCAGCGTGCGGCCGTCTTTGATCGCCTTGCCGCGCGCTAGGATAGGTTTGCCCGCCGGCAGGGCCAGGAGATCGATCTTGAATTCGGCCGTGATAATGCTCCGAGCGCAGGCATGCGGGCCTCGACCTGCGCAATGTCCGGTTCCGGCACAGGACTGCCCTTCGATTTCGAAGCGGCATTGGTCGTGGTGCGAAATGCCGCGGTACTACGGTATACGAGAGCCAAGTGTGGTTTCTTCGAACCGTACTTCTTCCAACTCTATGTTTCGACGCGCCTTTGCGATTGGCGGTTCCTCTCTAATCGCCAAATACTTCGCCGAATAAGCCGCCTATGCGTCCATGATATCATTGAGGGAAGAACGGTTTCGGTCGATCGCAGGTCTCGCTTCCCAAAATGTCTTGGACTCTACGTCGAACGGACTGCCGAGGATAATAAGACGCATTGAAATCACTTGGTTTTCTTGAGATAATGCAGGCAGTGCGAAGAACGCCCGGCTGAGGATGTTCTCAAGCAGCGCACGGTGGTCCTCAAGGGCGTTTGAGCCAAGCTCATCGTAGCCTGAGAGGAGGCGCGTTATGGCAACATTCAAAGTCATGGGGCCCTTGGGGCTCTTGCAGCACCGACGCTGGGAGGACATCGCCTCGATGATCCTCGGCGTCGCAATCATCATATCCCCGCTATGGCTCGGCATCACCGAAACGCCGACCGTGATGCTGGTCACAGCCCTGATCGGCGCGGCCGTCGTAGCGCTCGCCAGCCTGGAGGTGGTATTCCTGCGACGCTGGGAGGAAATCCTGGCGCTCGCCTGCGGCGTGTGGCTGGCAATACAGCCCTTCGTGTTCGGCTATGATCCTCCGTTGCGCAACTGGCACATCGTGCTTGGCGCGCTCGTGGCGATCCTGGCGATCCTGGAACTCTGGCAGGACCGCGATCGCGACATGTCGGCCTAGGTGCGTGACCGCATGGATGTGGCCAGGCCTTTCGCCAGGCCTGGCCTGCTCACCAGGCAGCCCCCGGCCAGAAGCCGGTCATGGCCCGATCCTATCCAGCAAATCGAGGAGGGCGCTATGCGGCGCGAACCGCCGGTCGGACACGCTTGGCGGCGGATCCAATTGCTGTAGTGTCTCCGCTCCGGATGCGAGTCGCGCCAGAAGGGAAGAGATGATGACTGCCTTGTTGCCGAACGTGGATCCCGACGGTCTCCTCGAATACTCGGTGGTCTTTACCGATCGCGCGCTCAACCACATGTCGCAGGTCTTCCAGGGTGTCATGCGGGACATCTCGCAAACGTTGCGCCGCGTCTACGGCGTGGAAGAAGCAGGGGGCGTGGCCCTGGTGCCCGGCGGCGGCACCTATGCGATGGAGGCGGTGGCACGCCAGCTCGCCCAGAACAAGAAGGTGCTGGTCATCCGCAATGGCTGGTTCTCCTATCGCTGGACGCAGATATTCGAGATGGGCGCCATCCCCACCGAAAGCATCGTGTTGAAGGCGCGCCAGACGCAGGCGGAATCGGGCGCGCGCCAGCAACCCTTCCAGCCCGTGCCGATCGAGGAGGCTGTGGCCGTCATCGAAGCGGAACGCCCGGCTATCGTCTTCGCGCCCCATGTGGAGACCGCCTCCGGCATCATGCTGCCGGACGGGTATTTGAAGGCAATCGCCGATGCGGCGCACAGGGTCGGGGCGCTCTTCGTCCTCGACTGCATCGCTTCGGGCTGTGTCTGGGTCGACATGAAAGAGATCGGCGTCGACGTGCTGATCTCCGCGCCGCAGAAGGGATGGAGCGCCTCTCCCTGCAGCGGCATCGTCATGCTGAGCGAAGCCGCGAAAGCGCAGGTGAAAGCCAGCACCAGCTCGTCCTTCGCCTGCGACTTGAAGAAGTGGCTGGAGATCATGGAGGCCTATGAGAAGGGTGGCCATGCCTATCATGCCACCTTGCCGACCGATGCCTTGCGCGGGTTCCGCGACGCCGTGCTGGAGACCGAGGCGAGGGGCTTCGAGAAGGTGAAGGCGGCGCAGCTCGAACTCGGGGCTCGCGTGCGCCAGCTCTTCGCCCAGCGCGGTTTTGCCAGCGTTGCCGCGCCGGGCTTCGGAGCACCCGGCGTCGTGGTCTGCTACACCGACGACCCCGGTATCAAGTCTGGTGCCAAATTCGTTGCGGTCGGCGTGCAGGCGGCCGCCGGCGTCCCTCTCATGTGCGACGAGCCCGCCGATTTCCAGACCTTCCGTATCGGCCTTTTCGGCCTCGACAAGCTCGCCGACATCGACCGCACGGTGGGCAATCTCGAACGGGCGCTGGGCGAGGTCGTGGGCACCGCGAACATCCGGTAGCCGCCAGGCGGGATTGCCTGCGGCGATCTGTCTCTCGAGGAGATCACGGCGACAGGTGAACGGCGGCAGGCGCGTGCTGAAAGTCGGGCAACTGCTGGCCGCAGCGGCCTCTCAAGAGATCGGCCGCATCCCGGACCACTTTCGAGATCTCGAGGAGTTGTTTGACGAGGGGGCTGGTCTTGCGCCAGATCATACCGATGGTGCGCGAGGGCTGGGGATCGGCGAAACGGGCGATGGAAACCTGCGCCGAGCGCGTTTCCATCGGCACGGCCATTTCGGGGATCAGGGTGACCCCGATGCCCGCCCCGACCATCTGCACGAGGGTCGACAGGGAGCTGCCGTCCAGCAATTCGCGCGTCCGCAGGGAGGGAACATTGCAGAAGGCCAGTGCCTGATCGCGGAAGCAATGGCCTTCCTCCAGCAGGAGCAGCCGCATTTCGCTGAGCATCTCCCGGTTCGGCACAGGCTTTCCCTCCTCTTCGCTCGGCCGCACCAGCACGAAGCTTTCGGTGAACAGGGCGACCTCGTTGAAGGAAGGTTCCGATACCGGCAGGGCGACGATGGCGGTGTCGAGGCGGCCGTCGATGAGCTCCTGGATTAGCCTGGGGGTCACGGTTTCGCGCACATGAATGTCCAGGCCCTCATGCGAGCGGGCGAGGTTGCCGATGAGGGTCGGCAGCAGATAGGGGGCAACGGTGGGAATGACGCCGATGCGCAGCGGCCCGACCAGTTGATCCTGCCAGGCCTGCGCCAAATCTCCCAACGCCTCGACCGCACGCAGAATGTCGCGGGCCCGTGTGGCGAACTCGGTGCCGAAACTGGTGAGCCGGATCTGACGGGCGCCTCTTTCGAACAGGGCCAGGCCCAGGCCTTCTTCCAACTCCTTGATCTGCATCGACAGGGCCGGCTGGGAAATCGCGCAGGCATCCGCCGCCCGGCCGAAATGGCTGTGCCGGACCAGGGCCTCGACATAGCGCAGCTGCCGCAACGTCAGATTCTTCATAACCCAGCCTTATCGCGACTATCGGAAAAGCTGACTTAAACTGATGATCAGACTCTAGTAAAGCTCTAAACGGGGACGGTGATGCGAGTCGAAGGCGACCCGAATCACGCATATGACCCCGCCAATGCCGCCCTGAGGGCGTACAGAATCCGGGTGGCCGCGATTAATGTCGTTTGCAAGATGTTCCTTTGCTGTGAGCGGCTGGCGCAAAGGCTGCGCCGCGCCCGGCATGCCACTCGTCCCGCCGGCCGTGACACGCACTTGTCGTTCTCAGACGTGATAGTTCCCGGCCAGGCATTTTTCATCAGCAAGTACCATTGGAGGCAATGATGGACGGAAGCGATACGCCGAACACGGGCAAGTGCCCGGTAGCGCATGGAGCGCGTCCCGGTTTTGAGGTTCGCTCGAACCGTGACTGGTGGCCGAACCAGCT